>NZ_JYMS01000027.1:450925-515273 GCF_000938285.1 Bradyrhizobium sp. LTSP857 | reverse complement strand
GCGAGGGCTTTGCACAAATCGCGAATCTGCGATTCACTAAGAGAGATCTGAAGAGGGTCTTGGGATGGCATATCGGCAGGTTGGGCAACCGAGCTTCGCAGATGCGCTGGCGTCGCGGCGTGGGAAAGGCGGTGCGGTGCTGAGGCGGATTTGCGAACTGGTCGATTGGGGGGCTGTGGAGCGCGTGCTGTGCGGCCTTCCGGAACCTGAGCGTGGCGCGCCGGCCTATCCTCGGCTGGTGATGTTCAAGGCTGTGCTGTTGCAGCAATGGTACGGGCTGTCCGATCCGGAACTGGAAGAAGCGCTCGATGACCGGGCCTCTTTCCGCGACTTCTGCGGCTTTGCGCTGGGCGACGAGACGCCCGACCATACGACGATCTGGCGCTTCCGCGAAGCTTTGCAGCAGGCCGGTCTGGACGAGACGCTGTTTGCCGAGATGCTGCGCCAGATCGACGCGCGCGGGCTGGTGCCGCGTCGAGGCACATTGATCGACGCCAGCCTGATCCCGGCGGCGGTGAAGCCGCCGAAGCCGCCAAAGGACCCGCTGCCGCCCGGCCCAGACGGGCGCGCGCCGAGCAAGCTGGTCAACAGCGAGCGCGATGCGGATGCGCGATGGACCAAGAAGGGTGGCAAGCGATACTTCGGCTACAAGGCGCATGTCGGTGTCGACCAGTGCTCGGCGATCATCCGTCGCAGTAAGCTGACCGACGCTGCGGTCAACGATACGGTGCCGGCCGATGAATTGATCAGCGGCGACGAGAAGGCGGTCTACGCCGACCAGGCCTATGACAAGCACGAGCGCCGCGCCGGGCTGGCTGCCCGGGGCATCAAGCCGCGGCTGATGTTCCGGCCCAACAAGCATCATCCCCTGACCGAGCGGAAGAAGCGCTTCAACGACGCCGTGGGACGCCGCCACGCGCCGGTCGAGCAGGTCTTTGCGCGCCTCAAGGGCGTCTACGGCTGGGCGCGCGCTCGCTATCTGGGCTTGGCACGCAACCATACCCATCTGCGTCTTCTCTGCTTGGCCATGAACCTCAAACGATGGGCGGTGCTGTGTCCCGCGGGAGGTGTGGCGTGACCGCCGTAGCCCAACGCCATCGATCGGCCACGAAAACAAGGCCGTCTGCGTTCGCTCGCCATCCGAGGCCACACAAAAAAATGCCCCACATCGAGCCTCACTCCCGCACGGCCAATTAAGCAAAGCCCTCGCTTGCGGGAGAGGGTTGGGGTGAGGGTGCTTCCGCAGAGAGACTCCCAATGAGGAGAGAACCCCCACCCGGCGCTCCGCGCCGACCTCCCCCGCAAGCGGGAGAGGTTACAGCGAGCCCGTGGCTAGCTCATCCAATCCAAAATCTATCTCGCCCCTAGTGCACCCGTTCCGAAGCACTCCAATTGCCTCGGAACACCCTCTGCGCCCCCGCAAAATCCACGCCTTTGAGACATCGAAACGACCGCTCGAATCGCGCTTTCTTCAGTGCCAGAAATCGGCCTTCAGACGCCTTGAAAACCGGCCAAAAAACCCTATTTAGTCAAAGGGTTGCCGGAAGATACTTTGCGCTAGGCGCAATTGGTCTTTCATGGCACAAATAGCCTGCAAATCAGCGCCTTTTGCGCGGCTGATTCGGGCGACATCTCGAAGGCCTCTCATGACAGAACCTGCTCGGCAGACGCCTGCCGAAAACGAGCCCTCAAATCCAAGCGATTACGGGGCGGAATCGATCCGCGTGCTCAAGGGTCTCGATGCCGTCCGCAAGCGTCCCGGCATGTATATCGGCGACACCGACGACGGGTCCGGCCTGCACCACATGGTCTACGAAGTCGTCGACAACGCGATCGACGAAGCGCTCGCGGGCCACGCGACGCGCGTCGACGTCGTACTCAACGCCGACAATTCCGTCACCGTGCGCGATGACGGCCGCGGCATTCCCGTCGACATCCACAAGGGCGAGGGCATCTCGGCGGCCGAGGTCATCATGACCCAGCTCCACGCCGGCGGAAAATTCGACCAGAATTCCTACAAGGTCTCAGGCGGCCTGCACGGTGTCGGCGTCTCCGTCGTCAACGCGCTGTCCAGCAAGCTGGGCTTGCGCATCTGGCGCGACAACAAGGAGCATTACATCGAGTTCGCCCATGGCGATGCGGTGGCACCGCTGGTCGTGGTCGGCGACGCGCCGGGCAGGCGCGGCACCGAGGTGACGTTCCAGGCCTCGACCGAAACCTTCAAGAACATCGAATATGATTTCGCCACGCTGGAGCACCGGCTGCGCGAGCTCGCCTTCCTCAATTCCGGCGTCAACATCGCCCTCTCCGACATGCGTCACGCGGTCGAGAAGCGCGAGGAGATGCACTATTCCGGCGGCGTCGAGGAATTCGTCAAATATCTCGACCGCAACAAGAAGGCGATCGTGCCGGCGCCGATCATCGTGCGCACGGAGAGCAACGGCATCGGCGTCGAAGCGGCGCTGTGGTGGAACGACAGCTACCACGAGAACGTGCTGTGCTTCACCAACAACATCCCGCAGCGCGACGGCGGCACGCATCTGGCCGGCTTCCGCGGCGCGCTGACGCGTCAGGTCAACGGCTATGCCGACACCTACGCGAAGAAGGAAAAGATCGCGCTGACCGGCGACGATTGCCGCGAAGGCCTCACTGCCGTGCTGTCGGTGAAGGTGCCCGATCCAAAATTTTCGTCGCAGACCAAGGACAAGCTGGTGTCCTCGGAAGTGCGCCCCGTGGTCGAGAACGTCCTCAACGAGGCGCTCCAGGCCTGGTTCGAGGAGCACCCCGGCGAAGCCAAGATGATCGTCGGCAAGGTGATCCAGGCAGCCGCGGCCCGCGAAGCGGCGCGAAAAGCGCGCGAGCTGACGCGCAAGAGCCCGCTCTCGGTCTCCTCGCTGCCCGGCAAGCTCGCCGACTGCCAGGAAAAGGACCCGGCGAAGTCCGAGCTGTTCATCGTCGAGGGTGACTCGGCAGGCGGCAGCGCCAAGCAGGGCCGCAACCGCGAATTCCAGGCGGTGCTGCCGCTACGCGGCAAGATCCTCAACGTCGAGCGCGTCCGCCCCGACAAGATGCTGGGCAGTGAGCAGATCGGCACGCTGATCACCGCGCTTGGAACGAGCATCGGCGACGAGTTCTCGGTCGAGAAGCTGCGCTATCACAAGATCATCGTGATGACGGACGCCGACGTCGACGGCGCCCACATCCGCACCCTGCTGCTGACCTTCTTCTACCGGCAGATGCGCGACATCATCGACGGCGGCTATCTCTATATCGCCCAGCCGCCGCTCTATAAGGTCAACCGCGGCAAGTCGGAGCAGTATCTGAAGGACGAGCGGGCGCTGGAAGATTATCTGATCGACACCGGTCTCGACGACTGCGTCTATCTTCCCGGCAACGGCGGCGACCGCACCGGCCGCGACCTGCGTTCGCTGGTCGACGACGCCCGAACTGTCCGCGGCGTCCTGCGCAATTTGCACAGCCGCTATAACCGCAAGGTGATCGAGCAGGCCGCCATCACCGGCGTGCTCAACAAGGCGATCTACGGCGATCCTGAGAAAGCTACCGCCGCGGCGCAGTACATCGCGGGACGGCTGGACAACCAGGCCGAGGAGGTCGAGCGCGGCTGGATCGGCCAGTACGTGGAAGGCCAGGGTTTCCAGTTCGAGCGCACGGTGCGCGGCGTCAAGGAAGCCGCCGTCATCGACGACGCCTTCTTAGGGTCGGTCGAGGCGCGCAAGCTCGACGAGTACACAGAGAAGCTCCAGGACGTTTACGCGCGTCCCGGCAAGTTGCGGCGCAAGGATACCGAACATCCCGTCCACGGCCCGGTCGACCTGTTCGAAGCCGTCACCGACGCCGGCCGCAAGGGCGTCACGCTCCAACGCTACAAAGGATTGGGCGAGATGAACCCGGGACAGCTCTGGGAAACGACGCTGGATATCAATGCGCGCTCGCTGTTGCAGGTGAAGGTCAAGGAGGTCGACGAGGCCGACGACATCTTCACCAAGCTGATGGGCGACGTGGTCGAGCCGCGCCGCGACTTCATCCAGGAACATTCGCTGAGCGCGACGATCGATATTTAAGCGTCGAATGCCTCTAGGCTAAAGCTGCCAACTTCACGGTCGCTGCAACCTCTCCCGCTTGCGGGGGAGGTCGGCGCGTAGCGCCGGGTGGGGGCTCTCTCCTCGCGGCGATATTCTCCGTAGATTTCGACAACCCCACCGCGGAAACACCCCCTCCCATAGCCGATGCTCTGCATCGGCGTTTCTCAAGAACGGCGGCGGTAGGCCGCCTATGCCTCCCCCGCAAGCGGGAGAGGGAGCGCACCTCCCTCATGGCGACCATCAAGCCCGAATTGCTACTGCGCTCAATTCTCGGTAGTTTCCGCCCCAAACCAGCCCGCCCAATCGAAACAGGACAGCGAGAACCCAAGTGGCGCCCATCCAATATATCGTCGAGGGCGGTCACCGGCTCTCGGGCTCGATCGAGCCGTCCGGCAACAAGAATTCGGCGCTGCCGATCATCGCAGCCGCGCTGCTCACCGAGCATCCGGTGACGCTTCAGAACGTGCCGCGGATCCGCGACACCGAGACGCTGGTCGAGCTGATCCGCTCGGTCGGGGCGTCGGCCGAATGGAGCGCCCGCAATACGCTCGTCATCCACGCCAAGAGCATTCGCGCCGCCGATCTCGACCCTGACCTCTGCGTCCGCATCCGCGCCTCGATCCTGCTCGCAGGCCCCCTGCTCGCGCGCTGCGGCGAGGTGATGCTGCCGCCGCCCGGCGGTGACGTGATCGGCCGGCGACGGCTGGACACGCATATGCTGGCGCTGGAGCAGCTCGGGGCCAAGGTGACCGCGACTGACCGACTGGAATTCCGCGCGTCAAAGCTCACCGGCGCCGACGTGTTCCTGGACGAGCCGAGCGTGACTGCGACCGAGAACGCGCTGGTGGCGGCGGTTGCCGCCGACGGCACCACGTTCCTGCGCAACGCCGCCTCCGAGCCGCATGTGCAGGACCTCGCCAATTTCCTGGTCGCGCTCGGCGCTAGAATCGAGGGCATCGGCACCAACACCATGATCATCCATGGCCCGGCGACGCTGGGTGCTGCGACCTATTCGATCCAGCCCGATCACATCGAGGTCGGCTCGCTGATCGGGCTTGCCGCCGTAACGCGCTCGCCCTTGCGCATCGTGCGCGCCGGTGTCGAGCATCTGCGCTCGATCCGCATGGGATTCGAGCGGCTCGGCATCGTCTGCCGCGTCGAGGGCGACGATCTCATCGTGCCCTCGAACCAGACGCTGAAGATCCAGGACGATTTTGGCGGCCACGTGCCGAAGCTCGAGGACCAGCCCTGGCCGGCCTTCCCCGCCGATCTGATGTCGATCGCGATCGTCACCGCCACGCAATGCGAGGGCGTGATCCTGATGTTCGAGAAGATGTTCGAATCGCGGATGTTCTTCGTCGACAAGCTGATCGCGATGGGCGCGCGTATCGTGCTGTGCGATCCGCACCGCGCCATCATCGCAGGTCCGAGCCGCTTGCGCGGCGCATCGATGATCTCGCCCGACATCCGCGCCGGCATGGCGATGCTGCTCGCGGCGGTCTGCGCCGAGGGCACGTCCACCATCAACAATGCCGACCAGATCGAACGCGGCTATGAGCGCATCGACGAACGGCTCAACGCGCTGGGCGCGAAGATCAAGCGCGTGCCCGAGCGGAAGGGCTGAGGCTGCTTTCTTCCTTCTCCCCTTGTGGGAGAATTCTCCGCGGCGATAGTATCGTAGGGTGGGCAAAGCGAAGCGCGCCCACCATTTCTCTCGAAGCTTTGATAGATGGTGGGCACGGCGCAAGTGCGCCTTTGCCCACCCTACAATACCGAGCTAGCGGATAGAGCCCCTCACCCGTCTCGCTCTCGGGCCATGTTTTCGTCGCCGGGCCATGCTATTGACCCGCCATGCTCGACACCGCGCAACCTCATCCGCCGCCGCAAGCCGGCGTGCCGCAAAACCATCTCGCCGATGAATTCGTCGAGACGTTGCGGCTGGCCGTGCCGATGATGCTGACGCAGCTCGGGCAGATGGCGATGATGACGACTGATCTCGCGCTGATCGGCCGGCTCGGCGAGGATTCGGTCGCGGCTGCGGCACTTGCGCACACGGTCTATTTCGTCAGCTTCACCTTCGGGCTCGGTCTCGTCGTCGCGGTGTCGCCGCTGGCCGCACAGGCGTTTGGCGCCGGCGACGTCAGGCGCATGCGGCGCGCGCTGCGCGTCGGGTTGTGGGTTGCGCTGTTGATCTCGCTGCCGATGATGGCCTCGCCGCTCTATGGCGAGCACATTCTCTTGGCGCTCGGGCAGGCGCCGCAGTCCGCTGCATTGGCCCAGCATTATCTGAACGGGCTGGCCTGGGGGATCGCGCCGGCGCTCGGCTTCGTCGCGCTGCGCGGCCTGATGAGCGCGATGAACCGGCCGCTATCGCCGCTGTGGATCACGCTCGTAGCGATCCCCGCCAATGGCGCGCTGGTCTACGTTCTCTTGCACGGCCTGTTCGGGCTGCCGGAGCTCGGCCTGCTTGGCGCCGGCCTGGCGACCACGCTGGTCAATCTTGGTACCTTCGTCGCAGCGCTCGGCATCGTCGCATGGCGCAAGCCTTTTGCTGGCTATCGCCCGCTCGCCCATCTCTGGCGGATCGACTGGCCGCTGCTGCGCGAACTTATCGCGCTCGGTGCACCGATCTCGTTTTCGATGCTGATGGAATATGGGCTGTTCTCCTCGGCGGCGCTGCTGATGGGGCTGATCTCGACCACCGCGCTTGCCGCACATCAGATTGCGCTCCAGGTCACCGCCGTGCTGTTCATGGTCCCGCTCGGCATCGGGATGGCCGCAACCGTGCGGGTCGGTCACGCCGTCGGCCGCAACGAGCCGGCGGCCGTGCGGCGCGCGGGCCTCGTCGCCGCGCTGCTCGGGATCGCGTTCGTCTCGGCGCTGACGGTTGCCATTATCCTCGGCCGCTACGAGCTGGGGCGGCTGTTCTTCGGCAGCGACGAGACGAGTGCGGCGACCGTCGAGCTGACCGCGACGCTGCTCCTGGTCGGCGCCACCTTCTTCATCGCCGACGGCCTCCAGACCATCATGGGCGGCGCGCTGCGCGGCCTCAATGACACTCGGATGACACTGGTGTTCGCCGCCATCGGCTATTGGTGCGTCGCCTTCCCGATCGCCTGGGTATTGGCATTTCACGCCCATCTCGGCGCGGTCGGCGTCTGGATCGGGCTGTCGATCGGATCGTTCGTCTACGCAGGCCTGCTGATCTTGCGCTTTGGGATGCTGACGCGCAAGATCGCGGGATGACCGGATCCGTTCGCGAAGTCCCACCTGAGGTCGATGCCGGCACACTGCTGGCCGGCGCGCAGTTCATCGACGCCTTTCGCGTGGAGATCGGCACAACCCCCGTGAATGCGCGCGAGGCCTGCACAAGGATGGTGCTGCACGGGCCGCGCTGGGTCGATGCGCTGACACGCCTGCGCAACATTCTGGTGACGCCGTTCGGGCTGAAGACATCGGGCGAAGGCGCGCCGGCGCCCGGCGGCCTGATCGGCCTGTTTCCGGTGCTGAGCGAGACGCCGGAGCGGCTGGTCGCCGGCTTCGATGATTCTCATCTCGACTTCCGCATCGTGGTCAACGTTGCCGGCGACGCGACGCTCCGCCACGTCACCTTGACCACGCTGGTGCGGACCAACAATCTGCTGGGCCGGACCTACCTCGCGCTCATCACGCCCTTCCACAAGCTCGTAGCCCGCAGCATGATGGGGCGGATCGTAGAGCCGGCCCGCTAGCTCACTCCGCGATCTTCACCGGCCCGTCTGCCGTGGCCTCCGACCATTCACCGACGACGCGATCGAGATCGCAGAGATTCTGGTGCATCTGCTCCAGCGAGAAGCCGAGTGCGAAGAAGCGCTCCGCGGTATCGCCGGGATGGCCGCGGATCAATCCGTCCTGGCGGACGGCCGCCACCGCCTCGGCATAATGCTGGAGCGCGACGTGGACGGGATGGATCGGGGGCGCGCCGGCGCCGACCCGGATCGCTTCCGCCGCCGACCGCAGGAAGCGCACGATCGCGGCGCTGACTTCCGCCAGCGGGCCTGCGAGCCTGATCTGCACATCAACCGGCAGCGGCACCACGGTCGAGCGGCCGATCATCACGACGTCATGGCGCAGCCGCAGGATGGTTCGCAGCAACGGGCCGGTGTCCGGGCCGCCCGACAGCCGCGCTGAACGCTCGCGCTCGGCCTCGGCGCCGATGGTGTTAAGGCCGACCATCGCGGCGCCGATGCCGTCCTGGATCCGATGCAGCGCGTCGTTGTCGCGGCCGCGCGTCAAGCCTGCGAGCAATTCGGTGAAGGCTTCCGCGATCAATTCGAGCAGCTTCGCTGCACTGGCGCGGATCTGCCCCACTGCGCGCGACGGCAGCACCAGGAACGAGACCAGCAGCCCGGTGATGGCGCCGACCGAGACCTCGCTGACGCGGTCGATCGCCGAGGCCATGGGATCGGCGTGATGCATGCTCGGAAGCACGAGCACGATCACTGCCGTCACCGTCGCAGAGCTCAGGTTCGGATAGATCGCTGCGATGAAGGAAAGCGGCGCCACGGCCAGCACCAGCAAACCCAGAAGACCCAGTTCGCCCGAATAGGGGATCAGGATTGCGATAGCGCCACCATAGATCGCGCCGCCGATCGTGCCGATCATGTAGTCGCGCGTCGCCTTCAGCGAGCGCCCGACGCTCATCTGGGTCACGATGATGGAGGTGAGAACGGCCCAAAGCGGCAACAACAGGTGCAGAGCGGTGGCAAGTGCATAGGCCCCGGTGGCCGCCACCGTGACCCGCACCGCCAACCCCAATTGCGTCTTTCGCGACCAGACCCGGTCGAACAGCCGTGTTGCGAGTACCATCATCGAATGTCCGATCCAATCCTCGTCAGCCGACCAAAAGCATAGCTGATGCCCGTGTCCCCAAGGCCGCTTGAAAGGCCAAACCAGCCCGCCTAACTTGCCGGCCAAAACGAGGAAACACGATGGCCCACGAAACCGCAACGCTCGCCGCCTATGTCGCCAACCTGAAATTCGGGGATATTCCGGCGGAGGTGCTCGATCGCGCCAAAGTGCTGACGCTGGATTTCCTCGGCAGCGCCATCCGGGCCCGCAGCGAGGCGGAATCGACCCCTTCACTGCTGAAAATGCTCGAGGCGCTGGCGCTCGACACCAAGGGCGAGTCGACCGTGTTCGGCGACAGCAAGACCTGGACGCCGGCGGTCGCGGCATTGCTCAACGGCGCGCTCGGCCATTCCCTCGACTTCGACGATACCCATGCGGATTCCTCGCTGCATCCGAGTGCGCCCGTGGTTCCGGCGGCGTTCGCCGTCGGCGAGATGGTCGGCGCTTCGGGCCGCGACGTGCTGACCGCGATCGTCGCGGGCTATGAGGTCTGCTGCCGGCTCGGCAACGCGCTCGACCCGACCTCGCATTACGCGCGCGGCTTCCATCCGACCGCGACCGCCGGCACCTATGGCGCAGCGGCGGCCGCTGGCAGACTGTTCGGCCTGTCCGAGCCACAGCTCATCGCCGCCTTCGGCGTCGCCGGCAGCCAGGCCGCGGGCTCGCTGCAATTCCTGATGAACGGCGCCTGGAACAAGCGCTACCAGGTCGGCGCCGCCGCCATGAACGGCGTGATCGCCGCGACGCTCGCGCGCAACGATTTCGTCGGCGCGACGGAATCGATCGAGGGCAAGCACGGCCTGCTCGCCGGCTACACCGACGATGCACATCCCGACAAGGCGGTGGCAGGGCTCGGCAAGACCTACGAGACCATGAAGATCGGCGTCAAACCGTATCCGAGCTGCCGCTACACCCATGCCGCGATCGACGCGCTGATCGCGATGCGGCGCGAGCACAATCTGACGCCGGATCAAGTCAAGCGCGTCGAGATCGGGCTGCACCGCAACGGCATCACACTGACCGGCGATGCCGCGACCAAGCGGCATCCGACCTCGATTGTCGGCGGCCAGTTCTCGATGTTCTTCACCGGCGCGCTGGCGCTCGACCAGGGCTCATTTGGCTGGGACGATTACAACCGTCTCGGCGATGCCGCGATCGACGCGCTCGCCGACAAGTTCGACGTGGTGCAGGACGACCGGCTCGAAGTCGGCCGCACCCATCCGTTCGGCGCGCGCGTCAGCATCACCACCGACGACGGCGTGCACGAGCGGCTCTACGCCGATCCTTCCGGCGAGCCGGCATCGTTCCCCGATGCGCAGGCGATGCAGCAGAAATTTTTGACGCTGGCACGGCCGGTGCTGAACGCGCGCGCCGATAAGTTCGCGGATGCGATCATGACGCTGGAGCGGTTCGATCGCGTGGCGAAGGCGACGGAGCTGGGACGGCAGTAGCCGCCTAGTTCGCTCCCGCCATCTTCCCCTTCTCGCGCGTCGCTGCGACCACATCCCGCACCAGATCGAACACGCCATCCGCTTCCGGCGGCCAATTCGGCGAGCGGCCGAGCCGCACGATCACCAGCCGCTCGGACGGAATCACGATCGTGTATTGCCCGATCGTGCCCTTGGCGAAAAAGGCATCGCGCGGCCAGCCGTGCTCCACCCGAAACTTCGTACCAAAGCTGTCGCCCTGATTGGTCCAGAAGCCGGCGCCGATGCCGACCCACGCGTTGGGCGTCGCCGTCGCGGAGTAATTCACCCAACCCTCGGGCAGGATGCGCTTGCCGCCGGCGACGCCGTCATTGAGATAGAGCTGGCCGAAGCGCGCCCAGTCGCGCGCGGATGCGAGCATTTCGCTGGAGCCCTCGATCGTGCCGACACCGTCGAGCTGGAGCGTGACGTTGTTCATGCCGAGCGGCGCAAACAATTCGCGGCGCGCGAAGGCAAGTGCATCGGCGGGCTTGCCGACGGCGGCGTTGCGGATCAGATGCGCGAGAATAAGGAAGTTGCCGTCGTGATAATTCCACACCGTGCCGGGTGCGGTCGCAAGCGGCATGCTCGCGGCATAGGCGGCCATATCATCCTCAGCGAATTTCATGGTGTTGACCGGCTCGAGTGCCGAACCGAGCGAGGCTTCCAACGAGCTTCCGAGCGCAATGCCTGCGGTGTGACGCAGCAACTGGTCGACAGTGATGGCATGGCGCGGATCATCAGGATTTTGCCAAGCGGCAATTGGCGCGGGCCCATCGAGCTTCAACTTGCCCTGGCGCACGAGAATGCCTGCCAGCGCCGACATCACCGACTTCGTCATGGAGAAGCCGAGCAGCTGCGTCTCCAGCCCGACACCATCAGCGTAGCGCTCGGCAACGATGCGCCCGGCCTTCATGACAACGATCGCGCGGGTGCGGCGATAAGGCGGTTGCGCGGGCTCGGCGAAAGCGCGGTCGAGCGCGGCTGAAAGCTCTGGACTCTGCGGCGGCACGACCGAAGGGCCGGCGATCTCGGGCAGTAACGCGGGCTGCTTGTCATCCGGCGGCAGCGCGACGTCGGCAATCGCCGCGCCATGCTCGAGCGTGCAGCCGAGGCCCTCGCGATAGACGGCATGGCTGCGGCCAATGCCGAACAGCGTCACCGTGACATCCTTGCGCGCGCGATCGACCTGGTAGTCGATCGCCCAGGTCAGCAGACCGACGCCCGGCATCGCATCGGTGGTCTCGACGAGGTCGCGCCGGGGATCGAGGCCGGAGACGAAACTCTCCGAACAGAGCACGTCGGCGATGAAGCCGGTGGCGACTTTCGGAACGTCGCGGGCCCATGCCGCGCCAAGGGCAAGGCCGGCACAGATGATGGTGGTGGTGAGGAGGATGATCTTGCGGCGGCGGGTCACGGGCTTTCTCCGGGCTTCGAGGACGTGCCGAGAGAAAGCCCGAGTGGCCTGATGAGCGCTCGCCGGATTTGAAAGCGAGCTCGCCGAAACTGCGCAGCGGCTCGCCGATTCTGAAATTATCCAGTTTTTACAATTGATTACAGGGTTAGATAGCGTCAACCCTGAGCCGCCGATATTCCGTCGGCGTAACGCCCGTGACCGCCTTGAAGGCGCGATTGAACGGCCCGAGCGACTGGAAGCCGGCGTCCATCGCGATGGTGATGACGGGGACCTCGGCCTGGGTCGGATCGGCGAGCGCGGCCTTGGCCTCCTCGATCCGGTGATTGTTCAGAAACACATTGAAGTTGCGATAGCCGAGCCGCTGGTTGATCAACCGGCGCAGCCGGTATTCGGGAATCTTCAAACGGCCCGCCAGCACGCCGATGGTGATGTTCTCCTGACGATAGATCCGCTCGTCCGCCATCAGCCGCATCAAGGCGTCGATGAGCTTTTGATCGGCGGCGTCATCGGCCGCAGGCTGACTGAAAACAATCGGCGGTGCGGGCTCCGCCGCGGCCGGAAACAGATCCGCCCCGTCAACGCGCATCATGGCATAGACGATCGCCGCGACGGTGCAGGTGAGCACGCCGGCATTGATGGTTTCGGCGACATCGCCGACGTGGTGCCCGGCGGCGGCGATCTGGAGCACCGCGTTCAATCCGCCATAGAGCGCGGTTATACAGACGATGAAGACACGGGCGCTGCGGCGGCGCTCGACCAGGTCGGCCGGCCAGGAGGCGATCGTCTGCCCGATCGCAAGCGCGATGAAACCGAGCACGATCAGATTGACCACCGTCACCGAGAACCGCACATGGCCGCTGGGTGCAATCCAGACGCAGCCTGCGAAGCTGAAGGCCGTCACCAGCGCCCAGACCGATCCGTGCCACCAGCGGAGGTGAAACTCGTCGTCGAACAGGGAGCGTGTGAACAGCCAGAACACCACGATGCTGCCGGTCGCCAATGCGATCAGCGGTGCATGCAAGAGCGGGATCCGCGACGTGACATCCAACGAATAGCTCGCCGCATGCGCGGCCGAGCTGAGCGCGAAGGCCGCGCCGAGCCGGGCCGCGAGCACATTGCGGAAATCGGAGACCAATGACGCCGCCAGCACCAGCAGCAGCGCGACGCTGGCGGCGCGAAAGGCGAGTTCGAGATTGGTCAGCAGCATTCTGTCGGTCCGCTTCGTCGGTGCCGCGAATTTAAGTCAGATCGGACATCGATTCAATTTCGCCTCGCCCACGAAGCCCGCGACGTGATCCAGGCGTCGGCAGGTTTCCCGAACAGTTCGATCTCGCGATCCTTCCGGGCTCCGAGGCTGCGGGCCACGACCTGCGACGGCGCATTCGTGCTTTCGATACAGTGCAAGATGTCGTCGACCTCAAAACTGTCGAACGTCCAGTCGATCGAGGCGCGGGCCGCTTCCACCGCATAGCCCTTGCCGCGAAACTCCTTGGCGATGCCCCAGCCGACCTCGAAGCCGGGCCAGCCCGGCGGGCACCACGGGCCGACCCGCCCGACATAATGTCCGCTCGATTTCTCTTCGACCGCGAACAGGCCGAAGCCATGGAGCGCCCAATGCCCGGCCATCACCGCCGCGTTGCGCCAGCCGGCAATCTCGGTGGTGACCGGTTTGCCGTCTGCCGCGATGAAACGCGCCGTGTCCGGGTCGCTCAGCATCACGGAATTGGGAGCAATATCGTTGGCGCACCATGGGCGCAGGATCAGCCGTTCTGTCTCGATTCTGGGGCCGGACACCTGCAACAGCCTGGCGCCAGGCTTGAGCGGCGGAATCATCGGTCTCCTCCCGTTTCCAACATTTTCTGCTACGATCATACCAGCAAGAAACAGGAGTCCACCATGAGCTGGCAGCCCTCCAACGATCCCGTGCTCGGCGATCCCATGTCCTGCGACGCGCTCGATATCGTCATCGTGCCGCGCACCCGCGATCTCGGCGACGGATTCGTGGTGCGGCGCGCACTGCCGCACGGCAAGCGGCAGATGGTTGGGCCCTTCATTTTCTTCGATCATTTCGGCCCGGTGCAGTTCGTCTCCGGCAAGGGCATGGACGTGCGGCCGCATCCGCATATCGGGCTCGCCACCGTCACCTATCTCTTTGACGGCTCGATCATGCACCGCGACAGCGAAGGCAATGTCTGTGAAATCCAGCCCGGCGCGATGAACCTGATGACCGCCGGTCGCGGCATCGCCCATTCCGAGCGCACGCCGGATACGCAGCGCGCATCGGGCCAGCAGATGCTCGGCCTGCAAAGCTGGATTGCGCTGCCGGCCGGATCGGAGGAGATCGCGCCGTCGTTCCAGCATTACGGCGCCGGCGATCTGCCGATGATCTCCGAGCGCGACTTTACCGCGCGGGTGATCGCGGGCTCCGCCTTCGGCATCACCTCGCCGGTGTCGATGGTATCGCCCTGGTTCTATACCGAGGTCACGGCCGTGGCGGGCGCGAGCGTGCCGCTCGATCCTGATCATGAGGAACGCGCGATCTATGTCGTCGACGGCGAGGTCGAGATCGCGAACGAGCGCTACGAGGGGCCGCGGCTGCTGATCTTCCGCCCCGGCGACCGCATCACCGTGAAAGCGATCAAGGCCACGCGGATGATGTTTCTCGGCGGCGATGCATTGGAAGGCCCGCGCCACATCTGGTGGAATTTCGTCTCTTCCAGCAAGGAGCGGATCGAGCAGGCCAAGCAGGACTGGAAAACCGGCCGCTTCGCCGCGGTTCCGCAGGAACATGAGTTCATTCCGCTGCCGGAATAGGCTAATCCGGTTTCAGCCGTGCGATCGGGCACGGCTGAAATCTCCTGCCTGAAGGCCTTGCCTGCGAAAGATTTGCCGATGACCACCATGCTCTCCAGCGACCTGCCGCTCCCCAAGATCGGGCGCGGCAAGGTGCGCGATATCTACGCCGTCGATGACGACCGCCTGCTGCTGGTCACCACCGACCGTATCAGCGCCTTCGACGTCGTCATGGGCGAGACCATCCCGATGAAGGGCGCGGTGCTGACCCAGATCAGTGCGTTCTGGTTCGGAGAGCTCGAAGGCGTGGTGCCGCATCACATGATCAGCGCCGACACCGACGAGATCATCGCGGCCGTGCCGGCGCTCAAGGCCCACCGCGCCGAGATTCTCGGCCGCGCCATGCTCTGCCGCCGCACCACCGTGTTCCCGATCGAATGCGTGATCCGCGGCTATCTCTCCGGCTCGGCCTGGAAGGAATATGCCGGCTCCGGCACGCTCGCCGGCGAGAAGCTGAAAGCGGGTCTGGTCGAGAGCGAGAAGCTCGAGCCCGCGATCTTCAGCCCGGCGACCAAGGCCGAGACCGGCCATGACGAAAACATCACGATTGCGCAAATGCGCAAGGTGGTCGGCGACGAATTCGCCTACACGCTCGAGAGCATGACGCGCGCGGTCTACACGCTCGGCGAGGAGCTCGCACGCGAGCAGGGCATCATCATTGCGGACACCAAGTTCGAGTTCGGCCGCGACAAGGACGGCCGCATCATCCTGATCGACGAGGTGATGACGCCGGACAGTTCCCGCTTCTGGGCGGTCGATGCCTACAAGCCCGGCCAGCCGCAGGCGAGCTTCGACAAGCAGCCGCTGCGCGACTATCTCGACGTCGAACGCCACGCCGGCCGCTGGAACGGCGACGCCCCGCCGCCGCCATTGCCTGCAAGCGTGGTGGACGCGACCAGCAAGCGATATCTGGAGGCGTATCGGCGGGTGACGGGGACAGAGCTGAAGATTTAGCAAGGCTGTTTATCGTCGTCCCGGCGAAGGCCGGGACCCATACCGCGAGGTCCATCGACCGCGGATGATGCTAATCCCGAACTGCTAGTCTTCGCCAAACGTCTCCCTGTGGTTATGGGTCCCGGCCTTCGCCGGGACGACACTGAATGTGCAGCCAATGCCGCTGCGTCACCCATCCACCCGCCGCATATGATTGCCCATTCACACGCCACAGGCCGCATCCTCACCGGATGCCCGAAAACTGTCGGCTATCTCATACTTGCAAGAATCCTGTTGCGCTAAGCTCGCAGTCGTCTACCTCTCGGGCGGGAATTTTCATGAGCGAGTGTCAGGGCGTGACAGATCCGGCAATTGGCTTCGATCCGGTCACCAGGGTTAGTCCGTCACTCAAGCGTGCGCTGAACGATATCCTGGGCGGAACCGCCGCCAGCGTCCTTACCGTTACGTTCGGGCTGTCCTATGCGCTGCTGATTTTCGCCGGCCCGCTCTCGCCCTATCTGTCCTACGGGATCACAGCGACCTTTGTCAGCTCCGCGGTGCTCGCGGTCGTCATCGGGCTCGGCAGCTCCCTGCCTTTCGCGATCGCTGCCCCCGACAGCTCGACCGCCGCCGTCACCGGAATTCTGGCGGCCTCGCTGGTCGAGCACGTTGAGGCGGCCAATCTGTCGGCGCCACTGCTCGCGCCGGTCCTGATCACGCTCGGCCTGTCGACTGTGCTGACCGGGATAGCGCTGTGCGGATTGGGGCTGACGCGGATGGGCCGCGCCATCCGCTACGTGCCTTATCCCGTGGTCGGCGGCTTCCTCGGCGCGACCGGCCTCTTGATTGTGATGGGCGCGATCCGCGTCATCACCGATCACCCCATGCAGTTCGCAACAATGCTGCGCTTCACCAACGGCACCACGCTGTCAGAGCTTGGCGCGGCCTGTGCGATGGCCATGGTGCTGTATTTGACCTGGCATCGCTCGCGCAGCCCATTCGGATTGCCGATCATCCTCGTCGGTGGCGTGCTCACGGCGCATGTGGCGTTCTGGATCTCCGGCATCTCACCGGAGGCGGCGCGCGCCCTGGGCTGGACCTTCCAGCCTCCCCCGCCGGCGGCGTTCATGCTGCCATGGCACATTGACGATCTCGCCCAATATCCCTGGTCCACTGTGCCGGATCTGCTCGGCAACGTCGTCGCCGTCATCTTCGTCACGGCGTCGAGCACGCTGTTCAACACCACGGGGATCGAGGTCGCCGTACATCGCGAAGCCAATCTGGAGCGCGAGCTGAACGTCACGGGCGCAGCCAACATCCTGACCGGTGCGCTCGGCGGCTATGCCGGCTGCATTTCGGTCAGCCGCTCGGTCCTCAATTTCTCCAGCGGCGGCCGCGGACGGCTGTCGGGCCTCACCGGCGCGGCGCTGTCGCTCCTGATGCTGGCCATCGCACCCGAGCTGCTCGGCTTCATCCCGAAATTCGTGCTCGGCGGCCTTCTGCTCTATCTCGGCGCCGACCAGCTCCATAAATGGATCATCGAGTCGCGCAAGCGGCTGTCGAAGCTTGAATATGTGTCGCTGGTCGCCATCATCGCGATCATCGTCATCTGGGGCTTCGTGCCAGGCATCCTGATCGGCGTGATCATCGGCTGCGCGACCTTTGCGTTCAGCGCGGCGCGAGTCGAATCGATCAAATACAGCTTTGACGGCGCCGAATATCGCTCATCGCTCGACCGCTCGCGCGACGACCAGGAGGTGCTGCTGGCCCATGGCGGCAAGATCCAGGGCCTCAACCTCCAGAGCTATCTGTTCTTCGGCTCCGCCAACCGGCTCTACCAGCACGTCAAGCAGTTGCTCCAGGAGCGCCCGGAGTGCCGCTACCTTCTGTTCGACTTCAAGCTCGTCACCGGCGTCGACTCCTCGGCTGCCTATAGTTTCGCGCAGATCAAACGCAGCGCAGGTGACCTCGGCGTCGAGCTCATTCTGGTGCATCTGTCGGCCGCGGCCGAGAAGGTGCTGCACTCCAGCGATTTCATCGGCGACGGCGTCACCCTCATTCCCGAGCTCGATCGTGCGCTGGAATGGTGCGAGAACGAGCTCATTTCGCAGCATCAGGGGCTGGCCCAGGAAACGGCCAGTCTGCGCGACTGGTTCACGGGGATTCTCGACAGCGAGGACGACGCCGACGAGCTGATCCGCCGCTGCCAGCGTCTCGAGGTCGAGGCCGGCGACATCATCGTGCGGGCCGGCGATCCCGCAGATTCCATGCACTTCATCCTCGACGGCCGCGTCGGCATCATGGTCCCGGCCGAGGACGACCGCACCACGCGCGTGCGCAGCTTGGGGCGCTACACCACGATCGGCGAGATGGGCCTGGTGTCGCAGACCCCGCGCAGCGCCACCATCCAGGCCGAGGTCGACAGCGTGCTCTACGTGCTGAACACGCACCAGTTCGACGCGATCAAGGAAGAAGACCCCGCGCTCAGCCACAAGCTGCTGACGTATTTTGTGTCGGTCATGGCCGAGCGGCTGACGTTTGCGAACCGGACGATTGCGGTGTTGCGGCGGTAGTGGGTCCGTAGCCCGGATGGAGCGAAGCGCAATCCGGGATCGTGCCACAAGCAACGGAGATCCCGGATTTCGCTTCGCTCCATCCGGGCTACGAAACTAAGGCGAACATCACGCGCCACAAACTCGATGTCGTCCTGGCGAAAGCCGGGACTCATACCGCGGAATCTATCGATTGCTCACGGTATCAGTCCCGAACGACCCGCCTTCGCCAAACTACTCCCTGGGGGTAATGGGTCCTGGCTTTCGCCAAGACGACCAAAATTACACCCCTGCCATCATCACGTATTTGATCTCGACATATTCTTCCATGCCGTGACGCGAGCCTTCGCGTCCCAGGCCGCTTTCCTTGACGCCGCCGAAGGGCGCGACTTCGGTGGTGATCAGGCCGGTGTTGACGCCGACCATGCCGGATTCCAGCGCTTCGGCGACGCGCCAGACGCGGCCGAGATCGCGGGAGTAGAAATAGGAGGCAAGACCGAACGGCGAGGCGTTGCACATCGCGACGACGTCGGCTTCATCCTTGAAGCGGATCACTGGCGCGAGCGGACCGAACGTCTCTTCATGCGCCACCAGTGAGTCCGGCTTGACGTCGGCGAGCACGGTCGGCTCGAAGAAAGAGCGTCCGAGCTCGCTGCGCTTGCCGCCGGTGAGGATCTTGGCGCCGCGCTTGACGGCATCCGCGATGTGGCGCTCGACCTTGTCGACCGCTTTCAAATTGATCAGCGGGCCCTGCGTGATGCCGCTCTCGGTGCCGTCGCCGACCTTCATCGCCGCGACCTTCTTCGAGAGTTTTTGCACGAACTCGTCGTAGATCTTGTCCTGGGCGTAGAGGCGGTTGGCGCAGACGCAGGTCTGGCCCATGTTGCGGTATTTCGAGACGATCGCGCCTTCGACGGCCGCATCGATATCGGCGTCGTCGAACACCACGAACGGCGCATTGCCGCCGAGCTCGAGGCCGAGCCGCTTCACGCCGACGGCGGCTTGCTGGTAGAGAATCTTGCCGACGGCGGTCGAGCCGGTAAAGCCGACGAAGCGCACCGCCGGATGCTCGCACAGCACCTTGCCAATCGGCGGCGCATCGCCGGTGATGATGTTGAATACACCCTTGGGCACACCGGCTTTCTCCGCCAGCACGGCGAGCGCGAGCGCCGAGAGCGGTGTCTCGTTGGCGGGCTTCAGCACCACGGTGCAGCCGGCAGCTAACGCCGGCGAAACCTTGCGCGTGATCATCGAGTTCGGGAAATTCCACGGCGTGATGGCGCCGCAGACGCCGATCGGCTGCTTGATCGCGAGCAGGCGCGCATCGGGCCGCTGGGTCGGGATGGTCTCGCCATAGACCCGGCGGGCCTCCTCCGCGAAAAACTCGACATAGGCGCCGCCGATATCGACTTCGCCGAGCGCCTCGGAAAGCGGCTTGCCCTGCTCGGAGGTGAGGATCAGCGCGAGGTCCTCGCGGTTGGCGATGATCAGCTCAAACCATTTACGCAAAATGTTGGAGCGCTGCTTGGCGGTGTGCTTGGCCCAAGCCGGAAACGCGCGCTCGGCGGCCTCGACCGCCTTGGTTGTCTCCTCCGCACCAAGCTGCGGGACTTTCGCGAGCTCGACGCCGGTGGCGGGATTGTTGACGGCAAAGACGGGCGTGCCGACCCAGGCGCCATCGATGTAACAGGCCTCTTTGAGCAGCGAGGGGTCCTTCAGCCGGTCGCGCAGGGTGGCGGTCGTGTGCTGGGCGCGTGCGGCGGCGGTCGGGGTCATGGCTTTGCTCCTCGGACGATCAATTGCGGGCGATCGAATTGGCCGGAATATAGGAGCAGACGGTGCGCAATGCACCGTCCCGCAACGCACATCTGCCGGGAGTTAAATTCGGAGCTGGAAGGTTACGCCGCGCCACTCATATAGGTCTCGCGCCGGCCGATCATGCGCTCGGCCGCCGCCTTGGCGTCGGCCTTCGAGGAGGTCGCGCAGGTGCGGTATTCGAGAGCGGGGGCATCGGAGGTGTCGCGGCGACCGAACCACGACTTCGAGCCGACCGGCAGCAGCGCCAGGGCCTGCGCCAGATTGTCGACCGCGCCGAACGAATAGAGCGCGCCGGTGCCGGCGATGCGGACCTCATAAATGCCGGGCGCGATCGGCGCCTCGAGGTTGTCGCCCCGTCCGGGACGGGGATAGCGCTTCCATTCGCTCCAGGTGGAAATCATCAGAGGTCCCCTCGCGGCCGATCGGCGGCCGCCAAATTTGTATCAAGTCTTCATCTATTCTTGGCGCCAGCCGCCGATTGGGCCGAGAGCTGAACGCCGCAACGCACAAAATGTTTCAAGTGCTTCAAACACCCGAAACATATCGCCTGAGCCCATCCGCGGTCACGGCGAAGTGCGGCCATCCACCGCAGATTGCGATGAAGTGTTGCAATTCAGTCGTCCCGTGTGGAGGACGGACCGTCAAGTCACGACATCGCGACCGAAGCGTGCACATCGTCACGCTTGCCGCGCAGCGGGAGCGGGAGGACAATCGATCGCTTCCAACAATAATCAAACCGGAGGAAACGCGTATGCAAAGCAAAGCCCAGATCGACGAGATTCTGCGCAAGACAAGCGACGCCAAGGAGATTCCCGGCGTCGTCGCAATCGCCGCCAGCGGTAACGACGTGCTGTATCAGGGCGCGTTCGGCAAGCGCGATCTGTCCAAGCCCGATGCGATGACGCCGGATAGCGTGTTCTGGATCGCATCGATGACCAAGGCGGTGACATCAGCGGGCGCCATGCAACTGGTCGAGCAGGGCAAGCTCTCGCTCGATGCTCCGATCGGATCGCTGCTGCCCGATCTCGCCAAGCCGCAAGTGCTTGACGGCTTCGACGCCAAGGGCGAGCCAAAGCTGCGTCCGGCGAAGGGGCCGATCACGCTGCGTCAGCTCATGACCCACACCGCCGGCTTCGCCTACAACATGTGGAACGGCGATCTCGCGGTCTATCTGGAGAAGACCGGCATCCCGGCGATCACTACCTGCCAGAACGCCGCGCTGAAGACGCCGATCATGACCGATCCCGGGACGCGCTGGGAATACGGCACCAATATCGATTTCGTCGGCAAGGCCGTGGAAGCCGTCAGCGGCAAGCGGCTCGACGCTTATCTGCGTGACAATCTCTTTGCGCCGCTCGGCATGAGCGACACCGCGTTCAAGATCACCGACAACATGCGCAAGCGCCTGGTCGGCATGCATGCGCGCGGCGAGGACGGCCAGCTCGCCGCGATCCCGTTCGAGCTCGAGCAGGAGCCGGAATTCCACATGGGTGGCGGCGGGCTCTATTCGACCGCAGCCGACTACATCAAGTTTACTCAGATGGTTTTGAACAAGGGCCGCGGCAGTGGCAACCAGGTGCTGAAGGCCGAGACGATCGCCACGATGGGTCAGAACCAGATGGGCGATCTCAACATGACCAAGCTGGCGACGGCCGCGCCGATCTACACCAACGACGTCGATCTCTATCCGGACCAGGTCAAGAAGTGGGGCCTGAGCTTCATGATCAACACCGCCAAGACCGCGGAAGGCCGCAGCGCCGGCAGCCTCGCCTGGGCGGGCCTCGCCAACACTTATTACTGGATCGACCCTGCGCGCAACGTCACCGGCGTGATCCTGATGCAGCTGTTGCCGTTCGCGGATGGAAAGTGCCTTGAGGCATTCGCGGGATTCGAGCGCGGGGTTTATGCCGGGCTCGATGCGGGGAAGGGGCAGAAGGCGGCGTAGTTGCCGCCCCTCTTCATCACACAACGACTGTCATTCCCCGCGAAAGCGGGGAATCCAGTACGCCGCGGCGTACTGGATCGCCCGATCAAGTCGGGCGATGACGGCGGAGTTAAACCGTCAGCCCGCGCTGCCCGGCGAGCTCCTTCAGCGACACCTGCGGGCGTGCGCCGATGTGCTGGATCACTTCGGCGGCGGCAAGCGCACCGAGCTCGCCGCACTGCTTGTGCGACAGATCGCGCGAGAGGCCGTACAGGAAGCCGGCAGCGAAGAGATCGCCGGCGCCGGTGGTGTCCACCAGCTTCGCGATCGGTGACGCCGGAGCGGAGACGGCATCAGTCGGCGTCACCACCACGCAGCCCTTTTCGCTACGGGTGACCACGCCAAGCTTGACGTCGTTGCGCAGCTGCTTCAGCGCCGTGTCGAAGTCCGAGCTCATGTAGAGCGAAGTCAGCTCCGATTCGTTGGCGAAGACGATGTCGACGGTGCCGTTGCGCATCAGCGCCAGGAACTCGTCGCGATAGCGATCGACGCAGAAGGAATCCGACAACGTCAGCGCCACCTTGCGCTTGGCATCATGGGCGATCTTGGCCGCCTTGAGGAAGGCGTCCTTGGCGTCCTTCGGGTCCCAGAGATAGCCCTCGAGATAGACGATGCCAGCGCCCGCGATCTCGGCCGGATCGATATCGGCCGGCGACAAATCCTGCGCCGCACCGAGATAGGTGTTCATGGTGCGCTCGCCGTCGCCAGTGACCAGGATGTAGGAGCAGCCGGTGGCAGGGCCGTCCTTCGCGGCAGGCGTATTAAAGGCGACGCCGGCGGCGCGGATGTCGTGGACATAGAGCTTGCCGATCTGGTCGTCCTTGACCTTGCCGACATAGGCGGCGCGGGCGCCGAGGCTGCCGATGCCGACGATGGTGTTGGCGGCCGAGCCGCCCGAGACTTCCGTCGCCGAGCCCATGTCCTTGTAGATGGCGGCGGCCCGCGCCTCGTCGATCAGGGACATGCTGCCCTTGGCCATGCCGTGCTTGGCGAGAAAAGCCTCATCGGTCCGGACCAGCACGTCGAACAGCGCGTTGCCGATCCCGAGAACGTCATATTTCACGTCAGCCATTCACCTTGATCCTGTTGCCGGATTGCGATCCCTGCGGAAATCCGCTTCCTGTCGGCCTGAAATCTGGCTCGCGGCCTATCACGACCGGGCCCGCACGGGCAAGCAACGAGAGTTGTCTTTGACGCGTTTTCTTCACGCGAACCGGGACCACTTCGCTTGAAAACGCTATGGTATTAAAGAGCAATGATCCGCTCCTTCCTGACAGTCTCGACGGGAACACTGGCCTCGCGGCTGCTCGGTTTTGCGCGCGATTCAATGATTGCCGCGTTGCTGGGCACCGGCGCCGTGGCGGATGCGTTCCTGGCCGCCTTCCAGCTCGTCAACGTGGTGCGCCGCCTGCTCAGCGAAGGAGCACTGAACGCGGCGCTGATCCCGGCCTGGCTTCGCGTCCGTGATCGCGATGGCGAGGCGGCCGCAGCCGCATTCGCGGGACGCGTGCTCGGCACGGTCAGCGCGGCCCTGATCGCGATCTCGATCGTCATTGCGCTCGCAATGCCGTTGATCATCATGGTGATCGCGCCCGGATTTGTCGGCAGCGCCACGCTCGATCTCGCCGTCGAGAACGCGCGGCTGATGCTGCCCTATCTCGCCTTTGCCGGCCCCGTCACCGTGCTGATGGGACTTTTGAACGCGCAAGGACGTTTTGCGCTGACCGCATTTTCGCCGCTGCTGTTCAACATCGCGCTGATTGCCGCAATCGGAGTGCTCCTCGTTTGGCACGCCGACGCCGCCTTCGCCGCGTGGATGCTAGCGGCCACCGTCGGCGTCGCCGGCCTGCTGCAACTCCTGATGCTGCTGTCGCAACCGAGTGCACGCCTCGCGACGCCGTTGCGCGTCAACTTCGACAAGGAGATGCGCGGCTTCTTCGCCAAGGCCGTGCCCGGCATGATCGCAAGCTCGGGCCCGCAATGGCTGATGGTGGCCGGCGCCATCATCGCCTCCGCCACGCCGTCTGCCGTCTCCTGGCTGTATTTCGCCAACCGGCTGATCGAATTGCCGCTCGGCATTGTCGGCGTCGCCATGGGCACGGTGCTGGTGCCGGAGCTGACGCGCGCCATGGGGAGCGGCGACCGCGACGCAGTGGCGCACGCGGAATCGCGCGCGCTTGAGCTCGCGACCGGGCTCGCGCTGCCGGCGACGCTCGGCCTGATCGTGCTGTCCGAGCCGATCGTGCGGCTCTTGTTCGAGCATGGCGCCTTCGGTGCGGACGACAGTCTGGCCACCGCGCATGCGCTGATGTGGCTGGCGCTGGGGCTGCCGGCGCATGTGCTGATCAAGGCGCTGTCGCCGGCCTTCTTTGCCCGCAGCGACACGATGACGCCGCTCGTGGCAACCGCCAAAGGGTTTGTCGTCGCCATCGCGCTCGCAGTGCTGCTTGGTCACTTCTATGGCGCAACCGGGATCGCCGCGAGCATCGCGGCCGGCGCCTGGAGCAGCGCGCTGTCGCTGCTGCGCAAAGGCACGAGCGAATTCGGCTTCTCGGTCGACGACGCCGCCCGCAAGCGGCTGCCGCGGATCGTGCTTGCAGCATTGGCTATGGGCGCCCTGCTCTGGCTGACGACGGGGCTGATGCCTGCCGAGGCGCACGGCCTCATCCGCTTCATCGCGCTGGGTTTGCAGATCGCGGCGGGGATCGCCGTCTATGGCATCCTCCTGCAAATCCTCGGGGTCACCTCCTTGCACGAGGCGATCAGCGCCCTGAAGCGCCCCGCCCAGCCCGACCTCGGCGCGTGAGGCCATCGAATTACCCTTGACGGGGCAGCGCCGCTGTTGGAAACGACGGCCCGAATACCTTTGGGAACACTCGCCATGCCATTCGTTGAACGGGTTTTTTCGGGCGTCCAGCCGACGGGCAATCTGCATCTCGGCAATTATCTCGGCGCCATCGTCAACTTCGTGAAGATGCAGGAAACCCATAACTGCATCTATTGCGTCGTCGACATGCACGCGATCACGCAGGGCGTGGACGTCTGGGGCGGACCGGCCGAACTCGCGCGCAACACCCGCGAGGTGACGGCGGCGTTCATCGCGAGCGGCATCGACCCGAACAAGCACATCGTGTTCAACCAGAGCCAGGTCTCCGGCCACGCCGAGCTCGCCTGGATCTTCAACTGCGTCGCGCGCATGGGCTGGCTCGGCCGCATGACCCAGTTCAAGGAGAAGGCCGGCAAGGATCGCGAGAATGCCTCCGTCGGGTTGTTCGACTATCCCGTGCTGATGGCGGCCGACATTCTGCTGTACCGCGCCACCCACGTGCCGGTCGGCGAGGATCAGAAGCAGCATCTCGAGCTCTCGCGCGACATCGCGCAGAAGTTCAACAATGATTTCGGCGACTCGATCCGCAGCCACGGCGCCAATGACGGCCTGTTCTTCCCGCTACCCGAGCCTTTGATCACGGGACCGGCGACGCGCGTGATGAGCTTGCGCGACGGCACCAAGAAGATGTCGAAGTCGGATGCGTCGGACAATTCGCGCATCAATTTGACCGACGATGCCGACACCATCGCGCAAAAGATCCGCAAGGCGAAGACCGATCCAGAGCCGCTGCCATCAGAGGAAAAGGGCCTGGAAGCACGTCCCGAGGCCGACAATCTCGTCGGCATTTTCGCGGCGCTCTCCGGTCGTCCCAAGGCCGAGGTGCTGCGCGAGTTCGGCGGCGGCCAGTTCTCCAGCTTCAAGAACGCGCTGGCGGAGCTGTGCGTCACCAAGCTTGCGCCGATCGCCGGTGAGATGAAGCGCCTCGTTGCCGATCCCGGCCATATCGACACCATCCTGAACGATGGCGCCGACCGGGCGCGTGCGATCGCCGACGAGACCATGAAGCTCTCGAAGGACATCGTCGGCTTCATCCGCCGGCGCTGACGATTGCGCTTGCGAAGTCTGGCCGGCGCTGTGGCGTCGGCCGACGTCGCCTCTCCCAAATCCACAGGGAGTGTGGCAGCATGTCGGGCGAAGACACGCCGGGACATGCATGACCAGCAAGCGACAGTGCTTCGAGCCGGGTCACAAGCCCAAATGCCTTGTCATCGTTGACGACACCGCCGAATGGGATCGCGCGGTCTATTACGCCAGCCGCTGGGCGATCCGCGCCGGCGGTCGCGTGGTGATGCTGCGCATCATCGAGATCGAGGACCAGAACCAGCAATGGCTGGGGGTCGTCGACATCATGCGCGCCGAGGCGCACGAAGAGGCCAACGCCACGCTCGACCGCGCCGCCGGCCGTGCCAACGGCATCGCCGCGATCACACCGGAGCGCGTCATCCGCGAAGGTGCCGCGATGGAACAGCTGCTCGCGGTGATCGACGAGGACCCGGACATTGCCATGCTGGTGCTGGCCGCCAGCCCGGGCGCGGAAGGGCCAGGGCCGTGGGTAGCCCTGCTCGCGCATGCGCTGGGCACGTTCCCGGTTCCGGTCACGGTGATTTCCGGGGCGCTCAGCGATCAAAGCGTGGACGCGCTGTCGTAGTTTGCGAGGGTGGGCACCGCTCTAACTCGCTGATATAACAACGAAACGGCCTCCCCACCCCTTGACCGTGCGTTTGCCGTCGCCATCTGCTACTGGATAGACCACGCGCCGGCCTTGAACCGGCGACGTCCGGAGAAAGCCATGTTCATTCAGACCGAAGCCACCCCCAATCCCGCCACGCTCAAGTTCATTCCCGGCCGCGTCGTCGTCGATGGCGGCCCGATCGAGTTTGCGAGCCGCGAAACCGCCGCGCGTTCGCCGCTCGCCGAGAAGCTGTTCGACGTGCCCGGTGTCACCGGCGTGTTCTATGGATCGGACTTCATCACCGTGACCAAGGCGGACGGTGAATGGCAGCAGCTCAAGCCCGCGATCCTCGGCGCCATCATGGAGCACTACATGTCAGGTGCGCCGCTGCTCGCCGACGGTGTGGCCACCGGCGATGCCGATCTCGACGACGAAAACGAGTTCTTCGACGAGTCTGACGCCGAGACGGTCGACATGATCAAGGATCTGATCGAGACCCGTGTGCGGCCCGCGGTCGCCAATGACGGCGGCGACATCACCTTCCGCGGCTTCAAGGACGGCATCGTCTATCTCAACATGAAGGGCTCCTGCGCCGGCTGCCCGTCATCGACCGCGACACTCCAGCACGGTATCCAGAACCTGCTGAAGCATTTCGTGCCAGACGTGGTCGAAGTCCGGCCGATGTGAGCGGTAGGTGAGTAGCGCCGTAGGGTGGGCAAAGGCGCACTTGCGCCGTGCCCACCAACAAGGTGAAACAGCCGTGGTGGGCACGCTTCGCTTTGCCCACCCTACGAAGTGCGGCGATATCAGGGGCTACGAATAGTGCGTGAGGAATGGCGGATAGGCGCGTGGTTCGCTACACTACTCGTTATTCGCCACTCACCATTCGCTCATCCATGCTGATCCTTGCCATCGACACCGCGCTGGAGGCCTGCGCGGCTGCCGTCCTCGACACAGATGCCGGCGAGCTCCTTGCGCAGGAGCAGCTTCTGATGAAGCGCGGCCATGCCGAGGCGCTGATGCCGATGATTGCACGCGTCATGCAGTCGGCAAATCTCGCATTCACGACGCTGGACCGCATCGCGGTCACCGTCGGTCCCGGCAGTTTCACCGGCCTGCGCGTCGGCATTTCGGCCGCACGCGGTCTTGCACTCGCGGCCAAACGGCCGGCTGTTGGGCTTACGACATTATCCGCCTATGCGGCCGCCATCGTCGGCCAGAGCAAATCGGCGCCGGTGATCTCCGCGATCGATGCGCGGCATGATCACGTCTATTTCCAGATCGTCGCCGGCGACGGCAGCCAGCTGGTGCGGCCTAAAGTCGCCAGCATCGATGAGGCGATCGCCGCCTCGCAATTCGGCGCGCCGCACCTGGTCGGCAATGCCGCACAGATTCTCGCCGACCGCTGGCCGAAGGATGCGCCACGACCGGTTGCGGTCGAGGCGCAGGCCGCGCCCGACATCAGCTGGGTCGCGTGGCTTGGTGCTGCCGCCGATCCCGACACCAATCCGGCGCGGCCGTTCTATCTGCGCGCACCCGATGCAAAGCCGGCCGCACAGAAGCCGCTCGCAGCCCAAGCCGCAACCTCATGATGAAATGGCTATCCGAATGGTGGCGCGGCGGCACGGCGGCCGTCGAGCCGGCCTCGGTGCGCGACGCCGCGCGGCTGGCACAGCTTCACGGCGCCTCCTTCGCGCGCGGCTGGGGCGAAGGCGAGTTCGAGACCATGCTCAGCGAGCGCAACACGCTGGTCCATCGCTTGCGCCTGGGCCGCAAGACAATCGGCTTCGCCGTATCGCGGATCGGCGCGGACGAAGCGGAGATCCTCTCGGTCGCGGTCGACCAGACGCATCGCGGCCGCGGCCTCTCCCGCACGCTGCTGATGACCCATCTCGGTCACCTCGCCGGACGCGGCGTCCGTACGATATTTCTGGAGGTCGAAGAGAACAACCAGCCGGCGCGGCGGCTCTACGATAGAGGCGGATTCGTGGTGGTCGGACGCCGCGAACGCTACTATAAGCAGGCCAACGGGGAACAATTGAACGCACTTCTGATGCGACGTGACTTGTCGTAATATTGATGGCAGATAGCGCCCCGTCAGGCAGACAACACATGACTGGACTTAAACCTTCCTCCGCATCCAAGGCGTCCGGCATCGAGGCGCGCTGTGCCGCCACCGGTATGCGTATGACCGAGCAGCGCCGCGTCATCGCCCGCGTGCTTGCGGAGGCGCTCGACCATCCCGACGTCGAAGAGCTGTACCGGCGCTGTGTCGCGGTCGACGACAAGATCTCGATCTCGACGGTCTATCGCACCGTCAAACTGTTCGAGGATGCCGGCATCATCGAACGCCACGATTTCCGCGAGGGCCGCGCGCGCTATGAGACGATGCGCGACAGCCATCACGACCACCTCATCAATCTGCGCGACGGCAAGGTGATCGAGTTCACCTCCGAAGAGATCGAGAAGCTCCAGGCGGAGATCGCCCGCAAGCTCGGCTACAAGCTGGTCGATCACCGGCTCGAGCTTTATTGCGTTCCGCTCGACGACGACACGTCCAAAAGCTAGTGCCCATCGATCTCATCATCTTCGATTGCGACGGCGTGCTCGTGGACAGCGAGGAGATCTCCTGCCGCGCGCATGCCGATGTGCTGACCAAACACGGCTATCCGATCACGCCGGATCAGGTGTTCGCGCGCTTTCTCGGCCGCTCGACACGGCAGGCCAATCTCGAGATCGAGACCGAACTAGGCCGCAAGCTGCCCGAAGCCTATCACAGCGACTTGCAGGACGAACTGTTTCGCGCGTTCGAGGCCGACCTCGAAGAAATCCGCGGCATCCACGACGTGCTCGATGTCGTCACGCAAGCCGTCTGCGTCGCCTCGAGCGGCTCGCATCAGCGCATGCGCGTGAGCCTCGGGAGCACCGAACTCTACGAGCGCCTCGCGCCGAACATCTTCTCGGCCTCTCAGGTGAAGAACGGCAAGCCGGCGCCGGATCTGTTCCTGTTCGCGGCCCGCGAAATGGGCGTACCGCCGGAGCGCTGTGTCGTGATCGAGGACAGCCTGGCCGGGATCGCCGGCGCGCGGGCGGCCGGCATGACCGTGTTCGGCTTCCACGGCGGCAGCCATTGCCGCGACGGCTATGCCGAAACGCTGCGCCAGGCTGGCGCCGACCTGCTCTTTGCCGACATGCATCAGCTGCCGGAGCTGGTCCGGCGGGTCGCGGCCGACGCCGTGGCAGGGTGATTTTGCCCCTCACCGTCGTTCCCGGGCACGCGCAACGCGCGCAAACCCGGAATCCAGAGGTTTTGGCGCGAGATTCCTCACTACGCACTGGTGCGTGCCCTGGAATGACGGCCCGAATGGCCCGATTCGCTGGATTTTCGCCGCTCCAGCCTATATCTGAGGGCCGTCCTCCACCTCCATTCCGGGTTCCATGAAGCCGCCGCGCAAGCTGCACATCAAATCATTTGGCTGCCAGATGAACGTCTACGATGCCCAGCGCATGGTCGACACGCTGGCCCCGGAAGGATTCGTGGAGACGGCGAACGCCGAGGATGCCGACCTCGTCATCCTCAACACCTGCCACATCCGCGAGAAGGCCTCCGAAAAAGTCTATTCCGAGCTCGGCCGCCTGCGCGTCGCCAAGGATGAGGCTGCGCGCGCGGGCCGCGCGATGCAGATCGCGGTCGCGGGCTGCGTGGCGCAGGCCGAAGGCGAGGAAATCGTGCGCCGTGCGCCGACGGTCGACGTCGTCGTCGGCCCGCAGAGCTATCATCATCTGCCCGAGCTGTTGAGGCGCGCCGGCGAGCAAGGCCGTGCGATCGAGACCGAGTTTCCGGCGGCCGACAAGTTCGGCTTCCTCGCCCAGCCAAAACCCGCAGCGATCCGCGCGCGCGGCATTTCCGCCTTCGTTACGGTGCAGGAAGGCTGCGACAAGTTCTGCACCTTCTGCGTCGTGCCCTATACGCGCGGTGCGGAAGTCTCGCGCCCCGTGGCGAGGATCGTCGATGACGTGAAGCGGCTCGCCGACAACGGTGTGCGCGAGCTCACGCTGATCGGGCAGAACGTCAACGCCTATCACGGCGATGGGCCGGACGGAAAAAGCTGGCCGCTCGGCAAATTGCTCGAGCATCTGGCGCGGATTCCCGGCATCGCGCGGTTGCGCTACTCGACCAGCCACCCCCGCGACGTCGATGACACCTTGATTGCAGCCCATCGCGATCTCGACGCGCTGATGCCGTTCGTGCACCTGCCGGTGCAGTCGGGCTCGGACCGGATCCTGGCCGCCATGAACCGGAAACATACCGCCGATGATTATCGGCGTGTCATCGACCGTTTCCGGTCTGCACGCCAAGACATTGCTTTTTCATCAGATTTTATTGTTGGCTTCCCGGGCGAGAACGAGCAAGATTTTCTCGCCACCCTCGCGCTTGTCACGCAAATCGGCTACGCTGCGGCTTATTCGTTCAAATACTCCGCCCGGCCGGGAACGCCGGCCGCGGATATGCAGGAGACGGTGTCCCCCGCCGAAATGGACCAGCGATTGGAGCGGCTCCAGGAACTGATCGACAGCCAGCAATCGGCCTTCAACAAGGCTGCGATTGGCGCAACGGTCGATGTGCTGTTCGAGCGCCCAGCCCGCAAGGACGGCCAGATCGTCGGCCGCACCGCCTTTCTCCAGCCCGCACATGTGATGGCCCCGCCCGACATCATCGGACAAATCCTGCCGGTCCGGATCGACAGCCTCGAACGCTATAGCTTCCTCGGTGAGCTCGTGACGCCGCGCATGACGCGCGAGCCCGCTTTCTCACCCATCGCCACTGGAGCCTGAACCCTTGCCCAAAAGCGCATCGGATTCGCCTTCCTTCGCTCCCAGCCGCAAATTTGACCGCGACATGCAAGTTCCGCCCGAGACCCAGGTCGTCATCGACTTCGACGACAACCGCGCAGCATCGGCGCTGGTCGGCCCCTACGGCCAGAACCTGGCGCAGATCGAGCGGCGGCTCGGCGTCGTCGTGGATTCCAAGGGCAACCACATCACCATCGGCGGCACGCGCGACGGCTGCGATGCGGCGCGCCGCGTGCTGGAGGCGCTCTACGCACAAGCCGTGAAGGGGCAGGATGTCGACCAGGGTGAGGTCGAAGGTGCGATCCGCGCCGTGATCGCCCAAGGCTCCCTGTTCGAGTTCGACGCCAAATCCGCCAAATCGACCTTCGACAGCATCAATTTGCGCAAGCGCCCGGTGCGCGCGCGCACCGCCGCGCAGGATTCCTACATCCGCGCGCTGAAGCGGCATGAGCTGGTGTTCGGCATCGGCCCGGCCGGCACCGGCAAGACCTGGCTCGCGGTCGCGCATGCCGCGCAACTGTTCGAGCGCAAGGAGGTCGACAAGATCATCCTGTCGCGTCCGGCGGTGGAAGCCGGCGAGCGGCTCGGCTTCCTGCCCGGCGATCTCCGCGAGAAGGTCGATCCTTATCTGCGCCCGATCTACGACGCGCTATACGACCTCATGGACGCCCGCATCGTCGAGCGCGCGCTCCAGACCGGCGAGATCGAGATCGCGCCGCTCGCCTTCATGCGCGGCCGGACGCTCACCAACGCCGCCATCATCCTGGACGAGGCGCAGAACACGACATCGATGCAGATGAAGATGTTCTTGACCCGTCTCGGCGAGAACAGCCGCATGATCGTGACCGGCGATCCCTCGCAGATCGACCTGCCCAACGGCCAGACCTCGGGCCTCGCTGAAGCGACCCGGCTGCTGAACGGCGTCGAAGGCATTGCGCAAGTTCATTTCACCGCCGAAGACGTGATCCGCCACGAGCTCGTGGCGCGGATCGTTTCGGCCTACGAAGGCTTGCCGCAGCGGCCGGCCACCGGCAACAAATCCTGACGAGACAACAGCCGGACCATACGGGCGCGGACACAGCGCCCTTTTCGTTCCGAACAAAGCCATGTCGCATCCCAACCTTCCCGCCACCGAGGTCCTCGTCGTCGCCGATTGCTGGCAGAGCGAGCCCGACGCCGATGCCGTGATCCAGCGCGCGGTCGCCGCCGCGGCGGAGACGGTCGACGAGGATGTTGCGGAAGCGGAAGTGGCGGTGATGCTGACCGATGATGCCGGCATCCGCACGCTCAACAGCAACTGGCGCGGCATCGACAAGCCGACCAACGTGCTGTCGTTTCCAGCGCTCCAGCCGGAAGGCGAATGGAAGCCGGGCGATGCACCGCGCATGCTCGGTGACATCGCGATTGCCTACGAGACCATGCGGCGCGAGGCGGACGACGAGCAGAAGCCGTTCGACCATCATCTGAGCCATCTCGCCGTGCATGGTTTCCTGCATCTGATCGGCTTCGACCACGAAAACGACGACGACGCGGAGGAAATGGAAGCGCTCGAAACCCAGATCCTGGCGCATCTCGGCATACCCGACCCCTATGCCGACCGCTGACGGATGGATTGAGATGCCGGATTCCGACCCGACCCACGACAATCCGCGCAACACGCCCAATTTGCCGGCCGTGGTGACGCCCGGCGAGGTGCTGCGTCCGACCGCGGACGGCTGGCTCTTGCGCGCCATCCGCACGCTGTTCGGCTGGAAGGCGGGATCGGTACGCGACGATCTTCAGGTCGTGCTCGATGCCACCACGCCCGACGACACCGGGTTCTCGACCGTCGAGCGCACCATGCTGCGCAACATCCTCGCCCTGCACGAGCGGCGCATCGCTGACGTCATGGTCCATCGCGCCGACATCATCGCGGTGAAGCGCGACATCCCGCTCGGCGAGCTGATGGACCGGTTCGAGAGCGCCGGCCATTCGCGCCTCGTGGTTTACGACGAGACGCTCGACGATCCCGTCGGCATCGTCCACATCCGCGACCTGCTCGCCTTCATGACCTCACGCGCCCGCGTGCCGGACGCGACCAAAGCCAAGCGCAAGAAGCCGCTGCCGGCCGGGCTCGATTTGCGCACGGTCGATCTCGCGCTGCCGCTCCAGGAAGCACGCATCATCCGCAAGCTGCTCTACGTGCCGCCGTCGATGCGGGCGATCGACCTGCTCGCGCAGATGCAGGCCACGCGCATTCACCTTGCGCTTGTGGTCGACGAATATGGCGGCAGCGACGGACTGGTTTCGCTCGAGGACATCGTCGAGCAGATCGTCGGCGAGATCGACGACGAGCATGACAGCGACGAGCCGCCCTCGATCGTGCGCCTGCCCGACAACGCCTTCATCGCCGACGCCCGCGCCAGCCTCGACGACGTCCGCACGGTGATCGGCGAGGACTTCGTCACCGGTGCGGCCGGCGAGGAAGTGGAGACGCTGGGCGGCTATCTCGTCAGCTTCGTCGGCCGCCTGCCGGTGCGCGGCGAGGTGATCTCGGGCCCCGGCCATTACGAGGTCGAGGTGCTCGATGCCGATCCGCGCCGCGTCAAGCGGCTGCGCATCTCGACGCGGAAGGAACGTCCCGCGCCGCGCACCCAGCGCGAGAGCCGCCGCCGCGAAGCCACGCCGGAGAGCGGTCAGCCGCAGTCCGGCGACACGCCCACCCCGCCGCCCGCCGACGGGACCGGTTCACAGTGAGCTCGTTCCAGCGTCTCCGCCAGATTGCCCTCGCCGTCATCCTGACCTGGGGATGGAAGCGCGCCGTCCTTGCGATGGCGGCCGGCGCGCTGTCGGTTCTGGCCCTTGCGCCGTTCAACGCCTCGCCGGTGCTGTTCATCACCTTCCCGGTGCTGGTCTGGCTGATCGATGGCGCCGGCGCCGGACGATACGGCGGTGTGCCCGCTGCAGCACTGACCGGCTACTGGTTCGGGCTCGGCTATTTCGTCCCCGGTCTCTACTGGATCGGCTATGCCTTCTTCGTCGATGCCGACGTGTTCGCCTGGCTGACACCGCTCGCCGTGCTGGGCTTGCCGGCCTATCTCTCCATTTTCACGGCGATCGGTTTCGCGCTGGCCCGCCTGCTCTGGACCAAGGATGCCACGCGCATTCTCGCGCTCGCCGCAAGCCTCACCATCGGCGAATGGTTGCGCGGGCACGTGCTGACCGGCTTTCCCTGGAACGCCTTCGGTTATGCGCTATCAGAACCGCTGCCGCTGGCGCAGACGGCATCGCTGATCGGCCAGTGGGGCATGACGTTCCTCACGGTGGCGATCTTCGCGAGTCCCGCGGTGCTGATCGACCGCACGCCCGATCGCCGCCCGGCGTGGCGCGTGCCGGCCGCGGCCGTCGCACTGCTGATCGTGATGGGCATCTTCGGTGCGATCCGCATGTCGCTGCATCCGACCACGATGGTTGCGGGCACCAAGCTGCGCCTGATGCAGCCGAACCTCCAGCAGGACCAAAAATTCAACTACGCCGCCAAGGCGGAGGTGATGAAGAAATATCTCGCGCTGTCGGACCGCGCCTCCGGACCGCAATCGACTGGCGTGAGCGCTGCCACGATTCTGATCTGGCCGGAATCCGCATTTCCGTTCTTCCTGACCCGCGAAGCCGACGCGATGGCGCAAATCGCGGAGTTGCTGCCCAAGGGAACAGTGCTGATCACGGGTTCGGTTCGCGCACCCGATCTGCCGCGGGGCACGCCGATCACGCGAGCCTATAATTCGATCTATGTGATCGACCACGAGGGCAGCGTGCTCTCGGTCTACGACAAGCTGCACCTCGTGCCGTTCGGCGAATTTCTTCCCTACCAGGATTTGATGGAGAAGCTCGGCTTCGAGCAACTGACGCGGATGCGCGGTGGCTTCATTCCCGGCACGGTGCGGCACGTGCTGCCGCTGCCCGGCGCGCCGCCTGCGCTGCCGCTGATCTGCTACGAGGCGATCTTCCCCGGCGAGGTCGGTACGCATGACGAGCGCCCGGGCTGGATCGTGAACCTCACCAATGACGGCTGGTTCGGCATCTCGACCGGTCCGTACCAACATCTTGAGCAGGCGCGGATGCGCGCCATCGAGCTCGGATTGCCACTGGTCCGTTCCGCGAATACCGGCGTTTCGGCGGTGGTCGATCCGGTGGGGCGAACCGTGGCCAGCCTCGGCCTTGGAATCGAAGGCATTTTGGATGCAAACTTGCCCACCGCAATCCCGCCCACTATCTATGCGAGAGTCGGCGACATCCCCGCAGCCATGCTCGTCGCACTGGCTGTGATTCTGGCGGTGCGACGACGTGTTGCCAAACGGCACCCCTGATCACACCGTCGCTAGCGGTTTCCGGTCGAAGCGGCCGGAAACCTTTGACAACCGCAGTCCCACGGTTGACAGATTGCAGGCGGGCTCCCCATTCTGCACCCGCTGCATAAGACAGCGGTGCATTGCTAAATTTCTCCGCAATGTTTCCCCAATCAGAGTGAAGTTTTGACGTCGCTGTCACCTGAGGCAATACTTCATATTGCGCCAACGGTGGTGTTTGGAGGGCTGAGGAAATGTCGAAAGCGCCCAACCCTGTTGACAAATATGTCGGCAGTCGCGTGCGCATGCGCCGCATCATGTTGGGCATGAGCCAGGAAAAGCTCGGTGAAGCTTTGGGCCTGACATTCCAGCAAGTTCAGAAATACGAGAAGGGCACCAACCGGGTCGGCGCGAGCCGTATTCAGCAGATTTCCGAGATTCTCCAGGTGCCGGTGTCGTTCCTGTTCGAGGGCGGACCGAGCGGCGTGGCCGGCTCGAACGGCTTCGCAGAAGGTGCCTCGCCGTCCTATGTCTCCGACTTCCTCGCGACCTCCGAAGGGCTCGCTTTGACCAAGGCGTTCACCCGAATCACCGATTCGAAGCTGCGCCGCTCGATCGTCGACCTCGTCGAACAGATCGCCGCCCGCGAAGGGCCCGACAAGCGCTGACGCGCCACCCTCTTACGATTTGAGACTGCGCCAAATCTGGCCTATGTCGTCCTTTGCGGGCGCGCGTTCAGCGTGCTCCTCTCCGATGATCCGGTTCAAAGGCACAGATACGCCCATGGCGAGCATCAATTCGTTCGATTCCCAAACTATCCTCGATGGTATCCGCCGCTGGGTGGAGATCGAGACACCGACGGAAGTGCCTGAACAGGTCAACAAGCTGACCTCAATGGTTGCCGAACATTATCGCGATCTGCCTGTCACGCTCGAACGCGTCGCCGGCATCGATGGCTGCGGCGATCATCTCGTGGTGCGTTCGACCTGGGGCCAGGACCGGCCTGGTATCCTGGTGCTCAGTCATCTCGATACCGTTCACCCGATGGGATTCATCGCGCGCCTGCCATTCAAGGTCGAGGGCGACAGCGCGTTCGGTCCCGGCATCTACGACATGAAGGGTGGCGCCTACATTGCCTATCACGCCTTTCGCGAGCTCTGCGCCACGCCCGATCGTTCGCCGCTCGGCATCACCCACATGTTCACGTCTGACGAAGAGATCGGCAGCCCGACGTCGCGCGCGCTGATCGAGAAGGAAGGACGCAAGGCCAAATACGTGCTGGTGACGGAGCCGGCGCGCGACGGCGGCAAGATCGTCACCGGCCGCAAGGGCGTCGGACGCTTCGAGGTCTTCATCAAGGGTGTGCCAGCCCATGCCGGCTCGCGACCGGAAGACGGCCGCAGCGCCATCCGCGAGCTCGCCAATGTCATCCAGGCGCTGGAGGGCATGAACGATCTGAAGCGCGGCGTCACCGTCAATGTCGGCGTGGTGCGCGGCGGCTCGCGGCCGAACGTGACGCCGGAAGACGCCTATGCCGAAGTCGATCTGCGCGTACCGAGCTTTGCCGATGCCGACGAGTTCGTCGGCAAGATCCTCGGGCTGACGTCGAAAACCGAAGGCGTCACCGTCACGGTGACCGGCGCGCTCAATCGTCCTCCTTACGAGAAGGGCAATGCGGGCGCCTCGCTATACGAGCACGCCAAGACGATCGCCGCGGAGATCGGCTTCGAGCTGATCGACACCCACACCGGCGGCGGCTCGGACGGCAATTTCACGGCCCCGCACACCGGCACGCTCGATGGGCTCGGCGTCGACGGCAAGGGCGCGCACACCCATTATGAGCAGATCTACGTCTCCTCGCTCGAGCCGCGCGCGCGACTGCTCTACCGTCTGTACCAGACGCTGCGATGAGCGAGCGCAAATCAGATCCGGAGCGCGAGGACAGCGAGCGCGCCTTCTTCGGACGCCGCAAGGGCCACAAGCTCAGGCAGCACCAGGCGGAGCTGATCGATCATCTATTGCCGCGTCTTTCGCTCGACATCACGACCGGGACGCCGGCGAATGCCAGCGAGATCTTCGATCCCGCAGCCGACGAAGTGCGGCTCGAGATCGGCTTTGGCGGCGGCGAGCATCTTGCGGCGGAGGCGCAGAGTTTTCCCGCAACCGGCTTCATCGGCTGCGAGCCCTATGTCAACGGCATGGCGAAAATCCTCGCGCAGATCGAGGCCGGCAATATCGCCAATATCCGCCTGCTCGCGGGCGATGCCGCCGAGCTGCTGGCCTGGCTGCCAGAAGCCTCGCTATCGCGGATCGATCTGATCCATCCCGATCCCTGGCCGAAGCGGCGGCACTGGAAGCGGCGTTTTGTTCAGGACAGAACGATTGCCGCGATGGCGCGCGTTCTGAAGGCGGGTGGCGAATTCCGCTTCGTCTGCGACATCGACGATTACTGCGCCTGGACACTGTCGCATCTCGCGCGTTCGCCGGATTTTCGGTGGCTTGCGGAGTGCGCCGATGATTTCCGGCTGCCCTGGGCCGGCTACACCATGACGCGCTACGGGAAAAAAGCCGCGCGCGAGGGACGCAAGGCGGCTTACTTGCGGTTCAAGAGAATCTAGATCGTCCGCCGGTTGCGCCAGAAATTCACGACGCGCTCGGCTGTCGCCGGCATCAGGCGCGTGAAGTTCACGCGAGCCTGCTCAAGATCGGCATCGGCCGGCGTGCGATTCGCGCCGTACCACATCAGGATGAGCGCGCGCACTGTGGGCCAGCCCAGGTTCAGCAATCGGCCCAGGATCAAGATCGGATCGTAGCGGTCGCCCGCGATCAGGCGGTCGAGGGTCGTAAGCCTGACGCCGGACATCGCCGAGAGCGAAGCGATCGACTCCTCGTATTTGTTTGCCTTGGCGAAGCTGAGCAGCGCGCTCTCGCCGAGATGACCGCCGCGATGCAGGCCGAGCACCGTGCGTTGCGCCGCCGAGAAATCCCGCCGCGGCCCGGGCGGCAGCGCGGCTTCCTCGATCGCGGACATGGCGCGCTTGATCTCGACCTGGCGATCGGGATTGACCACGGTCGAGAGACGGCGGCGAATGACGTCGAGCGTGCCGTTCAGAAGCTCTTTGAGATTCTCGCCGGAGAGATCCTCGCGCTGGCCGATCTTGAGCGTCAGCACGCCGTCCTGGCTGGCACGCTTGATCAATTCCGAATAGCCGCCCGCCGAGAACGTCGCGCCGGCATTGCCGGCAGCGCGGCGCACCACGTCGCGATCGCCACGCTCGACCAGCACGTCGGTGATGTCGGCCGACAATATCGGCCGCTCCGTCATCGCCAGCAGATGACCCTGGCCCTTCAGCCGGGCGATCTCGACAAGTGCGGCATCATCGAGCACGGGCGAACGGCGCAGTACGGGAGCCGCCACCATGATTTCATTTTCGCGGGCTAGCTGGCCGACCAGATGGGGCGGTGCATTGTCCAGCCACGAGAAGCGCTCCGCGAGATCGGCGCGCGTAGCAAGCTCGGCATGAGGGACGAGATCGATCAGGAGATTGTCGAAGAGATCGACGAGGTCGGGACGAAGCTTTGCGGCGTCCTGGAAGAACAACGCGGCGATGGCGCGCGCGATCTCGCCACGGCGCTTGGGATCGCCGCGTCTGACGATATCGTCCAGTCCGGGAATGAGCGACGTAGCAACGGTCATGGAACGCAACTCGAATCTGGCACGCCGTGGGCGCGCCATAGGCTCAAGCCGCCCCACAATCGGGAAATTTAGGCCCCCTTGATGAAGGAAGCGTTGCTCCGGGGACGCCGGACGGGCGCAAAAAGCCCGCTCCCGGCTGCGATGGGCCTTGTCCGGGAGGGTGGAAAGGGCTATATCAGCGCCAACTTCATCTTCTCATACGATCCGCGTAGTGAGAGTGGGCCCGAAAGGACCCGCTCTTTTTTATTACCTGAACGCGGCTTGGCGAAAGATGCGCGACCCGACGAATTGTCGGGACGAAGAGTTCCGAAGCAGGCTCTGCAAATCTTAACGTGCGAAAGTCGTTAACCTAGCCTTAACCATCGAGCGCCCCGACCCTGGATATGACCGAACCGAATACTGGTTCCACGGATGCCGAATTGCTGGCCGAACCGCGGCTTGTGGTCGAGCCGGGCGCGGCTGCGCGCGTGTCTGCGGTCGCAGGTCCCGTGCTCGAGGGCATGGGCTACCGGCTGGTGCGGATCCGCATTTCAGGCGAGGCCGGCTGCACCGTGCAGATCATGGCCGAGCGTCCGGACGGTTCGATGCAGATCGAGGATTGTGAAGCGATCTCGCGGGCGCTGTCGCCCGTGCTCGACGTCGCCGACCCCGTCGAGCGCGCCTATCGGCTGGAAATTTCCTCGCCCGGGATCGACCGGCCGCTGGTGCGGCGCTCCGATTTCGAGCGGTATACGGGGCATCTCGTGAAGGTCGACATGGCGGTCGCCCATGAGGGACGGAAGCGGTTCCGCGGCAAGATCGCGGGTGTCGAAGGTGACGCCATCCGGCTGATACGCGACGATTTCAAGGCCGGCGACGATGTCGAAGTTCTCCTGGTGATGGAGGATATCGGCGAGGCGCGGCTGGTGCTGACCGACGAGCTGATCGCGCAATCCATGCGCCGCGGCAAGGCCGAGGCGCGCGAGATGCGCCGCAATCTCGGCCTGGAGCCGCCGGCTGCGCCGCACGCGGAGATCAGTGCGAAGATCACCAAGAACACCAAGCCGCAAAAGAAGCCGGCCCTGATCGATACGCAAAAAAAGCCGGCACCGACCAATACAAAGAAACATCGTCTTGCCGCCGACCGTGCGCGGCGCGGCGAGATCGAGCCTGACGAAGGAGACTAGCCATGGCAGTCAGCGCCAATCGACTCGAACTGCTCCAGATCGCCGACGCCGTTGCGCGCGAGAAATCGATCGACCGCGGCATCGTCATCGCCGCGATGGAGGACGCCATCGCCAAGGCGGCGCGCGCGCGTTACGGCAGCGAAACTGACGTTCACGCCGAGATCGACCCGAAGAAGGGCGAGCTCCGGCTGTCGCGCCACATGCTGGTTGTCGACAATGTCGAGAACCACTCCAACCAGATCTCGCTGGTGGATGCGCAGCGCGCCAATCCCGGCGCCCAGGTCGGCGACACCATCGCCGACACCCTGCCGCCGCTGGAATATGGCCGCATCGCCGCGCAATCGGCCAAGCAGGTGATCGTGCAGAAGGTGCGCGAGGCTGAGCGCGACCGGCAATATCAGGAATTCAAGGACCGCATCGGCGACATCGTCAACGGCGTCGTCAAGCGCGTCGAATATGGCAGCGTGATCGTCGATCTCGGCCGTGGCGAAGCCATCATCCGCCGCGACGAGATGCTGCCGCGCGAGGTGTTCCGCAACGGCGACCGCGTCCGTGCCTACATCTTCGACGTCCGCCGCGAAACCCGCGGGCCGCAGATCTTCCTCTCCCGCACCCATCCGCAGTTCATGGCGAAACTGTTCGCGCAGGAAGTGCCGGAAATCTATGACGGCATCGTCGAGATCAAGGCGGTTGCCCGCGATCCGGGCTCGCGCGCGAAAATCGGCGTGATTTCCCGCGATTCCTCGGTCGATCCGGTCGGCGCCTGCGTCGGTATGCGCGGCTCGCGCGTGCAGGCCGTGGTGAACGAATTGCAGGGCGAGAAGATCGACATCATTCCGTGGTCGCCTGACATCGCGACCTTCGTGGTCAACGCGCTGGCACCGGCCGAAGTGTCCAAGGTCGTCATCGACGAGGACCGCGAGCGCATCGAGGTCGTGGTGCCCGACACCAACAACCAGCTCTCGCTGGCGATCGGCCGCCGCGGCCAGAACGTCCGCCTCGCCTCGCAGCTCACCGGCTGGGACATCGACATCCTGACCGAACAGGAAGAATCGGAGCGCCGCCAGGCTGATTTCGAGAACTCCACCCGCGTCTTCATGGAATCGCTCAATGTCGACGAGGTGGTCGGCCAGTTGCTCGCCTCCGAAGGCTTCACCTCGGTCGAGGAACTCGCGATGGTGGACATCAAGGAACTCGCCGGCATCGAGGGCTTCGACGAGGAGACCGCGCAGGAACTCCAGAACCGTGCCCGCGAATATCTCGACCAGCAGGAAGCCGAGATCGAAGCCCGGCGCAAGGAACTCGGCGTCGAGGACGCGGTCAAGGACGTGCCCGGCGTGACCTTGAAGATGCTGGTGAAATTCGGCGAGAACGACATCAAGTCGGTCGACGATCTCGCCGGCTGCGCCACCGACGATCTGGTCGGCTGGACCGAGCGCAAGGAAGGCGGCGAGCAGACCAAATTCCCCGGTGCGCTCGAAGGCCTCGGCGTCTCCCGTGACGATGCTGAATCGATGATCATGCAGGCGCGCGTCAAGGCGGGCTGGATCACCGAAGCCGACCTGGCCAAGCCGGCCGAAGAGGCTGAGGCGGCTGAAGATCAGCCGGCTTAAGGGCCAAGGAGAATGTCGCCCGGATGCTCGCAGATACTGACCACGATCTCGACAATGGCCCGCGGACCGAAAGGTCCGCGACCATGCGGATGTGCGTGGTCAGCCGCGAGGTCCGGCCGATCGACGAGCTGATCCGCTTCGTCCTATCGCCGGACGGGCAGATAGTTCCCGATCTCAAGCGCAAGCTGCCCGGACGGGGCATGTGGGTGACGGCATCGCGACAGGTGGTTGCGGAAGCCGTCCGTCGTCACCAATTTACCAAAGCCTTCAAGCGCGATCTGCGCATTCCTCCGACGCTTCCCGCCGACATCGAGGCGCTCCTGGTTCGGAGCGTCACCGAAGCCCTTGGGATTGCTGCCAAGGCGCGGCAGATCGTTGCCGGTTTCGGCAAGGTCGAAAGCGCCCTGCGGGAAGGCACGGTCGAGGTCCTGATCCATGCCAGCGAAGGGGCCGCGGACGGAATCCGCAAATTGGACATGCTGGCGCGGCAAAATGACGAGAATCGCGGTGCCAAGCCGCCGATTCCCGTCGTTACCGCATTGAAATCGATAGAATTGGATTTGGCACTTACCCGGTCAAATGTGATACATGCTGCCCTGCTTGCGGGCCCGGCGAGCAAGACATTCCTGTCACGTAGCCAGATGCTGGTCCGATACCGGCTGGCGGACGATGACAAGACTGCCGAAAAGCACGGCCAGGATTTCTGAGAGACAACGACCCCCGACAGAACGGTGCGGCAACGCACAACGTTAACAAGATCAGGATTAGGACTGCTGAATGGTTGATACCAAGACCCCTGACGACAAGAAGCTGAGCGTTCCGAGCAAGACGCTATCGCTCAAGCCGCGCGTCGAAACGGGCACTGTGCGCCAGAGCTTTAGCCATGGCCGCAGCAAGCAGGTCGTGGTCGAGAAGCGCGGCAAGCGCCGTATCGACGGCAGCCCCGAGCCGCAGGCTCCCACGGTTGTTGCAAAGCCGGCACCGGCCGCGCCTGCACCCGCTCCCGCGCGCCCCGCTCCGCCGCGTAACTCCGGCTCCGGCGTGGTGCTGCGCACCCTGACCGAGGACGAACGTTCCGCCCGCGCCAGCGCGCTGGCCGATGCCAAGGTGCGCGAAGTCGAAGAGCGCCGCCAGGCCGAAGACGAAGCCCAGCGCCGCGCCGTCCGCGAAAGCGCCGAGCGTGTCGAGCGCGAAGCCGCCGAAGCCCGCCGCAAGGCCGAGGACGAGCGGCATCGCCATGAAGAGGAAGCCAAGCGCAAGGCCGAGACCGAGGCCAAGAAGCGCTTTGGCGAGGGCGAGCAGTCGCAATCTGCGGCACGCACGGCGACGGCCGCACCGGCGACCAGCGCTCCGCGCTCCGCGCCGACCACGGCACGACCTGCGACGACCACGACCACAGGGCGACCCGGAACGACGACAGCGCGACCTGCGACAACGACCGCACAGCGGCCGGGTGGACCGGCGGCTCGCGCCCCCGGCGTCGCAGCCGGACCGGACGAGGATGATGGTCCGCGCCAGATCCGCCGCGGTCCCGGCGGCGCCATGCGTCCCGTGGCAGCCCCCAAGACCACCCACAAGCCCGGTCCGCAGAAGGAACGCGGCCGCCTGACACTCGTCACCGCGCTCAATGCCGACGAGGTGCGCGAGCGCTCGATCGCCTCGTTCCGCCGCCGTACCCAGCGCCTGAAGGGCCATGCCTCGAACGAGCCGAAGGAAAAGCTGATCCGCGAGGTGATCATTCCGGAAGCGATCACCATCCAGGAGCTCGCCAACCGCATGGCCGAGCGCGCGGTCGACGTCATCCGCATGCTGATGAAGCAGGGCGCGATGCACAAGATCACCGACGTGATCGATGCCGACACCGCGCAACTGATCGCCGAAGAGCTCGGCCACACCGTGAAGCGGGTGGCGGCGTCCGACGTCGAAGAAGGCCTGTTCGACGCCATCGAGGACTCCACCGACACCGAGACCCGCTCGCCGGTCGTGACCGTGATGGGTCACGTCGACCACGGCAAGACCTCGCTGCTCGACGCGCTCCGTCATGCCAACGTTGTCTCCGGCGAAGCCGGTGGCATCACCCAGCATATCGGCGCCTATCAGGTGCTGTCGCCCGAAAGCGGCAAGAAGATCACCTTCATCGACACGCCCGGCCACGCCGCGTTTACCGCGATGCGCGCCCGCGGCGCCAAGGTCACCGACATCGTCGTGCTGGTGGTTGCGGCCGATGACGGCGTCATGCCGCAGACGATCGAAGCCATCAACCACGCCAAGGCGGCGCGCGTGCCGATCATTGTTGCCATCAACAAGATCGACAAGCCCGACGCCAAGCCCGAGCGCGTCCGCACCGAGCTGCTTCAGCACGAGGTGCAGGTCGAGTCGTTCGGCGGCGAAGTCGTCGACGTCGAAGTGTCCGCCAAGAACAAGACCAATCTCGACAAGCTGCTCGAGATGATCGCGCTCCAGGCCGACATCCTCGACCTGAAGACCAATTCGGAGCGCCCGGCCGAAGGCACCGTGATCGAAGCCAAGCTCGATCGCGGCCGTGGTCCGGTTGCGACCGTGCTGGTCCAGCGCGGCACGCTCCGTGTCGGCGACATCATCGTCGCCGGCGCCGAGATGGGCCGCGTCCGCGCGCTGATCTCCGATCAGGGCGAGACGGTGCAGGAAGCAGGTCCGTCGGTGCCGGTCGAGGTGCTCGGCTTCAACGGTCCGCCTGAAGCCGGCGATCGTCTCGCCGTCGTCGAGAACGAGGCCCGCGCCCGCCAGGTCACCAGCTACCGCGCGCACCAGAAGCGCGAGAACGCGGCTGCCTCGATCTCCGGCATGCGCGGCTCGCTCGAGCAGATGATGTCGCAGTTGAAGACTGCGGGCCGCAAGGAATTCCCGCTGATCATCAAGGCCGACGTGCAGGGCTCGCTGGAAGCGATCCTCGGCTCGCTGGAGAAGCTCGGCACCGACGAAGTCGCAGCCCGCATCCTGCATGCCGGCGTCGGCGGCATCTCGGAGTCGGACGTGACGCTCGCGGAAGGTTTCAACGCCGCGATCATCGGCTTCAGCGTTCGTGCCAACAAGGAAGCCGCTGCCGCCGCCAAGCGCAACGGCATCGAAATCCGCTACTACAACATCATCTACGACCTCGTGGACGACGTGAAGAAGGCGATGAGCGGCCTGCTCGCGCCGACCTTGCGCGAAACCATGCTCGGCAACGCCTCGATCCTGGAGATCTTCAACATCTCCAAGGTCGGCAAGGTTGCCGGCTGCCGCGTCACCGACGGCACCGTGGAACGCGGCGCCAATGTGCGTCTGATCCGCGACAACGTCGTCGTGCACGAAGGCAAGCTGTCGACGCTGAAGCGCTTCAAGGACGAAGTGAAGGAAGTCCAGGCCGGCCAGGAATGCGGCATGGCCTTCGAGAACTATCACGACATGCGTGCCGGTGACGTGATCGAGTGTTATCGCGTGGAGACGATCCAGCGCTCCCTGTAAGTCCAAATCTTACCGAAGCGCGCGGATCTTTTTGAACTGAAATTGCGGGAGTGCGATGGCCGGATTTTTTCCGGCCATCCACGCCTCATTCGTTTCAGCAGGACAAATGACAATGCCCATGTCCCAAACACGGGCATGACGAGGTGATTTCGAACTATGCCCCGCCACCATCAGAAGAAGAGTTCCGCACCCGGCGCCTCGCAGCGTCAGCTGCGTGTCGGCGAGCAGGTTCGCCACGCGATAGCCGAGATTCTGGCGCAAGGCAGTGTGCATGATGCGGACCTCGAAGGTCACATCATCACCGTGCCGGAGGTACGGATGTCGCCCGACCTGAAGCTCGCGACAATCTACGTGATGCCGCTCGGCGGCCGCGACACCGAGGTGGTTCTCGCTGCGCTCGAGCGCAACAAGAAATTCCTGCGCGGCGACGTCGCGCGGCGCGTTAACCTGAAATTTGCACCTGACCTTCGCTTCCGCGCCGACGAACGATTCGACGAAGCGGAACGGATCGAGAAGCTTTTGCGAACACCTGCGGTGCAGAAGGACTTGGAACAGGATCCGGATACGGATCGGGAAGAAGAGCAATGATGATGGACCCGGCTCACGGCACAATCGGCAGCGAAGAGCCCGATACGCGCGACGTGCAGAAAAATAATTTTGCAGACGTCGGCGGCGATATTCAGCCGCAGCAGGAGGCGCGTCGCGTCAACAACGATCCGCGCGCCAACAAGCAGCAGAAGGGTCAGCAGCCGCGCCGCGACCGGCGCGACGTTCACGGCTGGGTCGTGCTCGACAAGCCGATCGGCATGACCTCGACCCAGGCGGTCGCCGTGCTCAAGCGCCTGTTCAACGCCAAGCGCGCCGGTCACGCCGGCACGCTCGATCCGCTCGCCTCCGGCGGCCTGCCGATCGCGCTTGGAGAGGCCACCAAGACGGTTCCCTTCGTCATGGACGGCCGCAAGCGCTACCGCTTCACGGTCTGCTGGGGCGAGGAACGCGACACCGACGACGTCGAGGGCCGGGTCACCCATACGTCCGACCAGCGCCCCACGCGCGAGGCCATCGAGGCCCTGCTGCCCCGCTTTACCGGGGTGATCGAGCAGGTTCCGCCGCGCTATTCCGCCATCAAGGTCCAGGGCGAGCGCGCCTATGACCTCGCCCGCGACGGCGAGATCGTGGAACTGGCCCCGCGCCCGGTCGTGATTCATCATTTATCCCTTGTAGATCAACCAGATAGCGACAGATCCACGTTCGAGGCCGAGTGCGGCAAGGGCACCTATGTCCGCGCGATCGCCCGCGATATGGGCCGGATTCTCGGCACTTACGGCCATATCTGCGCGCTGCGGCGGACCCTGGTCGGCCCATTCGGCGAGAACGACATGATTCCGCTGGATCAGTTGGAGGCTTTGTGCGATAGAGCCGCGTCCGGCGAGGGGAGCCTCGCCGACGCGCTTATGCCCGTTGAGACCGCGCTGGACGACATCCCGGCACTGGCCGTCACTCGGGCTGATGCGGCAAGGCTCCATCGGGGCCAAGCCGTTTTATTGCGCGGACGGGATGCGCCCACAAGTAGCGGCACAGTCTATGTCACGGTGGCAGGCCGTCTTCTGGCGCTTGCTGAAGTTGGCAATGGCGAAATCATCCCCAAGCGTGTGTTCAACCTGACCGGCCTGACTGCCAGCTCCGGTCGCAACGAGAGAAATTGACGATGTCGATTGCCGCAGAACGCAAAGCGGAAGTCATCAAGACGAATGCCAACAAAGCCGGCGACACCGGTTCGCCCGAGGTGCAGGTCGCGATCCTTTCGGAACGCATCAACAACCTCACGAGCCATTTCAAGACCCACGTGAAGGACAACCATTCGCGTCGCGGCCTCTTGAAGCTGGTGTCGACCCGCCGCTCGCTCCTCGACTACGTGAAGAAGCGGGATGAGGCGCGCTACAAGGCGCTGCTCGAGAAGCACAACATTCGTCGTTAAGAGTTCTTGCGCGCGCCATCGGCGCGCGTTTTTGCGCGTGGTTTCGAGCGAAGGCGCTTATTTTAGGGTCGTTGATCGAGGCTCACGCGCACATCGGGTGCGGGCCAATGATGATTCGCATCCGGGGCATGTAAGCGAAGACCGCGATTCGGTGTTCGCGTTCGTGCCGACTGACAGTCCAGCAGCAATCCGGCGGCTGGGCGCAACGGGCAAGGCGCCCGTATGACCCGAAAGGATGGACGCCATCCGAAATCCGAAAACCATGGCAGGATCGCAGGACGCTGATCGCCCGCTCCGATCAGCGTCCCGCAATCTTGACATGGTTTTTGTTTTTCGAGCCGTCCCTTCTTTCGAGAACCCATGAAAGAAGACCTCTATGTTCAATAAGCATTCAGTCGAGATCGACTGGGGCGGACGCCCTCTCAAGCTCGAAACCGGCAAGATCGCACGCCAGGCCGACGGCGCCGTCGTCGCCACCTATGGCGAGACCGTGGTGCTCGCCACCGTCGTCGCCGCGAAGTCACCGCGCGAAGGCGTCGACTTCCTGCCGCTGACCGTCGACTACCAGGAAAAGACCTACGCAGCCGGCCGCATTCCCGGCGGCTATTTCAAGCGCGAGGGACGTCCGACCGAGAAGGAGACGCTGGTCTCCCGCCTGATCGACCGCCCGATCCGTCCGCTGTTCGTCGACGGCTGGCGCAACGAGACCCAGGTGATCGTCACCGTGCTGTCGCACGACATGGAGAACGATCCCGATATCGTGGCGCTGGTGGCATCGTCGGCTGCGCTGACCCTGTCCGGCGCGCCCTTCAAGGGCCCGATCGGCGCAGCGCGCGTCGGCTTCGCCAATGACGAGTTCATCCTCAACCCGACACTCGACGAGATGGTCGACACCCAGCTCGACCTCGTCGTCGCCGGCACCGCCGACGCCGTGCTGATGGTGGAATCGGAAGCCAAGGAGCTGAACGAAGACATCATGCTCGGCGCGGTGATGTTCGGTCACCGTCACTTCCAGCCGGTGATCAACGCTATCATCGAGCTCGCCGAGAAGGCCGCCAAGGAGCCGCGCGAAGTCACCACGATCGACAATTCGGCGCTCGAAAAGGAAATGCTCGGCCTCGTCGAGCAGGAGCTGCGCACCGCCTACGCCATTCCGATCAAGCAGGATCGCTACGCCGCGGTCGGCAAGGTCAAGGAAAAGGTGATCGCCCATTATTTCCCCGAAGGGCAGGAGCCGAAATACGACAAGCTGCGCATCGGCGGCGTGTTCAAGGAGCTCGAAGCCAAGATCGTTCGCTGGAACATCCTCGACACCGGCAAGCGCATCGACGGCCGTGACAGCAAGACCGTGCGCAGCATCATCGCCGAAGTCGGCGTGCTGCCCCGCGCCCACGGTTCGGCGCTGTTCACCCGCGGCGAGACCCAGGCGGTGGTCGTGACCACGCTCGGCACCGGCGAGGACGAGCAGTATATCGACGCGCTGGCGGGAACATACAAAGAGACGTTCCTGCTGCACTACAACTTCCCTCCCTACTCGGTCGGTGAGACCGGTCGCCTCGGCGGCACCAAGCGCCGCGAGATCGGCCACGGCAAGCTTGCCTGGCGCGCGATCCACCCGGTGCTGCCGCCGCATCACGAGTTCCCGTACACGATCCGCGTGGTCTCGGAGATCACCGAATCCAACGGCTCCTCGTCGATGGCTTCGGTCTGCGGCGCTTCGCTCGCGCTGATGGACGCCGGCGTGCCGTTGAAGCGGCCGACCGCGGGCATCGCGATGGGCCTGATCCTCGAAGACAAGCGCTTCGCGGTTCTCTCCGACATCCTCGGTGACGAGGACCATCTCGGCGACATGGACTTCAAGGTCGCCGGCACAGAAGCGGGCATCACTTCGCTCCAGATGGACATCAAGATCGAGGGCATCACCGAGGAGATCATGAAGGTCGCACTCGGCCAGGCCAAGGATGGGCGTATCCACATCCTCGGCGAGATGTCGAAGGCGCTCACCAACGCCCGCGCAGAGCTCGGCGAATACGCGCCGCGCATCGAGACCTTCAAGATCGCCACCGACAAGATCCGCGAAGTGATCGGCACCGGCGGCAAGGTGATCCGCGAGATCGTCGAGAAGACCGGCGCCAAGGTCAACATCGAGGACGACGGCACCGTAAAGGTCGCCTCCTCCGACGGCGAAGCGATGAAGGCCGCGATCAAGTGGATCAAGTCGATCGCCTCCGATCCGGAAGTTGGTCAGATCTATGAGGGCACCGTCGTCAAGGTGATGGAGTTCGGCGCCTTCGTGAACTTCTTCGGCTCCAAGGACGGCCTCGTTCACATCAGCCAGCTCGCTTCGGCGCGCGTGCAGAAGACCTCCGACGTCGTCAAGGAAGGCGACAAGGTCAAGGTCAAGCTGCTCGGCTTCGACGACCGCGGCAAGACCCGCCTGTCGATGAAGGTGGTCGATCAGACCACTGGCGAAGACCTCGAGGGCAAGGGCGGCGATGGCGAGAAGGCCCCGCGCGAAGCGGCCGGCGAGTAAATCTCGCAAAAGCCAGAAACACGAAGGGCGGCCTCGCGGCCGCCCTTTTTGTTTGTCGCTTGTTGAACTTTGCAATCAGGCCGCGAGGTCGAACCGGTCGAGGTTCATCACCTTGGTCCAGGCCTTGGCGAAGTCCTGCACGAACTGCTGCTTGGAGTCGGACGTGGCATAGACCTCGGCATAGGCGCGGAGCTGCGAGTGCGCGCCGAAGATCAGATCGGCACGCGTGCCGGTCCACTTCACCGCATTGGTCTTGCGGTCGCGGGCTTCGTAAGTGCCGTCAGCAGCCGGCGTCCACTGCGTGCTCATGTCGAGCAGGTTGACGAAGAAGTCGTTGGTCAGCGTGCCGACCTTCGAGGTCAAGACACCGTTCTTCGAATCACCGGCATTGGCACCGAGCACACGCAGGCCGCCGACCAGCACCGTCAGCTCGGGTCCGCTCAGCTTCAGAAGCTGCGCGCGATCGACCAGCGCCTCTTCCTGCTGCAAGAACTGATGCCGCTTGCCGACGAAGTTGCGGAAACCATCGGCCCGCGGCTCCAGCGGAGCAAACGAAGCGGCATCGGTCTGCTCCTGCGAGGCATCCATGCGGCCCGGCGTGAACGCGACCTTGACGTCGACGCCGGCGTCTTTCGCGGCCTTCTCGACCGCGGCAGAACCACCGAGCACGATCAGGTCGGCGAGCGAAACCTTCTTCGCACCAGATGAAGCGCTAAAGTCCTTCTGGATCGCTTCGAGCTTGCCGAGGACCTTCGAGAGCTGAGCCGGCTGGTTCACCTCCCAGTCCTTCTGCGGGCTGAGGCGGATGCGCGCGCCGTTGGCGCCGCCACGCTTGTCCGAACCGCGGAACGTCGAAGCCGACGCCCAGGCGGTCGAGACCAGCTCGGACACCGAGAGGCCCGAGGCCAGGATCTTCGTCTTCAAGGAAGCGATATCCTGGTCGCTGGCCAGCTCGTGATTCACGGCCGGAATCGGATCCTGCCAGATCAGCGTCTCCTTCGGCACCAGCGGGCCGAGATAGCGCACGATCGGGCCCATGTCGCGATGGGTGAGCTTGAACCAGGCGCGGGCAAAGGCGTCCGCGAACTGATCGGGATGCTCCAGGAAGCGCCGCGAGATCTTCTCGTAGGCCGGATCGAGGCGCAGCGAGAGGTCGGTCGTCAGCATCGTCGGCCGATGCTTCTTCGACTTGTCGAACGCATCGGGAATGATCGCCTCGGCGCCCTTGGCCGTCCACTGATTCGCACCGCCCGGGCTCTTCGTCAGCTCCCATTCGTACTTGAACAGGTTCTCGAAGAAGTTGTTGCTCCACTTCGTCGGCGTCGTCGTCCACGTCACCTCGAGACCGCTGGTGATGGAATCGCCCCCCAGGCCCGAAGCATGCTTGCTCTTCCAGCCGAGACCCTGATCCTCGAGCGCGCCCGCCTCCGGCTCCGGTCCGACCAGCGAGGGATCACCCGCGCCATGGGTCTTGCCGAAGGTGTGGCCGCCGGCGATCAGGGCGACGGTTTCCTCATCGTTCATCGCCATGCGGAAGAAGGTCTCGCGGATATCCTTTGCCGCGGCGACCGGATCCGGCTTGCCGTTCGGGCCTTCCGGATTGACGTAGATCAGGCCCATCTGCACCGCACCGAGCGGCTCGGCGAGTTCGCGCTCGCCGCTGTAGCGTTCGTCGCCCAGCCACGAACCCTCAGGTCCCCAATACAGTTCTTCCGGCTCCCACACATCGGCGCGGCCACCCGCGAAACCGAAGGTCTTGAAGCCCATCGACTCCAGCGCGACGTTACCGGCAAGCACCATCAAATCGGCCCAGGAAATCTTGCGGCCGTATTTCTGCTTGATCGGCCAGAGCAGCCGGCGTGCCTTGTCGAGGTTGGCGTTGTCGGGCCAGCTGTTGAGCGGCGCGAAACGCTGTTGACCGGCACCGGCGCCACCACGGCCGTCGGTGGTGCGATACGTGCCCGCGCTGTGCCAGGCCATGCGGATCATGAGGCCGCCGTAGTGACCGAAATCGGCGGGCCACCATTCCTGCGATTCCGTCATCAAAGCGGTCAGGTCCTTGACGACCGCATTCAGGTCGAGCGTTTTGAACTCCTTGGCATAGTCGAATTCCTTGCCCATCGGATCGGACAGGCCGGAATTCTTGTGCAGCATCTCGATGCTGAGCTGAGTTGGCCACCAATCGCGGTTCGCCGGTACGCGTTTTCCACCCGAAAACGGGCACTTCGAAGAGTCGTCCATGAATACCTCCTCTGGTGGCGTCGAACTCGCGCCTTTGACCAGGTAGAAGCACTCTAAGCTTCCCATTCCATCAGGGGAAGTTGACTTTAATGATCGCTGCGATAGGATTTTCTGATGGTCAACGTGACGATGCGCCAGCTGCGATATTTCGACGCGTTGGCGCGTCATGGCCATTTCGGGCGTGCGGCTGAGTCCTGTTCCATCTCGCAGCCGGCCCTATCGATGCAGATCAAGGAACTGGAAGAGGCGCTCGGCGGCCTGCTGCTGGAGCGCAGCGCCCGGCAGGTCGCGCTGACGCGATTTGGCGAAGAGCTCGCACCACGCGTCCGCGACATCCTGCGCTCGGTCGATGAGCTCGGCGATTTTGCCCGCGCCTCGCAGGACCGTTTTGTCGGCCGCCTGCGCATCGGCATGATCCCGACGATCGCGCCCTATTTGCTGCCCACAATCACCAAGAATCTCACGCGCATGCATCCGGAGCTCGACATCCGCGTACGCGAGACGATGACGCCGCGGCTGATCCAGGAGTTGGTGGAGGGGCGGCTCGACACCGCCATCGTCGCGCTGCCGGTGTCCGAACCTTCGCTCACCGAAGTCGCCCTGTTCGAGGAAAAGTTCCTGCTGGTGCGGCCGGGCACCGATGCGGGCATGCCAGTGCCGTCGCGCGAGATGATGCGGGAGATGCGGCTATTGCTGCTCGAAGAGGGACATTGTTTCCGCGACCAGGCGCTGTCGTTCTGCAACATGCAATCGGCGCCGCCACGCGAGATGCTGGATGCGAATTCTCTGTCGACGCTGGTCCAGATGGTCAGCGCCGGCATCGGTGTCACCCTGATTCCGGAGATGGCGGTGTCGGTGGAGACGCGATCCGCCTCGGTCTCGCTCTCGCGCTTTCGCGACCCGGAGCCCTCGCGTACCATCGGCATGGTCTGGCGCAAGACCAGTCCGCTTGCGCGGCAACTGCTCCAGATTTCCGAGGTGGTGTGCCTGTCGGCCGGCAAGGCGCGCCCGCGGCAGGTCGCGCGCAGCCAACGGGGTTGAGGTCCCGATGTCCCATCCGGTCATCCGACCCGCGCGCGCTGAGGAATATGACGAGATCGCCCGCGTCTGGATGGAGAGCTGGGTCTCGACTGGGCTTGCCGAGGCGAGCAACTTCCTGCTGGCGAATTTGCGTGCACGCGTCAGGCGCGAGATCGAGGATGGCTGGAGTCTGTTCGTTGCCGACGATCGCGGCACCATCGCCGCGATGCTGGCGCTGCATCTGCCAAAACTCTATCTCGACATGCTCTTCGTCGGGCCCGCATATCAGGGGCAATCGCTCGGCCGGCAATTGCTCGCGTTCGCGCGCACGCAAATGCCGGATGAGATGTACCTGCGCTGCATTCGCGAGAACGAAAAGGCCTGGCGCTGGTACGAGCGCGAGGGATTTGTGTTCGAAAAGGAAGAGATCGAGCCGTCGAACGGGTTTATGATGAAGTATTATCGGTGGAAGCGGCAGCCGGGCGGATAGACAGCGATCTCCGGCTGCAGCTTGCGGTTGTCACGATCCCCACTTAGTGTGGCGGGGCCGATAACCTCCTGCCTCTGATCTCCCGGAATCCATGCTACGCATTGCCGCCTCGCTGATCGCGCTCCTGTCCATTTTCACCTCGGCAATCGCGCAAACTCCTCCAGCACCCGCCGCGCCTTCCGCTCAGACGGCGGCGCCGGCCAAGTCAGCGGTCAAGAGGGCGACGCCGAAGGCCAAACCGGCTGCACAACAGCCGGTCGCGGCGGAGAATGGCCCCTGTCAGATCGGCGTCATTTCCGCGATCGGCGACCAGTTCTCGGTGCAACATGTCGGCCTCACGATGTTCGGCAATGAGTACATGGAGGCGCCGATCGAGACGTGGGGTATCGATGATCTGTTCGTCGCGAGGGTTCGCGCCGCGGCTCCCGGCACGACTGTCCGAAAGATCGCTTACGCAAGCGGCGCCTTCAAGCCGTACTATCATCCGGAAGCGAAACTATTCCGCAATGACCGCGACGACCTGACGGCCTTGGTGCGGCAGATCGCCGGGACTGCAAATTGCGAACGCTACATCGTAGCCACGAAATCCCGCGTTTCGGTTGATGGCACCAATCAGTCAATCGAGGGCCTTGGGGTCTACAAGAATTGGGCGAGCCCTTCCGGGCGCGGCGTCGTGGTTGCCTATTTCCGTATCAACGTTTTTGACGGACGAACTTTCGACATCCACCGAGCGCCGACCCGGAGCTTCGGAGATGTGCTTGCTTCGAGCTTTTCCAACAAGAACGACAATATGCAAATCCTCAACAATCTCGAATTTCCCAAGACTCCTGAACAGGTGACCAACAGTGCATTGCTGCGTGACAGCACACGCAGCCTGCTCACGGCCCAATTGGACAAGTATCTACCCGCGTACATCAAAGGCGAGTGAGCGCCTTTGCCGACGGGACGCGACAAAGCATATCGCTCGTCCGCTTCCTGCGGCTGGGCTGCATTTGGGGTTATGGCCCGGCCGGTCGTCGTTGCAGCTGTCTTGTGGTGCCTTTCGACATCTGCTTGGGCGCAGACCAAATCGGGACCACCAGGGGCGGAGACGGCAGGACCAGCCGTCAAACAAGCCAACAGCAAGACGAGCACGCGGACGGCCAAGCCTGCGTCCGTGGTCGGCGGCCCGTGCGACTTCGGTGTCGTCGTCACCACCGGCGATGAGTTCACCGTGCTGACGACCGGCCTCACCGTATTCCAGAACAAGAAGACCGTCATCCCGATCCCAGGCTGGGGACTCAACGATCTGATCTTCGCGCGGATTCGCGCCACGATCCCTGCCGGGGTATCCGTCCTGAGAATCCCCTACAACCCGGCGAAATTTCCTCCCCGCGATGAGTCCAAGGACACGTTGAAGGACAGGTTGTTCCGCGATCACAACGCGGAGCTGGCCGAATACATGCGCCAGGTCGCGAAAGGAACGAATTGCCGGCATTACATCCAGATCCTCAATTCAATCAGTCCTATCGGGTCATCGAATTATACGGTCCGCGGCTTCGGCATCCTCAATCAGGACGTGGTGCTCGGGCGTCGCATCTTTCTCTACGCTCTGGCGTTTATCCGCATCTTTGACGGGCGCGACTTCTCTGTTGTCAGACAGAGTTCTGCGCTGATCAACGTGCATCATTCCCTGGCGGTGCAGAGGCTTTTGGGCACGCTAATCGGCGGTCCTTATCGCGAGTTGCCCGCAGAATCGTTTCCAACGCGCCCCGAGGACGCCGCCAGCGATCCCGCCCTGCGCGATGGCGTCCGCGCCATGCTGACGGAAAGCCTCGACAAGACACTTCCGTTCATGCTCGGGGCTCAACGAGCGGCGCGCAACAGCGACGCGCGCTGATCAATGCGTCGCTCGCGGCAGAAGTTCTCGGCGCAATATGAGAGATCGCGGGCACGTCGCTTACGCTCCTTTGCGCACCCTGCGGAGTTCTAGTCCGGGGTCTTCAGATCGTCCGGCCTCGGCATCAAAACCGTGTTGTAGCCGGAATCGACATAGTGGATCTCACCGGTCACGCCGCCGGAGAGATCCGACAGCAGATACAGCGCCGAGCCGCCGAGCTCGTCGAGCGTGACGCCGCGGCGAAGCGGCGAATGTTTTTGCATGAACGCAAACATCGCGCGCGCCTCGCCGATGCCGGAGCCGGCGAGCGTGCGGATCGGGCCTGCGGAAATCGCGTTGACACGGATGCCGCGCGGTCCGAAATCAGAGGCGAGATAGCGCACGGACGCTTCGAGCGCCGCCTTGGCGACGCCCATCACGTTGTAATTGGGCATCGCGCGCTCCGAGGCGCCGAAGGTCAGCGTGATCATACTGCCGCCCTCCGTCATCAGTTCGGCAGCGCGTTTTGCGACCTCCGTGAACGAGAAGCAGGAGATCACCATGGTGCGCGAAAAATTCTCGCGGCTGGTGTCGGCGTAGCGGCCCTTCAGCTCGTTCTTGTCAGCGAAGCCGATCGCATGGATAACGAAATCCAGCTTGCCCCATTTCTCACGCAAGACGTCGAAAGTGGCATCGACGCTGGCGATGTCCTCGACGTCGCAAGGCAACACCAATTCCACGCCGAGAGACTCCGCCAGCGGCTTGACGCGCTTGCCGAGCGCCTCGCCCTGGAAGGTGAAGGCAAGCTCGGCGCCATGAGCATGCAGCGTCTTCGCCATGCCCCAGGCGATCGAATGATCATTGGCGATGCCCATGATCAGACCGCGCTTGCCGAGCATCAATCCTTCCATTGCCTCGTGACTCCTATCATTCCGACGTCATCGCCCGCGCAGGCGGGCGATCCAGTATTCCAGAGACAGTTTTTGTAGGCCGGGAAGCCGCGGCGTACTGGATGCCCCGCCTTCGCGGGGCATGACAGCGTCTTGGGCTCACACATCCAGCCGGCTGAACACCAGCGTGGCGTTGGTGCCACCGAAGCCGAACGAGTTCGACAGCACGGTGCCGATCTTGACGTTGTCGATGCGCTTGCGCACGATCGGCATGTCGGCGAACACGGGATCGAGCTCCTGAATGTGCGCGCTCTCGCAGATGAAGCCGTTGTTCATCATCAGCAGCGAATAGATCGCTTCCTGCACGCCGGTCGCGCCCAGCGAATGGCCGGTCAGCGCTTTGGTCGCGGAAATCGGCGGGCACTTTTCGCCGACGCCGAACACTTTTCGGAGTGCCTCGATTTCCGGCGGATCGCCGGCCGGCGTCGAGGTGGCGTGCGGATTGATGTAATCGACCTTGGTCTTCACCGTCGACATTGCCATGCGCATGCAGCGCTCGGCGCCCTCGCCGGACGGAGCGACCATGTCGTAGCCGTCCGACGTCGCGCCGTAGCCGACGATCTCGCCATAGATGCGCGCGCCGCGCGCCTTGGCATGCTCGAGCTCTTCCAGCACCAGCACGCCGGCGCCGCCGGCAATGACGAAGCCGTCGCGATTGACGTCGTAGGGACGCGAGGCGGTCGCGGGCGTGTCGTTGTACTTCGAGGACATCGCGCCCATGGCGTCGAACAGCACCGACAGCGACCAGTCGAGCTCCTCGCAACCGCCAGCGAAGATGACGTCCTGCTTGCCGATCTGGATGGTCTCATAGGCATTGCCGACGCAGTGGTTCGACGTCGCGCAGGCCGAGGAGATCGAATAGTTCACGCCCTTGATCTTGAACCAGGTCGCAAGCGTTGCGGAGGCCGTGGACGACATCGCCTTCGGCACTGCAAACGGTCCGACGCGCTTCGGTCCCTTGGTGCGGGTGATGTCGGCGGCTTCGACGATGGTGCGGGCGGACGGGCCGCCCGAGCCCATGATGATGCCGGTACGAATGTTGGAGACGTCGTCAGGCGCCAGTCCGGAATCCTGGATCGCCTGCTCCATCGCGATGTGATTCCACCCCGCGCCCTGGCCGAGGAAGCGCATCGCGCGCCGGTCGACAACCGTCGCGGGATCAATCGTCGGCGCACCTTGCACCTGCGAACGGAAGCCGAGCTCGGCATATTTTTCAGCCCGTGAAATGCCCGACTTTGCCTCGTGAAGGCTCGCAAGCACTTCCTGGGTGTTGTTTCCGATGGACGAGACAATCCCCATCCCGGTGACCACAACCCGCCTCATGACAGCCTCGCCTCAATCGTTGTCTTCTTGGTGATGTGCGTTAGCTCAGGCTCGTGCCCTGCTTGAACAGGCCGACCTTCAGATCCTTTGCGCGATAGATAATCTGGTCATCGACCGAAAGCCATCCGTCGGCGATACCGAGGACGAGCTTTGAACGCATCACGCGCTTGATATCGATGTTGTACACAACCTTGCGGGCCTCCGGCAGCACCTGGCCGCTAAACTTCAGCTCGTTCAGGCCAAGCGCGCGGCCGCGACCTTCGCCACCGCTCCAGCCCAGATAGAAGCCGACCATTTGCCACAGCGCGTCGAGACCGAGGCAGCCGGGCATCACCGGATCGTTCTTGAAGTGGCAGCCGAAAAACCAGAGATCGGGCTTCACGTCGAGCTCGGAGCGAACGATCCCCTTGCCGTACTCGCCGCCGGTCTCGGAAATTTCGGTGATGCGGTCGAACATGAGCATCGGCGGCAGGGGCAATTGTGCATTGCCCGGGCCGAACATCTCACCGCGGGCACATGCCAGCAGATCTTCGTATTCGTAGCCGTTGCGCCTGTTCAGCATGCGGAAGCCTCTGTTCTAACCCCGATTGAGCGGCGTTTCTGGCAAAAATGGGCCCCGTTCTGTTCGGAAAGCAGCGCCAATTGCCATCGATCAGACGCAAATGCCGAGAGTCCGGATGGACCGCGGACCAAGCCTCAATGCCTGGCAGCGCCAAAATCGGTTAAGCGGAACCGCGCGCTCTCTAACACAGGCCATTTCGGGTGGCAAAGCGGTGTCATGAAGGTAAAGTGACGGGGTCCCGGCTCGGTTCCTCTCCTGATTAGAACCACTCTAGTTGCGAGAAACTTGCATCTGCATCTATCTCTCCATATATTGCAGACAGATAGTGTTCACGCGTGCCCGAATTTGGAAATGAACGAAAACAACGCGACCCATCACGACGAAGACGCCCATGCGGCGGCCCTTCTGTCCGGCCGCCAGCCGGCCCTGACCGGCTGCCCCTGGCACGACGTCAATGAAATGCTCCAGTCCGCCGGCCTCCGCCCGACGCGCCAGCGCATGGCTCTCGGCTGGCTGCTGTTCGGCAAGGGTGCCCGCCACCTCACGGCTGAAATGCTCTACGAGGAAGCGACCTTGGCCAAGGTCCCGGTCTCGCTCGCGACCGTCTACAACACGCTGAACCAGCTCACCGATGCCGGCCTGCTGCGTCAGGTCAGCGTCGACGGCACCAAGACCTATTTCGACACCAACGTCACCACGCACCACCACTATTACCTCGAGAACAGCCATGAGCTGGTCGACATCGAGGATCCGCATCTGGCGCTGTCCAAGATGCCGGAGGTGCCGGAAGGCTACGAGATCGCGCGCATCGACATGGTCGTGCGCCTGCGCAAGAAGCGCTGAGATCGACACCTCGTGTCGTCCCGGCGAAGGCCGGGACCCATACCGCGTGATTTATCGATAGAAGCAGGTATCCGTACCGTGGAGCGACCGGCTAACAACCAGTCTTTGCAAAAGTTCTGTACGTGGTTATGGGTCCCGGCCTTCGCCGGGACGACACCGAGACGTCAGTTCACCTGTTCGTCGGCGTAGACGCCCCAGAGGCGCTCCTGCTGGATCCAGCCGTCAAAACCGTTGCCGGTGACGTGGCACCAGCTTGTGGTGCATTTTTTCACCTGCGTGACGACACCGGCCTGAAGCTTCGCGGCCACCGCGCTGTCGGGATCGGCGCGGTCGTAGATCGGCGCGAGCTCGTCCTTGTGCTTCATGGTGACGACCGCAGTGCGGCGGCCCGACAGCAGCGAGTGATAGACCCAGCCTTCGGCGCCCTCGGAATCGCGGACCCGGCGCCAGTTCTCGAACTCGGCGGTGATTTCGACCGGCAGGCCGGAGCGGGTGTAGACCCAGGCCACATCATTGTCCTTGGTCGGGCCGGCGCGGACGTTCACGTGATCCGATTTGAGGCTGACATAGCGCGGCACCGGCAGGCCGCTGGCTGTCTGCGGGGTGGCGTCTTTCGCCGAATGCGAGGGGCTGACCGAGGCGCTCAACCAGCCGCAAACAAGCGCCATCACCGAACAAAAACGCCCCAACGCCATCAACCCGTCTCCTGTCGAAGACCCAGCCAAGCCGAGCCCTCACCCCAAAGTCCAAACCCCTGCCGCGCTGCCCAAGTCCCACCCCGCGCGGGTGTTCCGGAAACCAGATCCGCAAGCCAGACCCGTGGTTCTTGTCTTGGCCCGGCCTTCTGCTAGAGAGGACGGACGCTTGAACAACGAATTTGCCCCGATTTTCCGGCCGGAAATGTCGGGAGCGCTTGAAGGAAACGCCGGGGACGGACACGGCAAAGGCAGTGTCGAACAACCGGGTTAATGAGGCCTCAACGGCCGGCCTTTGGTGACAGAGGCGGCTTGCAATGCCTCATGAGAGCAGGACATGTCGGTGAAGAAAAAGCCCCTGGTCGTCGTGACGCGCAAGCTGCCGGATTCGATCGAGACGCGGATGCGCGAGCTGTTCGACGCGCGCATCAATCTCGACGACACGCCGATGTCGGCCGAGCAGATCGCGGAAGCTGCGCGGACTGCCGACATCCTGGTTCCGACCGTCACCGACCACATCAGTGCCGACATCGTCAACCAGCCTGACTGCAAGCTCCGCCTGATCGCCAATTTCGGCAACGGCGTCGACAATATCGATGTCGAGGCCGCGCATGCCCGCGGCATCACCGTCACCAACACGCCAAAAGTTTTGACCGAAGACACCGCCGACATGACCATGGCGCTGATCCTGGCCGTGCCGCGCCGGATGATCGAAGGCGCCTCGGTGCTGACGGAGGGGAAACCCTGGGCCGGCTGGTCACCGACCTGGATGCTCGGCCACCGCATCGGCGGAAAACGCCTCGGCATCATCGGCATGGGCCGCATCGGCCAGGCAGTCGCGCGCCGCGCCCGCGCCTTCGGCTTGCAGATCCACTATCACAACCGCCGTCCCGTCGCACCGAAGATCGCCGAAGAGTTAGGGGCGACCTATTGGGAAAGCCTCGACCAGATGCTGGCGCGGATGGACATCATCTCGGTGAACTGTCCGCACACGCCGGCCACCTATCATCTGCTCTCGGCGCGACGGCTTAAGCTGATCCGGAAAGACGCCTACATCGTCAACACCGCGCGCGGCGGGGTGACCGACGAGGACACGCTGATCAAGCTGATCGAAGGCGGCGAGATCGGCGGCGCCGGCCTCGACGTCTACGAGCACGAGCCCGCGGTCAATCCGAAGCTGGTGCGGCTCGCCAAGGCCGGCAAGGTGACACTGCTGCCGCATATGGGCTCGGCCACGATCGAAGGCCGCGTCGAGATGGGCGAGAAGGTGATCATCAACATTCGCACCTTCCTCGACGCCCACAAGCCGCCGGATCGCGTGCTGCCGAGCATGCTCTGAGATCTATTTCCCGCGCGTCTCCCGTTTGCGCCAGTCTGCGACGAAATCGATGAACGCGCGTAACGCCGGCGGCACCTGGCGACGGCTGGGATAGTACAGGAACGGCCCGGGAAACGGCTCGCACCAATCCTGGAGCAAGCTGACCAGCGCGCCGGACTTTACGGCTTCACTGACATAGCCATCAAGCGTTGCCCAGATGCCGACGCCGTCGAGCGCGGCCCGCATCGCAAGGCCCATATTGCTCGAGATCAGCTTGGCCGGCGGATCGACCTTCATGAGCTGGCCACCCTTCTCGAAATCCCAATCATGCATGACGCCGCTCGAATAGCGGGCGCGGATGCAATCATGGTCGAGCAAATCCTTCGGGTGCTTTGGTCGACCGCGGCGCGCGACGTAAGCGGGCGATGCGACGACGACATAATGCTGCGGACCGCTCAGCGGGATAGCTACCATGTCCTGCGCCAAATGCTCGCCATAGCGCACGCCGGCATCGTAGCCGGCGCTGACGATGTCGACGAAACCGCTTTCGGAAACGATGTCGAGGTCGACCAGGGGATGCGCTTCGAGAAACGGCCCGATCATCGGGGCCATCACGAGATCGACGGCCGGCGGCGGCGCGTTGATGCGGAGGCGGCCCGAGGCGACCTCGCGCAGGCCCCGGACCTGATCCAGGGCATCGCCGACATCGCGCAGGGCCGGCGCCACCCGCGACAGCAGCAGCTCGCCCGCCTCGGTCAGCGCGACGCTGCGTGTGGTGCGGTTCATCAGGCGGACGCCGAGGCCCTCCTCCAGGTCGCGCAGCCGCTGGCTAAGGCTCGACACCGACACACGAATTTCGACCGCCGCGCGCCGGAAATTGCGGGTGCGGGCGACTGCCACGAAGGCATCGAGATCGCGCAGGTCGGGATTGGCCATTGTTTGATATAGTGAACAGACCATTCTCGATTGTCCAGCTTATCAGCGCAATGGAGCGGACGCATATCTGCCCTCGTCACGCGGCGCAATCAGCCGCCTTTTCGAGGAGAGCCAACATGGAACAGCACAAACTCGGTTCAACCGGCCCCAATGTCTCAAGCCTCGGTCTCGGCTGCATGGCGCTGTCGGACGCCTATGGCCCAACCGATCGCGGCGAGAGCATCGCCACCATCCATGCGGCGCTCGATGCCGGCATCACGCTGCTCGACACCGGCGATTTCTACACCATGGGCCACAATGAAATGCTGATCCGCGAGGCACTGAAGGATGTCCCGCGCGACAAGGTGCAGCTCAGCGTCAAGTTCGGTCCGCTGCGCGGTCCCGCCGGCGAATTCGCCGGAATGGATTGCCGGCCGGCCGCGATCAAGAACTTTCTGGCCTATTCACTGCAACGGCTCGGCACCGACTATATCGACGTCTATCGCCCGGCGCGTCTCGATCCCAACGTTCCCATCGAGGAGATGATCGGCGGTATCGCCGGGATGGTGAAGGCCGGTTACGTCAAGCATATCGGCCTGTCCGAGGTCGGCTCCGACACCCTCCGCCGCGCGCATGCCGTGCATCCGATCGTCGATCTCCAGATCGAATATTCGCTGATCGCGCGTGGCATCGAGCGCGACATTTTGAAGACCTGCCGCGATCTCGGCATCGGCATCACTGCCTATGGCGTGTTGGCGCGCGGCCTGATCAGCGGCCATTGGTCGAAGGACTCTGGCAAGGTCGGCAAGGACTTCCGGCTGATGGGCCCGCGCTTCCAGGGCGCGAATCTCGACGCCAATCTCGCGCTGGTGGACTCCCTGCGCGTGATCGCCAAGGACGTCGGCGCAACGCCGGCGCAGGTCGCGATTGCCTGGGTGGCGGCGCAGGGCAAGGAGATCGTGCCACTGGTCGGCGCCCGCACCCGCAACCGTCTCACCGAGGCGCTCGGCGCGACCAAGGTGACGCTGACGCCTGCGCATCTTGCCGCGCTGGCCAAAGCCTTCCCGCCGAACGTCGCCTCGGGCACGCGCTATGCCGCCGAGCAGATGGCGCATCTCGACAGCGAGAAGCCGGCCACGATGTAACGTCAGCTCGTGCGATGGGCGCTGAGGTCAGTGATGACCGGCCCATCGCCATTGAGCGGGTTGGCCGGATCGCGCGCATAGCGCAACGTCTCAAAGCGCATCGCGCGCGCATCGATCATCAGGAGGCGGCCGACCAGGCCGTCACCGAAGCCGACAATCTCGCGGATCGCCTCCAGCGCCATCATCGAGCCCATGACGCCGGCCAGCGCGCCCATGACGCCGGCCTCGGCGCAGGCAGGCACGGTGCCCGGCGGCGGCGCCTCCGGAAACAGGCAGCGATAGGTTGGATTGAACACGCCTTGCTCGTTCTTCTCGTGCGCGCGGATGGTGGTGAGCGAGCCGTCGAAGGTGCCGAGCGCCGCCGTGATCAGTGGCTTCTTCGCAAAGAAGCAGGCGTCCGACGCCAGATAGCGCGTCGAGAAATTGTCGGAGCCGTCCAGCACGAGATCATAATCGCCGATCAGCGAGAGCGCATTGCCGGCATTGAGCCAGGTGGCGTGGCCGACGAAACGTACATGCGGATTGAGTGCTGCGATCCGCTCGGCGGCGCTCTCGACCTTGTGGCGGCCGATGTCGGGTGTGGTGTGAATGACCTGGCGTTGAAGATTTGACAGCGAGACGACGTCGTCATCGACCACGCCAAGCGTGCCGACTCCGGCGGCCGCCAGATACATCAGCGCCGGCGCGCCAAGCCCGCCGGCGCCGATCACCAGCACCGAGGCCCGTTTCAGCGCAGCCTGGCCCGGCCCGCCGACATC
>NZ_JYMS01000027.1:33815-450914 GCF_000938285.1 Bradyrhizobium sp. LTSP857 | reverse complement strand
ATATGGCGGGCATAGCGTTCGAGTTCGTCCGGGCTCAGCAACTTCTCTTCTCCTGAACCGCCCCAACATTGGTCGCGACCAACGAGATGTGCTTCAATGGCAGCACGTTCAATGGGCTGGCTGGATTTGTCATGAGATCGATGCTTGCGGCAACACTGATGTTCGCGGCTGCCACAGGCGCGAACGCCCAGATGACGGCACCGCAGATCCCCGGCTCCAAGCCGAAGGTGGTCCAGACCGTCCCGATCCGTCCACCAGCCTTGCAGACGCCGTCCGAGACCGCGGACGCCATGGCGCAGGCCGAGCGGCTGTCGCTGCAATCTGATCTCGCCTGGGTCGGCGAATATAACGGCGCCATCACCGGCGACCTCAGCGCGCGTATGGTCGACGCGATCAAGGAGTATCAGAAGGCCAAGGGCGGCAAGCCGACCGGTGTGCTCAATCCGCAGGAACGCGCCGCACTCACCGAGACCGCGCGACGGAAGCAGGACAATGTCGGCTGGAAGATCGTGATGGAGCCGACCAGCGGCGCGCGGCTCGGCATCCCCGGCAAGCTGGTGCCGCAGCAGGCGACCGACGCCAACGGCTCGAAATGGACCTCGCCCACCGGAACGGTGCAGGTGCTGCTCAGCCGCCGCAAGGAAGCAAACCCGACCACGGCAAAGCTCGCGGAAACCGAGAAGAAGGAGCCGGGCGGACGCAAGGTCGACTACACCGTGGTGAAGCCCGACTTCTTCGTGCTGTCGGGACTCCAGGGCCTGAAGAAATTTTACGTGCGCGGCACATTCAAGGGCGATGAAGTCCGCATCATGACGATCCTCTACGACCAGGCCACCGAGAACACCGTCGAGCCGGTCGTGATCGCGATGTCGAGCGCGTTCAACGCATTCCCGTCAGGTCCACAAGCCGGACCGCCGCCGCGCAAGACCGTCGAATACGGCACCGGCATCGTCGTCAGTGACGACGGCGCGATTATCACCGATCGCCTCGTCAGCGACGCTTGCCTCGCCATCACGATCGGCGGCTATGGCAATGCGGATCGTCTCGCCGAGGACAAGGAGCACGATCTCGCGCTGCTGCATATCTACGGCGCGCGTGGCCTCAAGCCGCTCAGCCTCACGAGCGGTACGGCGAAGACGAATGTCGATGTCATCGGCATTACGGATCCGCAGAGCCAGGGCGGCGCGGCCGGTGCGTCGAGTGTCAAGGCCGCGCTGGCATCGGCCGGCGGCGGCGATGCCGCGCTGTCACCGCCGCCGGCGGTTGGATTTTCCGGCAGCCCGGCGATCGATGGCGACGGCAAGTTCGCAGGGATCGCGCTGTTGAAGCCGGTCATGGTTGCAGGACCTGCAACAGCGGTGCCGGCATCACAGGCCGCGATGGTCTCTGCGGAGACGGTGCGCGATTTTCTGAAGGCGAACGGCATCACCGCGAACGGCAGTTCGACGGATGCGAAAGCTAGCGTCGTTCGTGTGATCTGCGTGCGGAAGTAACCCGCGACGCTTGCGCCCGTATCCCGGACGCAGTTCGCAGGAAACGCCGCTCCGCCGAACACGTCGCTTCTCACGTGCTTTTTGGAGAACTTGCCAGATTTTCGAGGGGGGCCATCAGGCGGCAAACGAGACCCGTCGACTCATAGGTAACATCCACGGAACCTTTGAAATCGTCTTCCAACACCCGCGAAATGAGGCGTGAACCAAAGCCGACGCGGGTGGGCGTCGACGCCGTTGGACCGCCAAATTCCTGCCAGACGAAAACGAACTTCGGCTCACCGTCCCGATCCTCGCATGTCCATGCAATCGACACGCGACCACGCGCCGCGGTCAGAGCGCCGTACTTCAAGGCGTTGGTCGCGAGTTCGTGGAGCGCCAGTGACAGAGCAAGCGCTTGTCGCGATTTCACAACAAGCGGGGGACCCGAGACCGTGAAGCGGCCCTCGCCTGTCCGGTAAGGTGCCAGTGCCGTGCCGATCACATCGTGGAGTGGCGCGGCCGCCCAATTTGATGCGGTCAGCAGGTCCTGCGCTCGTCCAAACGCGCCGAGCCGTGCCTGGTACTTTTCGAGATCGGCTTTGCTGGTTGGATCGCGAAATGTCTGCGCAGCTACCGCGCTCAGGACTGCAAGCGTGTTCTTGACGCGGTGCTTCAGCTCCTCGTTGATGAGGCCCAGCGCTTCCCTTGCCATATGCTCGGACGTGACGTCCTTGCAGACCACAAGCACGCCACCCACCTCGCCTTCAAGATCGATCGGGCCAAAGCTGTACGTCCACCAGACGTCCTCGCGACGACCGTGACGCGTAACCGGCACAAGCTGGTCTTCATTCCAGGTCGCCCCCTTGCCGGACATGACGTACTCGATCTGAGGGCCGATGATGTCCCAGATCTCAGCCCAACACTCGCGGCCCTGTGCTCCCAGTGCGCTTGGATGCCTTTCGGGGCCCATCGTCTCCCGATACGCATCGTTATAGAACTGGATGAGGTCTGGTCCCCACCAAATGAACATCGGGTGGCGCGAGGTCAGAACAAGTCGAACCGTAACCCGAAGACTTTGGGGCCAGGTTTCCGGGGAACCAACGGACGTCTTCGACCAGTCGAGCGCGCGCGTCAAAGCGCCCAATTCGCCGCCCCCGGCCAAGAAGTCGCCGATCAAATCCCTTCCCATACGCGCAACCTTACTCCGCTGGTCGACAAGCCTGCCGCCAGAGTTGCGCAGCTTACAGTGCCCGACTTGTGTCGTCATCCACGTCGATCGGGACAACCATGCGGCATCTGCCTCGCAGCCGCGAACGCAAGCGAACACTGCCGCGGAGGTTCAGAAACTGCCAAATATAGGATTTGCGTCCGCTTCAGATCAAAGGCGACATCTACGGGCGATTGGACGATTTCTGCCGCATCCGCGAAAAGCGGACGCGGCGTGTTCATGAAGACACGGCTAACTCAACCTGAACCTGACACCGCTGCGCGCGAGGCCGCCCGAAATCCCGACCGGTGTGCCGTCGGCGCGCCAGCAGGCAGCGCCGGTCATGCTCCCGTCGTCGTGGAAGGCAATCGCATTCATGCCGCCGGCAACCGTCGCAACGGGCTGGACCTTGTGGCCCAGGCTCGCGAGCTTTGTGCGCACAGCCTCGGGCACCTTCTGCTCGACCTCGAGCGCATTGCCCTCGGTCCAGACCCGCGGCGCCTCGACCGCCTCCTGCAAGCTCATGCCGTGGTCGATCAGATTGACCAGCGCCTGCATCGCGCTCGGGAAGATGCGCTTGCCGCCGGGCAGCCCAAGCGCATAGCGCAGCTTGCCGTCGCGCAGCGCCATCATCGGCGACATCGAGGTGGTGACGCGCTTGCCCGGCGCCAACGAGAGTGCGTGGCCGGGGCGCGGATCGAACAGGTTCATGTAATTGTTGGCGATGGCGCCAAGGCCCGGGATCATGATCTTCGCGCCGAAGAGATTGTTGATGGTCTGCGTGGTCGCGACCACGTTTCCAAAAGAGTCCGCCGCCGTCATGTGCGTGGTATGCGCGCCTTCGAGCGGCGACACGCCGGCGCTCCAGGCCTGCGCCCGCGCCGGATCGATTGCGCGGCGACGTTCCTCGGCATAGGCCTTCGACGTCAACCGCTCCACGGGCACGCCGACGTAGTCCGGATCGCCGCTGGCCGCGGCGCGATCGGCAAAGGCGATCTTCAGGACTTCGGCGAGATAGTGAATGGTCTCCGGCGTGCCGAAGCCGAGGCCGCCGATGTCGTAACCCTCCAGAATGTTCAGCATCTGCGCGATATGCACGCCTGAGGCCGCGGGCGGCGGCGGCCCAAGGATGGTCCAGCCGCGATAGTCGGCGCGGATCGGTTGCCGTTCGACGGTCTTGTAGTTCATGAGATCGTTGCGGCGGATGAAGCCGCCAGTCTTCTCCATGTAGTCGACGAGGATGTCGCCGAGCGGCCCCTCGTAGAGCGCCTTCTCGCCGTGGTCGGCGATATATCGCAAAGTCTCCGCATATTCGGCCTGCACCACGCGCTCGCCGACCTTCAGCGGCGCGCCGCTCGGCAAATAGATCGCCGCGATCGGCTTGTCCTTGCGCATCTCGGCGGCGCTCTCGCTGATGCATTCGTGCAAATACGGCGTCGCCGCATAGCCGCGGGCGGCATGCTTGATCGCGGGCTGCATGACATCGGCGAGGCTCATGGTGCCAAACCGGCCCAGCGTCTCGCACCAGGCTTTCAGCGAGCCCGGCGTGGCAACCGCCTTCGGACCGGTGAGATTCTCATTGCCGACGGTGTCGAACACGTCGTGCGCCGAGCCCGGCTTCGACGTGTAGGTGGTGTCGCGCACCGCCGCGGGCACGGTGCTCTGGCCGTCGATGAAGCGATGGCTGCCGTCGGCCAGCCGGATATGCGCCATGCCGCCGCCGATGATGCCGACCATCATCGGCTCGACCACGGTCAGCGTGAACAGGGTCGCGATCGCAGCATCAATGGCGTTGCCGCCGGCCGCCAGCATCTCGGCGCCGGCGCTGGAGGCCAGCGGATGGTTGCTGACCACCATGCCGCGGCTCGAGACCGCCGGCATTTTCTGGCACTCAAAGGTCGTCGCCGTCTGGTCGCGCCAATTTCCGCTCATGCCGCCTGTCCCTCTTATTCACGGCGGCGAGCACATCACACGCACGATTACGGGTCCAGTAATGGTACGGATTAGCTGGCATTCCTGATTCTGCCATCATCGTTACTGCTGATTCGGACATCCGCGATCCCCCTTTGGATCGGGCCGGCACGTCCTGAGCGAGAAGAGCTCAGCATCCCCATTGATGCACGTTCGCGTGGCGTTTTCCTGACCCGAGCACTCCAAAGGATTTATCTTCAAATGCACACGATCGTACTGGCCACCCAAAAGGGTGGCAGCGGCAAGAGCACGCTCGCCATCGGCCTCGCGCTGGCAGCCAAGCAGGCTGGCTTCACCGTCCGCCTGATCGAGACCGACCCGCAGGGCACCCTGTCCAACTGGCAGCGCCGCCGCACCACCGAGGATCTCGTGGTCGAGCCGATCTATCACGCTGCCGATATCGAGCCGCGGCTGAAGATGCTGGCCGAGAGCGGCCTCCAGCTCGCGATCGTCGATACCGCCGCCGGCCTCAGCGCCGCGACCACCGCCGCGATCCGCCATTCCGACCTCTGCCTGATCCCGGCCCGCCCGAGCGTCGCCGACATCGAGGCCACCGTCTCCACCCTCAGCGTCGCGCGCGCCTGGAAGCGGCCCTACAGCTTCGTGCTGAACCAGACGCCGATCCGCGGCCAGCGCATCGACAACGCGGCCAACACGCTCGCCGAGGAGGCCGCGCTCGATCTCTCCGAGGTGCTCGCGCGTCCGCTGATCGTGATGCGCAATGATCACCAGGACTCGCTCGCCAACGGCCTCGCGGTCAGCGAATTCGCACCCAACGGCAAGTCGACCGAGGAAATCCGCGGCCTCTGGCACTGGATCGAGACCCGGCTCAACATCTCCGCGACCAATGTGCTGATCGACCAGGTCATCTCGGCCGCCGACGGCATGTTGCACCTCGCCGCCGAACGCGCGTCGGACGAGACCAAGACCCTGGCGTCCTGAGCGGGGCGATCGCTCAGACGACAGTAGGCCCTTCACCATCCGGAAGGGCCCAGCGACGAAGCAATCCGGCCACCAGCCCGGCCGGATTGCTTCGCTTCGCGTTTTCGGAGGTGGCGGACCCGTCGTCGAACAAAATGACGAAAACAACCCCATGCACAGTAGAACCGCTCCCGCCCAAGGCACCTCGGCGACGGCGCGTAGACATCTGACCTGTCAGGCCAAACGACTGCGCGTCGGCTTTCGTAGCCCGGATGGAGCGTAGCGCAATCCGGGGCAACTGCATTCGTCGCGAAGGTCCCGGATTTCGCTACGCTCCATCCGGGCTACGGAGCGACGTCACTTCTGACATTTCGGACACCAGAACGTCGACCGGCCGTTCTGGGTGAAGCGCTTCACGATGCCGCCGCAGCGCGGTGTCTTGCAGGCCTCGCCTTCGCGGTCATAGACCTTGAACGAGTGCTGGAAATAGCCGAGCTCACCTGAGGTCTGGCGATGATCGCGCAGCGAGGAGCCGCCGGCCTTGATGGCGTCGTTCAGCACGGTGTGGATCGCGCCGACCAATCGCTTGGCGTGATCGGTCGGCTCGCTCTTCTTCGTTGACAGCGTCGCAGCGATCCGGCGCGGCGACAGATGCGAGCGATGCAGGGCTTCGCAGACATAGATGTTGCCGAGCCCGGCGACCACGCGCTGGTCGAGCAGCGCGGCCTTCAGGCTCGTGGTCTTGCCTTCGCAGGACTGCGCCAGCATGGCGGCGTCGAACTCGTTGCCGAGCGGCTCGGGGCCGAGCCCGCGCAGCAGCGGCTCCTCATCGAGCGCGCTGCGCGCGATCACTTTCATGTAACCGAAGCGGCGTGGATCGTTGAAGACGATGTCGGCACCCGAGGACATCCGAAACAGCACGTGGTCGTGCGTGGAGTCCTTCCCCTTCGGGTAGTGAAACTCGCCGGGCGCCGCGTCGTTGTCAGGCTTGATGACGCGGAACGAGCCCGACATGCCCAGATGCATCAAGAGCACGTCGCCGGAGGCGAGATCGGCCATGAGATATTTTGCACGGCGGCCGAGCCCGGTGACGACCTGGCCCTGGAGCCGGGCCACGAAATCAGGCTGAAAGGGAAAGCGCAGATCAGGCCTGCGGGCCTCCGCAACGAGGATTTTCGCACCCTCCATGACGGGCTGAAGGCCGCGGCGGACGGTCTCGACTTCAGGCAATTCAGGCATGGTCAGGCATTCACCTTATGAGGGCGGTGTGATAGCGCCATTGCGGCGGGCGCGCTATGGTCCGCGTCGTGGAGTAGAGTAATGGATCGGCCGGGCGAAACCACGCATTTTGGCTTCAAAGACGTTCCCCTGGGGGACAAGCAGACGCTGGTGAACGATGTGTTTCACAGCGTGGCTTCGCGCTATGATTTGATGAACGATTTGATGTCCGGTGGCCTGCACCGGGTCTGGAAGGACATCATGATCAACGCGCTCGCCCCGCCCAAGGGCGACCGGCCATTCGCGCTGCTGGACGTCGCCGGCGGCACCGGCGACATCTCGTTCCGGGCTGCCAAGGCGGCAGGTCCCGGCTTCCATGCTACCGTCTGCGACATCAATTCCGGAATGCTGGCGGTAGGCCGCGAGCGCGCCGCGAAGCGGCATCTCGAGACCCAGGTCGATTTCGTCGAAGGCAATGCCGAGGCGCTCGCCTTCGCCGACCGCAGCTTTGACGCATATACGATCGCTTTCGGCATTCGCAATGTGCCGCAGATCGATCTGGCGCTGCACGAGGCCTATCGTGTGCTCAAGCCCGGCAGCCGCTTCCTGTGCCTGGAATTCTCGACCGTCGAGATGCCCGGCCTCGACAAGCTCTATGACCTGTTCTCGTTCAAGGTGATCCCGCCGCTCGGCCGCATGGTCACGGGCGATGCCGAATCCTATCAATATCTGGTCGAATCGATCCGCAAGTTTCCGAAGCCCAACGCCTTTGCCGACATGATCCGCGACGCCGGCTTCGCCCGCGTCGGCTGGCAGACACTGACCGGCGGCATCGTCGCACTGCATTCGGGCTGGCGTTTGTGATCTCTGCCATTACCCACATTTCGCGCCTGATGCGCGCCGCGTTCGTATTTGCGCGCGAAGGCGTGTTCGGCTCCGTCGATCCGAGCCTGGTGCCGCCGCCCGGGCAGCTTGCGCTAAAGCTTGCGCGTATCGTCGAACGGCGCGGCCCTAAAGATGGGCCCCGGATGTCGCGCGCGCTGACCCGGATGGGCCCGGCCTATCTCAAGCTCGGGCAGTTCCTCGCCACGCGTCCCGACGTCGTCGGCGTTATCATGGCGCGCGATCTGGAAAGCCTCCAGGATCGCTTGCCGCCGTTTTCGCAAGCAGAAGCGGAAGCTGCGATCGCAACCTCGCTGGAGCGTCCGCTGACGGACGTGTTCGCGAGCCTCGGCCCGCCGGTTGCGGCAGCCTCGATCGCACAGGTGCATCGCGGTGAAGTCTTGCACGACGGCGCCCGCAAGGCGGTCGCGGTCAAGGTACTGCGACCGAACGTGGCCTCGCGATTCCGTCGCGACCTCTCCGATTTCTTCTACGTCGCACACAAGGCCGAGACCTATTCGAGCGAGGCGCGGCGTTTGCGCCTGATCGAAGTCATCAACACCATGTCGCGCTCGGTCGCGATGGAGATGGACCTTCGGCTCGAGGCTGCGGCGCTCTCGGAGATGGCCGAGAACACGCGCGACGATCCGGATTTCCGCGTGCCGACCGTCGACTGGGACCGCACCACGCATAACGTGCTGACGATGGAGTGGATCGACGGCATTGCGCTGAACGATCACAAGCGCCTGGCAGAGGCGCAGGTCGACCTGCCCGATCTCGGCCGCAAGGTGATCCAGAGTTTTCTCCGCCACGCACTGCGCGACGGCTTCTTTCATGCCGACATGCATCCCGGAAACCTGTTCCTGGATGACGCCGGACGTCTCGTCGCAGTCGATTTCGGCATCATGGGCCGGCTCGGCATGAAGGAGCGGCGGTTCCTCGCCGAAATCCTGCTGGGCTTCATCACCCGCAACTATCGCCGCGTCGCCGAGGTGCATTTCGAGGCAGGCTACGTGCCCGCGCATCACTCGGTCGAGAATTTCGCGCAAGCCATCCGCGCCATCGGCGAGCCGATCCACAACCGCACCGCCGAGGAGATCTCGATGGCGCGGCTGCTGACACTGCTGCTCGAGGTCACCGGCCTGTTCGACATGACGACGCGGCCCGAGCTGATCCTGCTGCAGAAGACCATGGTGGTGGTCGAAGGCGTGGCGCGCGGCTTCGATCCCAAGCTCGATATCTGGAAGGTCGCCGACCCCGTGGTGCGCGAATGGATCGAGCGCAATCTCGGACCTATCGGCCGTATCCAGGGCGCGATGTCCGGCGCCGGTGTGCTGGGTCACCTGCTTTCGAAACTACCCGAGATCGCGAACCGTACCGTCACCGTGCTCGAGCAGATGGAAGACATGACTCGCGAGGGTCACTTTCTGTCGCCGGACACGATCGAGGCCTTAGGTCGCAAGGAAGCTAAGAAAGCCCGTGTGAGCACGATCGCGCTCTGCGTCATCGCTGCCGCCTCCATCGGCATTCTAATCGTCCTGCTGCGCATGTGATTGCAATGCTGTCGCGAAAATGATAGCATTGCTATCATTTTAGAGAAGGCTGTCATGGCAAGCCTGACCATCCGCAAGCTCGACGAACACGTCAAAACCTATCTGCGCCTGCGCTCGGCCAAGAACCGCAGGTCGGTCGAGGAAGAGGTCCGGGTCATCCTGCGGGAGCTGATCGAGGGCCGCGAGGAGCCGCTGACGCCGTTCGCGGTGCCGCCCGAGGCATCTGCCGCCCCGACACCGCAGCGCACCGGTGCCCTCCCCGAGGCCAGCGTCACGCTGATCATCGGCGGCGGGATCGCAGCCTTCAAGTCGCTCGACCTGATCCGACGGCTGAAGGAGCGCCGCATCGAGGTTCGCTGCGTCCTGACCAAGGCGGCGCAGCAATTCGTCACGCCGCTTTCGGTGAGTGCCCTCTCTCATGAGCGCGTCTACACTGACCTGTTCGATCCCCAGAGCGAGTTCGACGCCGGCCACATTCGCCTCGCGCGCGAGTGCGATCTGATCGTGGTGGCGCCGGCGACCGCCGACCTCATGGCCAAGATGGCCAACGGTCATGCCGACGACCTCGCCAGCGCCATCCTGCTTGCGACCAACCGAAAAATCCTGCTGGCGCCGGCGATGAATCCGCTGATGTGGAACAACGCGGCGACACGGCGCAACGTCGGCTTGCTTCAGCGCGACGGCGTGGTGCTGATCGGGCCGAATTCCGGCGAGATGGCCGAGGCGGGCGAAGCCGGAATCGGCCGCATGTCGGAGGCGATCGAGATCGCCACCGCCGCCGAGCGCCTGCTGCGGCCGCCGGTGCCGCGCCCGCTCGCCGGCAAGCGCGTGCTGATCACCGCAGGTCCCACGCATGAGCCGATCGACCCGGTCCGTTACATCGCCAACCGCTCCTCCGGCAAGCAGGGCTTTGCCATCGCCGCAGCGGCGCAGGCCGCCGGCGCCGAGGTGATTCTGGTGAGCGGCCCGGTCGACCTCGACGACCCCAATGGTGTGACGGTCAAGCATGTGGAATCGGCGCGGCAGATGCTGGAACAGGTGCAGGCCGCGCTTCCCGCCGACATCGCCATCTTCGCCGCTGCCGTTGCCGACTGGCGCGTCGCCAATGAGGGCGAGCAGAAGCTGAAGAAGACCTCGGCCGGCATGCCGCCGCTTCAGCTGGTCGAAAACCCCGATATCCTCGCCACGATCTCGAAGCTGACAGACAAGCGCCCGCCGCTGGTGATCGGCTTTGCCGCCGAGACCGAGTACCTCATCGACAACGCCAAGACGAAGCTCGCGCGCAAGGGCTGCGACTGGATCGTCGCCAACGACGTCTCGCCCGCAACCGGCGTGATGGGCGGCGACCGCAACACGGTGCACCTCATCAGCCGCACGAATCGTGAAAAGAATGCTGAGAAGAACGGCGAGATCACGGTTGATTCCTGGCCCGTGATGACCAAGGAACAGGTCGCCACCGAGCTGATCGCGCATGTCGTGAAGAGCGTGGCCGACAAATCCCTGGAGCCCGCATCTTGAGCACGAAAGTCACGGTTGAACTGCAACAGCTGGCCCATGCCGAAGGTCTGCCGCTGCCGGCCTATCAGACCATCGAGGCCGCTGGCCTCGACCTGATGGCGGCCGTTCCGGACAGCGAGCCGCTGACGCTCGCGCCCGGCCAATACGCGCTGGTGCCAACGGGGCTCGCGATCGCTTTACCGGCCGGACACGAGGCCCAGGTGCGGCCGCGCTCGGGGCTTGCCGCCAAGCACGGCGTCACCGTGCTGAACTCGCCGGGCACGATCGACGCGGACTACCGCGGCGAGATCAAGGTGATCCTGATCAATCACGGGGCTACGCCGTTCGTGATCAAGCGCGGCGAGCGCATTGCGCAGATGGTGATCGCACCAATGGCCCAGGCCGCGCTGGTTCCCGTCGCCACGCTGTCGTCAACCGATCGCGGCGCCGGCGGCTTCGGCTCGACCGGCCGCTAGTTTTTTTACACCTCTCCCGCTCGCTCGCGGGAGAGGTCGGCGCGAAGCGCCGGGTGAGGGTTCTATCCTCTGGGGGAGTATCCCGCTGTGGAGACACCCTCTCCCCAATCCTCCCCCGCAAGCGAGGGAGGGAGCGCACCTACTTCGCAGTGGCAATCTCACCTAATCTTCATTGGCCGCTAAGACACGGCAAATCCAACCGAATCATCCGAAGAACTACGTGAACTGGAACAACGCGGCCTGCATTTTTGCGGGACCGCGTTTGCGTTCACGATCTGGACTCTTACCGGTGGAGTCACGGTGAGGGTATTGTCGTTTGATTCGCGCGCGACGGGGGTCGTCGCGCGCAAATTCGTGCGGTCTTGGGGCAACTATGTCAGGCGTGATCGTGTCGATGCGTCGGACGCTGTTGTCGTGCACATCGTTGGCGCGCAACGGCTTGTTGGGAGGCGCTCTCGCGGCGCTGCTGCCGGCTGCGCCGGCTGAGGCTGCCGACCTCGTCGACACACTCTCGATATTGCTGGACTTCAACCGGCAGGAACTCGCGGTGCTGGCCACCGCGCTGGCCCTGCTCGGCTTCACGGTCGTGGCCGCGATCCTGTTGATGCGCACGCGCGTGCGCACGGCAAAGAACGAAGCGAGGCTGCGCGCGCGGGTCAGGGAACTCCAGTTGCAAGCCGATCGCTTCGGCGCGCTGCTGTTCGCCGAGCCGCAGGTCCTGATCTCCTGGCCGGCCGGCGACAGCCGCGCGCAGATCTCGGGCGACGTCTCGATGGTGCTGCCGCGCGATTCGTCGCCGCAGCGCGTGCTTGCGTTCGGAACCTGGCTGCCGCCGGAACCAGCGCTCCAGATGGATCACGCGGTCGATGCGCTGCGCGAACGCGGTGACGGGTTCCAGCTCACGCTGACCACCGCCAACGGCCACACGCTGGAAGCGATCGGCCGCGCCATCGGCGGCCAGGCCATTGTGCGGATTCGCGAGCTCTCCGGCCTGCGCCGCGAACTGGCCGAAACCAATCTGCGTCACAAGGCGCTCTCCGACGAGACCGAGATGCTGCGCGGCTTCGCCGCCGCGGCGCCGTGGCCGATCTGGGCCAAGGGCGAGAACGGCGCGCTTACTTTCGCCAATCCAGCCTATGTACGCGCGACTGAAGCTGCGAGCGTCGTCGATGCTCAGGAGCGCAAGCTTGAACTGCTCGACAGCGCCGATCGGACCGCGATGGAACGCGGACTGAAAGACACTGCCAACTTCGCCGCGCGGCTGCCGATCGTGACCGGCGGCGAGCGGCGCATCTACGACGTGCGCGCCGTCAATGTCGGCAGCGGCAGCGTCGGCGTCGCAATCGATGCCAGCGAGGCGGATGCGCTGAGCGCGGCGCTGGTGCGGATGGCGGAAGCGCATCGGCGCACGCTCGACCAGCTCTCCTCCGGCGTTGCCGTGTTCGACGGCCAGCGCCGGCTCGCCTTCTACAATGATTCCTACCGGCGGCTGTGGGATCTCGACCGCACCTTCCTCGACGCCAACCCCGACGATTCCAGCGTGCTCGACAAGCTCCGCGCCGCACGAAAACTGCCGGAACAGCCGGACTTCCGCGCCTGGAAGGTGAAACTGCACGAGGCCTATCGCGCGGTCGAGGCCGCGAAGGACACCTGGTACCTGCCCGACGGCCGCGCGCTCTCCGTCGTCACCACGCCGAATCCGGAAGGCGGCGTCACCTATCTGTTCGACGACGTCACCGAGAGCCTCGAGCTCGCCCGCCGCTTCGACGGCATGATCCGGGTCCAGCGCGAGACGCTGGACAGCCTCGCCGAAGGCGTCGCGGTGTTCGGCAGCCACGGCAAGGCACAGCTGTTCAATCCGGCCTTCGTCCGGATGTGGAAGCTGTCGAACGATGCCATGCGCGAGGAGCCGCATATCCAGACCGTCGAAGGCTGGTGCCAGCAGCTGTTCGACGACCCCGTCGTCTGGCGCCAGATCCGCGAGGCCATCACCTCGATCGAGAACCGCGCCGATGTGCCGCTGAAGCTGGAGCGCAAGGACGGCAGCGTGCTCGACGGCATGATCCGTCCGCTGCCCGACGGCGCGACCATGCTGACGTTCCTGGACATCACTGACACCGAAAACGTCGAGCGCGCGCTACGCGAGCGCAACGAAGCGCTGGAGACCGCCGACCAGATGAAGGTGGATTTCGTTCACCACGTCTCCTACGAGCTGCGCTCTCCGCTCACCACCATCATCGGCTTCGCGCATTTCCTCAGCGACCCCTCGACCGGTCCGCTGACGCCGAAGCAGGCCGAATATCTCGACTACGTCACCAAATCGACCAACGCGCTGCTGGCGCTCACCAATAACATCCTCGATCTCGCCACCATCGACGCCGGCGCCATGAAGCTGGAACTCGGCCCGGTCGATGTCAGCAAGACCATCGAGCTTGCCGCCGAGGGCATCCAGGACCGCCTCGCCACCGACCGCATCCGCCTCAAGGTCGAGATCGCGCCCGATGTCGGCAGCTTCATCGGCGACGAGAAGCGCGTGGTGCAGGTGCTCTATAATCTGCTCGCCAACGCCGTCGGCTTCTCGCCGCAGGATTCCACCGTCGGGATCAGCGCGCGACGCACCGAGCGCAGCGTGGTCTTCATTGTGACAGATTCCGGTCCTGGAATACCCGCCGACATGAAGGACAAGGTCTTCAACTGGTTCGAAAGCCGCTCGCAAGGCTCGCGTCATCGCGGCGCCGGGCTCGGGCTGTCGCTGGTGCGCTCCTTCGTCGAGCTGCATGGCGGCAAGGTGCAGGTGGATTCGAGCGTCGGCAAGGGCACGGTCGTGATCTGCGACTTCCCGACCGACCAGGCGGCGCATCGCGACGCCGCCGAATGAGCGCGCCGACCACATTCTCCGTCGCGCTTCACAACGAGACGGCCACCGCGCAATTGATGGCCGACCTCGCTTTGCTGGTCGGACCGGGCGACGTCGTCACGCTCACCGGCGATCTCGGCGCCGGCAAGACCGCCGCCGCGCGCGCCATGATCCGCTACCTCGCCGGCGACGAGGCGCTGGAAGTGCCGAGCCCGACCTTCACGCTGGTGCAGGGTTACGAGCTGCCGCCGTTTCCGGTGATCCATGCCGATCTCTATCGCGTGGAAGACGAGAACGAACTCGAGGAGATCGGGCTCTCGCCGCTGCCGGACGCCACGCTGGTGCTGATCGAATGGCCGGAGCGCGCACCGTCGGCAATGCCCGCGGACCGCATCGACATCGCGCTGACGCATCGCCCGGCGCTGGGCTCGAACGCGCGCGCCGCCGACATCACCGGTTACGGCAAGGCCGCGGCCACCGTCGCGCGGCTGAAGGCGCTGCGGGAATTCCTCGACGCATCCGGCTACATCGATGCAACACGTCGCCGCATGGCCGGTGACGCCTCGACGCGCTCCTATGCGCGGCTGATCCGCGACGACGGAATCGTCATCCTCATGAACTTCCCGCAGCGGCCCGATGGCGCCGCGATGTACAACGGCATGTCCTACAGCGCTGCGGTGCATCTCGCCGAGAACGTCAAGCCTTTCGTCGCTATCGACGAAGGCCTGCGCGCGGAAGGAATCTCCGCGCCCGCGATTCATCATTCCGACCTCGACCACGGTTTTCTGATCTCGGAAGACTTTGGCAGCGAAGGCGTGATCGAAGGCGATCCGCCGCGCCCGATCGCCGAACGTTACGAAGCTGCGACCGACGTGCTCGCCGTGCTGCACCGCAAGACATTGCCGGAGACGCTGCGGCTGCCGGATCAGACCTACACCATTCCTGCCTTCGACACCGACGCACTGCTGATCGAAATCGGCTTGATGCCGGAATGGTATCTGCCCGATCGCAACGCGCCACTGAGCGACGAGAAGCGCGCGGAATTCTTCGCGATGTGGCACGAGCTGCTGAAGAAGCCGCTGGCCGCGCCGAAGACGTGGATCATCCGCGACTACCACTCGCCGAATCTGATCTGGCTCGCGGACCGTACAGGCATCGAGCGCGTCGGCGTGATCGACTTCCAGGACACCGTGCTCGGGCCGCAATCCTACGACGTGGTGTCGCTGCTTCAGGACGCCCGCATCGACGTGCCCGAGGCGCTCGAGCTGACGCTGCTGTCGCGCTACATCAAGACGCGCCGCGCAGGTGATGCGAGCTTCGATCCGGCCGGCTTCGCAGAGCTCTATGCCATCATGTCGGCGCAGCGCAACACGCGCCTGCTCGGCACTTTTGCGCGACTGAACCGCCGCGACGGCAAGCCGCATTATCTGCGCCATCAGCCGCGGATCTGGACCTATCTCCAGCGCTCGCTGGCGCATCCCGCGCTCACCGCTCTGCGCGATTGGTACCTCGCCAACGTCCCGCCGCCCCAACCCTGATTCGGAACCCGATTTACCGGCTGTTAGCCATCGCACCGGTATCATCGCCCGCGGGCAGCCGTACAAATGCGGGCTGGAGCAAGGCAGATGGCGGTGAAGACGGACAATCGCGGGAACAGCCGGGTTGTTTTCGAACGTGGGATCGCGGCCCAGATGATGGGCATCGACGGCACCTGGCGGCGTGAGTGTACCATGGAGGACGTCTCCGAGAGCGGCGCCAAGCTGACCATCGACGGCTCGGTCGAAGGCCTGCATCTGAAGGAATTTTTTCTGCTGCTGTCGTCCACCGGACTTGCGTACCGACGCTGCGAGCTGGCCTGGGTCAATGGCGACCAGATCGGCGTCAACTTCCTCAAGCTGGGCGACAAGAAGAAAAAGGTGCGCTCCACATCTGTCGGAGCGTGACGGCAACACCCGTCGTACAACCGTCACGGCAGGTAGTTAAGGCGGTTGAGATGCGGTGCGGCAGACCGAGTCCCGTGTTAGGCTTGCTGCGCACGCGCGAAATTCAAGGGTCTGAGAAAGCGAAGGATGTCCGTCAAACCGACCAAAGCTATGGTGCTCGCCGCAGGGTTTGGCCTGCGCATGCGTCCGTTGACGGATAAGATGCCGAAGCCGCTGGTGCCGGTGGCCGGCCAGCCGCTGCTCGACCACGTGCTCGACAAGCTCGGTCAGGCCGGTGTCACCGACGCCGTCGTCAACGTGCACTATCTGCCGGACCAGATCATCGATCATGTGGCGTCTCGCCAGCATCCGCGCGTGACCATTTCGGACGAACGCGACCAGGTGCTCGGCACCGGCGGCGGCGTGGTCAAGGCGCTGCCGCTGCTTGGCGATGCGCCGTTCTTCCACGTCAATTCCGACACGCTGTGGATCGACGGCGTGCGCTCCAACCTCGCCCGGCTTGCGGAAAACTTCGACCCAGCGCGGATGGACATCCTGCTGCTGATGGCGCCGACCGCCACCAGCATCGGCTATAGCGGCCGCGGCGATTACGGCATGCTGGCCGACGGCGCCTTGCGCAAGCGCAAGGAAAAAGAGGTCGTCCCGTTCGTCTATGCCGGCGCGGCGATCCTGTCGCCATCGATCTTCGCCGATGCGCCGATGGGCGAATTCTCGCTGACGAAAATGTTCGACCGCGCCAATGAGCAGGAGCGCCTGTTCGGCCTGCGCCTCGACGGCGTCTGGATGCATGTCGGCACGCCCGATGCGGTGCATGCGGCGGAAGAGGCGTTTCTGGAGAGCGTGGCTTAGAGCCGGCGCCGTGCCGTAGGGTGGGCAAAGGCGCCCTTGCGCCGTGCCCACCATCTCTCTCGATCGCAAAAATGCGTGGGCACGCTTCGCTTTGTCCACCCTACGGCACCTGTTCCGTGCCCGCGAACAGCGGGGACGACGCCCCTGCACCCATATCCATTTGAGTCCGCGTCCCTATATTGGCGCCTGATCCCCGAATCAGGCAGCCCATGCGCGTTTTCAGCGTTCCAGTCTCAGTTCCGTTCCTGCGCACGGTCGTCTCAAGCCTGCTCGACGGCCAGCTGGTCGACGGGTTCGAGGCGCGCAAGGAACCGGCGCGGCTGGCGGATGCCACGCTGTATCTGCCGACCCGGCGCGCCATGCGCGTGGTCCGCGAAATCTTCCTCGACGAGATGCAGGCGGACGCCGTGGTGCTGCCGCGCATCGTCGCGCTCGGCGACATCGACGAGGACGAGCTCGCTTTCGCCGACGAGACCGAGCAGCTTTCAATCGCGGCCCCACTCGACATTCCGCCGCGGCTCGGCGAACTCGACCGGCGACTGACGCTGGCGCATTTGGTCGCGGCCTGGGCCAAGCGTCCCGTGCTATCGCCGCTGGTGGTTGGCGGCCCCGCTTCGACGCTTGCGTTGGCTTCCGATCTCGCACGCCTGATCGACGACATGGTCACGCGCGGGGTCGACTGGAGCGCGCTTGATGGCCTGGTGCCGGATCAGCTCGATCAATATTGGCAACACTCGCTCCAGTTCCTGCATATTGCACGCGAAGCTTGGCCTCATCACCTCGCCGAGATCAACCGGATCGAGCCTGCCGCGCGACGCGATCTGCTGATCGCAGCAGAAGCCAAGCGCCTGACCGCACATCCCCATGGACCTGTGATCGCGGCTGGTTCGACCGGCTCGATGCCGGCCACCGCAAAATTCCTGCACGCCGTCGCGGCGCTGCCGCAAGGCGCAGTGGTGCTGCCGGGTCTCGACACCGATCTCGACGAGGACGCCTGGCGCACCATCGGTGGCGTGCGCGATGCGCTCGGCAAATTCGCCGAGCATCCGGCGTCGAACCATCCGCAATATGCCATGCACGCGCTGCTGGAGCGTTTTGGCATCAAGCGCAGCGATGTCGACATCCTCCAGCAGCCGGCGGAAGGCGGCCGCGACCTGCTCGCATCCGAATCGATGCGGCCCTCCGCCACGACGGAGATCTGGTACGACCGACTGAAGCAGCCGGTCGTCGCCGCGAAGATTACCGGCGGCATGAAAAATCTCGCAGTGGTCGAGGCGCCAAATCCCGAGATGGAAGCGATCGCGATCGCGATCGCGATGCGCGAGGCGCGGCATCTGGACAAATCGGCGGCGCTGGTGACACCCGACCGCGCGCTGGCGCGGCGCGTCATGGCGGCGCTCACCCGATGGGATCTCGCCTTCGATGATTCCGGTGGCGACGTGCTGATGGAAACGTCCGCCGGAACTTTTGCATGCCTCGCGGCGGAGGCGGCGACCAAGGGACTCGAGCCGCCGACCCTGCTGGCGATGCTGAAACATCCGCTATGCCGGCTCGGCCGGCTGCCCGGCGCGTGGAAGGCGGCCATCGAGGGCCTGGAGCTTGCGGTGCTGCGCGGAACGCGCCCGCCTGCGGGTACGGCCGGGCTCTTACGCGAGTTCAACCGGTTCCGGGACGAGCTTGCGAAACTGTGGCGGAGCGAAGTCTCGGCGTTGCACGCGGCCGAGCCGCGCGCGCGCCTCAAGGCGGAAGATCTCGATCGCATCCAGGCGCTGATCGATGCCTTGCGACAAGCATTGGCGCCGATCGAGAGTCTGGCATCTTCGAAGCCGTATGACTTCGCTGAGCTCGCGCACCGTCATCGCGAGATCCTGATCGAGCTGTCGGGCGACGAGCAGGGCATTTCGCTGGCCTTCGAGGAGCGCGAGGGCCTCGCGCTCGCGAGCGCCTTCGACGATCTCTTGCGCGGCGGCACGACCAGCGGATTGATAGTTCCGCTGCCCGAGTACGCGGACGTCTTCCAGACCGCGTTCGGCGATCGCGCGGTAAGGCGGCGAGACAAGCCCGGCGCGCAGCTCCAGATCTACGGCCCGCTGGAATCGCGCCTGATGCAGGCCGACCGCATCATCGTCGGCGGCCTGATCGAAGGCGTCTGGCCGCCGGCGCCGCGCATCGATCCCTGGCTGAGCCGGCCGATGCGCCATGAACTTGGCCTCGATCTGCCGGAGCGCCGTATCGGCCTTTCCGCCCATGACTTCGCGCAACTGCTCGGCGCCGATGAGGTGATCCTCACCCACTCCGCCAAGGCCGGCGGCGCGCCGGCGGTGGCCTCGCGCTTCCTGCACCGCCTTGAAGCCGTTGCAGGCGATGAGCACTGGAAGGCGGCCATTCGCGCCGGCGAAAAATACGTGCGGTTTGCGGATGCGCTGGACCAGCCAGACGAGGTCAAGCCGGTCAGGCAGCCCGAGCCGCGGCCGCCGCGCGCGACACGCCCGCTCAGGATGTCGGTCACCGCGATCGAGGACTGGCTGCGCGATCCCTATACGATCTACGCAAAACACATTCTGCGGCTCGACGCGCTCGATCCCGTCGACATGCCGCTCTCGGCGGCCGATCGCGGCTCGGCGATCCACGATGCGCTTGGCGAGTTCACCGAGAGCTATGCGACACACCTGCCTGACGATCCCGCACGCGTGCTGCGTGCGATCGGCGAAAAATATTTCGCGCCGCTGATGGAGCGACCGGAGGCGCGGGCACTATGGTGGCCGCGTTTCCAACGCATCGCACGCTGGTTTGGCGAATGGGAGACGGCGCGACGCGACGCGATCGAGACGATCGCCGCTGAGACCCAAGGCAAGATCTCGATCCTGCTCGACAGCGAGCGCAGCTTTACCCTCTCCGCCCGCGCCGACCGCATCGAGCGGCGCCAGGGCGGCGGCTATGCCATCCTCGACTACAAGACCGGGCAGCCGCCGACCGGCAAGCAGGTCCGCATGGGCCTGTCGCCGCAGCTGACGCTGGAAGCCGCGATCCTGCGCGAAGGCGGCTTCCCTGATATCGACGCCGGCGCGTCGGTCAGCCAGCTCGTCTATGTCCGCCTGAGCGGCAACAATCCGCCGGGCGAGGAACGCATTCTCGAGCTCAAGATCAAGCAAGGCGACCAGCCACAGCCGCCGGACACCGCGGCCGCTGAGGCCAGAGCCAAGCTGGAAGCGCTGATCCGCGCCTTCGAGGACGAGAGCCAGCCCTATACGTCGCTGAACCTGCCGATGTGGACCAACCGCTACGGCACCTATGACGACCTCGCCCGCATCAAGGAATGGTCGGCAGCCGGCGGCCTGGGGATCGAAGAATGGTGAAAGCACCACGCCCCATCCCGGATGCCGTGCGCGACACTCAGAGGCGCGCGTCGGACCCGACCGCGTCGGCCTTCGTGTCGGCCAATGCCGGCTCGGGCAAGACGCATGTGCTGGTGCAGCGCGTGATTCGCCTGCTGCTGTCGGGCGTGCCGCCCGAAAAAATCCTCTGCATCACCTTCACCAAGGCGGCCTCCGCCAACATGGCCGAGCGCGTGTTCACCACGCTCGGTCATTGGGTGACGCTGGATGATGATGCGCTCACAAAGGCCATTGTTGCGGTCGGCATCCCGCATCCCAACGCAAAACTGCGGCGCGAGGCGCGAAAGCTGTTCGCCTGCGCATTGGAGACGCCGGGCGGGCTGAAGGTGCAGACTATTCACGCGCTGTGCACCCGCCTGCTCCAGCAGTTTCCATTCGAGGCCAACGTGCCGGCGCGCTTCGCCGTGATCGACGAGCGCGACCAGACCGACATGATGGAGCGCGCCAATCTGAAGGTGCTGCTCGACGCCGCGCGCGACCCGGAGAGCGTCACCGGCCGTGCGCTGCTGACCGCGATGGCGAGCGCCGCCGACGTCACCTTCAAGGAAGTGGTGCGCGAAGCCTGTCTAAGCCGCGATCATTTCATGGCCTGGACTGACGAGGCCGGCAACGCGGAAGCGGCTGCCACGCAGATGGCGGCGGTGCTGGGCGTGGATGCGAGCGACCGCATCGAGGATATCGAGAACGACATCGTCGATGGACCGTTCCTGCCGCGATCGCGCTGGGACAACATCGCTTTCGCGCTGGAGGATGGCACCGCCTCCGACAAGACCCAGGCAGAGCGCCTCCGAGCGGCGAAAGCCTTTTCCAGCGCTGATCAAGTTGATGCCTATCTCAGCGTCTTCCTCACCGACGACAAATCGCCGCGCAAAGCGGTGTTGACCAAGAAATTTGGCGATCACAATCCATCCGTCGCCCGCCTGTTCGAGTCCGAGGCGCAACGCCTCGGCGGATTGATCGAGAGGCGCCGTGCGGTGACGGTGCGCGACCGCAGCGCGGCTCTCCTGCACATCGCGACCGCTGCCGCCGCGAACTATCGGCGCGAGAAGCAGGAGCGCGGGCTGCTCGACTATGACGATTTGATCGACAAGACGCTGGCGATGCTGAACCGCGTCGCCTCGGGCTGGGTGCACTACAAGCTCGACCGCGGCGTCGACCACGTCCTGATCGACGAGGCGCAGGACACCAGCCCGCGGCAATGGGACATCGTCGCGCACATCATCTCGGAATTCACTGCCGGCGAAGGCGCGCGCGAGGGGCTGAACCGCACGGTCTTCGCCGTCGGCGACGAAAAGCAGTCGATCTTCTCGTTCCAGGGCGCGGAGCCACGAGAATTCGACAAACGACGGCGCGAGCTGCACCGCAAGTTCACCGCAGCCGGACTGAAATTCGATCCCGTCGCCTTCACCTATTCGTTCCGCTCGGGCGCCGCGATCCTGCATTCGGTCGACCACGTGTTTCGTGAGCCCGCGATCTACAAGAGCATCCATTCGGTCGAGACCGGCCATCCCCTGCACAATGCGCTCAGCGATGCCGGCCCCAGCGTGATCGAGCTGTGGGATCTCGCCGAGGCCGATGACAGGCAGGACATCGAGGGTTGGCGCGCGCCGTTCGACGGCGTCGCCGTCACCAGCCCCGAAGTCAAACTCTCCCGCCGCATTCAGACCGAGATCAAGCGGCTGGTCGAGAGCGGCACGCTGACGGGGCACGAAGGCGAACGACGGCCGTTGCGCTATGGCGACATGCTGATCCTGGTGCGTCGCCGCGGCAATGCGTTCGACGCCGTGATCCAGGCCTTGAAGCACGCCAACGTTCCGGTCGCCGGCGCCGATCGGCTCAAGCTCACCGAGCACATCGCGATCATCGATCTGATGAACCTCGCCGATGCGCTACTGCTGCCGCAGGACGATCTCGCGCTCGCGGTGGCGTTGAAGAGCCCGCTGTTCGGGCTCGACGACGATGACCTCTTTACGCTTGCCTGGAACCGCAAGGGATCGCTGCGCCGCGCGCTTGGCGAGCAGGCTTCCGGAAGCGAGAAATTCGCAACCGCACTGCGACGCCTGGAAGCCTGCGAAACGCGTTCGCGCGACGAGACGCCGTTCGCCTTCTACGCCTGGCTCCTCGGCGGCGACGGTGGCCGCGCTCGGATCCTGCGCCGGCTCGGCCATGAGGCCAACGACGCGCTCGACGAATTCCTGGAGCTCGCGCTGAATTACGAGCGCAAGGCGCCGGCCTCGCTGCAAGGTTTCATGGCCTGGCTGCGCTCGGCCGACACCGAGGTGAAGCGCGACATGGAGATCTCGCGCGACGAGGTGCGGGTGATGACGGTGCACGGCGCCAAGGGCCTCGAGGCCTCGGTCGTGTTCATGGTCGACACCACGTCCTCGCCCGCGGACTCGCAGCGGGTCCGGTTGATCCACGTTCCGCGCGGCAATGGCGGTGAAGTCGTGGTCTGGGCCGGCCGCAAGGCCGACGATCCAAAGCCCGTCGCCGAGGCGCGCAAGGCGATGTTAGAGGAGACCGAGGACGAATACCGCCGCCTGCTCTATGTCGCGATGACGCGCGCGGCCGATCGGCTGGTTGTCGGCGGCTGCATGCCCGGCAACATGAAGACGGTCCGCAAGCTGAGCTGGTACGATTTGATCGACACCGGGCTCGCCGGCTCGGGCCTGGAGAAGCAGACAATCGAGACGCCGCTCGGCAAGGTGACGCGATTCGCCCGGGCGGATGATGTCGCGGCGCTGGGCACGCCGGCGACATCCGTAGACCAGACGATCGCGCTGCCGGCCTGGCTCCGGCAGCCTGCCGCGCGCGAGACCGTCGATGAGGATTCGGTGCGCCCCTCAGGCCAAGCCGCCGAGGAAGGTCGCGCGGTCCGCACCGGCGAATCAGTCCAGTCGCGCGCGCTGGCGCTGCAACGCGGCACGCTGGTGCATCGGCTGCTGCAATCGCTGCCGGACATGGCCGCCGAACGCCGGCGCGACGCCGCCCTCGGCTTCATGGCGCGCAACGCCACGGACTGGACCGAGGCCGACCGCGCCGCGCTGGCCGACAAGGTCCTCGCGCTGATCGCTGAGCCACGATTCGCGCCGGTCTTTGCCGCCGGCAGCCGGGCGGAGGTCGCTATCGTCGGCCGGCTGGAGCGGCCGGGCCGGCCGCCGGCGCTGGTGTCCGGCCAGATCGACCGGCTGGTCGTGACGCCGAACGAGGTCCTGATCGTCGATTTCAAGACCAACCAGACCCCGCCCAGGAGCGCGGCCGAAGCGCCTGCGGCCTATGTCCGGCAGCTTGCGCTGTACCGGGCGGTGCTCGCCCGGCTTTATCCCCAGACGCCGATCCGGGCCGTCCTGCTCTGGACCGAGACCGTTGAATATATGGAGATTTCAGCCCCCGCGCTGGACGCGGCGCTGGCATCCCTTCATGTCGGCGTGAGCATCCTTGACCCGGCAAGGAGCCGTTCATAGGTTGACGGCATGATCCCGGGCGCGATTCCACGTCGCGCCGATTCTCTTTCAACCGAGTGAGGTACTCCAATGGCCGTTGGCAAGGTTTCCGATACCGATTTCGAAGCCGAAGTGCTCAAGGCAAACGGTCCCGTCGTGGTCGATTTCTGGGCCGAATGGTGCGGCCCCTGCCGCATGATCGCACCCGCGCTCGATGAGATCGCCGGCGCGATGGGCGACAAGGTCAAGATCGTCAAGCTCAACGTCGACGAGAGCCCGAAGACCGCGTCCAAGTATGGCGTGATGTCGATTCCGACCCTGATGATCTTCAAGGGCGGCGAGATGGCCTCCCGCCAGGTCGGCGCTGCGCCGAAGGCGAAGCTTCAGCAGTGGATCACCTCCGCAGTCTGATCCGCTTTGCGACACGATGATTTTCGACAACGGCCGCAATCATGCCGATCTCCGGCACGAAGCGCGTCTATCCGATCCAGCCCGTCGCCAAGGCGTTCGCCAGCTCGGGCTGGTTGTTGCTGCGCGCCAGCGCGGCCATCGTTTCGTGGTCGTAGGCGATATGGCGGAACGTCACCTGCCAGCTACCATCAACGAGTTCGAGGATCGCGTAGCGCGCGTGCGGCGTGCCGGCTTCGACGATATGCGGGAACGGATGCACGTCGCGATATCCGGGGCTGCCAACGCTGCCGGGATTGACGATCAGCCGGCCATCACGCAGGCGCACGGCACGGGCGAGATGCGTGTGGGCACAGAGGATCAGGGATTGCGTGATACCTCGCGCGAATTGTTCGATGCGATCGAGCGGGGACATCCCAACGGTGCCGTCGGGATGCACTGTGTCGAGCCAGTAGACCTCGTCGTTGTCGGGCGTCGCGTGGCAGAGGAAAACCTGCTCGCGAAACACGCGAATCATCGGCTGCGCGCGGAGCCAATCGAGATGCGTCGCATCGAGCTGCGCGTGAGCCGGGCGGTCCCACGAGCCCATCTTCTCCGGGGGACGGTCGAGCAGATAACGGTCGTGGTTGCCGAGCACGTGCACCGCGTCGAGCTTCATCAGGATCTCGATGGTGCGGCGCGCATCGAGCGGGCCGCTCAGCATGTCACCGAGATTGACGATGTCTGTGATGCCCTGCGCGCGAATATCGGCGAGCACGGCCTCCAGCGCGAGATGATTTCCATGGACGTCGGCAATCGCGGCAAAACGCATTGGGCATTCCTGTAGCCCGGATGGAGCAAAGCGTAATCCGGGTCCTTCATCGCTTGGAGCAAGACTCCCGGATTGCGCTTCGCTCCATCCGGGCTACACAATCATTATGCAGGAGGCGTGCCGTTGATCGCCAGCACGTGGCCGGCGAGATAGAGCGAGCCGGTGATCAGGATGCGCGGCGGCACTTCGTAGGCGAGCTTCGCCAACGCGCGCAGCGCGGCCTCGATGCCGGGAGCGATCTCGACGCGCATGCCGACGCTGCGCACGGCATCGGCAAGGCGATCGACCGGCATCGCATTCTCTGTGTCGGGGATCGGCACTGCGATGATGTGACGGGTGAGGCCGGCGAAGTTGGCGAGAAACGCCTGCGCGTCCTTGTTCGCCATCATGCCGGCGATCACGACCAGCGGCCGCGACACCCGCTCTTCGAGGTCCCCGAGCGCAGCCGCCGCGACGCGGCCGCCCTCGGCATTGTGTCCGCCGTCGAGCCAGATCTCGCTGCCCTGCGGTCCCCAGCCGGGCAGTTCGCCCGTGGTGATGCGCTGCATCCGCGCCGGCCATTCGGCGCTGAGGATGCCGGCTTCGAACGCCGCTTGATTGACCTTGAAAGCGTCGATGGCGCGCAGCGTCGCGATTGCGAGACCCGCATTGTCGAACTGATGGCGACCGAACAGCCGCGGTGCCGTGAGATCCATCAGCCCACGATCGTCGGAATAGACCAGACGCCCGCGCTCGACATTGACGTGCCAGCTTTCGCCCGCCGCGAACAACGGCGCGCGCATGCTTTTGGCCTGCGCCTCGATCACCGCCATCGCCTCCGGTACCTGCTCGGCGGAGATCACGGGCACGCCGCGCTTGACGATCGCGGCTTTCTCGCCGGCAATCGACGTCAGCGTGGGCCCAAGGAAATCCATGTGGTCCATGCTGACCGGCGTGATCACGCAGGCCGCAGGCCGATCGACCACGTTTGTCGAATCGAGACGGCCGCCAAGGCCGACTTCGAGCAACACGGCATCGGCCGGGTTCTGTGCAAACATATGGAAGGCAGCGGCGGTCTTGAGCTCGAACACGGTCGCGGCCTCGCCGGCATTGACGCGCTCGACCTCTTCCAGCGCCGCGCGCAACTCGTCGTCGCTGACCAACACCCCACCACCCACGCGGCCGAGTCGGAAACATTCGTTGATGCGGACCAGATAGGGCGAGGTATAGGCGTGGACGCGCAAGCCAGCTGCTTCCAGCGTCGCGCGCAGATACGCGACCGTCGAGCCCTTGCCATTGGTACCGGCGACATGGATCACCGGGGGCAGCTTGCGCTCGGGGTGACCAAGACGCTCGAGCAGGCGGTGCATCCGCTCGAGCCCGAGATCGATGCGTTTCTGATGCAGGGCCGACAGCCGCCCGATCAATGCGTCGAGCGACGGCTTTGCACTGTCAGTGGAGGCGTTCACGCGTGCGGCGCGGCCGGCGCCACTTCCGGGGCCATGACGATCTGCGCCGGGCTCGCGACCGGCTGCGCCGATTTCGACGCGGTCTCCAGCGCCGGCGCCTTGGTCAGCAGACGGCAGAGCCGCGCCAGCGTCGGCCGCAAATCATGGCGATGCACGACCATGTCGACCATGCCGTGATCCTTCAGGTATTCGGCGCGCTGAAAACCCTCCGGCAATTTCTCGCGGATGGTCTGCTCGATGACACGCGCGCCGGCAAAACCGATCAGTGCGCCCGGCTCGGCGATCTGCACGTCGCCGAGCATCGCGTAGGACGCGGTGACGCCGCCGGTGGTCGGGTTGGTCAGCACGACGATGTAGGGCTGCTTGGCCTCGCGCAGCATCTGCACGGCCACCGTGGTGCGCGGCATCTGCATCAGCGACAAGATGCCTTCCTGCATGCGCGCGCCGCCAGATGCCGCGAACACGATGAAGGGCGACTTCTTCTCTACGGCGAGATCGAGCCCGCGCACGAGGGCCTCACCCGCGGCCATGCCGAGCGAACCACCCATGAAATCGAAATCCTGCACGGCAATGACGACGGCGGCGCCTTCGAGCTTGCCGTAGCCAACCTTGACCGCGTCATTCAGATTAGTGCGCGCGCGCGCGTCCTTGATGCGATCGACGTATTTCTTCTCGTCGCGAAACTTGAGCGGATCGGGCGTCACGTCAGGCAAGGCGACGTCGAACCAGGTCTCGTTGTCGAAGATCGACTTCAAACGCGCCACCGCGCCCATGCGCATGTGGTAGTTCGAGCCGGGAATGACGAACTGGTTGGCCTCGACGTCCTTGTAGAACACAAGCTGCCCGGAATCCGGGCACTTGATCCACAGATTCTCCGGCGTCTCCCGCCGCAGCATGTTGCGGATCTTCGGCCGGACCACATTGGTAAGCCAGTTCATGGTTTGCTCCGATGTACGAACCCGCAAGGGATCGCCTGAAGGATATATGGCGGCCGGGCTCCTGTCCGGCAAGGCGCCCGTGTCACCCGCCCGAGAAGCGGAATTATGACCTATTCGGCCGCCTGTTTCGCGCCTTTGACGCCCTGGGCCAGCGCCGCGGTCAGCTCCGCCACGGCGTTAACGGTTTTAGCGGTCGCGCGGCCCTCGGCATCGAGGCTGTTCTTGAGCGCGTCGACCAGCGCGGTGCCGACCACCGAACCATCGGCCTTCTCGGCAATGGCGCGCGCCGCCTCCGGCGTGCGGATGCCAAAACCAACGCAGATCGGCAGCTTGGTATGCCGCTTGATGCGCGCGACAGCTTCACCTACGGCATTCGCGTCCGCCGCTGCTGCACCGGTGATGCCGGCGATAGAGACGTAATAGACAAAGCCTGATGTGTTCGCCAGCACCGCGGGCAGGCGCTTGTCGTCGGTGGTCGGGGTCGCGAGGCGAATGAAGTTCAGGCCCGCCTTCAGCGCGGGAATGCAGAGCTCGTCGTCTTCCTCCGGCGGCAAATCGACGATGATGAGGCCGTCAACGCCGGCCGTCTTGGCATCGGCCAAAAACTTGTCGACGCCGTAAATGTAGATCGGATTGTAATAGCCCATCAGCACCAGCGGCGTGACGTTGTCGTCCTCGCGGAAGCCGCGCACCAGCTCCAGCGTCTTCTTCAAGGTCATGCCGTTCTTGAGCGCGCGCAGACCGGCCGCCTGAATCGAGGGACCATCCGCCATCGGATCGGTGAAGGGAATGCCGAGTTCGATGACGTCGGCGCCTGCCTTGGGCAGCGCCTTGACGATATTGAGCGAAGTCGTGAGATCGGGATCGCCGGCCATCACATAGGTGACGAAGGCCGAGCGGCCCGCTTTCTTGAGCTCGGCAAAACGGGTGTCGATACGCGTGGTCACTTGGTCTTGCCCCTCAGGATATCGCCGACCTGCGGGACGTCCTTGTCGCCGCGGCCGGAGAGATTGACGACCATCAGATGATCCTTGGGCCGCTTCGGCGCGAGCTCCATCACCTTGGCGATGGCGTGTGCGGGCTCGAGTGCCGGGATGATGCCTTCGAGCCGCGACAGCAGCTGGAACGCGGCGAGCGCCTCGTCATCGGTCGCGGAGAGATAGTTGACGCGGCCGATCTCGTGCAGCCAGGAATGCTCGGGGCCGATGCCGGGATAGTCGAGACCGGCCGAGATCGAATGCGCGTCCTGGATCTGGCCGTCCGCGTCCATCAAGAGATAGGTGCGGTTGCCGTGCAGAACGCCGGGACGCCCGCCCGCGATCGACGCCGCATGCAGTTGCGTGAGCCCATGGCCCGCGGCTTCAACGCCAAAAATCTCGACGGTGGAATCGTCGAGGAAGGGATGGAACAGACCCATCGCATTCGAGCCGCCGCCGATGCAGGCGACCAGCGAATCCGGCAGGCGGCCTTCGACCTCCTGCATCTGCACCTTGGTCTCGTTGCCGATGATCGACTGGAAGTCGCGCACCAGCGTCGGATAGGGATGCGGCCCCGCGACGGTACCGATGCAGTAGAAGGTATTGTGCACGTTGGTGACCCAGTCGCGCAGCGCCTCGTTCATCGCGTCTTTCAGCGTGCGCGTGCCCGACTGCACCGGATTCACTTTTGCGCCCAGCATCTCCATGCGGATGACGTTGGGCTGCTGCCGCTCGACGTCGACGGCGCCCATATAGACCACGCATTCGAGGCCGAAGCGCGCACACAGCGTCGCGGTGGCGACACCATGCTGACCCGCGCCGGTCTCGGCGATGATGCGCTTCTTGCCCATGCGCCGCGCCAGCATGATCTGGCCGAGCACGTTGTTCACCTTGTGCGAACCGGTGTGATTGAGCTCTTCGCGCTTGAGGTAAATCTTGGCGCCACCGAGATGCTCGGTCAGGCGCTCGGCGAAATAGAGCGGCGAGGGCCGGCCGACATAGTTCTTGAGATAACCGTTCATCTCGGCCTGGAAGGCCGGGTCGGCCTTGGCCGCGGTATAGGCCTTCTCCAGATCGAGGATCAGCGGCATCAGCGTTTCGGCGACGAAGCGTCCGCCGAAAATGCCGAAATGGCCGCGCTCGTCGGGACCGCTGCGATAGGAATTTGGTTTGGCGATGTTCATCGAACGCTCAACTCTTGATTTGCATCTTGGGTGGCGCGCGCGGCGCGAATGAAGGCCTTGATCAGCTCTGGATCCTTGACGCCGGGGGCGCTCTCGACGCCGGAGGACACGTCGGCGCCGCCGGCGCCGGTGACGCGCAGCGCCTCCGCAACGTTGTCGGCATGAAGCCCGCCCGAGACCATGTAGGGCAGCTTCAAATCGAGATTTTCCAGCAGGTGCCAATCGAATGGCGCGCCCAGGCCGCCGGGACGGGTTGCGTCCTTCGGCGCACGCGCATCGAACAGAATACGGTCGGCCGCCGCGGCATAGCCGGGCAGCACGGCGAGATCGGCTGCGGTTGCGACCGGCACAGCCTTCATCACGGGGCGGCCGAACTTCTGCTTGATGTCACGCAGCCGCGCGACGCTCTCCTGGCCGTGGAGCTGGAATATGTCGGGCGACAGCGCATCCATGATGTTGTCGAGCGTCGCATCGTCGGCATCGACCGTGAGCGCGACCTTGAGCGCACGCCGCTTCACCTGGCGGCCGAGCTCGCGCCCGGCCTCCAGCGAGAGATGCCGGGGCGACGGCGGAAAGAACACGAACCCCACCATGTCGGCGCCCGCGTCGAGCGCCGTTTCGAGCGTCTCGCGCGTGGACAGGCCGCAGATTTTGACGAGCAGGGACATGATCTCAAAGCGCATGGAGGCCGCGGGTCTGCGGCCGGAAAACAGGGCTTTCGGTTGCGGCCGCTTCTACAACGTCGCGCGCTGCTTGTCTCGCCCGACGGGACCGTAAAGGCCCACCCCGGAGGGGGCCGGGAGGCGCTGCGGATTGGGCTTTGTAGGGGCCGCCTGGGCCCGCAGATCGGCCAGTTCGACCCGGGCGGCCCGTGCATCCGCCTCATGCCGGCGCGCGGCGCGACGCCAGTGCCGCTGGCCGAACCAGACGGCACAACCGCCGGCCACGACGCCCAGGGCAGCCACCAGGATCAGCAACAGGAACAGCGGCAGCGTGACCGACAGTGCCGGGTCAGCCGACATGAAAGGATCGAAGGAGACCGTGACGAAGTGCCGGTTGGCGACCGCGAAAGTCACCAGGATCAGGGCCAGCGGAATCACGATCAGCGCGGTCAGGAATTTTCGCATCTGGCTTCGCTCGCCTTGAATCAAGCCTGCAGCTGCGTCACGGCCGCTCGGTTAAGCCCGGACGATGGCCTCAGTCGGGCGCGCCTGGATCCGGATGGTCGCGATTCAGCCGCTCACGCATTTCCTTGCCGGTCTTGAAGAACGGAACGCTCTTCTGGTCGACAGGGACATGAGCGCCGGTTCGCGGATTGCGACCGGCGCGTGCGGGGCGGTGCTTCACCGAGAAAGCACCGAAGCCGCGCAGCTCGACGCGGTCTCCGCGCGCGAGTGCCGCTACGATCTCCTCGAGAATCGCATTCACAATGTTCTCGACATCCCGCTGGTACAGATGCGGGTTGTGCTCGGCGATACGCTGAACAAGTTCGGATTTGATCATCGAGAGATAGGACCCGGAAGCGTGCGGATGACCATTTCCGTGAAAATGCCTTGATCTGTCAAGACGCTAAATGAAGGTTGGGCGTCGTGAAAATGCGTGACAAATGCCGAAAAAGCGGGCTGACCCACCACCCGCCAGACGCGAAAAGCCTTCGAGGCTCGCTTGGTTCCGGCCAGTTCCGGTCAATTCGACGCGGCCGGCTGCCACAGGGCCAGCATTCCATCCATTCCGAAGCGATCGACCGCCTGCGCAACGCCAGTTTGCCCGATCTGATGCGCAATCGAGCTTAAACCAAGCGCTTCCAGCGTGACGGCGGCAGCAGTCCTGAGAAACGGCAGGTCGCTGAAGCGGGGTTCGAGCTTGTAATCGCGCACGCTGAGACCCTTCTTGACGCCCTTCTGCTCCTCGAGCCAGGTCACAGCCGTCTTCTCGTCGCCGAGCTGATCAATCAGCTTGAGATCAATCGCCTGGCGTCCCGTGAAGACGCGGCCATCGACCACTTTTTCGAGCTGCGTGTCATCCATGCCACGCCGTTGCTTCACCAAATCCTTGAACCAGGCATAGGAGTCCTTCACCAGCGCATCGAGCGCGGCCCGCGCCTCGGGGCTGGTCGGCTCAAAACCGTTCGGCGCGGCCTTCAGCGGCGTGGACTTCACTTCCTCGACCTTGACGCCGATGGTCTTCAGCAGCTCGCTGACGTTGGGAAACTGGAACAGCACACCGATCGAGCCGACCAGCGAGCTCTGCTGGGCGATGATGTGATCGCTCGCAATCGCGGTGATGTAGCCGCCGGAAGCCGCAAGACCTTCGACCACGACGACCATCGGCTTCTTCGCCTTCAGGCGCGTCAGCGAATCGTAGAGCTGCTCGGAGCCGGCGGTGGTGCCGCCCGGCGAGTTGATGTGAACGATGACGGCCGCGGCCTGCGAATTCTCCAGCCGCTCCAGCGCCCGCGTGCGCTCGGAATCGCTGCGGATCAGGCCATCGACCTGCACGCGCGCGATCGAGCCGGCGGAAGCGAAGGTGCCGCGCCCACTGGGCGTCACGATCAGTGCAAAGCCCGCGATCGCCGCGATTGCGATCAGCGCAGCTGTGACGCGCCAGAACGTCAGCTTGCGACGGATCCTGCGGCGATCGACGATGATGTCCGAATCGAGCGACATCGGAATATCTCCAGGTGAGAAGCCAACCGCGTTGTGCCGTCACAGCGTGACCATTGGCTTATCTGGATACATCAATTGCGGCGCAATTTGAAGAAAACAAGGCCTGTGCCGTGTAGCCCGGATGGAGCGCAGCGCAATCCGGGGAGCCACATAAAGACTTTCCCGGATTTCGCTACGCTCCATCCGGGCTACGACAGCACCAACAAAAAAGCCCCGGCTCGCGCCGGGGCTTCGATGCTTGCGAAACAGGCGTTTCGCTTACTTGTCGCGGTTCTTGAGCGCGGTGCCGAGGATGTCGCCGAGCGTCGCTCCCGAATCGGAGGAACCGTACTGCGCGATGGCTTCCTTCTCTTCGGCGACTTCGAGCGCCTTGATCGACACCTGGACCTTGCGGGCCTTCTTGTCGAACTGGATCACGCGGGCATCAACCTTCTCGCCGACGGCAAAGCGTTCGGCGCGCTGGTCGTTGCGGTCACGGGCGAGCTCCGAGCGCTTGATGAAGGTCGAGAAGTCGGTACCGGTGATCTTCACCTCGATGCCGCTTTCCTTCACTTCGAGCACTTCGCAGGTCACGACCGCGCCCTTCTTGACATCGCCCGGCTCGGCGAATGGGTCGCCTTCGAGCTGCTTGATGCCAAGCGAGATACGCTCCTTCTCGACGTCCACATCGAGCACCACGGCTTTCACCACGTCGCCCTTCTTGTAGTTGTCGATCACCTGCTCGCCCGGAAGCTTCCAGTCGAGGTCGGAGAGATGGACCATGCCGTCGACGTCGCCTTCGAGACCCAGGAACAGACCGAACTCGGTCTTGTTCTTGACCTCGCCCTCGACGGTCGAACCGGTCGGGTGACCTTCGACGAAGACCTCCCAGGGGTTGCGCATGGTCTGCTTGAGACCGAGCGAGATGCGGCGCTTGACGGAATCGACTTCCAGCACCTGCACTTCGACTTCCTGCGAGGTCGACACGATCTTGCCGGGGTGCATGTTCTTCTTGGTCCACGACATCTCGGAGACGTGGATCAGGCCTTCGATGCCCGGCTCGAGCTCGACGAACGCGCCGTAGTCGGTGATGTTGGTGACACGGCCGGTGAAGCGCGAACCCAGCGGGTACTTGGCTTCGATGCCCTGCCACGGATCATCCAGCAGCTGCTTCATGCCCAGCGAGATGCGGTGCGTCTCGTGGTTGATCTTGATGATCTTGACCTTCACGGTCTGGCCGATCGAGAGCACTTCGGTCGGGTGGTTGACGCGGCGCCACGCGATGTCGGTGACGTGCAGCAGGCCGTCGATGCCGCCGAGATCAACGAACGCACCGTAATCGGTGATGTTCTTGACCACGCCGTCGATGACCTGACCCTCTTCGAGGTTCTGCACCAGCTCCTGACGCTGCTCGGCGCGGGTCTCTTCCAGCACGGTGCGGCGGGAGACGACGATGTTGCCGCGGCGGCGATCCATCTTGAGGATCTGGAACGGCTGCGCGTTGTTCATCAGCGGCGCGACGTCGCGGATCGGACGGATGTCGACCTGCGAGCGCGGCAGGAACGCCACGGCGCCGTCGAGGTCGACGGTGAAACCACCCTTGACCTGGTTGAAGATGACGCCCGTGACCTTTTCGTTGCCCTGGAACGCCTTCTCGAGCTTGCCCCAGCTCTCTTCGCGGCGCGCCTTGTCGCGCGACAGCACGGCTTCGCCGAGGGCGTTTTCGATGCGATCGAGGAACACTTCCACCTCGTCGCCAACCTTGATCTCGCTCTCACGGCCGGGGCCGGAAAATTCGCGCAGCGCGACGCGGCCTTCGGTCTTCAGGCCGACGTCGATGACGGCCATGTCCTTTTCAATTGCAACCACCTTGCCCTTGACGACGGAGCTCTCCTGCAGGCTGCCACCTGCGAAGGACTCGTCGAGCATCGCGGCGAAATCATCGCGCGAGGGGCTATAGGTATCAGCGGAAGTCGAAGCCATTTGTTCTCCAGTTGCGGATGTCTTGCCGGCCGTTGGGTTCAAAGGGCGTATCGCGCACGCAGTGTCGAAAGGTCCGCAAGACCTTCGAGCGACCGCTCGTTGCTCCGGCCTGCGACCGAAACAACGGAAGCGGGCCGGCTGGGCCCGCGCATTCGATACGTGGAAATCTTTGTCCGGAGCCTGGATCGCGCCGGCCCCAAACAAGGGACCGAGGGTATCGACCTCAAAGAGCGGGAGCGGGCGCTTCCTCCAATGACGACCGCGGCTTAACCCCGCGGACGGCCCGCTCGGACGGCCTCGATAATGTCGATGGCGGCCCGGACGCCGCCTTCTATATCCAGTTGGGAGTTATCTAGCAAGTAAGCATCCGAGGCGGGTTTCAGGGGCGCAATCGGCCTGTTCTTGTCCCGTTCGTCGCGCTGGATGATATCGGCCAGCACGGCCGCCTCGTCCGCCTCCTCGCCTCGTGCCTTGGCCTCCATGGTCCGGCGCCGCGCGCGGACCTTGGGGTCGGCGACCACGAAGATCTTCACGTCGGCATGGGGGCAGATCACGGTTCCAATGTCCCGGCCGTCCAGCACGGCGCCCGGCGGATCGGCGGCGAATTGCCGCTGGAAATTGACCAGGGCTTCGCGAACCCTGGGGATTGCCGAGACGATCGAGGCGCCCTCACCGACCTTCTGGGTCTTCAGGGCGGAATTGCCGAACTTTTCGGGATCGAGTTCCAGCGCCGCGGCAACCGCCGCCGCTTCGTCCCGGAGATCATGGCCGGTCTGCATCAGGGCGTAGGCCACCGCGCGGTAGATCACGCCGGTATCGAGGTGACGATAGCCGTAATGGTGGGCGAGCCGCTTGCCGAGCGTCCCCTTGCCCGAGGCCGCGGGTCCATCGATGGCGATAATCATGAAAACTCGGCCCCAAGCGAACGCATCATCGGAATGAAATCCGGAAAACTGGTTGCGATAAAGGCGGTGTCGTCGACGGTCACCGGCTGGTCGGACGCGCAGCCCATCACCAGCGCTGACATCGCGATGCGATGATCCATGTGGGTGGCGACGAGGCCGCCGCCGGGGACATGGCCGCGGCCTTCGACGATCAGATCATCGCCGGAGACTTCGACCTTGACGCCGTTGACGCGGAGCATGGCGGCGGTGGCTTCGAGCCGATCGGATTCCTTGACGCGCAGCTCTTGCAGGCCGCGCATGATGGTCGTGCCTTCGGCGAAGGCGGCCGCCACCGCCAGCACCAGATATTCGTCGATCATCGAGGGCGCGCGCTCCGGCGGCACTTCGACGCCGCGCAGTTTCGAGGCGCGCACGCGCAGCTGCGCCATCGGCTCGCCGGCATCGCCGCGCACTTCGCTCTCCTCGATCGAGGCGCCCATTTCGCGCAGCGTCGTAAACAGGCCGGTGCGCAGCGGATTGGTCATGACGTCGGACAGGACGACATCGGAGCCTTCCACGATCAGCGCCGCGACGACCGGAAACGCCGCCGAGGAAGGATCGGCCGGAACAATCACGGTGGCGCCGTGCAATTCCGGTTGGCCCACGAGCGTGATGCGGCGGCCGTGTGTGCCTTCGGCCGTCGAGGTGATGTCGGCACCGAAATGCTTCAGCATCAATTCAGTATGGTCGCGGCTGGCCTCGGACTCGATCACGGTCGTGCTGCCCGGCGCAGACAGCCCCGCCAGCAACACGGCCGATTTGATCTGGGCCGAGGCGACCGGGGTCTTGTAGGTGATCGGCAGCGGATCGCGCGCGCCCTGGACCGTCAGCGGCAGGCGGCCGCCCTCGCCGCCGGAAACGACCTTGGCGCCGATCTTTTCGAGCGGATCCAGGATCCGGCGCATCGGGCGGGTGCGGAGCGAGGCGTCGCCGTCAAAAACCGCCGAGATCGGGCAGCCCGCGACGGCGCCCATGACCAGGCGGCAACCTGTGCCGGAATTGCCGAAATCCAGCGGCGCCTTGGGCTGGGCGAAGCCCGCGACGCCCACACCGTGCACCTTCCAGGCAAAATCTCCGGTGCGCTCCACGGTTGCACCCAGTGCTTGCATGGATTTGGCGGTGTTGAGGACGTCCTCGCCCTCCAGCAGGCCCGAAATCCGAGTTTCGCCGACCGCAAGCGCGCCCAGGATCAGGGCGCGGTGGGAAATCGACTTGTCCCCGGGCACCCGCACCTTCCCGGTCAGGGGGCCGCTTGAGCGCGACTGAAGCGGCGTCGGCTGGTCGGAATGAGTCAAGATTGTGTCCTTGGATGTGCCCTGGAGGCTCGGGCGCACGTACCACATGGCCTCCCCGCAGTCACCGGCATGTCTTTCTCCCGTAATGCGCTATTGACAGCGGCGCGCCAACTAGCCAAGTGAAACACCGCTTTTCAGACATCCCAGGATTCCTCTGCCGTGGCCAAGTCCGAACTCGGAACCAAACGCATTTGCCCAACTACGGGCAAGAAGTTCTATGACCTCAACAAGACTCCGGTGATCTCGCCCTATACCGGTGAAGTCGTGCCGATCGCGCCCGTGGCGCCCGCGCGCGCAACCCGCGGCGCCGAACCCCGGCACGCGCCGGCGGCCGCCGACACCACGCCGGAGCCGGCCGAGGTCGAAGAGGTCTCGCTCGAGGAGGCCGATGCCGAGGAGAACACCGGCAAGGTCAAGGCCGTCGTGCCCGAATCGGAGGACGATATCGAGGTCGACGAGACCATCGACGACGACGATGATGACGATTCGACCTTCATTGCCGACGAAGAAGAGGGTGATGAGGACGTGACCGACATCATTGGTGACGTCGGAGGCGACGAAGAGACTTGAGATAAGCCCAGAACTGTGGTTCTGGGTCTCACCCGACGCGTCGCCCAAGGCGCGCCGGACGGTTAAGGGGCCATAGCTCAGCTGGGAGAGCGCTTGCATGGCATGCAAGAGGTCGGCGGTTCGATCCCGCCTGGCTCCACCAGCCTTCGCGAAGCGAAGGCTGGTGCACCGAAGCCCGCAGGGCGAAGGTGCGCTTCGACGAGTTCCCCTACTCCCCGATCACCGCATTGAGCCGGTCGCGCAGCGCGACGATTTCGTCTTTCATCGCCACCAGCTCCGACACCGAGCAGTCCGACGCCGCCAGGATCGACTGCGGCACGGCGCGCGCTTTTTCCTTCAGCGCGTGGCCCTGGGACGTCAGCGCGATCAGCACCTGGCGTTCGTCCTCGCTGCTACGGGTGCGCTTGACCAGATGGGCGGCCTCCAGACGCTTGAGCAGCGGCGTCAGCGTGCCCGAATCGAGAAACAGCTTTTCGCCGATGTCCTTCAACGGCACGTCGTCTCGCTCCCACAGCACCAGCATCACCAGATATTGCGGATAGGTCAGGCCGAGCCGATCGAGCAGCGGCTTGTAGACGCGGTTGAAGGCGTGCGCGGCCGAATAGACCGCAAAGCAGATCTGGTTGTCGAGCCGCTGCGGATCCAGCGCGGATTGTTTTCGAGCCATGTTCGATCCCGTGAGATTCGTCTTGTCATTCTGGGCCCTGGCAGGCGCCCATTCAATTGCGAACAATTAAATGTGAGGCATGCAAATTTCAATTGCGCGCAATCTAATTGCCTGCGATATAGAACGCACCCCAACCGGAACCCAGGGAGACGAAAATGTCCGTGAATGTCCTCTACAAGACCAGCGCAAAAGCCACCGGCGGCCGCGACGGCCATGCCGCAACCCTCGACGGCGCGCTCGACGTCAAGCTCACCACGCCGAAGGAGCTCGGTGGCGGAGGCGGCGCCGGCAACAATCCCGAACAGCTGTTTGCGGCCGGCTATGCCGCCTGCTTCATCGGCGCGATGAAGTTCGTCGCCTCCCAGGGCGGCCCGAAGGTCCCGGCTGACGCCTCCGTCACCTCGACCGTCGGCATCGGCCCGCGCGCGGCCGGCGGCTTTGGCCTCGACATCGATCTCGCCGTCTCGCTGCCGGGCCTTGCCCGCGCGGAAGCCGAGGCGCTGGTCGAGAAGGCCCACCAGGTGTGCCCGTACTCCAACGCGACGCGCGGCAATGTCGACGTCCGCCTGACGGTCGTCTGATCGAAGATGCGGATAGGCTGGCCCGGGATCCCGCTCGGGCCGGCCGCTTCCGTTTGATTTGCCACGCGGCGACAGCCCGCCTGCATGACGCCCTACGCAAGAAGCCATTGCTGGCTCAAACGAACCTCGCTAGGCCTGTGATCAATATCGACACAGAGGAAGCGAAGGCATGACTGAAGCTGCCACAGGCGCAATGAGCGGACTGCGCGTCATCGACCTCACGCGCGTGCTCGGCGGTCCCTACTGCACCCAGATCCTCGCCGACCATGGCGCCGACGTGATCAAGGTCGAGCCGCCCGCGGGTGACGAGGTACGCGACTGGGGCCCTCCCTTCCATGAGGAAGACGCGGCCTATTTCGTCGGCATCAACCGCAACAAGCGCTCGATCGGCCTCGACCTCGCCTCCGAGGGCGGCCGAACCGTGCTGCTCAAGATGCTGGAGACGGCCGACGTCCTGATCGAGAATTTCAAGCCGGGCACGCTGGAGAAATGGGGCATCGGCAACGACGTGCTGAGCAAGAAATTCCCGCGCCTAGTGCATTGCCGGATCTGCGGCTTCGGCGCCGACGGTCCGCGCGGCGGCAATCCCGGCTATGACGCCATCATCCAGGCCATGACCGGCATGATCGCGGCGACCGGTTCGCCAGAGAGCGGGCCGATGCGGATCGGCGTGCCGCTGGTCGACATCGGCACAGGGCTCTATGCGGCGATCGGCATCCTGATGGCGCTGTCGGAGCGGCAACGCTCGGGCCAGGGCCAGTTCCTGGAGACGACACTGTACGAGACCGGCCTCGCCATCATGCATCCGCACACCGCGAACTATTTCATGCATGGCAAGCCGCCCGGCCTGACCGGCAACGAGCATCCCAATCTCGTGCCTTACGCGATCTTCCCGACCAAGACCGACAACATCTTCATCGGCGTCGGCAATGACGGCACCTTCCGCAAGCTCGCCAAAGAGATCGGCAAGCCCGAGCTCGGCACCGATCCGCGCTTTGCCCGCAACAAGGACCGCATCGCCAATCGCGAGGCGCTGCGTGCCGAGCTTGCCGCCGTGTTCAGCCAGCACGAGGCCGAGCCGCTGTGCAACCGCCTGCTTGCCGCCGGCCTGCCCGCAGGTCCTGTGCAGAAGATCGACCAGGCGTTGACCAACCCGCACACGATCGCCCGCGGCGATATCATCGAGAAGGACTGGTACAAGGGCGTGGCGTCGCCGATCCGGCTCGATCGCAGCAAACCGAGCTTGCGCCGCCTGCCGCCGAAATTCAGCCAGCACGCCCGGGAGGTGCTGGGCGAGTTCGGCTACTCCAAGGCCGAGATCGACGCGATGGTCGAGAAGGGCACGGTCTGCGGGCCCGAGCGCAAGCGCTAGGCCCCTCGCCCCCGCATCCAACGAGCGATGCCGCACTGCGGCGCGGGCACCTGTGTGCACCGCGAACGGATGAGGCTGCTCGCGACGCGTTCGCCTATTTGACAGCTTCCCTTTTCCCGCGCTTGCCGCTTTCGTTTCGGCCGCTTACACAGTCATGTGAACGTCATATGGCGCTGCTAGCGCAAGCGCTTGTTTATTGACGGCCAAGGGAGGTTTTTTTGATGGCTCTTCGACATTTTGGGGCGGCTGCCGCATTTGCAGTCACGGTTGGCATGGGTGTCTCGCCGGCCCTGGCTGTGACCGAAATCCAGTGGTGGCACGCGATGACCGGCGCCAACAACGACGTCATCGTCAAGCTCGCCACCGACTTCAACGCGTCGCAGAGCGACTACAAGGTCATCCCGACCTACAAGGGCAACTACCCCGACACGATGAACGCCGGCATCGCGGCCTTCCGCGCCGGCAACGCCCCGCACATCATGCAGGTGTTCGAAGTCGGCACCGCGACCATGATGGCCGCGACCGGCGCGGTGAAGCCCGTCTACAAGCTGATGGCCGACGCCGGCGAGAAATTCGATCCGAAGAACTATCTGTCCGCGATCACCGGTTACTACTCGACCTCGAAGGGCGAGATGCTGTCGTTCCCCTTCAACTCGTCGTCGACCGTGATGTGGGTCAATCTCGATGAGCTGAAGAAGGCCAATCTCGAGGTCCCGAAGACCTGGCCCGAAACATTCGAGGCCGCCAAGAAGCTCCACGACAACGGCCATCCGACTTGCGGCTTCTCCGGCTCCTGGGTCACCTGGGTCAATCTCGAGCAGCTCTCCGCCTGGCACAACGTGCCGCTCGCCAGCAAGGCCAACGGCCTCGACGGCTTCGACACCGTGCTCGAGTTCAACGGACCGCTCCAGCTCAAGCATCTCGAGAAGCTGGTCGAGCTGCAGAAGGACAAGACCTACGACTACGCCGGCCGCACCAACACCGGCGAAGGCCGCTTCACCTCGGGCGAGTGCGCGATCTACCTGACCTCGTCGGCCTTCTTCGGCAACGTCAAGGCGCAGGCCAAGTTCAACTTCTCCGCCGTGCCGATGCCGTATTATCCGGACGTCAAGGGCGCGCCGCAGAACTCGATCATCGGCGGCGCTTCGCTCTGGGTCATGGGCGGCAAGTCGGCCGACGAATACAAGGGCGTCGCAAAATTCCTGACCTTCCTCTCGGACACCGATCGCCAAGTCTATATCCACAAGGCCTCGGGCTATCTGCCGATCACCAAGGCAGCCTATGCCAAGGCGAAGGAGGAAGGCTTCTACAAGGACCAGCCTTATCTCGAGACCCCGCTGCTCGAGCTGACCAACAAGGAGCCGACCGAGAATTCACGCGGTCTGCGCCTCGGCAACATGGTTCAGCTGCGTGACGTCTGGTCGGAAGAGATCGAGCAGGCGCTGGCCGGCAAGAAGACCGCCAAGCAGGCGCTGGATACGGCTGTCGAGCGCGGCAACACGATGCTGCGTCAGTTCGAAAAGACCGCTGTGAAGTGAGGCGATGAGCGGCAGGCCGCGATCCGGCCTGCCGCTCTGCTGACATCATGCAAAAGCAAGCCATTTTCCAAGCAAAGCTGTTGCCCTACGCACTGGTTGCCCCGCAACTCGCGATCGTCCTGATATTTTTCTACTGGCCCGCCGCGCAGGCGGTGATCCAGTCCTTCCTGCTTCAGGATGCCTTCGGTCTCTCAACGAGCTTCATCTGGTTTGATAATTACATCGAGCTGTTCCAGGACCCCGCCTATTACGAGGCCATCGTCCGGACCTTCTTCTTCTCGTTCGCGATCGCCGTCTCGTCGCTATCCTTCGCGCTCTTGCTCGCCGTGATGGCGGACAAGCCGCTGCGCGGCTCGATGCTCTACCGCACACTGCTGATCTGGCCCTATGCGGTCGCGCCGCCCGTCGTCGGCGTGCTCTGGATCTTCATGCTCCATCCCTCGCTCGGCGTGCTCGCGCGTTATTTGCGCGCCGCGGGCGTCGACTGGAATCCGCTGCTCGACGGCGACCAGGCGGCTGCACTGATCATTCTCGCCGCCGCCTGGAAGCAGATCTCCTATAATTTCCTGTTCTTCCTCGCCGGCCTGCAAGCCATCCCCAGAAGCGTGTTCGAGGCTGCTGCGATCGACGGCGCACGCCCGATGCGGCGGTTCTGGACCGTGACCTTCCCGCTGCTGTCGCCGACCATCTTCTTCCTGCTGGTCGTCAACATCGTCTACGCCTTCTTCGACACTTTCGGCATCATCGACACCATGACCCGCGGCGGTCCGGGAACATCGACGGTCACGCTGGTCTACAAGGTCTATACCGACGGCCTGCTCGGCGGCAATCTCGGCAGCTCCGCGGCGCAGTCGGTGATCCTGATGGTCATGGTCATCGTGCTGACGGGAATCCAGTTCCGCTTCGTCGAACGCAAGGTGACCTACTGATGGTCGAGGAAGAGGGCTTTCGGCGCTACGTCGCCCACGCCATTCTCTGGATCGGCATCGCGATCGTCGCATTCCCGGTCTACATCGCCATCGTCGCCTCGACCCAGGACAACGCGCTGATCGCCAACGGCCAGATGTCGCTGTTGCCGGGCGGCCATTTCTTCGAGGTCTACTACCAGACCATCTTCGTCGGCACGAGCGGCTCGACCCGCGAGCCCGTCGGCAACATGATGCTGAACTCGCTGGTGATGGCGCTGTTGATCGCGGTCGGCAAGATCGCGATCTCGATCATCTCGGCCTATGCGATCGTGTATTTCCGCTTTCCGTTCCGGATGCCGATCTTCTGGATCATCTTCATCACGCTGATGCTGCCGGTCGAGGTCCGCATCTATCCGACCTACAAGATCGTCGCCGATCTGCACATGCTCGACAGCTATGCCGGCCTGGCGCTGCCGCTGATCGCATCGGCCACCGCGACGTTGTTGTTCCGCCAGTTCTTCATGACCGTGCCGGATGAGCTTCTGGAAGCCTCGCGCATCGACGGCGCGGGCCCGTTACGCTTCTTCTGGGATACGCTGCTGCCGCTGTCGCGCACCAACATGGCGGCGCTGTTCGTGATCCTCTTCATCCTCGGCTGGAATCAATATCTCTGGCCGTTGCTCATCACCACCCGCGACGACATGCAAACCATCCAGGTCGGCATCCGCAAGATGATCACCACCACCGACGCGCTGACCGAATGGCCGGTGGTGATGGCGACCGCCGTGCTGGCCATGCTGCCGCCGGTGTTCGTCGTCGTCGCGATGCAGAGATTGTTCGTGCGCGGCCTGGTCGAGACCGAGAAGTAGATTTTTAGAAGTGAGTTTTCATGGCTAACGTCACCCTGCGCAACGTCCGCAAGACCTATCCCGGCGGCTTCGAGGCCATCAAGGGCGTCAATGTCGATGTCGCCGACGGGCAGTTCTGCGTGTTGGTCGGCCCTTCCGGCTGCGGCAAGTCGACACTGCTCCGTATGGTCGCAGGCCTTGAGACCGTGTCCGGCGGCGAGATCGATATCGGCGGCCGCGTGGTCAACCAGGTCGAGCCCGCCGATCGCGACATCGCGATGGTGTTCCAGAATTATGCGCTCTATCCGCATATGAGCGTCTTCAACAACATGGCCTACGGCCTGCGCAACCGCGGCATGAAGGAGGCCGAGGTCAAGACCCGCGTCGACGAAGCCGCGCGCGTGCTCGAGCTCACGCCGATGCTGGAGCGCAAGCCGCGCCAGCTCTCGGGCGGCCAGCGCCAGCGCGTCGCGATGGGCCGCGCCATCGTGCGCCAGCCAAAGGTGTTTTTGTTCGACGAGCCGCTCTCCAACCTCGATGCCAAACTGCGCATCGCGATGCGCGTCGAGATCCGCAAATTGCAGCGCCGGCTCAGCACGACGTCGATCTACGTCACCCACGACCAGCTCGAGGCGATGACGCTCGCCGATATTCTCGTCGTGATGAATGGCGGTCAGGTCGAGCAGTTCGGCAATCCGCTTGCGATCTACGAGAAACCGGCAACGACCTTCGTCGCCTCCTTCATCGGCGCACCGCCGATGAATCTGATGTCGATGCGTGCCGACGAAATCAAATCGCAGATCGGCAATTCAGGCGACGCCGGCATCCTCGGCATCCGCCCGGAAGATTTTGTCATCACCGACCAGACGCCCGCCGGCGGCGTCGCATTGCCGCTCACCGTTGAAGCGATCGAGCGCGTCGGCGCCGAAACCTTCATTTACGGTTCCCGCAAGCAGGACGAGCAGCGCATTGCCGCCAATCCCGGCGAACTGCCGCCCGGCGAGGTCATCGTCCGCATTCCCGGCTCCGAGGCGCCGCCGATCGGCCAAAAGATCCGGGTCGCGGCGGTGCGGGCGAAGCTGCATTTGTTTAGCGGCGACGGGCGGACGCGAATCGAAGCCTGAGGCTTTCCGGAACCGGCTCGATCAAAAAACGCGAAAACAACCCCATGCACAGTAGCCGTCAAGGGCCTCCCGGTCATTCCGGGCGTCCAAACGACGCTGTGCAGGGCCCCAGCTACGTCCTTGAACCCACACGGGGTTATGACCATATTGCTGACCAAGGGGTGCCGTGCAGGGCCCTGAAATGCCAAAGTCGCTTCGAGAGGACTTTGTAAACTATGTCTCGTGTTCCCACGCTTTCCAGTCCGTTCCTTCTGGGCTTCGACGAGATTGAGCGCGTGCTCGATCGCGTCGTCAAAGGCGCCGACGGTTACCCTCCCTACAATATCGAGAGGTGCGACCGATCCGACGGTCAGCCCGAGCGGCTGCGCATCACGCTGGCGGTTGCCGGATTCACCCGCGACCAACTCGATGTAACCATTGAGGAAAACCAGCTCGTGATTCGCGGGCGGCAGCAGGACGACAAGACCCGGCAATACATCCATCGCGGCATCGCCGCGCGCCACTTCCAGCGCACCTTTGTGCTGGCGGAGGGGATGTTGGTGCTGGGTGCGGATCTGAAGAACGGATTGTTGGCGATCGATCTTGCCCGGCCGGAACCGGAAAGGATCGTTAAGACAATCGCTATCAATGAGCACGAATAATGGAACGAGTAGCGGACTCGACCGCTTAGTTTCAGTGAAGGAGTCGAGACCATGAGTGAAGGTCACGTTGCGTTCGAATACGAAGCCAAGAACGTCTCGCCGGAGACGCTGGCAACCCTCGGCGAAGGCCATATCGCCTATGTGAAGCAGATCCGCTCCGAAGACGTTCCGGGCCTGTTTCCCGAAGCGCCGAAGATTGCGCCCGGCCTCAAGCTGTTCGCGCTCCACGCCGCCGACGGCACGCCGATCATGCTGACCGACAGCCGCGAAGCCGCGGTCGCGAATGCCTGGAGCAACGAGCTGCAAGCCGTCAGCGTGCACTGAGCACGCGCAGGTCGGACGAATAGAGTTTTGGCGGGCATGCCTTCGCGCGAAGGCGTGCCCGTTTGCTTTGACTGCCGAATTCGGATACTCTAAATTCTGGTTGATCCGACCAGAAAGAATTGCATGACGGCAAAGCGTCCCTCTACGAAGAAGAAGGGCTCTCAATCCGGGCGATGGAGCCTTCAGGATGCGAAGACTCACCTGAGCCAGATTGTCAGAGAGGCCCAACGCATCGGACCGCAGCGCGTCACGCTGCATGGGAAAGACGCTGCGGTTATTATCGCGGCAGAGGAATTCGATCGCCTCAAACGGCCCGTGAGTGGCCGCGACATCGTTACGGTCCTTGCCAAATCCCCGTTGGACGACGTGGAATTTGAACGCCTGACCATCAAATCCAAAGTTCGGGACGTCGAGCTTTGAGAGGATGGCTGCTCGATACCAACGTGGTTTCGGAACTACGCAGGTCTAAGCCTAACCATGACGTTGTAAATTTTGTTGCCGGCCAAAGCGGCGACGACCTCTATGTCACGGAGATCACGTTCGCTGAAATCGTCTATGGCATCGAACAACTGTCCGACCCTGCCAGGCGCGCAGATCTTCAATCGTGGCTGGACAACATGCTTCGACCGCTGTTCGCGGGTAGGGCTCTTGCCATCACCGAAGATGTCATCGTGCGGTGGAAAACGATGATCGTCGAGGGGCGCAAGCGCCGCCATACGTTCGGGCAGCCAGACTTGTTCATCGCGGCCATCGCCGCTCTGCAGGATCTGGTCGTGGTAACACGCGACATCGACGAATTCGTCGAAGCGCGCGTGCCGGTGTTTGATCCGTGGACGCACAAGTTCTACCGTCACGGCAACGAGACGCTCATGCGGCTTCCCGTGACGCTCGAAGCAATCTCTAAACTATAGCGGAAACGGTCGCTTTACGCCGCGGTCGCGGGCGGCAGTGCCGCTCCACGCTGCCGACGGCACGCCGATCATGCTGACCGACAGCCGCGAAGCCGCAGTCGCGAATGCCTGGAGCAACGAGCTGCAAGCGGTGAGCGTGCACTGAGCGCGCGCACGTCGCACGAATGGGATTTTGACGAGCATGCCTTCGCACGAAGGTGTGCCCGTTTTTATTTTGGGCGATGACGTTTCCCGCGTCGTCATTGCGAGCGCAGCGAAGCAATCCAGAGTGTTTCCGCTGAGGCAGTCTGGATTGCTTCGTCGCAAGGGCTCCTCGCAATGACGGAGTGCAAGGCTGCGCGCCCTGCTCTCGTGTCACTTCAAAAAGCCAAGTCCTTCGCGCGCCGTGTCCACGGCCCATTTGTCGCTCAGTGGCAACGCGAGCACGCTGTTGAAATCCGCGCGCGCATGTTTGGGGTCGGACATCATCATGTAGAGGAGACCGCGGTTGACCAGCGCGAGCTGGCTATTCGGATCGAGCCGGATCGCCTCGTTGTAGTCGGCGAGCGCGCGATCGTGCTGTCCCGTGTCCCGAAACATCCCGGCGCGACTGTTGTAGGCCTCCGAATTCCCCGGCTGTAATCGGATCACTTCGTCGAAATCGGCAAGGGCACGTTTGTCGTCGCCCTTCCCGTGCAGCACGACGGCGCGAACGAGATAGGCCTTCTCGAAAGACGGCATGATCCTGGTGACGTCATCCAGCTCCCGGATGGTGCTGTCGGCATCGTCCTTCTTCAGGAACACCATGGCCCGGCAATAGTGGCCACCAGCACTTCCGGGTTCCAGACGGACGGCGCTGTCGCAGTCGTCCAGAGCTGCATCGATCTCGCCCTTGTGGAGACGAATGGTGCTTCGCAGCTCGTAGGGCCAGGCGGCGGCCGGATTGCGCTGCATCGCCTCGCTGTAATCGGCGACGGCGTGATCGGTGTCGCCCTTCGCCGCATACACCTCTCCTCGCATGACGAGCGCACGGTAAGCCTGCTTGGGGCTGCGTTCGATGGCCTCGGTGAAGCCGGCGATCGCGCGATCAAGATCGCGCCTGTTGAAATACTCCTCGGCGCGCGAGGTGTAAGACGGGCCGTAGCCGGGATCGAGGCGAATGGCCTCGTTGTAGTCGGCCAATGCGCGATCGCGATCGCCCTTGGCAGAAGAGGCGCGGCCGCGGCAGTTATAAGCGCGCCCGAAATTCGGATCGATCCGGATCGCAGCGCCACAGTCCTCGAAGGCCCGGTCCTTGTCCTTCTTCATGTACCAGGCTTCGCCACGCAGTTCGTAAGCAACCGCATTTGCCGGATCGGCCGCAATGATCTCGGTCTTTTCCGCGATGACGCGGTCGTTTGACGCCTCGTCAGCACGGGCCGCAGCCGTGACGGCTATAGTGACGGAGCAAAGCAGACCGAAAACCCGGCCCATCGAACCGCAAATCATGTCTCAAAATTCCTGCGCCGGAGCCGTGCCGGTCGCAGGTGGACATGGTGACGACACATCACAGCGCCCGGCTGCGAAATAAGTCGCAGACGGCGCGGCTTCGGTTCGAGCGAGTGAGGGTTACGCCGCGGTCGCCGGCGGCAGCGCCAGCACCGAATAGATCGCCTGGGCGTCGCGCGAGGCGCGGAGCTTCTTGGCGATGTCCTGGTCGCGCAGCAGGCGGGCGATGCGCGCCAGCGCCTTGAGATGGTCGGCACCGGCGCCTTCGGGCGCGAGCAGCAGGAAGACGAGATCGACCGGCTGGCCGTCCATCGCCTCGAAATCGATTGGACGATCGAGCCGGGCGAACAGGCCAAAGATCTTTTCCAGCTTGGGCAGCTTGCCGTGGGGAATGGCGACGCCGTAGCCGACCGCGGTGGTGCCGAGCTTCTCTCGCTGCAACAGCACCTCGAACACGGCGCGCTCGTTCTGGCCGGACAGCTCGGCGGCCCTGGCCGCGAGTTCCTGGAGCGCCTGCTTCTTGCTGTTGACCTTCAATGCCGGGAGAATCGCCTCGGGCGCGACCAGATCGGTAATCGGCATGGAAGTTTTCCGAGGTGAATTAAAACCGTCAGGTTCCGAATTGGCCAGCTTGGCGAGAAACCAAGCCGGGCCGGCGTCAAGAAGGTGAAGCAGGAAGCGGACTTAGCCCAAGTACTTAGCCCAAGTACCGGTCCTGATGTGGGGCGCTTCTACTCCAACGCAATCCCGGTGCCAACTCCCGCGTGCGGCTTTGCCACGGTCATTGTTAAGGCTGCGGGTGCTACGGGGCCGGGTTCCGGCCCTAACCGCCCGGCTTGCCGTCCGCTTTGGCCCCCGGCGGGTCGATCCAGCCCACATTGCCGTCGGCCCGGCGGTAGATGATGTTCACCCGGCCGGACGAGCCATGCTGGAAGACCAGGCAGGGCGCCCCGCTGAGGTCGAGTTCCATGACGGCTTCGCTGACCGACAGCATTTTGAGAGAGGTGGTTGCCTCCGCGATGATCACGGGGCTGTAGCCGGTGACCTCGTCCTCGTCATCACCCTCGCCCGGCGCCTCCAGCACGTAGCTGGTGGCGTCCATCGCGGCCAGCGCCGCGGAGGCCACATGGGCCTTGCGGGCCGAGCGGTCCTTGAGCCGGCTCTTGTAGCGCTTGAGCCGCTTCTCGATCATCACAAGCGCCTGGTCGGCGCTGGCATAGGCGTCTGCCGCATTCGAATCGGCCTCCAGCGTAATGCCGGAATCCAGATGCAGCGAACAGTCGGTGCGAAAGCCGAAGCCATCCTTGCTCAGCGTGATGTGGCCGGAATAATTGCCGTCGAAATATTTACGCAGGACCTCTTCGGTCCGGTTGGAAACACGGCCGCGCAGGGCCTCGCCGACGCTGACGCTCTTGCCCGAAATGCGGAGAGTCATGTGAACCTCGCTTGGTTAGGTTCTTGTCTGCGCCTGATCTGCTCGGAAAACCGCTGCACCCTTTGCGCTAACGCGGCCCTCTGGGTCCGGATCATGCGCACGCATGGATCGGTCTCGATGGGAGATTGAGAGTAGCGCGATTTCGCGCCGGCGCAATCAGGCCGGCTCGGTGTTGCGGGAGCGATCGGACATTGCGGTAGAGAGGACGTTACCAAGAGCGCTCTGCTTGTCGCGACGGCGTTGCACCGAAGAAGGAATGCGCATGGCTTCGCGGTACTTCGCGACCGTGCGGCGGGCAATATCAATGCCCGAAACGCGCAACCGTTCCACGATGGTATCATCCGACAGGATCGCGGCAGGCGCTTCCGAATCGATCAGCTGCTTGATGTGGTGACGCACGGCTTCGGCGGAATGCGCCTCGCCGCCGTCGGCCGAGGCGATCGACGCCGTGAAGAAATATTTCAGCTCAAATGTACCGCGATTCGTCGCCATGTATTTGTTGGCGGTGACGCGCGACACCGTGGATTCATGCATCTGGATGGCGTCGGCCACGGCCTTCAGATTCAGCGGCCGCAGATGCGCCACGCCATGGGTGAAGAAGCCGTCCTGCTGGCGCACGATCTCGGTCGCAACCTTCAAAATGGTGCGGGCGCGCTGGTCGAGCGCGCGCACCAGCCACGTCGCATTCTGGAGCGCGTCGGTGAAGTAGGACTTGTCGCCGTCCTTGCCGATCTTCTTCGAGAGCTGGGAATAATAGGTCTGGTTGACCAGCACGCGCGGCAAGGTGTCGCTGTTGAGCTCAACGTGCCAGCCGCCATCCGGACCCGGGCGGACATAGACGTCCGGCACCATGGTCTGAAGCCGCGCCGAGCCGAACTTCATGCCGGGCTTGGGATTGAGCCGGCGGATCTCGCCGATCATGTCGGCGATGTCCTCGTCGTCGACGCCGCAAACCTTGCGCAGACCTGCGATGTCGCGCTTGGCGAGCAGATCGAGGTGCTCGACCAAGGCCTGCATCGCCGGATCGTAGCGGTCGAGCTCGCGGAGCTGGATCGCCAGACATTCGCTCAAGTTGCGCGCGCAGACACCGGGCGGATCGAATTTTTGCAGCACGGCAAGAACGGCCTCGACGTCCGCTTGCGATGCGCCAAGCCGCTCGGCGGCCTGGCCGAGATCCGGCGGCACATAGCCGGCCTCATCGACGAGGTCGATCAAATACTGCCCGATCATGCGCTGCGCTGGGCCGGAGAAGGCGACCGAGAGCTGCTCGGCGAGATGGTCGCCGAGGGTCATTTCCGCGGCGACGAAGGCTTCGAGATTGTAGTCCTCGTCCCCGGAGGCGCCGCCGCCCCACTCCGTATAGGTGGTCGGCGCCGCATCCTGGGCGGTACGCGCGGCCGCTTCGGCCGGCTCCTCGGAGAAGACGTTGTCCAGGCCCGTGTCCAGGGTCTGTTCCATCTCGGCGCGGGTGCCGAGATCCTTGCTCATCCATTCTTCCTGGCCGGGCTCGAAGGCCTCACCTGGACCGCCGCCCGGCTCGTCGTTATGGCCGCCGTCGGAATCGTTGAACTGGCCGGTTTCCGCCTGGGCTTCGCCCGCCGGCGGCTCGTCATTGGCCCGTTCCAGCAGGGGGTTACGCTCGAGTTCCTCCTCGACGAAGGTCGTGAGATCGAGATTGGACAATTGCAGCAGCTTGATCGCCTGCATCAACTGCGGCGTCATGACCAGCGACTGCGATTGCCGGAACTCTAATCTCTGCGTGAGCGCCATGAAGCAAGAACCGTTCCCAAAAAATTGGTCCGATTTTTGCTTATATTAGTCTGAGGCCGATGTACACGCCTTGACGAATTTGAAAAACGGGCTAGAGGCGGAATTCCTCGCCAAGGTAAAGCCGCCTGACATCCGGATCATTGACGATCTCATCCGGGCTGCCCTCGGTCAAGATTTCACCGGCATAGACGATATAGGCACGGTCGGTGAGGCCGAGCGTCTCACGGACATTGTGGTCGGTGATGAGCACGCCGATGCCGCGATTGGTGAGATGGCGGACGAGGTCCTGAATGTCGCCGACTGCGATCGGATCGATGCCGGCGAAGGGTTCGTCGAGCAGCATGTAGTTCGGACGCGTCGCCAGCGCGCGCGCGATCTCGACGCGGCGGCGTTCACCGCCGGACAGCGCGATGGACGGCGATTTACGCAGGCGGGTGATGTTGAATTCGTCGAGCAGCGAATCGAGCTGCTGCTCGCGCTTCTTGCGCGAAGGCTCGACCACTTCGAGCACGGCGCGAATGTTCTGCTCGACGGTGAGGCCGCGGAAGATCGAGGCTTCCTGCGGCAGATAGCCGATGCCGAGCCGCGCGCGCTGGTACATCGGCAGCTTCGTGACATCGTGGCCGTCGAGCTCGATCGCGCCGCGATCGGGCTTGATCAGGCCGGTGATCATGTAGAACACGGTGGTCTTGCCGGCACCGTTCGGGCCGAGCAGGCCGACGGCTTCGCCGCGGCGTACATAGATGCTGACGCCACGCACGACCTGGCGGCTGCCAAAACTCTTTTCCACGCTATGCACAGCCAGGAAGCCCGGCCGCTTCAATAATTGCGGCCCGCCGGAGCCATTGGACTTCGCACTGGGCTTCGCATTGGTCCTGGCTTTGGCAGGCTCAGCCGCCGGCTGGCGCGGCCGCGGCGGTGCCTCGACGCCGTACGGGTCCGGCACGTGCGCCGGCTGCTCACGGGCGATCGGGGGGGCATCCCGCACCGGGCTGGCCAGCAGGCCCCCGACGCTGTCGGTGAGAGCGGTGATGTCCTGACGCGCAAATCCTGGCCGGCCGCGCTTGGCGGGGCGCCGACGGAACATGCTGAATAAATCGACCATCCCCGCCTGTCTCAAGCCTTCACGGTAGTCCTGCACCGTAGTCCTGCACGGGTGACCCCGCGATCCGCCGCCTCGGAGCGATTCGCCGACGCAGCATGAGTGAAAGGATGTCTCATGCCCAGTGAAACACCCTCGATTAGCGGCGGACCCCGCTTCGAAAGCCCGTTGCGGTAGATACAGTCTTGTCGCGCCGGCTTCAACCTCGCGGCCGGAAATTATTACATAACCCTTTGATTTACTTAGGCTTACCAGGAATAAGCGAAGGCACCGCGGGGCCGGAGCCAGGGGTTGTGGGCGTCCCGCATTTGCCGCTCGAGCCGCCCTGGGACTGGATGAACAGGCCCTGCACCCTGCCGGCGTCGGATTCTACCCGCGAGACGCCGGTGGTCATGTCGACCAGGAGACGGTCGCCGCGCAGCACGTTCTGGCATTGCGTCAGGACCACCTGGCCGCCCGAGCCGCCGAGCATGGTGATGAGGTTGGTCTTGGTGTCGAACACGGCGGTGTCGCCGGTCACCACCTGATCCTTCTGGGTGACCACGACATTGCCGCGCGCCTCCAGCCGCTTGATCGAGGAGGCGCCGCCGGGTCCCGGCGTCGCCGACTGTATGGGAGCAGCCTTCGCGCCCTTTGCAGCATTGGGTTGGGCAGGTGCGGCTTGCGCAGGTGCGGCCGCCTTGTCGCTGCTCGATTCGTAGAACACCACCAGCGTCTTCGAGGTCATGGTGGTGTCGCCCTGCACGACCTTCACATTGCCGGAGAAGGTCGCCTCCTTCTTCTTGTCGCGCATCTCGAGCGTGGCGGCGTCGATCTGGATCGGCTGGTCGCGGTTCTGCGAAAAACCCTGCATGGCATTGGGCACGCCCTGCGTCGTGCTCTGCGCGAACGCTGCACCCGTCGCGATCAGCGCGACGCCGACGACAAGCGCGGCGGCGCGGACGGCGGCGCGCCGCTTGTCCTGGTTGCGCGGGAAAGAATGGGCCATGAAAATCATTTTGAAATCGCAGACTTGTTCTTGGACTTCGGCGGCGGCGCCGGCGCGGGCTGCTCGACAGGCGCGCTAGCTGCGTCATCCGTGCTGATCTTGTCCAGATGCATCACGACATTGCCCTCAAAGCGAATGACATCGCCGCCTTCGGTGATGCGCAGCCGGTCGGCGGTGAGCGTGCCGTTGGTCAGCTTGACGTCGACATGTTCGTCCGAAGAGACCGTGCCCTTGGCCATGTCGACGAAGGCCGAGTTCAGCCGCGCCTCATAGCCGGTCGAGGTGCGCAGGAAGATGTCCTTGTGCAGATCGAGCTGTTGTTGCTTGTTGTCGAACCGGCCGGTGCGGGCATCGAGGAACAGCAGGGATTGATCCTCCATCAGGACTTTTGCGCGCAGATCCGCGAGATCGACATGATCGGGATCGGTGACGTCCTGCGTCGCGGTCTTGGCCCAGAGCTCATAGGGCCGCTGGTCCGGCGTGAAGCCGGACATATGCGGCGATTCCATCGTGATCTTGGTGCCTGTGACCACGAGGTTTCCGGAGTCGACCTTCACGGGAATCATGCTGAAGGGGTTGAGGAAGGTCGAGACGGCGACGATCGAGGCCATGGACAGGATCACGGTCACCGGCACCGCGATGCGCAGAATCCGCACCAGGCGGCTGTGGCGCGCCGCGCTGGCAAACTTCGCCGCAAGCGCGGCGTCGTAGGTTGAAAACTGGGCCGAGTTCACCGGTGCTCCAGGGACATCGCTTAGCTGGTCAGAACGCTCCAATCGAGGGCGCCCCATTGTACCCGCGACCTCAGGAATATGCAGCCCGCGACAGGCCGTTACGAAAGTGTCCGAAACGGGGCGATCGCCCTAGCCTAGCCGACGCTCGAAGGGTCAGGAATGCGCGAAAATGTCCTCTTCCTCCCAGCCCTGGAGGTCGAGCAGGGCACGGGTCGGCAGGAAGTCGAAACAGGCCTTGGCCAGCGCGGTGCGGCCCTCCCGGACCAGCATGGCGTCCAGCCGCTCGCGCAAGGCATGCAGATGCAGCACGTCGGAGGCGGCGTAGGCGAGCTGCGGCTCGGTCAGGCCATCGGCGCCCCAGTCGCTGGATTGCTGCTGCTTGGAGAGGTCGACATTGAGCACCTCGCGCACGAGGTCCTTCAGGCCATGGCGGTCGGTATAGGTGCGGGTCAGGCGGGAGGCGATCTTGGTGCAGTAGATCGGCCCGGTCATCACGCCGAAGCTCTGGTAGAGCACCGCGATATCGAACCGCGCGAAATGGAAGATCTTGGTGATGGCGGGATTGGCCAGCAGCGCCTTCAGGTTCGGCGCGTCGGTGTGCCCCTTCGGGATCTGCACCACGTCGGCGCTGCCGTCGCCCGGCGAGAGCTGCACCACGCAGAGCCGGTCGCGGTGCGGGTTCAGCCCCATGGTCTCGGTGTCGATCGCCACAGCTCCGGTGTAGCGGGTGAGATCAGGCAAATCGCCGCGGTGCAGGCGTACGGTCATGGCGTTTCAAACCCTCAATCGAATCGGTAGCGATTTCGTCATAGGTTAATCGGGATTGCCCGCGATGTATCCACTGCGGACGGGTCGCGCAAGCGCCGGATGCGCCCCGGCGGGCCCGGTCAGATCGCCGCCAGCATGATGCAGATCATCGCCGCCACGGTGGTGCGGCTGGCGCCGTCGCGGAAGGCGTAGATGATGGGATCGTCGGGCATCTCGCGGCGATGCGCAATCATGAGCGCACGGCCGAACCAGTAGAGCAGCAAGGGCGCCAGCAGCCACAGCAGCCAGGGACGGCTGTAGAGCGGCGTCACCGCGGAGGACGACAGATAGAGCGCGAACACCGTCACCGCATTCATGGCGCTCGCGGCGGCCATGGCGGCGATGATGTGCAAATCGGTGATGCGGTAGTCGCGATTGGAGGGATCGGCGAGGCCCGCGCCCTCGCGCATGCTGAGCTCGCTGAAGCGCTTGATCAGCGCCAGCGAGGTGAACACGAACAGCGAGAAGATCATCAGCCATTCCGACAGCATGACGCCAGCGGCGACGGCGCCGGCGCCGATGCGCAAGGAGTAGAGGCCGGCGAGCGTCACGACGTCGACCAGCATCTTGCGCTTGAGCACGAGCGAATAGGCGATGGTGGTGGCAAGATAAACCGCGAGCACGCCGAGGAAGGCGGTGGAGATGCAGAGGCTGGCCACGACCGCGAATGCCCACAGCGCCGGGATCGCAAGCAGCGCCGACGAGATCGGCAAATCGCCCGCCGCAAGCGCGCGATGGCGCTTGGTCGGATGTTGCCGGTCGGCGGCGAGATCGAGCAGATCGTTCATCAGATAGGCGCCCGACGCACAGGCCGAGAACGCCAGGAACGCCAGCAGCGTGGTGCCGAGCGTCGCAACATTCATCTGATGCGCGGTGATAACAGGCACGAACAGCAGCGTGTTCTTGGCGTACTGGTAGACGCGCAGCGCCTGCGCCCAAACCTTCAAGCTGGGGCGACTGCGGCTGCGCTCGCTGATGCGATCGACGGAGGCGCGATCCACGAGATCCGCCGGCGCTACGACGCCGTCGAAACCGAGATGCGCGGCGATCCCCGCGGCATGATCAGCGAAGCGATCCGCGACCAGAAAAATCGTCTCGCCCCGCGCCCGCGCCGCCAGCGCCTGGTTCAGCACATCGGTGTCATAGGGCAGATGGGAATAGTCGATCTCGGCCCGCGCCAGAATATCGGTGAGCGCCGCCATGCCCGGGCGTCCGCCCGCGCCGAAGCGGGCCAGCATGCGGCCGGGGCTGGAGAATAGCGCTTCCATCAGAAGTTCCGAGCGCAGCAGCGCGCCTTCGAGATCGATCACGAGCGTGCGGGCAGGCGCTGGCGTGGCCTGCGGTGCGGCCTCACTCCGATCGTACTGCCTGACGGGCTGCTCCATCCGAAAACGCTCTGACTGACCGCGACACGACCGGCCCAAAGGCTGGGGAGGCCGGGAGCAGGAAAATGGACGGCCGCGAGCCTAGGGGGCATTCGCTAAGGGCGACTTAATTCGGCTGGAGAAGGGTCGGCGGCCGCCGCGGCCAGAGCGGACGAATGGTTCTCGGGCCGGCAGGCTGTTGCACGGATCCCACAACCCGGTGCGAGCTCGGTATGCCAGCGCAACTTGTGCCACGCGCCCGTGGAATTCGCGCCAACCGCCCCCATCTGTTGCAAGCCCCCCGTTGCCTGTGAATGAGATGTCATGACCGAACAGACGTTGGCTGCGCCTATCGACGATCAACAGGAACGCCAGCGCGGCTTTACGCGCTACCAGTCACTTCTCGTCGCGCTGCTCGCATTCGCGCAGTTCACGATCATTCTCGATTTCATCATCATGTCGCCGCTCGGCGCCATCCTGATGCCCTCGCTCGACATCACGGCCGGGCAATTCGGCGTCGCGGTTTCAGCCTACGCGTTCAGCGCGGGAGCGTCAGGTATTCTGGCCGCCGGCTTTGCCGATCGATTCGATCGCAAGCGCCTGCTGTTGTTCTTCTATGTCGGCTTCACGCTCGGCACCCTGCTCTGCGCCATGGCGCAGAATTACCACGTCCTGCTGCTCGGCAGGATCGTGACCGGACTATTCGGCGGCGTGATCGGCTCGGTCGTGCTCGCCATCACCACCGACCTGTTCCCGCTGCATTTGCGCGGCCGCGTGATGGGATTTGTCCAGACCGCGTTCGCCGCGAGCCAGGTGCTCGGCATTCCGGCCGGGCTGTTTCTCGCCAATCACTGGAATTGGCATGTCTGCTTCTTTGCGATCGTCGGTCTGTCGATCGCAGCGATCGGCATCATCGCCTTCGCCATGGAGCCGGTCGACGCGCATCTGAAACTGAGGCAGGACAAGAACCCTTTCCACCATCTGGTCGCGACGATCGGAGAGCCGCGCTACACGCTGGCCTTCGCCGTGACGACGCTGCTGGCGACCGGCGGGTACATGCTGATGCCGTTCTCAAGCGCTTTCACCGTGCATAATCTCGGCATCGACATCACGCATTTGCCGACGATCTATCTCGTCTCCGGCCTGTTCAGCATCGTCACGGGGCCGCTGGTCGGCAGGGCGAGCGACGCGTTCGGCAAATATCCAACCTTCGTGTTCGGCAGCGTGGTGTCGGTGATCATGGTGCTGATCTACACCCATCTCGGTCACGTCACGCTCGTGACCGCGATCACCGTCAACGTCCTGATGTTCGTCGGCATCTTCTCACGCATGATCCCGTCGCAGGCCCTGATGTCGGCGATCCCCGACCCCACCCAGCGCGGCTCATTCAGCGCGGTCAGCGCGTCACTCCAGCAGCTCTCCGGCGGGCTCGGCTCGATGCTCGCCGGCGCGATCATCGCGCAGGGCCCGGACGGGTCGCTGATCCATTTCGACCGGATCGGCTACGTCGTCGTCGCCTCGGCGATCGTCTCGCTGGTCGCGATGTATTTTGTGCAGAAGGCGGTGGCGGAGAGGGCGGGGAGGAGCGTGGTCTGAGGGCGGGCGGGCGGATTTGTCCCACCAAGGTACCTTCGCGACGGCGACGGCATGGATTGCCGCCCTGCTATCTCCACCGAGCGGAAGCAGCCCTATTTTGCGTCGAAATCCTGCAAAATGGTGCCCAGGAAAGGACTCGAACCTTCACGGCCGTTAAGCCACTGGCACCTGAAGCCAGCGCGTCTACCAATTCCACCACCTGGGCATGCCGTTTGGGGCACGGAGGCGGTTACTACGGTTCGGTGACGCGGTTGTCAATTCAAGCGTGACCCAGGTTTGGGGATGCGGATTGCGCATCGCAAACTGGCCCGATACAAGCCTGATAAGACGCACTCTTCCGCAGGATTGGACCCCATGGCATCGAATCTGGAAACTCTCGTCACGGTTTTCGGCGGATCGGGGTTTTTGGGCCGGAATGTCGTCCGCGCCCTGTGCCGGCGCGATTATCGGGTCCGGGTCGCGGTGCGGCGGCCGGAGCTGGCCGGCTTCCTCCAGCCCTCGGGCAAGGTCGGACAGGTCCACACCATTCAGGCCAATCTGCGCTACCCGGCGTCCGTCGAGGCGGCGGTGCGTGATTCGGATGTCGTGATCAATCTGGTCGGCATCCTCACTGAGGGCGGCGCGCAGAGTTTTGACGCCGTCCAGGCCAAGGGCGCCGAGACCGTCGCCAAGGCGGCCGCCGCTGCCGGCGCACGCCTGATCCACGTCTCGGCGATCGGCGCCGACGCGGAATCGCCCTCGCACTATGCCAAGGCCAAGGCGGCCGGCGAGGCCGCGGTGACGGCGGCGGTGCCGTCGGCCACGATCTTCCGTCCCTCGGTGATGTTCGGTCCTGAGGACCAGTTCACCAACCGTTTTGCGTCGCTGGCGCGGATGTCGCCGGTGCTGCCGCTGATCGGCGGCGCCACGAAGATGCAGCCGGTCTATGTCGGCGACGTCGCCACCGCGATTGCAGATGCCGTCGACGGCAAGGCCAAGGCGGGCGCCACCTACGAGCTCGGCGGGCCGGAAGTGCTGACCATGCGCGAGATCATCGAGGCCATCCTGGTCATCGCCGACCGCAAGCCGGCGCTGATCCCGCTGCCGTTCGGGCTGGCGCGCTTCCAGGCCAACTTCCTGCAATTCGCGCCGGGCGCGCTGAAGCTGACGCCGGACCAGGTCACGCTGCTCGAGCGCGACAACATCGTGTCGGATGCTGCGAAGGCGGCAGGCCTGACGCTGGAAGGTCTCGGCATCCCAGCCGATTCGCTGGAAGCGATCGCCCCGCAATATCTCTGGCGCTTTCGCGCGGCCGGCCAGTTCCAGCGCAAGAGCGCGTAAGCGTCAGAACTTCAGCTTCTTGAACACCGCTTCCGGCAGCGCCTTGATGATGAACATCACGAGGCGCCATTTGCCGCTGACATAGACGACGTCGGTCTTCTTCTCCACGGCCTGAAGGATCGCGTCGCCCACTACCGGCGCCTCGACGGTGAGCGGGCCGATCAACTTCATGCCTTCCGTCATTTTTGTTCGGACGAAGCCGGGCTTCACCGTGACGACATGCACGCCGCCACGGCTGGCGCGGCCGCGCAGGCCGGACAGGAACGCGGAGAAGCCCGCCTTGGCCGAGCCGTAGACATAGTTCGAGGACCGCCCGCGATCGCCGGCGACCGAGGACACGCCGACGATGGTGCCGTTGCCGCGCGCCAGAAACTTTTCGGCGAACAGGCCGAGGATCAGCGATGGCCCCTCATAGTTGGAGCGCATGATCGTCGTGGCATGCGCGAGATCGCTCTCCGCCTGATCCTGCACACCCAGCAAGCCGACGATCGAGATGACGACGTCAGGCAATGCCGGAAGACTGCCGACAAAGCCATCGAACGAGGCGGTGTCGAGCACGTCGAACTTCAGCGTGCTCGCGTTGATGTTGTAGCGGGCGTGCAGATCGGCGACGTCAGGCTCCAGCGCTGCGGCGTCGCGCCCGGCGAGTCCGACATCGTATCCTGCTTTCGCAAAGGCGCGCGCGGCGGCGCGGCCGATATCGGAGGAGCCACCGAGCACCCATACGGTCTTGCGCGACGTCATGGCCTAAACCTCATCAAATAAACGCTGCGAAAGCTTGGAGCGGATGTGTCCTGCGGGATCGAGCGATTTTCGGATCGCGTTGAAGCGTTGCAGGGCGGGATAGCCGGCCTCGAAAGTTGCACGCGACTGGCGCGCGTCTTTTGCGAGATAAAGCCGCCCGCCGGCAGCGACGACCAGACGGTCGATCTCGTCGAGGAAATTCAGGATGTCGCCCTTCAGCGGGAAATCCAGCGCCAGCGTGTAGCCGGGCAGCGGGAACGACAGGATGCCGTCGCCCTGGCCGAGCTTCTTCAGCACTGCGAGGAACGAGGCATCGCCGCGCTTCGAGACGCGGTCGAGGATATCGGCGAGCACGTCGCGCGCGCCGGCTTCCGGAAGCACGCATTGATGCTGGAGAAAGCCGCGCCGTCCATAGATGCGATTCCAGGCACCGACGCTGTCGAGCGGAAAGAAATAGGGATAGAGCGACACCACATGGCTGCCGCCGGCACGCCGTACGCCCATGCGGTAGTAGAGCTCGTTGAAGGCGCGGATGCTGTAGCGGTTCAGCGTCATCGACGGGAGATCGACCGGCACGGCGAGCCCGGGATTCTTGCCCGCGGGAAAACGATCGGCACCGTCGGCAAGCTCGTCTGTGCGCGCGTGCTCACCGAGATAGATCAGCGCGCGGCCGAGGTCGTTGCCGCGCGTAGCGCAATCGATCCATGCCACCGAATAAGTCGCGGAATCGCCGGCGTCGAGCGCACGCATCGCGGCATCGAGATCGGACGCGGAGATCACCCGCTCGCGGATCCAGCCGGTCTCGACCCGCCGCAACCGCATCGTCGCTTCGAGAATGACCCCGGTGAGGCCCATGCCGCCGATGGTCGCGAAGAACGCATCCGAATTCTGCTCGCGCGAGACCTCGATGGTGTCGCCCTGCCCGGTGCGCAGCAGGATGCTGTCGACGTAACGGCCGAAGCCACCCTCGCAATGATGGTTCTTGCCATGCACGTCGGCGGCAATCGCGCCGCCGACCGACACGAACCGCGTGCCGGGAACGACGAAGGGCAGGAATCCGCGCGGGCCAAACGTGTCGATCAGGTCCGACAGCAGCACGCCGGCTTCGAGACGGAGACGCCCGGTTGCCGGATCGAACGACCTGACCCGGTCGAAACCCGTCATCGCGACGGTCCGGCTGGCTCCGATCGCGGCATCGCCATAGGCGCGGCCATTACCGCGCGCCACAGCGCCGGCCGTGCCGACGGCTTCGCCCACCGCCTCGAACGACCGCGGCCGCAGCAGTTCGCTATCGACGACCGGGAAGCGTCCCCAGCCGCTGACGAGGGTCATCGTTCAGCTCCGTTGCGAGGCGCGCGCCGCCCCGCTCTGGAAACTGCCTACCGGTCAAAAGCTTATATTACGTTGAGGCGTCGGTGCGTTTGCGTTGGTTAATGGCCGAGCGCCAGCGCGATCAGGCCGAGCGTACCGACGATGACGCGCCACCAGGCGAACACCACGAAGCCGTGGCGGGTGACGTATCCGAGGAACGCCTTCACCACGATGATCGCGGTGATGAACGACACCACAAAGCCGATCGCGACGATGCCCATGTGGTCCATCGTCATCTCGGAGCGGTTCTTGTAGAAATCGTAGGCGAACGCGCCGATCATGGTGGGAATCGCGAGGAAGAACGAGAACTCCGCCGCCGCGCGCTTGTCGGCCCCCAAAAACATCGCGGCGACGATGCTGGCGCCGGAGCGCGACACGCCCGGGATCATCGCGATGCACTGCGCGATGCCGATATAGAGATACATCGGCAGCGGAAATTTCGTGGCGTCATGCTCGCGCGCCTTGAGATCGAGCCGATCGACCCATAGCAGGATGGCGCCGCCGACGATCAGCGAGAAGCACACCACCCACGGATTGAACAGCATGCTCTTGATGTATTTGCCGGCGACGAGGCCGACGACGACCGCGGGCAGGAACGCCACCAGCACGCCGATCACGAAGCGGCGCGCATAGGCGTCGCCGGTGAACATGCCGATCGCGACGTCCCACAATTTCTTGAAGTACAACACGACGATCGCAAGGATCGCGCCGAGCTGGATCAGAACCGTAAACGAATCCCAGAAGGCGCCCTCGCCGAGACCGAAGAAGCGCTCCGCAAGCAGCAGGTGGCCGGTCGAGGAAACGGGAAGGAACTCGGTCACACCCTCGATGATGCCGAGGATCACTGCCCGTATTGCATCTGACATATTTACGGTCCATTTCCGCTGGAAAACGGGGCTCTTCTCGCCTATTCGCCTCTTTGCTGCAATCGCAAAATGCGCCGTCACGCCCTTGCTTCGCGGTTTTGAAAGACTAGTGTGGCGCCGCACAAACATTGATGGATTGTTAAGCACCATCAAATAGTCAAAGGCTTCATGTTTACGCTGTTTCATCATCCGTTCTGTCCGCATTCGCGTTTCATCCGCCTGATCGCGGGCGAATACGGGCTCGAGCTGAAGCTGGTCGAGGAACGCAGCTGGGAACGGCGCGAGGCATTTTTGCTGCTCAACGCGGCCGGCACCACGCCGGTGCTGGTGGACGACGAGCAGCCGCCAATTCCGGGCGCCCCCATCATCGCGGAATATCTCGACGAGGCCTATGGCGCCGAGATGGGCCCCAAGCGGCTGATGCCGGAGACGATCGCCGAGCGCGTCGAGGTGCGCCGGCTGATGGCCTGGTTCAACGAAAAATTCTTCGAGGAAGTCTCCCATCCGCTCGTCACCGAGCGCATCTACAAGCGCTTCATGAGCGAGGAGAACGGCGGCGGCCCGCCCTCGGCCGACGTGATGCGCGCCGCCAAGGCCAATGTGCGCTATCATCTGGCCTATATCGGCTGGCTGGCACAGACGCGTAACTTTCTCGCCGGCGATAGGCTCACTTACGCGGATCTCGCCGCCGCGGCGCATCTCTCGGCGATCGACTATCTGGGCGACGTGCCATGGAGCGAGGACGACGCGGCAAAGGCGTGGTACGCGCGGGTGAAATCCCGCCCGTCGTTCCGTCCGCTGCTGAGCGAATGGCTGGCCGGCGTGCCGGCGTCGCGGACTTACGTGGACCTGGATTTCTGAACTCCGATCCGACTGAACTGAAGACGGCGCTTGCACGCGAAGCGCAGGCGCTCGGCTTCGATTGCATCGGCATCACCGAGCCGGGCACGATCGAAAACGCCGGCAAATATTTTCTCGAATTCATCGCGTCGGGCGGCCACGGCGACATGGACTGGCTCGCCGCGCAGCCGGAGCGCCGTGTCGATCCGCGCGGCCTGTGGCATGACGTGCGCTCGGTGATCATGCTCGGCGTCAATTACGGCCCCGACTCTGATCCGCTGGAAATCCTGCAACAGCGCACGCGCGCAGCGATCTCGGTCTATGCGCAGGGCGACGACTATCACGATTTGATCAAGAAACGGCTGAAGGCGCTGGCGCGCTGGCTGGTCGCGGCCGCACCAAGCGAGGTCAAGGTGTTCGTCGACACCGCGGCGGTGATGGAGAAGCCGCTCGCACAAGCCGCGCATCTCGGCTGGCAGGGCAAGCACACCAATCTCGTCTCGCGCGAATTCGGCTCATGGCTGTTTCTCGGCGCGATCTACACGACATTGGATTTGCCGCGCGATCATGCCGAGATCGATCATTGTGGTTCGTGCCGGGCGTGCCTCGACATCTGTCCGACCGCAGCGTTTCCTGCGCCCTACAAGCTCGATGCGCGGCGCTGCATCTCGTATTTGACCATCGAGAACAAGGGGCCGATCCCGCGCGAATTTCGCGAAGCCATCGGCAACCGCATCTATGGCTGCGATGATTGCCTCGCCGCCTGCCCCTGGAACAAGTTTGCACAGGAAGGACGCGAAGCAAAGCTCGCAGCGCGCGACGAATTGCGCGCGCCGGGGCTGGCCGAACTGGCACGGCTCGACGATGCATCGTTTCGTGCGCTGTTCACGAAGTCGCCGGTCAAGCGCATCGGCCGCGCCCGCTTCTTGCGCAACGTGTTGATCGCGATCGGCAACTCCGGTGATGCGGCGCTGGCGGCGGAAGCGCGGCGGCTGGTGGACGATGCAAGCCCGTTGGTGCGCGGAGCTGCGGTGTGGGCGTTGGGGCAGTTGGTGGAGCGCAGCGAGTTCGATGCGATGAGATCTGCCGCGATGAGCGACGAGCGCGACGATAGCGTGCGTGAGGAGTGGCAGCCCTCCTCCTAGCCCTCCGCCGTCATGCCCCGCGAAGGCGGGGCATCCAGTACGCCGCGGCCTCTCGATTCAAATCACGACTGCCTCGGAGTACTGGATCGCCCGGTCATCAAGCCGGGCGATGACAGCGGTTATTGTGGCTGCTGCACGCGCTGTTGCCACCCTTGATTTCCCCGCGCATTCCTTCAAGGTCGCGCGTCATGACAAACATGCCTTTCTTCACCCGCGACGGCGATACATTCCATCCGACGGAAGTGGCCAACGGCCCGTGGGATCCGAAATCGCTGCACGGACGCGTCATCGTCGGCCTGCTCGGCTTCGCCATTGAGGAGCGCCATTCGGGTCCTGAGTTCGTGCCGGCGCGATTGACCGTCGACATGTTTCGGCTACCAACGATCGACAAGCCGATTGAAGTGACGACGCGGCTGGTGCGTGACGGAATGCGCATCCGCGTGGTCGAGGCGGAGTTTTTCTCCGGCGGCGTCAGCATGGCGCGCGCCTCCTGCCAATTGCTGCGGCGAACACAAAATCCAGAGGGCAACGTCTGGTCGCCGCCGAACTGGGACGTGCCGAAGCCGGCCGACATTCCAAAACCGACCGATCCCAGGCTCGGCATGAACGGCAAATGGACGACGCGGCCGATCATCGGCCATATGGGCTCACTCGGACCGCGCCGGCTCTGGATGAGCGAAGTGCGCGAGCTCGTTGCGGGCGTGCCGATGACGCCGTTCGTCCATGTCGCCACCGGCGCCGATTTCGCAAGTCCGTTTGCCAATGCCGGCGACAAGGGGCTCGGCTACATCAACAGTGACGTGACGATCTACCTGCATCGCCTGCCGGTGACGAACTGGATCGGCTTCGACGTGGTGAATCACCAGGCGTCCGACGGCGTGGCGATCGGCGAATGCTGGCTCTACGACGAGGAGGGCCCGATCGGCACCGCGACGGTGGCAGCACTTGCGCAGCGCAAGCCGGTGGCAAAGCCGTCGCCGCCGTAGTGCTCCGTCGTCACGCCAGATGCCGCTTCATCTCCGGCCGCGTCTTCAGCTCCGCGCCCTGCTTGGCGACGATCTTCGCGATCCGTTCCGGCGCGAACTTCAAATCGACGAAGGCCGGCGCGGTGTTGGCGACCTCGTGATAGCTCACGATCTTGCCGTCGCGCAGCGTCATGATCGCGACGCCCTCGAACATCGCCCGCGCACCGTTCGCTTCTGCCAAGGTTGATTTGTAGCTGAAGGTGTAGCGCGCATAGAGCGTGGTGCCGTCGGACACGGGATCATGCATGTCCCAGCGGAAATCGGTCGCCGTGCGATAGAACCAGTCGTCGACCATCGCCGCGATCTTTTCGCGGCCCGCAAACGCGCCGTAGAACACGTCGTGATAGACGCCGTCCTCGGTGAACAGATCGGCAAAGGCACGGCCGTTACGGCTCTCAACCGCATCGCAGAACGCGCGCAGCATGGTGGTGGTTGTCATTGGCGTCTCTCCCACTCTCTTCGTCATGCCCCGCGAAAGCGGGGCATCCAGTACGCCGCGGCTTCTCGGTTAAAGCACGACGGCTTCTGGAATACTGGATTGCCCGCTTTCGCGGGCAATGACACCGAGCAACATTTCACCCCATCTCCGCGACCGCGGCAAGAATGCGCGCAATGTCCTGTGGGCGCGACAGGCGGTGATCGCCGTCCTGGATCATGGTGAGCACGACGTCGTCGGCCGGCAGACGATGCGTCAGCGCGAACGCATGCTGCCACGGCACATCGGGATCCTGCGCGCCCTGGAGAATTCGGACGGGACAGCCGAGATCAATGGCGCTGCCGAGCACGAGGTGATTGCGCCCCTCCTCGATCAGGTTCCGCGTGATCGGATAGGGCGAGCCGTCGCCATATTCGGACGGCCGCAACCAGAAACCCTTGGTCTCGATCTCTTTCTTCACCTCGGGCGAAAACTTCTTCCACATCAGCTCTTCGGTGAAGTCTGGCGCCGGCGCAATCAGCACCAGGCCCGCGAGCGATGCCTTACCGGAACGCTTCCTGATCTCGCGCGCGAGCAGCAGCGCCATCCAGCCGCCCATGGACGAGCCGATCAGCACTTGAGGACCGGTGCAGAAGCGCTCGAACACCGCGACGCTATCCTCGAGCCACATTCCGATTGTTCCGTCGGCGAAATCGCCGCTGGATTCGCCATGGCCGGAATAGTCGAACCGGACCGCGGCACGGCCATGCTCTGCGGCCCAGCCATCCAGCGCCACCGCCTTGCCGCCCTGCATGTCGGACTTGAAGCCGCCGAGCCAGACCAGGCCGGGCCCTTGCCCGGCGCGGCTGCGCACCGCGATCTTGCGGACCGACGGGCCCTCGCCCATTTCGATGAAGTCGAGCACGGCTTCGGGAATCGCGTTGGTCATGGAACATTTACTCGGGCTGTGCGGTTTGAGCTGTCCGGGCCGGTCCGATGGCATAATCCGGTATCAACCCTGACCTTTTGGGACGCTTGCGGAACCGGAGCAAGGTGTCTATGTCGAGCACCGTGCCGATAGGCGTGGCCAAAATGCCTCGCATTTGAGGGTTTTTCGCTTCCCGTACACGCGACTTGCTTGCCGGCAAACGCTTCTTCCTTCAAAATAGCCGCTTCCTTTCACAACTTTGGAGAACCACCCATTCGCCGTCCCAATAGAGCCCCGGCCCCAGCCGCCAAAGACGGGCCGCGCATCAATGATGATATCCGCAATGCGCAGATCCAGCTGATCGATCAGACCGGCGACAACAAGGGCACGGTCGAGACCGTTCTTGCCATTCGCATGGCCCAGGAAGCTGGCATGGATCTGGTCGAGATTTCGCCGAATGTCAGCCCTCCCGTCTGCAAGATCATGGACTACGGGAAGTACAAGTATTCCGCCCAGAAGAAAGCCGCCGAAGCCCGCAAGCGCCAGAAGACCGTCGAGATCAAGGAGATCAAGCTCCGCCCGATGATCGACGATCACGACTATGACGTGAAGATGCGTGCGATGCTGCGGTTCTTCGAAGAGGGCGACAAGGTCAAGATCACCCTGCGCTATCGCGGCCGCGAAATGGCGCATCAGGAGATCGGCACCAAGCTGCTGGACAAGATCAAGACCGACGTCGCCGAGCTCGCCAAGGTCGAGCAGGACGCCCGGTTCGAGGGCCGTCAGGTCGTCATGGTGCTGGCGCCGCGCTGACGCCAGCTCGGTACAGCCGAAATTTCAACGGCCCGTCCGGATCTCCGGCGGGCCGTTTGTGTTTCAGGTTCGCGTTGCCTGCCAGGTGCCGCTGCATTGGTCGCCAGAGATGATGCCCCTCCAGGAACCAGCTCCCACGACGCCGGCGAGCCGGCCGCCACCGGTGGCATGGGACGCGCCGACCGAAACCTGGACCGCGACAGCACCGCCGCGATTGACCGAGCCCGAGACCCGGCCGCCACCGGCGGACGAGACCCGGCTGCCGGCCACGCTGAAGGGGACGCTGTAGCCCGAGCTGCAATTGCCGCGGGTGGTGGCGAAAGTGACATTCCAGACGCCGTCATAGGCGCCGACACGGGCATCGGCGGTCGAGGGGATGGCGGCCGCGGCAAGCGTGGCGAAGAGCACAAGGCGGCGCGGGGAAGCGAAAGCTGACAAAAGCGATTGGGAAGAATGGGCCATTTTGGTCCTGCTCCGGGCGAAACAGCGTGAACATCGGGGTGGCAACCCCCAATAGTCGGTGAGCCCGTTCCGGCGGTTCACCGTTGCCATTTCGCTCTCGCTCTGCCATAAGCCCAGCCTTCATCGCCCGGCTGATTTAAGGGCTGCCGCGGCGGTGTCCGTGCGGGTTTTGCGCTAGTTCGTAAAAACCTGAGCACAATCAACGCTCTAACGAGCATTTTAGACGGCCAGCCGCCTTCACGGGCGGCATTCTGTTATGGCCAGAGGAGAGCAAAATGCCCAAGCTGAAGACCAAATCGGGCGCTAAAAAGCGCTTCAAGGTGACTGCCACCGGCAAAGTGATGCACGCCCAGCGCGGCAAGCGTCACGGCATGATCAAGCGGACGAAGAAGCAGATCCGTCAGCTCCGCGGCACCCGCGTGCTGTTCAAGACCGACGGCGACAACGTCAAGAAGTACTTCTTGCCGAACGCCTGATCGCGTCCACGATCATTGCCAACCGTGCCGCGCATCCCGCGGCAATCCGAAAACCAAGTCATCTCTGAAGGATCTTTGTCATGGCTCGCGTCAAACGCGGTGTGACCGCCCACGCCAAGCACAAGAAAGTCTACAAGGCCGCCAAGGGTTTCCGCGGCCGCCGCAAGAACACCATCCGCACCGCAAAGCCGGCCGTCGATAAGGCCTTGCAGTACGCGTTCCGTGATCGCAAGCGCAAGAAGCGGACGTTCCGCGCGCTCTGGATCCAGCGCATCAACGCCGCCGTCCGTCCGTTCGGCCTGACCTACAGCCGATTTATCGACGGCATGGCCAAGTCCGGGATCACCGTGGACCGCAAGGTGCTGTCGGATCTCGCGATCAACGAGCCCGCGTCGTTCCAGCTGATTGCCGAGAAGGCCAAGGCTGCGCTGGCCGCCTAAGGAGACTAGCGGGCCTTCTGGCCCGCAGCCTTCAGCGCGCGTTGCGAGTAACGCTGGGCGACCTCCGCCCGGCAGAATGCCGTGAACGAGAGATACATGGTGCCGGACTTGTTCCGGTACTTGCCATCGCACACGCGCATCTCGCGTTGGTAAGCCCGTTTCTGCGCAGCATTGAGGTCGGGCATGAAGTCCGCCTCGCATTTCTTTTCGACGGCGGCACCGAGCTTGACGTCGCCGCTCGCGGTCAATTCGCAATCCTGAAACAGCTTCATCGCGCTTTTGCAGCCCTTCTGCGCGCTGATGGCGTCGGCGACCTCGTCCAGCGTCATGGACTTCTCCATGCAAACCATGGCGCGCGCCGGGGTACCGACGACCGACAGAACGACGGCCAGAACGGTCAGACATGATCTTGAGAGCATCGCGCAGTCTCCTTGTATTCCCTAGGTGCCGGGCCTCCGCGCGAGGTTCAACCCAGCCGGTCGTGAGCCCGAAATGACCGGCTTTTTGCTTGACGTTACGGCCTTCGGGCGGCGACAACCCAGCCGAATTTAGCAGCAGGGATTTGACCGTGTCCGACCTCGCAACGCTCGAAACATCCATCCTCGACCAGATCGCCGCCGCCGGCGACGAAGCCGCGCTCGAAGCGGTGCGCGTCGCCTCGCTCGGCAAGAAGGGCTCGATCTCCGCGCTGCTCGCGACGCTCGGTAAGATGTCGCCGGACGAGCGCAAGACGCAAGGCGCCGCAATCAATCTGGCCAAGGACAAGGTCACGCAGGCGCTGGCCGCGCGGCGCGACCTCCTGAAATCGGCCGCGCTCGATGCACGGCTCGCATCGGAGACCATCGACGTCACCTTGCCGCTGCGCGATGCGCCGACTGATGCCGGCCGCATCCATCCGCTGAGCCAGGTCTGGGACGAGCTGACGACGATCTTCGCCGACATGGGTTTCTCGGTCGCCGAAGGTCCTGATATCGAGACCGACGACTACAATTTCACCAAGCTGAACTTCCCGGAAGGCCATCCCGCGCGCGAGATGCACGACACGTTCTTCTTCCACCCGAAGGAGGACGGCTCACGCATGCTGCTGCGCACCCACACCTCGCCGGTGCAGGTGCGCACCATGTTGAGCCAGAAGCCGCCGATCCGCGTGATCTGCCCGGGCCGCACCTATCGCATCGATTCGGACGCGACCCACACGCCGCAATTCCACCAGGTCGAAGGCCTCGTCATCGACAAGCACTCGCATCTCGGCCACCTCAAATGGATCCTGCACGAGTTCTGCAAGGCGTTCTTCGAGGTCGACCACATCAACATGCGCTTCCGGCCCTCGTTCTTCCCGTTCACCGAGCCGTCGCTGGAAGTCGACATCCAGTGCCGCCGCGACAAGGGCGAGATCCGCTTCGGCGAGGGCGAGGACTGGCTCGAGATTCTCGGCTGCGGCATGGTGCATCCGAACGTGCTGCGCGCCTGCGGCATCGATCCCGACGAGTACCAGGGCTTTGCCTGGGGCATGGGCATCGACCGCATCGCGATGCTGAAATACGGCATCGCCGATCTGCGTCAGATGTTCGACAGCGACGTCCGCTGGCTGTCCCATTACGGCTTCAAGCCGCTGGAAGTGCCGACTCTCGCGGGAGGGCTGAGCTCGTGAAATTCACCCTCTCCTGGCTGAAGGATCATCTCGACACCGACGAGCCGCTGGAAAAGCTGGCTGACAAGCTCACCATGATCGGGCTCGAGGTCGAGAACATCGAGGACAAGGCGAAGGCGCTGAAGCCGTTCACCATCGCGAAAGTGATCTCGGCCGAGCAGCATCCGAATGCTGATCGCTTGCGCGTTTGCATGGTCGACGCCGGTGGCGGTGCCGCGCCCGTGCAGGTCGTGTGCGGCGCGCCGAATGCGCGTGCAGGGCTCGTCAGCGTGTTCTCGCCGCCCGGCACCTACATTCCCGGCAAGGACATCACGCTGGGCGTCGGCACCATCCGCGGCGTCGAGAGCCGCGGCATGCTGTGCTCGGCCGCCGAATTGCAGATCTCCAACGACCATGACGGCATCATGGAATTGCCGGCGGACGCCCCGATCGGCGCGGGCTACGCCGAATGGGCCGCGCTCGGCGATCCCGTGATCGAGATCAACCTCACGCCGAACCGGCAGGACTGCACCGGCGTGCACGGCATCGCGCGCGACCTCGCCGCCGCCGACATGGGCAAGTTCAAGGACCCGACCATCAAACCGATCAAGGGCGAATTCCCCTGTCCGGTGAAGGTCACGGTCGAAGACGCAGCACTGTGTCCGGGCTTCGCGCTGCGGCTGGTACGCGGCGTCAAGAACGGCCCGTCGCCGGAATGGCTGCAGAAGCGGCTGACCGCGATCGGGCTGCGCCCGATCAACGCGTTGGTCGACATCACCAACTTCATGACCTACGACCGCGCGCGTCCACTGCACGTGTTCGACGCCAAGAAGGTCAAGGGCAATCTCGTGGTGCGCCGCGCCCGCAACGGCGAGACGCTGCTCGCGCTCGACGGCCGCACCTACAATCTCGACTCCAACATCTGCGTGATCGCCGACGAGCACGGCGTCGAATCGCTCGCCGGCATCATGGGTGGCGAAGCTTCGGGCTGCGATGAGAACACCACCGACGTGCTGATCGAATCGGCGCTGTGGAACGAGATCAACGTCGCCCAGACCGGCCGCAAGCTCGGCATCAATTCGGACGCGCGCTACCGCTTCGAGCGCGGCGTCGATCCGGCCTTCATGGTGCCGGGGCTTGAGCTCGCGACCAAACTCGTGATGGAGCTGTGCGGCGGTACGCCGTCGGAGAACATTGTCGTCGGCAAGGCTTTTGGCGACGACCGCGTGATCGATTTCCCGGTCACCGAGGTCAAGCGGCTGTCTGGCATCGAGGTGCCGCAGGTCGAGATGAAGCGCATCCTGTCCCATCTCGGCTTCATGATGGCGGGGCCGGGTCCGGTGGTGAAGGTCGCGGTGCCGTCGTGGCGCACCGACGTTCACGGCAAGGCCGACATCGTCGAGGAAGTCGTCCGCATCTTCGGTGTCGACAAGGTGCCGATGACGCCGTTCGAGCGCGGCGAAGACGCGCGCAAACCGGTGCTGACGCCGCTCCAGCTTCGCACCCGCCGCGCCAGGCGCGCGCTCGCGACCCGCGGCATGATCGAAGCCGTGACCTGGTCGTTCATCACAAAGGCTGCGGCCGAATTGTTCGGCGGCGGCCAGCGCGCGCTCGAAGTGGCCAACCCGATCGCCGCGGATCTCTCGGATATGCGGCCGAGCTTGATGCCCGGCCTGGTCGCAGCCGCGCAGGCCAATGCCGATCGCGGCTTTGGCGATGTCGCGCTGTTCGAGGTCGGCCAGATCTTCAAGGGCGATCGCCCGCAGGATCAGTTCATGGCCGCTAGCGGCGTCCGCCGCGGCTTCGCGTCGTCCGAGGGTCTGGGCCGGCACTGGTCGGGCTCGGCGCAGGCCGATGTGTTCGACGCCAAGGCCGATGCGCTTGCTGTGCTGGCTGCAGCCGGCGCGCCGATGCAGGCGTTGCAGATCGTCGCCGGTGGTCCCGGCTGGCTGCATCCGGGCCGCTCCGGCACGATCCAGATCGGCCCGCAGAACGTGCTCGGCTATTTCGGCGAGATGCATCCGCGCGCGCTGGAGGCGCTCAGCGCCGGCGGCCCGTTGATGGTGTTCGAGGTGATCCTCGACCGCCTCCCCGAGGCCAAGAAGAAGCCGACTCGCGCAAAACCGGCGATCGAGCTGTCCGCGTTCCAGCCTGTGTCGCGCGATTTCGCCTTCATCGTCGACCGGACCGTGAAGGCGGGCGATATCACGCGTGCCGCGCAAGGCGTCGACAAGAAGCTGATCACCGGCGTGAACGTGTTTGACGTCTACGAGGGCAAGGGCATCGACGACGGCAAGAAGTCGATTGCGATCGCGGTGACGATCCAGCCGCGCGAGAAGACGCTGACCGACCAGGAGATCGAGGCCGTCGCCGCGAAGATCGTGGCGGAGGTGATGAAGAAGACCGGCGGTACGTTACGGGCATAATAAAGCATGACCCTCACTGACTTTCTCCCAAAGGACGTCAGCCTCACCATCGCGATGGCGCTCTGCGCCATCGCTTTCGTTTCGGGCACCGCGCGCGGCTTCTCCGGCTTCGGCTCGGCGCTGATCTTCATGCCGCTGGCGAGCAGCATCGCCGGGCCCCGGCTTGTCGCTGCGCTGCTGCTCGTCATCGATTTCCTCGCGGCGGCGCCGCTGCTGCCCGATGCGTGGCGGAAGGCAGACCGCAAGGCCACCGCCGTGATCGTGCTGGGCGCGCTGGCCGGCGTGCCCGTCGGCACCTATTTCCTCAGCGTGCTCGACCCCGTCACCACGCGCTGGATCATCTCCTGCTTCGTCGCCGCGCTGCTGCTTCTGCTGCTGTCGGGCTGGCGCTATCGCGGCAAGGACCACACCTGGCTCTCGGTCGGCATCGGCGGCTTGTCGGGTTTTTGCAGTGGGCTGGCGCAAACCGGCGGACCGCCGATCGTCGGCTATTGGCTCGGCCGCCCGATCGCGTCGATCGTCGCGCGCGCCAACATCTTGCTGTTCTTCGGCGCATCGGATTTCTTCTCGATGGTCAGCTACGCCGCCACCGGGCTTATTTCGCGCGAGTCGCTCCTGCTCTCGCTCATCGTCGGCCCGGTCTACGCGATCGGCGTTGCCTTCGGCGCATCGCTGTTCGGCCGCGCCAGCGAAACGGTGTTTCGCGGCATCTGCTACGCACTGATTGCGATAGCCGTGATTGCGGGGCTGCCGGTGTTGGATGGGATTTTGCGATAGCTCCCTCCGTCGTCCCGGCGAAGGCCGGGACCCATACCGCGTGATTTATCGGTTGCGGCAGGTAGAGGTACCGAACTACGAGTCTTCGCCAAACCACGTTTTGTGGTTATGGGTCCCGGCCTTCGCCGGGACGACAATCAATTCCTTTACTGCGGCCGTGTCCGCCGCCGCTTCATCGACTGCGTCGGCACGTCAGCCGGTTCATCCTTCAACGCGCCGATCTTGCGGAGCGCCGCATCCGCTGCGCGCTCGCCGCTTTCCCAGGCGCCGTCGACGGTGCCCCAGAGCGTCTCGTGCGTGGCTTCGCCCGCGAGGAACATGCAGCCCATCGGCTCCGTCAAAACTTTTCGCGAGAGCTGGCCGCCGGGTGAAGACGCCGACATCGCGCCCATGACGTAAGGCGAGGCGTTCCAGCGCGTTGCGCTGGTCTTTTGCACGGCAGCTGCCGCCTCGCTGCCGAACAATTTTGAGATCCATTCCTTGGCGAAGGCCGTCATCGCCTTCTCGCCCTGCTCCGAGAGATCACGGCCGAATGCGCCGCCGACATCGATCGAGCACAACGAGGAGCCGCCGATATTGGCGAACATGAGCGCGGTGCGCGTCGAGTTGCTCTGCTCGATGAGAATGTCGTCGCGCGACAGGCCGAGCGGATTGCCCGGCAGTTGCAGCACGATGTGATCATAGCTGCCGAGCCCGAGCTTTGAGGCGGCATCAAGCGTGCGCTTGGGAATATCCGGTGCGAACTTGATCGCACCCGAGGTCAGCACATTGGTCGAGACCGTAATGATGGCGGCGCGCGCGCTGATCTTGCCAGATTGCGTCTCCACACTAACGTCGCGATTGCTCCAGACGATCCGGCTCGCTGGCGTCGAGAGCGCGACCGGCGCCTGCTCGCCGAGTTTTGCGATCAGCGTGCCCAGCCCCTGCCGGCAAGCGATCGCGGCATTGCGGTCCTGCGCGCGCGCCTTGTCGATCGCGGACAGCTCCTTCAGATCCTTGCCGGCAAAGCTCGCGCCCAGCACGAATTCGGCGGCGCCCGCCCAATCGCCAAGGTCCTTCGGCAGCACCGACGCGCAGGATGTATCGAGCTTGCCGCGCGAGGCCTCGTCGATGGCACGGTTAGCACGCACCAGCGCCGCCAAAAACTCCTCGGTCTCGCCCGCGCGTGCATTGCGGCGGCCGATGCGCATCTTCTGGCCAGATGGCGCCGGCAGGACGTCGAGCCCGACGCTGCGCCCTAGCCGGATCATCGGGTTGGTGTCGGGATTGTGCATCCAGCGCGCACCACGATCGAACGGCACGTCGAAGGTCGTGCTGTCGGTGATGCAGCGCCCGCCGATCTGGGAGGCCGCTTCCACCACCACGACCTTGCGGTTGGCCGCCATCACGCGCCGCGCCGCGGCAATTCCCGCCGCACCCGCGCCGATCACGACAATGTCAGCCTCGCGCGGCAAGGTCGCGGCGGTTGCGCGCAGGACCGGCATTGCGGCAAAACCCGCCGACGCCGATAGGAAGCTGCGGCGCGTGATTGTCATGTCATGGTTTCCGGGGACTTGCGGCAAACGGGAACAGCTCGCGAACTTTGCCGTATCTGATGTTGCGCGGCAACCATCATGGTGAATCAATCGTGCTTGAGCTCACAGAGCGATGAACCGAATTGCAACACGTTCCGACCATGATAGAGAAGAGAAAAGACGGCCGGAAAAGGCCGTGGGTGGAGTTCATGGGGACGGTCCTAGATTCAGTCGGCAAGCTGATTGCCGCGTACCTCTCAAAGGAGGTGCCGGGCTACGAGCCGTTCACGCCGAGCGACCCGGAGCATTTGCGCGGCGTCATCGAGCCTGGCGACGTGCTGCTGGTCGAGGGCAACAACCGCATCTCCGGCATCATCAAATATCTGACGCAGTCGACCTGGTCGCATGCCGCGCTCTATGTCGGCGCGATCGAGGGCGCAGCCGAGCCTGACGGCGAACCGCACGTGCTGGTCGAGGCCAATATCGGCGAAGGCGTCACCTCCGCGCCGCTGTCGAAATATTTCCCCTATCACACCCGCGTCTGCCGTCCGGTCGGGCTGTCCTACGAGGACCGCACCACGGTCTGCCGCTATGCGATCAACCGCATCGGGTTCGGCTACGACACCAAGAACATCGTCGATCTCATGCGCTTCCTGTTTCCGCTGCCGATACCGCAGCGCTGGCGGCGGCGCATGATAGCGATCGGCTCGGGCGATCCGACCAAGATCATCTGCTCGGCGCTGATCGCGCAGGCCTTCGACGCCGTGCGCTATCCGATCCTGCCGAAGATCACCAAGGCCGGCAGCCGCGCCGCGCGCCGCGAGATCCTGCACATCCGCGATTCCTCGCTCTACATGCCCCGGGACTTCGACATCTCGCCCTATTTCGAAGTCGTCAAACCCACCATCGTGCACGGCTTCGACTACACCGCTCTGCACTGGGCCGACAAGCAAAAGCCGCTCGAGGAGGTAGCGGGCTCATTCGGGGTGTTTCCAGAAGCGATCAGTGCGCCGCCGCTCATTCCTGAAGCGATTGACGAAGAAGCGCCGGCTCAAGTTTCAGCTGAAGAAGTGAGCGCGCAGCCTGCAGAGACGGTCGAACGCGTCACCATCTCGGAGCATTTTCTGCTGCTGAAGACAATCGCGATGTATCGGCCAAGGCAGCGGGGACGGACGCGCGAGAGGGCGGCTTAGCGCCAATCGGGAAGAAGCTTAACGCGACTGCCATCCAACATATTCGGTGCCGTCCCGGCGAAGGCCGGGACTCGTACCGCGTGATTTATCGATTGCAGGCGGTAGAAGTCCCGAACGGCGAATCTTCGCCAAACTCCTCCCTGGGGTTATGGGTCCCGGCCTTCGCCGGGACGACAGGGAAAACCTACCGCTCCGCCCGCCCAATCACCGCCATCAGCTCCGCGATCTTCTCGCGCTGATCCGCCTTGTCGCCGCTGGCGATAGCGTGCTCGACGCAATGGGCGACGTGGTCCTTCAAAACCTCTTCCTCGACCCGGCGCAGTGCGGCACGCACCGCCGAGATCTGCGTGACGATATCGATGCAGTAGCGGTCGTCCTCGACCATTTTCGAGAGGCCGCGAACCTGCCCCTCGATCCGGCCGAGCCTTTTTCCGACGGATGCCTTGATGTCCTTACGCATGCCGTCTATATACCCCCCTAGGGTATAAGTTGCAAGGCCGGAGCACGGGAATGAACGACGCCGAACACGGGCATCATCACGAGGCGGACGCTCATTCGGGATGCGGCTGTTCCGCCAAGGCCGCGCCGGCCGCTGCGAAGCCGGCAGCTTCGTCATGCTGCGGTGGACACGGCAATCACGCGCATCAGCATAGCGATGCCGCAGCAAAGGTCCTCGACCCCGTCTGCGGCATGACGGTCGATCCCGCGACCTCAAAGCATCGCTTTGAGCATCACGGCGAGACGTTCCATTTCTGCTCCGCCGGCTGCCGCACCAAATTCGCCGCCGATCCCGCAAAATATCTCGCCAAGAAAAACGAAGAGCACGAGGCGCCCGAACCGGAGATGCCCGCGGGCACGATCTACACCTGCCCGATGCATCCGGAGATCCGGCAGATCGGACCGGGCAGCTGCCCGATCTGCGGCATGGCGCTGGAGCCGGAGGTCGCGAGCCTGGAGACCGGACCCAATCCGGAGCTCGCCGACATGACGCGGCGGTTCTGGATCGGCGGCGCGCTGGCGCTGCCGGCGGTGGTGCTGGAGATGGGCGGCCATCTCGCCGGTCCGCACAACTGGATCGACCCGACACTGTCGAACTGGATCCAGCTCGTTTTCGCAACGCCCGTGGTGATCTGGGCCGGCTGGCCGTTCTTCGTCCGCGGCTGGCAGTCGCTGGTCACCCGCAACCTCAACATGTTCGCGCTGATCGCGATGGGCACCGGCGTCGCCTATGTCTACAGCCTGATCGGCACCATCGCGCCGCAGATTTTTCCGGCCACGTTCCGCGGCCATGAAGGCGCGGTCGTGGTCTATTTCGAAGCGGCCGCCGTGATCACCGTGCTGGTGCTGCTTGGCCAGGTGCTGGAGCTGCGCGCCCGCGATGCGACGTCGGGCGCGATCAAGGCGCTGTTGCAGCTCGCGCCAAAGACGGCGCGCCGCGTCGAGCCTGATGGCAGCGAGCACGAGGTCGAAATCGATTCCCTCCACGCCGGCGACCGCTTGCGCGTTCGTCCCGGTGAGAAGGTGCCGGTCGACGGCGTCATTCTCGAAGGCCGCTCCTCGCTCGACGAATCTCTCGTCACCGGCGAATCCATGCCGGTCACCAAGGAGCCCGGTGCCGAGGTAATCGCGGGCACGCTGAACCAGTCCGGCAGCTTCATCATGCGTGCCGACAAGGTCGGGCGCGAGACGCTACTGTCGCAGATCGTGCAGATGGTCGCGGATGCGCAGCGCTCGCGCGCGCCGATCCAGCGGCTGGCCGACCAGGTCGCGGGCTGGTTCGTACCAACGGTGATCGCCGTTGCCATCATCGCCTTTGCTGCGTGGGCCTGGTTCGGACCGGAGCCCCGGCTTGCGTTCGGCCTCGTCGCCGCCGTCAGCGTGCTGATCATCGCCTGCCCCTGTGCGCTGGGACTTGCGACCCCGATGTCGATCATGGTCGGCGTCGGCCGCGGCGCGCAAGCGGGTGTCCTGATCAAGAACGCCGAAGCGCTGGAGCGGATGGAGAAGATCGACACGCTCGTGGTCGACAAGACGGGCACGCTGACCGAAGGCAAGCCCAAGGTGGTTGCGATCATTCCGGTTGCCGGCCATGCGGAAGACGACATCCTTCGCCTCGCAGCCAGCGTCGAGCGCGCCAGCGAGCATCCTTTGGCCGATGCCATCATGCGCGCGGCGAAAGAGAAACAGCTCGCGCTCGGCCAGGTCGAGCAGTTCGATTCCCCGACAGGCAAGGGCGCAACCGGCAAGGTCGATGGCAAAACGATTGTGCTCGGCAATGCAAAATATTTTGCCTCGATCGGCATCGACACCAAGGCACTCGACGTCGAGGCCGAGCGCCTGCGCGGCGATGGCGCGACCGTCATCAATATGGCCATCGATGGTGCACTCGCCGGCCTCTTTGCCATCGCGGATCCGGTCAAGGCCTCGACCCCGGAGGCGCTGAAGGCGCTCGCCGCCGAGGGCATCAAGGTGATCATGTTGACCGGAGATAATCGCACCACGGCGAAAGCGGTGGCGCGCCGGCTCGGCATTGCCGACGTGGAAGCCGAGGTGCTGCCGGACCAGAAGAGCGCGGTGGTGACAAAACTGCAAAAGGCCGGCCGCAGCGTCGCCATGGCCGGCGACGGCGTCAACGACGCGCCGGCGCTGGCGGCAGCCGAAGTCGGCATCGCCATGGGCACCGGCACCGACGTGGCGATGGAGAGCGCCGGCATTACCCTGCTCAAGGGCGATCTCACGGGCATCGTGCGGGCGCGAAAACTGTCGCAGGCGACCATGAGCAACATCCGCCAGAATTTGTTCTTCGCCTTCATCTACAACGCCGCCGGGATTCCGATTGCCGCCGGCATCCTCTATCCGGCCTTTGGCGTGCTGCTATCGCCGATCATTGCTGCGGCGGCGATGGCGCTGTCCTCGGTCAGCGTGGTCGGCAATGCCTTGCGGCTCCGTGCGACGCGGCTGTGAGGAGAGCGAGATAAGATCTGCGTAGCCCGGATGGAGCGCAGCGAAATCCGGGTTCTGCTAACGTATCGGCACCGCCCCGGATTGCGCTACGCTCCATCCGGGCTACGGTTCAACGGACATAGGCGAGGCGCACGGAGAGTATCTGATGCAACGCATCACCATCACGATCGAGGACGATTTGCTGGCGGAGATCGATGCCGCGGCCGAAGCGCGCGGCTACCAGAACCGTTCCGAGATCATCCGAGACCTCGCGCGCGCCGGCCTGCAACAGAGCACCGAGGATACCGCGCAGACCGGCCCCTGCGTCGCAGGACTCGTCTATGTCTACGACCACGCCGCCCGCGATCTCTCAAAGCGCCTGGTGCAGGAATTCCACGGCCACCACGACCTCGCGCTGGCGACGCTGCACGTCCATCTCGACGACAACAATTGCATGGAGATGACGGCGCTGAAGGGCGACGCTTCCGAGGTCAAGCATTTCGCCGACCACATCATCGCCGAACGCGGCGTGCGTTATGGGCGCGTGGTGATGATCCCGACTGGGGACGGCAAGCAGGCGAAGGCGCGGAAACACGGGCATCCGCATGAGTAGGTTGGGACTCTCGTGCCCCGGACGCAGCGCAGCACGAAGTGATGCGCTGCTGAGCCGGGGTCCATCTCGCCGCTAACGCAAGCTTCTGGGTCCCGGCTCTGCGTCGCGTCCGGGACACGAGAGATCCTGCTCTACGCCGCTTTCGCCGTACTCCCGCCGGGCAACCCCGCCCGCGCCACACCGCCGTACAACGCTTCGTTCGGCATCTCCTCGCGCAGGATCTTGCGCACCGAGATCAGCTTCTCGAGATCGATGCCCGTCGCAAGACCCTTGCTCTCGCACAGGAACACGAGATCCTCGAACACGACGTTACCCGTTGCGCCTGGCGCGAAGGGGCAGCCGCCGAGGCCGCCGAGCGAGCCGTCGAGGATGCGGACGCCTTCATCAAGAGCAGCCGCAGCGTTGGCGATGCCCATGCCGCGGGTATCGTGGAGATGGATGCAGATCGGCTTCGAGCCCGCGAGCTTGACTGCGGCACGCGACAGTTCGGCCACGTGCTTCGGGCCGGCATAGCCGACGGTGTCGGCAATCGCGACGAAATCGACGCCGGCCTCCAGGCACTTGTCGACCAGACGCAGCACCTCGATGGGATCGACCGCACCGGTGATGGAGCAGCCTAGCGCCATCGAGATCGCGGCATTGACGAGCGGTTTATGGGCGCTGGCGTCGCGCATCTTGCACAGCCGCTTCACATTGGCGATTGCGGATTCGCGCGAGCGATGCGCATTGGCCTGGCTGTGCTCTTCGGTCGCCGAGACAACCGAGGCGATCTCGCCGACGCCTGACTCCAGCGCCTCATTGACCCCGCGCTCGTTGAGCGCGAGCGCGATACCATGGGCGCCAGGCAGGCTCGCCACCGTCGCGATCACATCGCGGACGTCGACGAATTGCGGAAAGGTCTTTGCCGGCAGGAACGAGCCGACCTCGAAATGCCGGACGCCCGCGGCATATTCGTCGCGTACCCAGCGTTGCTTGGCCTCGGTTGATGGAATCTTTTTCACGAGCTGGAGCCCGTCGCGCAAGCCGACCTCGCGCAGGCTGACGCGGTCTGTGGGGTAAATTGTCTCGATCCGGCTCATGCGCGTCTCCCAGCGGCTTTTGATGTGACGTCGTCCTTGTCGATCTCGGCGCGAACGGCGGATGTGTCGGCGCCGAGCGGCGCGACCTTCAGGCCCTCACCGAAATGGCTGCCGTTCCACTCGACCGGTAGCGCCGGCACATGGAACGGCTTGCCGTCCGCGGTGGTGTTGTTGACGAGCCCGCCCGGCCGCAGCACGTGCGGGTCGGTCAGGAGATCCTCGGGCCGGTTGATCGGCGAAAAGCAGATGTTGAGTGCGTCGAGCCTTTGCGACAGCTCCGCCACGTTCCACGGCCTGATGATCTCGGCCACGCGCGGAAGGATTCGTGGCCGCGCCAGGATGCGATCGGTCGTGGTGCGCAAAGCGGGATCGTCGAGAAGATCTGCCAGCCCGAACTCGCGGCAAAAACTCTGCCAATGGCCCTCGGTGACGACGCCAATGAAGATGCGCCCGTCGCCGGCGGCATCAAAGATGTCGTAGATCGGCCAGGCGTGCTCGCGCTCCGGCATCGAGCGCGGCTTGTTGCCGGTCATCTCGTATTCGACCATGTGCTGGGCGACCAGGAACAGGCAGTTCTCGAACAGGCCGATGCGAATGTCGGCCCCGTCGCGCTTGCCTCCGCGCTTTTGATACAGCGCTGCCAGGATCGCGATCACGCCGAACATGCCGCCCATGATGTCGTTGGCGGAGGAGCCGACGCGCTGCGGCTTCTCTTTGGTGCCGGTCATGGCGGCCAGTCCCGACATCATCTGCACGACCTCGTCGAGCGCCGGGCGATGCTCATAGGGGCCGGAGAGAAAGCCCTTGTGTCCGGCGATGATCAGATGCGGATGAAGGCGGCGTAATTCCTCAGTGCCAAGCCCCTGTTTCTCGAGCTGGCCATCGCGAAAATTCTCCAAGAACACATCGGCCGTCTCGAGCAGCCGGTGCATGGTGTCGCGGTCCTCCGGCTTCTCGAAGTCCAGCACGACACTGCGCTTGCCGCGGTTGAACAGCGGAAAGAACGCCGTCCCCATGCCGCCAAGAGAGCGGGTCTTGTCGCCGGCGGGCGGCTCGACCTTGATCACTTCGGCGCCGAATTGCGCGAGGATCATGCCGCAGGTCGGACCCATGACCATGTGGGTCATCTCGACGACCCGCACGCCTTCGAGCGGCAATCCGGCCTCAGCCATCCGTCTCTCCCTGTTCGTTCGGCGCTGGAAGACTAGGTCTTCACAAGCCTTCTGAAAAATATAATCTATCGAAGATTGCCTTCGCGCTTATAGAACGCTTTACCCCATGGATTCACGCCAGCTCCGCTATTTCATTGCCGTCTACGAGCAGCGGAACCTGTCGCGTGCGGCCGACCAGGTCAACGTCGCGCAGTCTGCGCTCAGCCATCATATCTCGAACCTGGAAGCCGAATTCGCAACGCCCCTGTTCGAGCGCAAGCCGCGCGGCATGGAACCGACGGCGGCCGGCGAGCGGCTCTATGAGCACGCGCGCATCATCCTGCGCGCAATGGCCGAGGCCGAGACCGAAGTGCGCGAAGGCGCCCGCGTCATTGCCGGCGATATTTCGATCGGCATGGCGAATTCCGGCGTCAAGGCGATCGGCGTGGAGCTGATGCGCACAGTGCTCACCCAATATCCCAAGCTCAAGCTGTCGCTGACCGAGAGCCTGTCCGGCGCGACGCTGATGCACCTGATGATCTCCAGCGTCGATCTGGCGCTGGTCTACAATCCGCCGTCGGAGAAAGAGCTGATCACGGAAGCCGTGCTCGAAGAAGAGATGTTCCTCGTCGGGATTCCAAAACTGGTCGGCAAGGGCAAGGCCCCGATCCGGTTCGAGGAGCTGAACCGGCTGCCGCTGATCCTGTTGCGCTATGGCCTCGGTCTGTCCTCGCGCGCACTGCTGGACGATCCGGTCCTGCTCAAACGGCTGGAAGGCAGCGCCATCCTGCACGCCAACTCGATCACAGGCATGACCGGCGCGCTGGTGGAAGGGCTGGGCTGCACCATCGCCACAAAACTGTTCGCACGCGAGGAGCTCGCGGCCGGCCGCCTCGTCGCACGCGAGGTGATCGAGCCGAAGCTGACCCGCACGCTCTACCTCTGCCGCCTGCGCAACCGTCCGATGACGTATGCGATGGAAGAGATGCGCCGATTGATGCTGGCGCTGATCGCCGAGCAGGTGCGGGGCGGCGGCTGGCAGGCCACGCTGGCGGGGTGAAAAGCGAGCGCCGAGTTCGAAAATCTCGAACGCTCCCATCGATATGTTCTTCTGGATTTCTGGCTTCGACCCGCCAACATGGCGCGGCCCGGCAAGGTTCACGAAAACCTCAGAGATGAGCCGCCGGGAACCGCGCGCGATCCGCGTGCCACGGGGAGGACATCATGAGCGTTGTCGGCATCGACACAGCCTTTGAGCTCGGCGCTGCGCCATCGGCACCCGACGAAATCTCGCGACGGCTCGAGGCCATGCCGGGGACAGCTTATGTCTGGCGCCTCGTGATCCTGCTCTCGCTCGGCGGTTGCTTCGAGATCTACGATCTGTTCCTGACCGGCTACATCGCGCCGGGCCTGAGCCGCAGCGGGTTGCTCTCCACGACGACAACGGCGTTTTTCGGCTTCTCCGGCATTGGCGCCTTCGTCGCCGCCACTTTTGCCGGCCTGTTCGTCGGCACCTTCTTCCTCGGCTTCCTCGCTGACCGCTTCGGCCGGCGCGCGATCTTCACCTACGCGCTGCTCGGCTACACCGCGGCATCCGTGATCATGGCCTGCCAGACCTCCTCGGAAGGCCTGTTGTTCTGGCGCTTCCTCGCCGGTATCGGCATCGGTGTCGAGGTCATCACCATCGACGCCTACATCACCGAACTGGTGCCGAGCCGGATGCGCGGACGTGCCTTTGCGGTCAACCAGTCGATCATGTTCGTGGCTGTGCCCGTGGTCGCTTTTCTCGCCTGGTGGCTGGTGCCGCTCGCACCTTACGGCGTCGAAGGCTGGCGCTGGGTGGTGCTGATCGGCGCCGCCGCCAGCATGATCGTCTGGGTGGTGCGGCTGTTCCTGCCCGAGAGCCCGCTCTGGCTCGCGCGCCACGGGCGCAACGACGAGGCGCTCCGCATTATGGCGACGCTGGAGGCCGCGAGCGGCGGCGCGGGCTCACGCCCCCTGATGTCATCCGCACACCAGGCGATGCAGGCGCCCGCGCGGGTCAGCTTCGCCGATCTGTTCCGGCCGCCCTATCTCTCGCTCGTCATCCTCTTCATGGTGTTCAACCTCTGCCAGGCTTTCGGCTTCTATGGCTTCGCCAATTGGGTGCCGACGCTGCTGGTCGAGAAGGGCATCACCGTCACCAAGAGCCTGCAATATTCCTTCATCGTCGCCTTCGCCTATCCGATCGCGCCGCTGCTCGCCGCGAGCTTCGCCGACAAATTCGAGCGCCGATGGATCATTGCGGGTGCCTGCATCGCCATCATCGTCTTCGGCATGGCGTTCGCGCAACTGACCGAGCCCAGTGTGCTGATCGTCTGCGGCGTGCTGCTGACGGCCTGCAACACCACGATGTCCTACGCCTATCATGCCTATCAGACCGAGGTGTTTCCGACCCAGATCCGGGCGCAGGCCTCCGGTCTCGTCTATTCGATGAGCCGGCTCTCCGCGACGTTCTCGGGCTTCATCGTCGCCTACATGCTGAAGGAAGCCGGCGTCACCGGCGTGTTCGGCCTGATCACCACAGCGATGCTGATCGTGGTGATCGCAATGACGCTGTTCGGCCCGAATGTGCGCGGCAAGCCGCTGGACGTGGTGTAGCCCTCTCCCCGTAAGAACGGGGAGAGGGAAAAGAGCGACCGCCGTTTACGCCGCGAGCAGGTTCTGCAACGCCGCGCCGTTGGGGACGCCGAGGCCGGAGCAGGCATCCCAGCCGGGGCCGGCCTTGTACATGCCGTGGAGGGAGCCGGTGATGTCGTTATTGCCGACCGTGATGTCGCGGAACACGCCCTGCGCATGCGAGGCGTAGATCAGCGGGTTGATGAAGCCGACCGTCTTGCCGAATTTCTTGGTCGTGGCCTCGTTGATGCGGGCGATCAGTCCGGCCATCAAGGGCGCCACCGCGCTGGTGCCGCCGATGGTGGTCATGACGCCGTTGAGGAAGATCTGGTAGCCGGTCGCGGGATCAGCGTCGCCGGCGACATCGGGCAAGCCGCGCCCGACCGAATGCGACGGCGATTTCGGCACATGGGCGTGGGCCTGGTATTGCGGCCGCGGGAACACGATGCTGACGCCGCCGCCACCCGCGCCACCCTGCGTCCCGCCGTTCCAGACCACCTCGTTGATGTGGCCGTTCGGCGCCTTCAGATTGGTACCGCCGCAGGCCAGCGCGAATGGGCTGGACGCCGGGAAGTCGGCATGCGGCTTGCCGTCCCAGCCTTCACTCATATCGGCTGAGCCATTGTCGCCGGAAGCGACGCAGACGGTGACGCCCATCGCGGCGGCATCACGGATGGCCTCGTTCAGGCCGTCGACGAATTGCTGCGAGCCCGCCGGATCTTCCGGTCCGCCCCAGCTGATCGAGATCACCGAGGGCTTTCGCGCGGAGTCGTGGACCGCGGCCTTGACCGCATCGATGAAGCCGTTGGTGGTGTTGGGCGCGAAATAGACCACGATCTTGGCGCCGGGTGCGACCGCCCCGGCGACCTCGATGTCGAGCACGACTTCGCCGTCGGCGTCGGAATGGCCGGGCTTGTTGGCGCCGCCGTCGACACTTGCGGGGGCGATCTTCGGCATCGGGATGCCCGCCTTCTTGAAGAAGGCCTTCAGGTCCGACGTCTTGTAGCCGGCACCCGTGGGGTGGCCCTTCTGGTCGATGTCGTTGAGCTCGATGATGGCGATACACTGGCCGGCGCCGGTCTCGCCGCCCGGGAAGTTGTAGAGCTGGGCGATCTGCTCGACCGAGAAGCTGCCGCCCTGCCCCGCGCGCGCCGTCGCGCCCTTGGTCGCCGTCCTGCGGCGGAAGTGCGGCTGAGCAACGGGTCGATTGTCGAGACCATGCACGCCGATCACGATACCTTCGAGCTCGGCCGGGATCTGCACGTTGCCCTTGCGCATGCGATAGGTCGCGCCGTCATGCTTGACCTTGTCGAGCTTGACGCCGAAGGCCGCGCTCATCGCCTTCACTGTACCGGTCAGCTTCACCGTGCGGGAGGCCAGGTGCACGCTCTTGACGTTGAGTTCATGATGATGGGCGAAATCGTCGATCTTGGCGATGTCGGCGGGATCGGCGCCCATCTCTTCGGCAAACTCGGCGCGAGAAAGATATTGCCGTTCGCGCGGCGGTTGCGCACCGAGCGCCATCACCTTCTCGTCGTCGGCACGCTTCGCGCGCAGGCGAACGCTGATCTCGATTTCCTGCTTGGGATCGGCCGCGCCGACGAGCTTGGCCCCCTTCGGTAATTTCCGCGCGCTGTTCACCAACGCAACACGCTTGGTCGAGCTTGCCATGACTTCCTCCGTTTGTGATTGGAAGACAGATTGCCGCATCTCAACTATAGGTGTAATCTGACAACCGGATTGGTTCAGATATTGAGCGACAATTTTTCAGAATAGTTCTTTTTTGACAGGTGAAATCCTCCACGAGCCAAAGTCGGCACAGAATCGGTCAGTAGCCCCGACCATTCGATGGCAACGAATTCGATTTTAGATTGCAACCGCCGGCCACCTTGGCCGACCAATGAAAGACGTTTGTCAAAATCAGACGCGTGTCAAAACCAATTGGCGGAGACGATGCAATGCCGGCCGATCGCAAATGGGTTCAGAGAAATCTTGGGTTCGATCCGATCACGACGCCGCCGCCGCGCGAGACCTTTACGGTCAAGCGTATCGCGGACGTCGCCGTGAAGAAGACCGCGAAGGTCAATGCGGAGGACTTTCAACGCGAGATCATCGATTTCGATTCCGAATCGAGCGAGGGCCGCGCGTTCCTTGCCTTCTCGACCGCGACCGGCCTATCGCGCTTCACCGACATTCCCTGGCCCAAGGGCTTGGCGCCGCAAACCGGACCGAAGCCGAAGGGCGACGGCAAGGGCCCACTGCCGCGCGCGGACGTGCTGGTCGTGACCTGGACCGTCGACGAAGGCCACGCGCTCAGCCGCGTGCTGACGCCGGGCAAGGATTCCCGCAACGACTACGTGCCCTACACGCACAATTACGCTGCTATCTCCAAGAAGATGCGCAACGGCTGTCCGGCCATCGAGGCGAAGCGGCTCGGCACCTACTGGACCACGACGATCGGCAAGAAAAAGGTCGTGATCTTCAAATCCGACTCGCACATGTCGCAGGACGGCCCGCAGCTGCCGAACATCGACGTCTGGCGCCAGATCATCACCGAGGTACAGCCGACCCTCGTCATCACCACGGGAACAGCCGGCGGCATCGGCAAGCAGGTCGAGGTCGGCGACGTCATCGTCAGCCCGATCGTCCGCTTCGACTGCCTGTCGAAGTTCAAGAAGCAGCCTTTTGCCCAGGAGCATTTCTCCAGCAAGTCGGCCAAGACGACGAAATTCGCGGTCGCCAAGACGCTGTTCAAGGCCAATGCCGGGCAATTGCCGAAGGACAACACCAGGGCGCCGAAGATTTTCGTCACCAAGCCCAGCGACCTGTCGTCCTCCGTGGTCACCACCGACTTCTTCGGCTTCGACACCTCGGACGATCATTTCCATCTCCAGGGCCTCGGCGACGTCTCCGAGATGGGCGACGCCGTCCTCGGGCTGGTGGCCCAGGAGATGGGCGCCAAGGCGCCGCGCTGGCTCGCGATCCGCAACGTCTCCGATCCGCAGATCAAGGCCGAGGGCACGCTGAAGCAGCAGGAGCAGATCGCTGCCCAGATCTACAAGGGATTTGGTCGCTGGAGCACGGTCTGTAGTGCCATCACCTGCTGGGCCAGCATTGTGGCCGAGCCGTAGGCCGCAGGCCGCAACAGGTCAGCGTCCCTTGCCGAAGCGCCCTGGGGTGTCTACCTCTCGCAGGTGATTTCGTGAGGGGAAGTTCCATGCTGGATGCCGCCGTCAAGGCGCTGTCGCAAATGATCTCGCCGCCGATGCGCTCGATCCTGTGGCGATCGATCAGCCTTGCTCTGGTGCTGATCGTCGTGCTGGCGATCGGCTTGCAGCGGCTGCTCAGCTGGTTTGCCACCTATGGCGAGGTCTGGCTCGAGGGCCTGCTCGGGCCAAGCTGGCATTCGTCGCTCGAAATTTTTGCCTGGATCATCTCGATCGCGGCCGGTCTTGGCGTGGTGTTCGGCAGTGTCTTCCTGATGCCCGCGATCACCTCGCTGGTGGCGAGCCTGTTCGTCGACGACGTCGCCGAGATCGTCGAGCGCGAATATTATCCCGCCGAGCGGCCGGGCGTCGCTCTGCCGTTCAACCAGGCGATCTACGAGGGCATCAAGACCGGGCTGTTGACAATCCTGGTCTATCTGATCGCGCTGCCCTTCGTGTTCCTGGCTGGCGCCGGCTTCCTGATCTTCTTCCTCGCCACCGCCTGGCTCCTGGGCCGCGAATATTTCGAGCTCGCCGCGATGCGCTTCCGCTCGCCGGAGGAAGCCAAGGCGATGCGGCGCGACAATGCCGCGACCATCTTCACCGCCGGCCTGATCATCGCGGCTTTCGTCTCGATCCCGATCGTCAATCTGGCGACGCCGATTTTTGGCATGGCCTTCATGGTCCACATGCACAAGCGGTTGTCAGGTCCGCGGCCGGAGCTGATCGAGCCCGCGCGGCAGATGCGGTGACGGCGACTACGCGACCCGCACTCCGCATTTGCGCAGCACCATCTTGGCGAAGCCGAACGGCGCCGGCGTGAACAGGCCGGGCGGTGCGCGGGTGATCAGCGCGATGAAGCCGAGCGCGGCCATCGCCAGCCAGAAGCACAGCCAGAAACCATCGATATAGGCGAGCACGTTGGCCTCGCGCTGCACGAAGCTTGCGAGCGTGCCGACCGCGCGTGCCTGCGCGGAGCCCGCGCCGTGGGCCGCGAAGTGATCTGCAAGCTGCTTGAGCGCGCGCACCACGTTGACGTCGCCGACCTCCAGGTTCTGGCCGATATAGAAGGAATGGATCTGTTCGCGGACGCGCAGCCACGTTCCCATCAGCGCCACGCCAATCTCGGCGCCGCCGAGCCGCATGATCTGGATATAGGCGGCAAAGGCCGTGGCCCGGCTGGGGTCGGAGTTCGACACCGCCAGGATGATGATCGGCAACAGCGTCGTCGATTGACCGACCGCTTGCAGCAGCACGATGCCGATAAAATCCTCGCGCGCCCAATCATGGGTGAGCTGGGTGCCCCAGAGATTGGCGGCGGCAAAGCAGGCAAATCCCAGCACCGTCACCACACGCGCATCGAAATGCCGGAGCAGCCAGATCGAAATCGGCACCAGCACGAACATCGGCAGCGCGCCATAGGTAAGCAGCAGCAGCCCGCTCTGCTCCGGTCTGAGCAGGATAACATTGCCGAGGAAGTTCGGCACCAGCGATGAGTTGGAGAGGCTCGTCAGGGTGTAGAGCAGGATCACGACCAGCGACAGCCCGATATTGCGCGAGAACAGGACGTTCACATGCGCCCAGGGCTGCCGAGCCAGCACTTCGTTGATGACGAAGGCCACGAACAGCGCCGCCCCGCCAACGAGCAGCGCCATCACCGTACCCGAGCCGAACCAGTCCAACCGATTGCCCTGGTCGAGGCCGGCATAAATCATCCCGACCGAGGCGCCGAGCAGCAGCATGCCGCCCCAATCGGCCTCGCGCAGCAACGCGCGGTTGACCGGGTCGTTCGGTGTGCCCAAATAGACCATCAGGCCCATCAGGGGCGCGATCACGACGCTCTGCCAATACACCCACTGCCAGCCGAGATGATCGACATAGAAGCCGACCAGTGATGACGAGGTATCGAGCGCAAAGCCGACACGGATCGAATAGAGCGCGATCGCCGGCAGCCACCAGCGGATCGGCAAATTGCGGAACACGATCATCAAGGTCGCCGGCACGAACGTACCGAGCAACAGGCCATGCACGACGCTGAGCGCGATCAGCGTCGGATAATCGCGCACGAACGGAAGCGTCAGCGAGACCGCGGCATAGACCAGGCTCGGGATGCCTAGCACACGCCGCAGGCCGAACACGGTCGCAAGCCACGCCACCGCCGGCGCGATGAAGATCTGCGAGCCGATGCCGGCCGTGGACAGCCAGGCGCCCTCGTCGAAGCTGAGCGAGAACGCGCCGCGCAGATCGGGCAGCCCGACCGTGGTCAGCCGGCTGTCGAAATTGGCGAGGAACGAGCCGAGCAGCACCGCCGCCACGGCGAACAGCGGCTGTGGCGCGACGCCGCCGCGCGAGACCGGCCCGCGATCGGCGTCGTTATTTTCCGCCATTCGCGCCCGCGGTGTTGATGCTGGTGACAACCGACATGCCCGGCACGAGCCGCGTCAGCAAGGGCTGGTTGTCATCGAACTGGATGCGTACGGGAATGCGCTGCACCACCTTGGTGAAATTTCCGGTGGCGTTGTCAGGCGGCAGCAACGCGACCTGCGCGCCGGTTGCGGGTGCGATGCGCTCGACCTTGCCGTGGAGCTTTTCGCGCGGAAAGCTGTCGACGGTGATCTCGACCGGCTGGCCCGGTGAAACGTGCGTGAGCTGGGTCTCCTTGTAGTTCGCGATCACATAGACTTTTGGCAGCGGCACCACGTTGATGAGATTGGTGCCGATATTGACGTAATCGCCGGGCTGCACCTGACGCTCGCCGACGACACCGTCGAACGGCGCCGTGATCCTGGTATAACCAAGCTTGAGCTTCACGCTCGCCAGCGTCGCCTTGGTGGCGTCGAGATCGGCCGCGCGTTGCTTCCTGGTGCCTTGCAGGACTTCGAGCTGATGCTGCTGGGCGGCGATCACGGCGCGGCTGGCGCGCACATCGGCCTGCGCCTTGGCGTAGCCCGCGACGGCTTGTTCGTACCGCTGCCGGGTGCCAGATTCGGTCTGCGTCAGCGATTGCTGGCGATCCTGCTCCTGCTTGGCTTCGACCTCCAGGGCTTCCGCCGACAGCCGTGCGGCCTCGGCCTGCGCGATCGTCGCATATTGCAGCTCGATCTGGTTGGCGAGATTGTCGAGCACGGCTTGCGCCGCGGCGACCGCCGCCTCGGACTGCGCGACCTGGGCCTCGTAATCGGCGGGATCGATCTGGATCAGGAGGTCGCCGGCCTTGACGCGCTGGAAGTCGGTCACCGCGACGGTCAGCACTTCGCCCGAGACGCGGCTCGCAAGACGGGTCAGCTCCGAGCGGACGTAAGCATCGTTGGTGGTCTGGATCACCGCATTGCCGACCCATTCGTCGAAGCGCATCGTCGCCAGCGCGACGAAGGCGAGCGCGACGATCACGGCGAACAGCGGGATCGCGAGTCGGCCCCAGAGCGAGCTCGCCGGCGGCGGTGCCGGCTTGGGCGCCGCGGCTGGTGCGGGGGCTGACGGGGGCGACGAGACTTGTTCCTGCTCACTCACGACACGACCTCAAAACCAACTTGCTTCACATCGTCCCGGAACGACGGCGAATATTGCCTCACACCGTCTTCTCCGGCCACCGGCAAAGATCGTTGATCAGGCATACCTCGCAGCGCGGCTTGCGCGCGAGACAGGTGTAGCGGCCATGCAAGATCAGCCAGTGATGTGCATGCAGCATGAACTCGGAGGGGATCACCTTTTCGAGTCCAAGCTCGACTTCGAGCGGCGTCTTGCCAGGCGCGAGCTCGGTGCGGTTGCCGACGCGGAACACATGCGTATCGACCGCCATGGTGTGCTCGCCGAAGGCCATGTTGAGCACGACATTGGCGGTCTTGCGCCCCGCGCCCGGCAATGACTCGATCTCGGCGCGCGTGCGCGGCACCTCGCCGCCGAACTCGCTGAGCAATTTTGCCGACAGCCCGATCACGTTCCTGGCCTTGGTGCGGTAGAGGCCGATGGTCTTGATGTACTCACGCAGCCGCTCCTCGCCGAGATCGAGCATTTTTTGCGGCGTGTCGGCGACCTCAAACAATGCGCGCGTCGCCTTGTTGACCCCGGCATCGGTTGCCTGCGCCGACAGCACCACGGCGACCAACAGCGTGAACGGATTGACGTGCTCGAGCTCGCCCCTCGGCTCGGGATTGGCCTTGCGGAAGCGGCTGAAAACTTCGTGGATCTCGGTCGGGGTCCAGGGTTTTGTAGATTTGGGTTTGAGGGCCTTGGTCTTCATCAACTTCGCGGGCGCCTTCGGCTTCGCTGCGGCCGTCTTTGCCGCTTTCTTCGTCACGGCCACTTTGCGCGGGGTCGGCTTGCGGATGATTTTCGCCATGATCGGGATATACTGAGGGACGATGAGCACAGGCAACGAAATTGAGCGCAAAGACGCTGAAGATCCGCGCGAGGTGGAGATCCTCTCTGCGCGGCTGACGCCGCATCGCTCGCTGAACCGCACCGGTTTCCTCGCCGTGATGCTGTTCCTGAGCGTCGTCAGCTTCGTCACCGGCATGGTCTTCCTGATGATGGGGGCGTGGCCGGTGCTCGGTTTCTTCGGCCTCGACGTGCTGGTGGTCTGGTGGGCCGTCAAGGTCAATTTCCGGACCGCGCGGGCGAGCGAGGAGATTGTAGTCACCCCGACCGAATTGCGCGTGCGCCGCGTCAGCCATCGCGGCCAGGTCGCCGAATGGACTTTCAACCCGCTCTGGGTCCGCCTCGACCAGGAGATCGACGAGGAGTACGGCATCGAGCACCTCTATCTGATCTCGCGCGGCCGCCGGATCCAGATTGCCGGCTTTCTCGGACCGAACGAAAAGGCTAGTTTTTACAAAGCCTTGGTTGATGCGCTCAACGCCGCAAAGCGCGGCCCGATCTATAATCCGGTCTCCTGATTCCGGATCGGAAAACGGGTGGTTTCGCGCCGCCCCCTCTCCTACATTTCCGGTCATGATGACACTCGCCATACATGACCAGCGCCTGGCCAAGCCGGGCTCCCAGAACGCCGCGCTGCGCGACTATGATTCCGTGCGCCGGGCCATCGCCTTCATCTCGGAGAAATGGCGCGCGCAGCCGACCATCGAGGCGATGGCGGATGCGGCCGGCGTCACGCCGGATGAGCTCCACCATCTGTTCCGCCGCTGGGCCTCGATCACACCCAAGGCTTTCATGCAGGCGCTGACGCTCGACCACGCCAAGGGGCTGCTCAGGGATTCCGCGAGCATCCTCGACGCGGCGCTCGACTCCGGCCTGTCGGGCCCGGGCCGGCTGCACGATCTCTTCGTCACCCATGAAGCGATGTCGCCGGGCGAATGGAAGAATGGCGGTGCGGGGCTCACCTTGCGCTACGGCTTCCATCCCTCGCCCTTCGGTACGGCGATCGTGATCGCGACCGATCGCGGGTTGTCAGGATTGGCCTTCGCCGATCCCGGCGAGGAGAAGGCAGCGCTTGCCGACATGACTCGGCGCTGGCGCAACGCAACTTACGTCGAGGACCACGAGGGCACCGCTCCGCTCGCGCAACGCATCTTCGACACAAAACTGTGGCGGCCGGATCAGCCGTTGCGCGTGGTCATGATCGGCACCGATTTCGAGGTGCGGGTGTGGGAGACGCTGTTGAAGATCCCGATGGGGCGCGCGGTGTCCTATTCCGACATCGCCTGCAACATTGACAACCCGAAGGCCTCGCGCGCCGTCGGCGCGGCGATCGGCAGGAATCCCGTTTCCTTCGTCGTGCCCTGCCACCGCGCGCTCGGCAAGAGCGGCACGCTCACCGGCTATCACTGGGGCATCACCCGCAAGCAGGCGATGCTGGGCTGGGAAGCCGGGCAGGTGGGGGTGCAGTAGGTTTGCTGCTTAGGTCGTAGTGGCCGTAGGGTGGGCAAAGCGAAGCGTGCCCACCATGCGTCAGCGGTAGGAAGAATGGCGGGCACGGCGCTGTGCGCCTTTGCCCACCCTACGGGATCGTGCTCAACCCGCCAGATCCAGCTTCGACGCCACAGTCGAATCCGCATTGAGCCGGTAGATGATCGGCACACCGGTCGCGAGCTCGCGCTTCAGGATGCCTTCGGGCGAGAGCTTTTCCAGCACCATGATCAGCGCGCGCAGCGAGTTGCCGTGGGCGGCGACAAGGGTGCGCTTGCCGTTGAGCACGCCCGGCAGGATCTCCTGCACGTAATACGGCAGCGCGCGCGCGAGGGTGTCCTTCAGGCTTTCGCCGCCGGGCGGCGGCACATCGTAGGAGCGGCGCCAGATCAGCACCTGATCCTCGCCCCACTTCTTGCGCGCGTCGTCCTTGTTGAGGCCGGAGAGATCGCCATAGTCGCGCTCGTTTAGCGCGAGGTCCTTCGACGTCGGCAAACCTTTCTGATCGAGTTCGCCGAGAATGAGATCAAGCGTGTGCTGCGCGCGCGTCAGCACCGAGGTGTAGGCGACGTCGAACACGAGGCCCTGTGCCTTCAGCTTGCGGCCGGCCTCGCTGGCTTCCTTCACACCTAGCTCGGTGAGATCAGGATCCTTCCAGCCCGTGAACAGGTTCTTCAGATTCCATTCGCTCTGGCCGTGGCGCACGAGCACGAGAAGACGTTCGCTCATTGACTGCTTTCCGTTCCCTTCAGATGTCGGCGAGGCCGAGCACGTCGGCCATGGAGTAATGTCCCGGCTTCTTGCCATGCGCCCACAACGCCGCCTTCAGCGCACCATGGGCGAACAGCATGCGGTCTTCGGCGAGATGCGACAGCGTCAGGCGCTCGAACGGGCCCAGGAATGTCACGCTGTGCTCGCCGGCCACGGTGCCACCGCGCAAGGAGGCAAAGCCGATCGCGCCGGGCTTGCGCGCGCCGGTGATGCCGTCGCGGCCACGCTCCGCGTTCTCCTCGAGCGAAATGCCACGGCCACTAGCAGCGGCCTGGCCCAGCATCAGCGCGGTGCCGGAGGGCGCATCGACCTTCATGCGGTGGTGGGTTTCCACGACTTCGATATCGAAGCTGTCGTCGAGCGCCTTGGCGACGCGCTTGACGATCGCGGCCAGCAGATTGACGCCAAGGCTCATATTGCCGGATTGCACCACGACGGCGCGGTTGGTGACGCTCTTGATCACGGCGTTGTCGGAGCCCGAAAGACCGGTGGTGCCGATGACATGGACGAGGCCGCGCTCGGCCGCGATCGCGACATTGGCGATGGTCGCTGCCGGCACGGTGAAATCCAGAATGCCGTCGGCATCCTTCGACATCGCCCAGAGGTCGGCGGACAGCTTGATCCCGTTGGCTGGCAGGCCTGCGAGCACGCCGGCATCCTTGCCGAGCAGCTCCGAGCCCGGCGCCTCCAGCGCACCGGCCACGACCGCACCTTTGGTGTCGGCAATCGCCCGCGTCAGCGCCCGGCCCATCCGGCCGCCGGCTCCAGCAACAATCAAGCGCATCTCGGACATGGTCTGATCCTCTCAGGTGCGTTGTAGCGGCGGGACGCAGTTCCGGCAACCGAGGGGGATCGGGCAGGCGCAGGCGCAGGCCTAACTCTCCTGGAGGGCCGGCCGCTTGCGGCCATCCTTCGAGACGCCCGCCTACGGCGGGCCCTCAGGATGAGGTCGGAGTACATGGCAGCAAATTCGACGGGTGCCGATGCTGCTTAGCCTCATCCTGAGGAGACCGCAGAGCGGTCGTCTCGAAGGACGAGGCGCGCGCTCAGATCCCGCCTCAGCCGTCTGACGGCTGCGGGCCGTCATAGCCCTCGATGATGATGAGGTCGGCGAGCGAGTGCGGTTGGCGCACCTTGATGTTGGCCTGGTATTCCGGCGAGTTGTAGCAGGCGATCGCGGTCTCGTAGTCCGGGAATTCGATCACGACGTTGCGCGTGCGGCTGGCGCCTTCGACAGTGGTGAACTTGCCGGCGCGGACGACGAAGCGAGCGCCCCATTTCTTGAAGATCGCACCATTCGCCACCGCGTAGGGCTTGTAGCCCTCGTCACTGTGCACGTCGACGCGTCCGATCCAGTAGCCTTTTGCCATTGTTCTTCTCCCTTTTTGATCAGCTTGATCAGCCGAGCGCTTGCGCGATTTCGGCCTGGATTGCGTCAGCCGCCGCCCTGGGGTCGGCGGCTTCGAGGATCGGACGACCGACGACAAGATAGTCGGCCCCCGCGGCGATCGCACGGCCCGGCGTCATGATGCGCTTCTGGTCGCCAGTCGGCGCGCCCGCGGGCCGGATGCCGGGGGTGACGAGGCTCATCTGATGGCCGACGATCTTGCGCAAGGCGCCCACTTCTTCCGGCGAACAGACGAGGCCGTCGACGCCGAGCACCTGCGCCTGCTGCGCCCGCGCTTCGACGAGTTCCGACACGCTGAGCCGATAGCCGGCCGCATGCAGATCGTCGTCGTTGTAGGAGGTCAGCACCGTGACGGCGAGGATCTTCAGGCTGGCGCTGCCGCGGCCTTCGACGGCGCCCTTCATGGTTTGCGGATAGGCGTGCACGGTCAGGAACGTCGCCCCCAGCTTGGCGACACTCTCGACACCGCGCATCACGGTGTTGCCGATGTCGTGCATCTTGAGATCGGCAAACACCTTCTTGCCCTTGTCGGCGAGCTTGCCGATCAGCGGCAAGCCGCCGGCATAAGCGAGCTGATAGCCGATCTTGTAGAAGGTGACGCTGTCGCCGAGCCTTGCGACCATCGCCTCCGCGGCCTCCGGGCTCGGCAGGTCGAGCGGGACGATCAGGCGGTCGTTCGGGGCGATTTCGGCTGGCGTCATGTCACCTCACATCATGCGTTGAGAAATGTCGATCAACTGCCGCACCATCTCCCTCATGGCGTCGATATCGCCCTGGTTCTTCAGCCTGTCCATATCGTCATAGGCCTGGTCGGCAAAGGCGAGCGTGAGCTGGCTGGCGATCACATTGGCGTGGCAGGAGGTCAGGATCAATCGCAACGCCCCAAGCGCGCGGGCTGCGCCAAGCCTGCTCTGCGAAGCGCCGGCGAGCGCGAAAGTACGGTTGCGGAAGACGTCACCGCGGGCCTCGTGCGGATCCTGCACGCGACTGACCCAGTCGATCGCGTTCTTCAACAGCGGCGGCACCGAGGCATTGTATTCGGGCGAGACGATCAGCACGCCATGATGCGCGCCGATCATGCGCTTTAGATTGACCGCGTGCTTGGGCACGCCGGACTTGGCCTGGAGATCGCCGTCGTAGATCGGCAGCGGAAAATCGGCGAGCGAGATGCGGGTGATGTCGACGCCGGCCTGGGCGAATTCATAAGCGACGACCGCCGCCAGCTTCGCATTGTGCGAGCCGGTGCGGAGTGAGCCGGGAATGACCAGGATTTTCGGTGCGGACATCCGCTTCCATGCGTTCGGCGAAACAAACCCGCCGCGCAAAGAGGGAAGCCGGCGGAATTAGTCCTTGCGATACACCCAGACGCGGGCCGGCGGAAGGTTCATCCAGATCCGTTCCGAGGCCTCTGTGGACACGCCGGGCAGCGATTTCGGGATCGGCGGCACCACCGCGTAGGTGAACTGTACGAAGGGGGCGCCGGGCGCGAGCGCCGTGAAGGCATCGCGGATCAGCCGCAGCCGCGTCAGCATCGGTTTTGTGACGAGCGGCAGGCCGGAGACGACCGCGGAGGCCGGTGCGCTCAGCACGTTCCAGAGCGTGTCGCGCAGGCGATAGGCATCGCCCTGCACCACCTTGGCCTGCGGATAGCGATCGCGCAGCAGCGCGCAGAAGCCGGGATTATATTCGACGAGGACGAGGCGCTTCTGGTCGACGCCGCGCTCGACCAGCGCCGAGGTGATGGCGCCGGTGCCGGGGCCGAGCTCGACCACCGGTGCATCCGAGTTCATATCGACGTAACGGGCCATGGTCCGGGCGAGCAGCTTACCCGACGGCATCACCGCGCCCATGTGGAGGGGCTTTTCGATCCACGATCTGAGAAAGCGCACCTCGTCATCAAGACGAGGCTTCTTCAACGCACGCGCGGACGACGGCAATGGCATGTCTGGACCGGACGGGACGAGACCGCGTGACCGCGGCGTGTCAGAAAATGGTCATAAACAGGTATAGGCCGAAAACGATGCGGTCAAGACGGGTCAGTTCGCCCGATTACCGAAGAAATCCTTGACCTTGGTGAAGAACCCCTCGGATTCCGGCTGGGTGTTGCCGGAGGAGAGTTTTTCGAACTCGGCCAGCAATTCCTGCTGCTTCTTGGTGAGATTCTGCGGGGTCTCCACCACGACCTGGACGTACATGTCGCCCATCTGGCGCGAGCGCAGCACCGGCATGCCTTTTGATGCAATGCGAAATCGGCGGGCAGACTGGGTTCCGGCGGGGACCTTCACCTTGGTCTTGCCCTTCTCGATGGTCGGCACCTCGAATTCGCCGCCAAGCGCCGCGGTCACCATCGAGATCGGCACACGGCAATGCAGATCAGCACCGTCGCGCTGGAAGAACTGATGCTGGGCGAGCGACAGGAAGATGTAGAGGTCGCCGGGCGGGCCGCCGCGGACTCCGGCTTCGCCTTCGCCGGCGAGCCTGATCCGCGTGCCGTCCTCGACGCCCGGGGGAATGTTGACCGACAGATTCCGCTCGCGGGTGACGCGGCCCTGGCCCGAGCAGGACGGGCAGGCGTCCTCGATCATCTGGCCACGGCCCTGACAGCCCGGGCAGGTGCGTTCGAGCGTGAAGAAGCCCTGCGACTGCCGCACGCGGCCGGCGCCGCCGCAGGTCGAGCAGGTCTTCGGCTTGGTGCCGGCCTTGGCGCCGATGCCCGAGCAGGCATCGCAGGTGACCGAGACCGGAATCTCGATCTGCGCGGTCTTGCCGCCAAAGGCCTCCTCGAGCGTGATTTCCATGTTGTAGCGCAGGTCGGCGCCACGCTCGCGGCCGCCACGGCCGCGCTGTCCGGCCATGCCGAACAAATCCTCGAAAATGTCGGAGAAGGAGGAGGCGAAGCCCGCGCCGAAACCGGCACCGCCGCCAGGACCGCCCTGCTCGAAGGCAGCATGGCCGAAACGGTCATAGGCCGCGCGCTTGTCCTTGTCCTTGAGGACCTCGTAGGCCTCGTTGATTTCCTTGAACCGGACTTCGCTGGTGTCATCCCCCGGATTGCGGTCGGGATGAAATTTCATCGCAAGCTTGCGGAAGGACGATTTCAGGACGGAATCGTCGGCGGAGCGTTCGACCTCGAGGGTTTCGTAATAGCAGCGCTTGGTGGACATGTCTGACCCGGTCTATCCAATCGCGATTCAAGTCGGGGCGAAACAACGCCGCCACGCGACGATATAAGCGCCCTTCCGCCTTGCGGCAGAGGGCACCACGGCAGCGTTGAGAATAACGGCTGGGAATTGATCGATCGTAACGGGAGCGCGCCCCGTCGAGCCCGACACGACGGCCTCCCCCCTGAGGGGAGAGGCCAGTTCAGCGTGTGGGGTCCAAGCCGTCCGCATCATGACCCTCGCGGGCTTATGCAGACTTCTTGTTGTTCTTGTCGTCGTCGACTTCGGTGAATTCCGCGTCGACGACGTCGTCCTTCGCAGCGTCCTTGGCCGCATCGGCCTCAGCCTGCTGCTTGTACATGGCTTCGCCAAGCTTCATCGACGCCTGGGCCAGCGTGTTGGTCTTGGTCTTGATCGCCTCGGCATCGTCACCCTTCAGCGCTTCCTTGAGGTCGCTGACGGCATCCTCGATGGCGCGGCGCTCGGTCTCGGCGACCCTCGAACCGTGCTCGGCGAGTGCCTTCTCGGTGGAATGCACCAGCGCGTCGGCATGGTTCTTGGCGTCGACCGCCTCGCGGCGCTGCTTGTCGGCTGCCGCATTGGCCTCGGCGTCCTTGACCATCTTGTCGATGTCGGCTTCCGACAGGCCGCCGGAGGCCTGGATGCGGATCTGCTGCTCCTTGCCGGTGGCCTTGTCCTTGGCCGAGACGTTGACGATGCCGTTGGCGTCGATGTCGAAGGTGACCTCGATCTGCGGCATGCCGCGCGGGGCCGGCGGAATGCCCATCAGGTCGAACTGACCGAGCATCTTGTTGTCGGCCGCCATTTCACGCTCGCCCTGGAAGACGCGGATGGTGACCGCGTTCTGGCTGTCCTCGGCGGTCGAGAACACCTGGCTCTTCTTGGTCGGGATCGTGGTGTTGCGGTCGATGATACGGGTGAACACGCCGCCCAGCGTCTCGATGCCCAGCGACAGCGGGGTCACGTCGAGCAGCAGCACGTCCTTGACGTCGCCCTGGAGCACGCCAGCCTGAATCGCAGCGCCGATCGCCACGACTTCGTCCGGATTGACGCCCTTGTGCGGCTCCTTGCCGAACAACTGCTTCACGACTTCCTGGACCTTGGGCATGCGCGACATGCCTCCGACCAGCACCACTTCGCCGATCTCGGCGGCGGTGAGGCCCGCATCCTTCAGCGCCTTGCGGCAGGGCTCGACCGTCTTCTGAACGAGGTCATCGACCAGCGCTTCGAACTTGGCGCGGGTCAGCTTCATCGTCAGATGCTTCGGGCCGGTCTGGTCCGCGGTGATGAAGGGCAGGTTGATCTCGGTCTGCGTCGTCGACGACAGCTCGATCTTGGCCTTTTCAGCGGCTTCCTTCAGGCGCTGCAACGCGAGCTTGTCGTTGCGCAGGTTGATGCCCTGCTCCTTCTGGAACTCGTCGGCCAGATAGCCGACGAGGCGCATGTCGAAATCTTCGCCGCCGAGGAAGGTGTCGCCGTTGGTCGACTTCACCTCGAACACGCCGTCGCCGATTTCGAGAATGGAGATATCGAACGTGCCGCCGCCGAGATCGTACACCGCGATGGTGCCGGTCTTGGTCTTGTCCAGACCATAGGCGAGGGCTGCCGCAGTCGGCTCGTTGATGATGCGCAGCACTTCAAGGCCAGCGATCTTGCCGGCATCTTTGGTCGCCTGGCGCTGGGCGTCGTTGAAGTAGGCCGGAACGGTGATGACCGCCTGGTCGACCTTCTGGCCCAGATGGGCTTCCGCGGTCTCCTTCATCTTCTGCAAGATGAACGCCGAAACCTGCGAGGGCGAGTAGGTCTGGCCGTCGGCCTCGACCCAGGCGTCGCCGTTGGAAGCCTTCACGATCTTGTACGGAACGAGCTTCTTGTCCTTCTCGACCATCGGGTCGTCGTAGCGGCGGCCGATGAGGCGCTTCACTGCGAAGAACGTACGCTCGGGGTTGGTGACGGCCTGGCGCTTGGCAGGCTGGCCGACGAGGCGCTCACCGTCATCCGTGACGGCGACGATCGAAGGCGTCGTGCGCATGCCTTCGGAATTCTCGATGACCTTGGCGTTCTTGCCATCCATTACGGCGACGCACGAATTCGTGGTGCCGAGGTCGATCCCAATGACCTTTCCCATGGTCCAGATATCCTTGTTTTTGCGGCAGGTTGGCTGGGCCCAGAAGGCACCCGAACCGAAACCCCCTAAGATCAAACATCCGCGATATTGCGATGGTTGACGCTCATATAGGAGGGGGGGTGGGCCCCGCAAGGACCGAACGCAAGTTTCGGCCGTGAAAACATTGGGTTTTGGAAGAACATATCCGGGCTGGACCGCCCTTGCGGGTGAGGAATTATTAACAGGTCTGCGCTCGGCCTGCCCCCCGCCGCCACCCTGTTGCGGCAAGGCCAAACCCGCTAAAAGGCGGACCGGCCGGACCACCGCGCGCTAGGCTGCCCCACGCGACAAAGGGGCCCGATGGCCGACCATCGAACGGCCTCAATGTGAACCAAGTAGAGTGCCCATGAAGCTCATTCGCCCCCTCGCCGCGCTCGCCCTCCTCGCTGCCACAGCACTTCCGGCCTTCGCCGCCGACGCCGTTTTCCCGCCTGGCTTGCGCCTCGGCATGGCGCCACTGGTCGGGCTGAGCACGGCCAAGACCTTTCCCGGCTTCGAGAGCGAGGACGGCAACGTCAAGGTGCTGATCACCGAGCTGCCGCCGGCGGCCTATGGCGAGGTCGTGGCCGCCTTCAACGCGAATCCGGCCGGCAGCAACGGCGTCAAGCCGGACAAGATCGAGACGCCGGCGGGGTTGGCCTATTTCACCACCGAGAGCGGCAAGGCCGGCGATACTCCGGTGAAGCGCTATTCGATGATCGTGCCGGGTGCCGGCTTCTCCGGCTATGTCGCGGTGCAGGTCCCCGAGAACGCATCGAAAATCTACACCGACGACGCGGTGCGGCAGATGTTTGCGACCGCGGTAACCCGCAGGGAAGTGTCGGCCGACGAACAGATCGGGCTGATGCCGTTCAAGATCACCGACCTCGCCGATTTCAAGGACGTTCGCACGCTGGTCCCGGGCAGCAGCATCATCCTGGCCGACGGCAACGAGAGCACAGGCTATGAATCGAAGCCGTTCATGATCCTCGGCCTGATCGGCGCGACCCCGCAGCAGGCCGACGATCGCGCCCGCTTCGCCCAGGAGGCCGCGCTCCAGATCCCCGGCGTGCGCGAATCGCGCGTCACCATGTCCGAGCCGATCCGCATCAATGGCCAGCAGGGCTTTGAGACCCGGATCGACGGCATCAGCGGCAAGGACAAGACCGCGGTCACGGTGGTGCAGTGGATCCGCTTCTCAACCGGCGGCGCCTCGCTGCGCATCATCGCCAGCGCGCCGCGCGACCAGTGGGTGAACGCCTTCACCCGCTTCCGCGCAGTGCGCGACGGCATCCAGCCGAAGGGCTAAGCGAAAACGGTCCAGCACACTCGGTGTCGTCCCGGCGGAGGCCGGGACCCAATAACCACAGGGAGTGGTTGCAGGACGAGCCGGTAACTCCGAGTCTTCGCAAAACTATTGCTGCGGCGTATGGGTCCCGGCCTTCGCCGGGACGACGAGAAAGTAGCCCGCCCAAGCGCTCACCAGACCCGGCTGCATTTTCGGGCTTCTGTTCGTATACGAACGGAATTAGGCTCCTTCCTCGTTGGATCATTCAGAGGGAGACGAACGATGCTGGATCGGCGACAAATCTTGGCGGCGCTGGGGACGACGGCGCTCGCGAGCCTCGCTCCAACCGCGCTGTTGGCCGCGGCCTCGATCAAGCCGGACGACACATCCGCGCTGCTCGTGATCGACGTGCAGAACTGTTTTCTTCCGGGCGGCAGCCTCGCGGTGAAGGAAGGCGAGCAGGTGGTGCCGGTCATCAACAAGATGGCCAAGGGATTTTCGAACGTGGTGATGACGCAGGACTGGCACACGCCCGGCCATGTCTCGTTCGCATCGGTGCATTCCGGCAAGAAGCCGTTCGAAACGATCGACCTGCCCTATGGCAAGCAGGTGCTGTGGCCGGACCATTGCGTGCAGGGCACCGACGGCGCTTCGCTGTCGAAGGATCTCTCGATCCCGCAGGCCGAGCTCATCATCCGCAAGGGCTTTCACAAGGACGTCGACAGCTATTCGGCCTTCCTCGAGGCCGACGGCAAGACCTCGACCGGCCTCGCCGGCTATCTCAAGGGCCGCAAGATCAAGCGCGTGTTCGTTGCGGGTCTCGCGACGGACTTCTGTGTCGCCTGGACCGCGCTCGACGCGCGCAAGGCCGGCTTCGAGGTCTATGTCGTGGAAGACGCCTGCCGCGGCATCGACAATCAGGGCTCGCTCGCGAAAGCCTGGGCCGATATGGCCAAGGCCGGGGTGAAGCGGATTCAGTCTGCGGATATCGCGGTGAGCGCGTAAGGCGACGCGACTCTTCCGCCAAACCCGCATCCTGAGGAGCGCGCCCTTCGGGCGCGGCTCCTCACCATGAGGATTGCGAGCTTACGCCCGCTTCAGTTCGCCTCGTTGCTGTTGGCCGCAGGTGCAGCCTTCGCGCCGCCCTTGGCGACACCGACCAGAGCCGGACGCAGCACGCGGTCGCCGATGGTGTAGCCGGCCTGCATGACCTGCACCACGGTGCCTGACGGCACCGACGGATCGGGCACCTCGAACATCGCCTGCTGGAAGTTCGGGTCGAACTTCTGGCCCGAGGGGTCGAACTTCTTCACGCCGTGCTTCTCCAGCGCATTGAGCAGCGAGCGCTCGGTGAGCTCGACGCCCTCGATCAGCGAGGTCATACCGGGATCAGCCGCGGCACGAGTCTCGGCCGGAATGGCATCGAGCGCGCGCTGGAGATTGTCGGCGATGTCGAGCACGTCGCGGGCAAAGCCGGTGACGCCGTAGAGCTTGGAGTCGGCGACCTCCTTGGCGGTGCGCTTACGCAGATTCTCCATCTCGGCCAGCGTCCGCAGCATGCGGTCGCGCGCCTCGGCAGCTTCCTTCTGCAACAATTCGACCGAGCCGGGCTCGGGATCGTCGGGCATGATGTAGGGCTTCGACACCACGGGCTCGCCGGTCGCAGCGGTCGTGTCTTCGGGTTGCCGGTCTCGATCGGTCATCGGCTCTCTTTTCAAACTCGTCTCAGGGATTTTTCTCGCCCGGATATCGTGCTTCGGGCGCCGAAAATCAAGCGCCCGTGATCGTCTGAGCCGCCGGTCAGCCGCCCAGGAGGCGACTGACGATGCGGGCAGCGTAGTCCACGGTCGGGATCACGCGGGCATAATTCAGCCGGGTCGGGCCGATTACGCCCAAAACACCGACGATATGGCCGGCGGCATCCCGATAGGGCGAGATGATGGTGGAGGAGCCGGACAGCGAGAACAGCTTGTTCTCGCTGCCGATGAAGATTCTCACACCCTCGGCGGTCTCGGCGCGGCCGAGCAGATCGACCACGCCGCGCTTGGTCTCAAGGTCATCAAACAGCAGCCGCACCCGCTCGAGGTCTTCCAGCGCGTGCAAATCCTCCAGCAGATTGGCGTGGCCACGTACGATCAGCTGACGATTTTCATTCTCGCCGCCGGACCAACTGGCGATACCGGCTGCGATTACCTTCTGGGTGAGCTGGTCGAGCTCCGCACGGGCTTCGCCCAGTGCAGTTTCGAGCTCGAGCCGGGCCTCGGCCAGCGTCCGGCCGCGAATCCGCGCATTGAGGAAATTGCCGGCCTCCGTCAGCGCCGAGGACGGAACTCCGGGCGGAAGGGTCAGCACACGGTTTTCGACCTGACCGTCCTCGCCGACCAGGATCACCAGCGCCTTCTCGGGTTCCAGTCGGACGAATTCGATATGTTTCAGCCGCGAATTGGATTTTGGCGTCAGCACCACGGCGGCGGCGCGGGTGAGGCCGGACAACCGCGTCAGCGCTTCCGACAGCGCCGCCTCCACCGATTGGGCGTGGCCCACCGACGTCAGCTGGCTCTGGATCGACTGCCGCTCGGCCTCGTTGAGGTCGCCGACCTGCATCAGGGCATCGACGAAGAAGCGCAGGCCGAGTTCCGTCGGCAAACGGCCGGCGGAGGTGTGCGGCGCGTAGATCAGGCCGAGCTGTTCCAGATCGGCCATGACATTGCGGACCGAGGCCGGCGACAACGGCATGGCGATCAGGCGCGAGATATTGCGTGAGCCGACCGGCTCGCCGGTCGTGAGATAACTCTCGACGATTTGACGAAAGATGTCGCGAGAACGCTCGTTGAGCTGGGCAAGGCCCGCGCGCGGCGCGATCAGATGGATCGGATCGTGATGGGCCACGGACGTAACTCCTCTCGGCTGCCTTTAATCTGTCCATCCGGGAGCCCCCTGACAAGCGGGGTTTTGCGATTGCTCGATAGTTGCTTGGGGACCGAAAAGCCCTTGCTGCTCACCCTCACCCCCCCTACAAGCACCGCGAACAGCCTATTCCCGTGAGTTTTGGAGGATTTCCCATGCGGCCAAGCCGCCGTGCGCCCGATGAATTGCGCCCCGTGACGCTTGAGCGTGGCGTGGTCAAATATGCGGAAGGCTCCTGCCTGGTGAAATTCGGCGACACCCATGTGCTGGTCACTGCCACGCTGGAGGACCGCCTGCCGCCGTGGCTGAAGGGCCAGGGCCGCGGCTGGGTCACCGCCGAATACGGCATGCTGCCGCGCGCAACCTCCGAACGCACCCGCCGCGAAGCTGCCGCGGGCAAGCAGAGCGGCCGCACCGTCGAGATCCAGCGCCTGATCGGCCGCTCGCTCCGCACCATCGTCGATCTCGAAGCACTCGGTGAGCGCCAGATCACGGTCGATTGCGACGTGCTCCAGGCCGACGGCGGCACCCGCACGGCCTCGATCACCGGCGCCTGGGTCGCGCTCGCCGATTGCATCAGCTGGATGAAGACGCGCAACATGATCAAGGCCAAGGTGTTGCGCGACAACGTCGCCGCGATCTCCTGCGGCATCTACAAGGGCACACCGGTGCTGGATCTCGACTATGCCGAGGATTCCGAGGCCGATACCGACGCCAATTTCGTCATGACCGGCGATGGCCGCATCATCGAGGTGCAGGGCACCGCGGAACGCGAGCCGTTCACGGAAGCCGAGTTCCTGGCGCTGATGGCGCTGGCCCGCAAGGGCGTCGCGCGTCTCGTGGACTTGCAGAAACTGGCCGTGGCGTAGTCAATAAGCCCATGCATCGCCGAATCACCGGAAAGCTGGTCATCGCCACCCACAATCCCGGCAAGCTCGCCGAGATGAAGGAGCTGTTGGCGCCTTACGGCATCGAGGCGGTGTCGGCCGGTGAGCTCGGCCTTCCCGAGCCGGAAGAGACCGGCAACGATTTCCGCAGCAATGCCGCGATCAAGGCCATCGCAGCGGCGCAGGCGACCAAGCTTCCTTCCTTCGCCGATGATTCCGGCATCGTGGTCGATGCACTCGACGGCGCGCCCGGCATTTTCTCCGCACGCTGGGCCGGTCCGAGCAAAGACTTCGCAGCGGCGATGGCGCAGATCGAACGCCTGTTGCAGGAGCGCGGCGCAACCACGGCGGACAAGCGCACGGCGCATTTCGTCTCCGCGCTCTGCGTCGCCTGGCCCGACGATCATCTCGAAGAGGTCGAAGCGCGCGTCGATGGCACCCTGGTCTGGCCGCCGCGCGGCACGGCCGGCTTCGGCTACGATCCGATGTTTTTGCCCGATGGCCACACGCGTACGTTCGGCGAGATGACCAGCATCGAGAAGCACGGCCTGCCGCCGCTTGGCCTTGGCCTGTCGCATCGCGCCCGCGCCTTCGTGAAACTGGCGGAGATCTGCCTTGAGCCGCGCTAAGGAAGCCTTTGGCGTCTACGTGCACTGGCCGTTCTGCCTGTCGAAGTGCCCGTATTGCGACTTCAACAGCCATGTCCGCCACGTCGCGATCGACGAGGCACGCTTCGCCTCAGCTTTCGCGCGCGAGATTGAAACAACTGCACAGCGCGCGCCCGGCCGCGAGGTCACATCGATCTTCCTCGGTGGCGGCACGCCATCGCTGATGCAGCCGGCAACTGTCGGCGCGGTGCTCGATGCGATCGGCAAGCATTGGACAGTCGCGAGCGACGTCGAAGTCACGCTGGAAGCAAACCCGACCAGCGTCGAAGCCACGCGCTTCGCCGGCTATCGCGCGGCCGGCGTGAACCGTGTTTCGCTCGGCGTGCAGGCGCTTGATGATGCCTCGCTGAAGGCGCTGGGCCGCATGCACAGCGCGCGCGAGGCGCTCGACGCGGTCGCGATCGCGCGCCGTTCGTTCGACCGTTATTCGTTCGATCTGATCTACGCCCGCCCCGACCAGACGCCGGAGATGTGGGCGGATGAACTGCGGCTCGCCATCGATGAAGCCGCCGAGCATCTGTCGCTCTATCAATTGACGATCGAGGAAGGCACGCCGTTTTTCGGCCTGCACCAGGCCGGTAAATTGAAGACGCCGGACGAAGCGGTCGCCCGCGCGCTCTACGATGTCACGCAAGAGACCTGCGACAAGCTCGGGCTGCCCGCCTACGAGATCTCCAACCACGCGCGGCGTGGCGCCGAGTGCCGGCACAATCTCGTATACTGGCGCGGCCATGAATACGCCGGTGTCGGCCCCGGCGCGCACGGACGACTCGATATCGATGGCATCCGCCACGCCATCGCTACCGAGAAGCGCCCCGAAGCCTGGCTGATGCGGGTCGAGACCAACGGCAATGGCATCGTCACCGACGACCTCCTCAACAGCGAGGAGCGCGCCGACGAATTCTTGCTGATGGGATTGCGCCTCGCCGAGGGCATCGACCCCGAGCGCTACACCGCCCTGTCCGGCCGCCCGCTCGACCCCAAACGCATCGCGCTGCTGCGCGAAGAAGGCGCGATCACGGTTGATGCGACAGGACGGTTGCGCGTGACGAGCAGCGGATTCCCGGTGCTGGATGCGGTGGTCGCGGATCTGGCGGCGTAGCGAAATGCTGTAGCCCGGATGGAGCGCAGCGTAATCCGGGTTGCGCGAAATGAGGGACCGGTCCCGGATTTCGCTGCGCTCCATCCGGGCTACGAAGCCATCAAGCCCCAAAGCTCTTCGGCGAGCCCGCGACAGCGACACCGCCACCCGTCGTCACCTTCATCACCGCAAGCCCGCGCTCATTGGTGCCATCGGCGCGGAAGCGGAACAGGCCGTCGATGCCCGCAAAGCCTGAGGGATTGGTGAGCACGTCGGGCGAGAAGCGCGTGGTGCCTTGCGTGCGCGCGAGTGCAGCGACCAGCGCCACCGCATCATAGGCGAGCGTTGCGGTGCGCACCGGCTCGGCACCGTATTTGGTGCGGTAGCGGCCGGAGAAGGCGCGGAAGCCGGCCGGATCCGGCGCGGCATAGAGGCCGCCCTGCAGCGCTGCGTTGGCATAGACGCGCGGATTGTCCCAGAGGCCGGTGCCGAGCAACTGGATGTTGCGCAAATTCGCGCCCGCCGCAGTCATCGCATCGGCCACAGCGACGACGGCATCGCCGTCATCGGCAATGAACAGCGCATCCGCGCCACCAAGCTGCTGCGCCACGGTGCGTGCCGGCGTGGCGCGATCGGCGCCGTATTTCTCGAACGCGACAATGCGACCGCCGCGCCGCGGCACCGCCGCTTTCACCGCGGCCTCGACGACATTGCCATAGGCATTGTCGGGCACGAGCACGGCGACGGAGCGTTTTCCGATGCTGGCGGAATATTCGATGATGCGGTTGACGTCGGACTCCGGCAGGAAGGAGAGCAGATAGACGCCGCGGCCGGCGATGCTGGAATCGGTCGAGAACGCCATCACCGAGATGCCGCGCGTGCGCGCGACCTGCGCCACCGCCGGCACCGACTGCGCGAACAGCGGCCCCAAAATGATCTCGGCACCTTCGTCGACCGCCTGCTGTGCGCCCTGTTGGGCGCCTTGCGGGCTGCCGTTGTCGTCCTTGATCAAGAGCTGGATGTTGGGATTCTGAAACTCGGCCAGCGCCATCTCGGCGGCGTTGCGCATGGATTGCGCGGCGAGCCCGGCATTGCCGGCGGCCGAGAGCGGCAGGATCACGGCAACCTTCACGCCGCCGGTACCGGCGGTCGTCGCCTGCTGCGGCGGGCCGGCTGGCTGGGCCGGGGGCGGGGAGGAGCTGCTGAACGGATTGGAGAACTGGCTGAGGCTCTGCTGCACGCCGGCGCAGGCCGACAGCAGCGGTGCACCCAGCAACAGCCCAAGCGCGCTCCGCCGGGTCGCCCCCGACGTCTGGGGCCCCGGAACGGGAGACTCCTCCGAAAAGGAAGATCTGGGAGTACGCGGGCCCACCATGGCAACTCTTCTTCTGACCAGCCGTCTGCGGCCGATCACACCAACTCATGCCCGCGACAGAAGCCGCGGATTCAGGCATATTGTCGGCAAATAGTTAACCAAAACAAAAGGATAAGGAACGCTTAACGCGGCCGTCTCCTGGTCCTGGCAAGCTGTTCGCCGACGCTCTCGCAGCATCAAGGCGGCGTTTCCGCCGCGAATATGGCGCTGGCGCTTCATTCCCCCTCGAATGTGATACCGGATGGATCACATTCCAGTCCTTCCCCGCCCCGTCGCTCGTATCTTGCCCCGGTACGATCTTTTTCGGAGGACCGGTTCCCAGCCCTCGGGATCATGCCTAAGTTCGTCTCATTATGCGCGCAAAGCCGGCCCCGATAAATACACCTGAAAACACGGACGCCGCCCCGCGCGGTTTCTCCATCGACGCCTATAGGCTCGTGGCGCCGAAGGTCGCGCCGGGCCTCTATCTGGTCGCGACCCCCATCGGCAATCTCGGCGACATCACGCTGCGCGCACTCCAGACGCTCGCCGGGGTCGACGTCATCGCCTGCGAGGACACCCGCATCACGCGGCGCCTGACCGAGCGCTACGCCATCTCTGCGCAGCTCAAGCAATATCACGAGCACAATGCCGAGGCCGCGCGTCCGAAGATCCTGGAGCGGCTTTCGCAGGGCGGCTCGATCGCGCTGGTGTCGGATGCCGGCACGCCGCTGATCTCGGATCCCGGCTTCAAGCTGGTGCGCGAGGTCTGCGCCGCGGGTTATGCGGTGTTCGCGCTGCCCGGCCCGTCCTCGGTGCTGGCGGCGCTTTCGGTCGCAGCACTTCCGACCGATCGCTTCTTCTTCGAAGGGTTTCTTCCGCCGAAATCCGCGGCCCGGCGTACCCGGCTCACCGAGCTCGCCCGCATCGATGCGACACTGGTGATGTTCGAATCCGGCAACCGCGTGCAGGACACGCTCGCCGAGCTCGCTGAGATCATGGGCACGCGCGAAGCCGCGATCTGCCGCGAGCTGACAAAACTGCACGAGGAGATTTCGCGCGCGCCGCTGAGCGAGCTTGCGCGCGAGGCTGCCACGCTTGAGACGCGCGGCGAATTCGTGCTGGTGATCGCTCCGCCCGCAGCCGACGCCGAGGTGATGACGGCGGACGCGCTCGACGACCTCCTGCGCGAGCAACTTGCCGCGCACAGCGTCAAGGACGCCGTCGCTCATGCGGTCGAGCTATCAGGACGGGCGCGCCGCGAGGTCTATGCTCGCGCGCTCGAGCTCGCAAAAAGTATGCGAGGCGGCGATGGCGAAGCGTGAGGGCGCCCAGGAATCGAAACAGGAACCGAAGATCGCCTCGCCCGAACGCGTCGCGGCGTTCCGCACCGGCATCTCCGCGGAGAGCCGCGCCGCCGCCTATCTGATGGCCAAGGGCTACCGTATCCTGGCAAAACGCTACCGCACGCCGCATGGCGAGATCGATATCGTGGCCCGCCGCCGCAACCTGATCGCCTTCGTCGAGGTCAAGGCGCGCGCGACGCTGGATGACGCCGCTTTCGCCGTGACGCCGCGCCAGCAGCAGCGGATCATCAATGCCGCGCAGGGCTGGCTCGTCGCGCATCCCGAGCATGCGGAATTCGAACTGCGATTCGACGCCATGCTGATTGCGCCGCGGTCACTTCCACGCCATGTGTTGGCGGCATTCGACGCCTCGACCTGAAAGGCAGACCATGAAACTGAACGTCGCCGTCCAGATGGACCCCATCGCCCGCATCAACATCAAGGGCGATTCCACCTTTGCGCTGCTTCTGGAGGCGCAGAAGCGCGGCCATGGCCTGTCCTATTACACGCCGGACAAGCTTTCGATGGTGGGCGAAGAGATCGTCGCCCCGGTTCAGCTCCTGACCGTGCGCGACGAGCCCGGCGATCATTTCACCCTCGGCGAGCCCAAGCGCGAGGCGCTCAACGGCTTTGACGTGGTGCTGCTGCGCCAGGATCCGCCGTTCGACCTCGCCTACATCACCTCGACTCATCTGCTTGAGCGCATCCATCCCAAGACGCTGGTCGTCAACGATCCGGCGTCGGTGCGCAATGCGCCGGAAAAGCTGTTCGTGATGAATTTTCCGCAGCTGATGCCGCCGACCCTGATCTCGCGTGACCTCGACGAGATCAACGCGTTTCGCGACAAGCATGGCGCCGTGGTGATGAAGCCGCTGCACGGCCATGGCGGCGCGGCGGTGTTCCGCGTGATGCCGCAGGACATGAATTTCGGCTCGCTGTTCGACATGTTCTCGGTTACCTTCAAGGAGCCCTGGGTGATTCAGCAGTTCATCCCCGAGGTGAAGCACGGCGACAAGCGCATCATTCTGGTCAATGGCGAGTTCGCCGGCGCGGTCAACCGCGTGCCGGCCGCGGACGATCTCCGCTCCAACATGGTGCGCGGCGGCGCCGCGCATGAGACCGAGCTCACCCCGCGCGAGCGCGAGATCTGCGCCACCGTCGGACCGGCGCTACGCGAACGCGGCCTGCTGTTCGTCGGCATCGACGTCATCAACGGCAACCTCACCGAGATCAACGTGACCTCGCCAACCGGCATCCGCGCAATCGCGCGGTTGGGCGGCCCGGATGTTGCGGCCAAGGTCTGGGACGTAATCGAGCAGAAGCGGGCGAAGTAAGGGCTACGCGCGCGGTCTCTCTCCAACGTCGTCCCGGCGAAGGCCGGGACCCATAACCACAGGGCGTGGTTTGGCGAAGACTTGTCGTTGGTACTTCTGCCTTCCTGCAATCGAAAGATCACGCGGTATGGGTCCCGGCCTTCGCCGGGACGACACTGGTAATGTGTCGCGATGTTTCCGTCTCACCGCTGCGACATCGCTCGGCACCTGACATCACTAACCACCCATTCACCATGACGCCCCGCGTCTCATTCGAACGCAGGAGTGCGCTTGCGTGAACTACGGGGCCGGCGCCGTCCGAATAACGCGGCATTCACCATCTGGCCAAAACCAGCACCGTCACTGACCATCACACTCGGCCTCGCAACACCCCTTATACTTTTACTCCCTACTCATCGATGCCGGGGAACCCGCCACGTGCGGTTCGAGTGCCCCGCGTAAGAGTAGAGGCGTATGAATACCGCACGCATTGTCGTTCTCGTCATTGCGCTGGGCGCCGGCGGCGTCGCCGCATATCTGGCGAGCGGCTATGACAACAAGCCCGCGCCCGTCCTCCCGGTGGCCGAGAAGCTGCCGACGGTCGAGGTGCTCGTCGCCAAATCCGACATCCAGCTCGGCCAGGCCGTGAAGGCCGAGGACCTGCAATGGCAGACCTGGCCGTCAGCCACCGCGAGCAGCGCCTTCATCCGCCGTGACAGCAGGCCCGACGCACAGACGCAGATCGCAGGCTCGATCGCGCGCGTGCCGTTGATGCAGGGCGAACCGATCCGCGAGCAGAAGCTGGTGAAGGCCGACGGCTCCGGCTTCATGGCCGCGATCCTGCCGTCCGGCATGCGGGCCGTCTCCACCGAAATTTCAGCCGAGACCGGCGCGGGCGGCTTCATCCTGCCGAACGACCGCGTCGACATCGTCATGACGCGCCGCCTGAAGAATCCCGAAGGCGCCAACGGCCCGGCCGGCGGCAATGACCTCATCCTGTCCGAAATCGTCCTGACCAACATCCGCGTGCTCGCGATCGACCAGGCGCCGAAGGAAAAGGACGGCCAGAACGCCGTGCTCGGCAAGACCGTCACGCTCGAGCTCAAGCCCGACCAGGTCGCCACGCTATCGGTCTCGCGCCAGGCCGGCACGCTGACGCTCGCGCTGCGGAGCATCGCCGATGCCAACGCGTCGGAGATTACGGTCGAAGACCAAGCAGCCAGGCGTGCCGGCGGCGTGAACGTGATCCGCTACGGCGTGCAGGCGCGGCAACTAACGTCACAGAAGTGATGGGGACACCCAAGATGAACTACGGGGATAATCAGACGGGCCTGCGCATTCGGGGGAAGCGCGTGCGCTCGTTCTGGACGGGGGCAATGCTGATGCTGGGGCTGGTCGCAGCCCCTGACCGGGTCAGCGCCGCGGATGCGCCGGTCGGAGACCAGGCGCCGATGCAGGCGCCGGATCTCGGCGTGGCGCCGGTCGCGACCATCGCGCCGGCCCGGACGCGTTTCCTGTCGCTTGGCGTCGGCAAGTCGGCCGTGATCGACCTGCCGCGCGAGGTCAAGGACGTGCTGGTGGCCGATCCCAAGATCGCCAATGCGGTGATCCGCTCGGCGCAGCGCGCCTATATCATCGGCGGCCAGGTCGGACAGACCAATGTCGTGTTCTTCTCTGCCGACGGCCAGCAGGTCGCCGCCTACGATATCGCGGTGAAGCGCGACCTCAACGGCATGCGCGCGGCGCTGCGCTCATCGCTGCCGGGCGTGCAGATCGAGGGCGTCGGCGACAGCGTGATGTTGACCGGCTCGGTGTCGAGCCCGGTCGAGGCTCAGCAGGCCGGCGATGTCGCCGCCAAGCTGGTCGGCGGAGCAGACAAGGTCGTCAACAACATCATCGTGCGCGGCCGCGACCAGGTGATGCTGAAAGTCGTCGTCGGCGAAGTGCGCCGCGACATCGTCAAGCAGCTGGGCGTCGATCTCAGCGCCAGCCTGAATGCCGGCACCGCGGTCGTGAACTTCAACAATTCCAACCCGTTCTCGGCCAGCGGCGGACCGCTGGTCAGCGGCAACGGGCTCGGCGTTGGCGGCCTCACCAAAGGCGTCGCCACCGTCAGCGCCACGATGCGCGCGATGGAAAGCGCGGGCGTGATGCGCACCCTGGCCGAGCCGAGCCTGACGGCGATCTCCGGTGAATCGGCGACCTTCATCGCCGGCGGCGAATTTCCAATCCCCGGGGGCTATGCCTGCGATCCGACCACGCATGTCTGTACCACCCAGATCACCTACAAGAAGTTCGGCATCTCGCTGAACTTCACCCCGGTCGTGCTGAGCGAGGGCCGGATCAGCCTGCGCGTGATGACCGAGGTCTCGGAGCTGTCGAGCCAGAACGCCATCACGGTGTCGCAGGCGCTGTCTTCGAGCACGACCAACTCGATCACCATCCCATCGGTCCAGACCCGTCGCGCCGAAACGACGCTTGAAATTCCCTCGGGCGGCTCGATGGCGATGGCCGGCCTGATCCAGCAGCAGACCAAGCAGGCGGTCAACGGCCTGCCCGGCGTCGATCAGCTGCCGATCCTTGGCGCGCTGTTCCGCAGCCAGGACTTCGTCAACAACGAGACCGAGCTGATGGTGATCGTGACGCCTTATGTGGTGCGCGCGGTCGCCCAGAAGGAATTGTCGCGGCCCGATGACGGCTTCGCGCCGTCGTCGGATTCGCAGTCCGCACTGCTCGGCCGCATGAACCGCCTCTATGGCATTGCGCGCCGCGCCGATCCGATGGACGGCAACCAGGGCGATTTCGGCTTCATCATCGACTGACGCGAACGGGCGATTGGGGAACGGGGCGAGAAACGGGGCAAGTGGGGACAAGCCGATGACGAAGACGACAGCTGATCGACGCCGCAATTTGCGCGTCGCGCTCGCACTGACGGGGCTCTCCGTCATGCTGGGCGCGTGCAACACCACCGGCGACGTCGTCACCACCCAGACGGTGCCGACCGATTATCGCCAGCGCCACCCGATCGCGGTGCAGGAAGCCAAGCGTTCGATCGTGATCTTCGTCGGCAAGGCCAGAGGCGGCCTCTCGGCCGCGCAGCACTCGGACGTCGCGGGCATTGCCCAGGACTGGACGCGCGAAGGCACCGGCTCCGTCATCGTCGACGTGCCCATCGACACAGCGAATTCGCGCGCGGCTGCTGCGACCTATCACGAAATCCGCGCCGTGCTCGGCGCCAGCGGCGTGCCGTCGCGCGCCATCGTCCAGCATCCCTATCGTCCCGAAGATCCCGGGCTGCTGCCGACCATCCGCCTGAGCTATTCCAGGATCGCCGCGGTCGCCGGCCCCTGCGGGCTGTGGCCTGAGGACGTGGGTCCGTCCATCCTCAACCCCGGCTACAACGAGAACCGGCCCTATTTCAATCTCGGCTGCGCCACCCAGCGCAATCTCGCGGCGATGATCGACAACCCCGCCGACCTCGAGCAGCCGCGCGCCGAGACGCCGGCCTACACCGCACGCCGCGACATCGCCTTCGAGCGCTACCGCAAGGGCGCGGCAACCACGACCACCTATCCCGAGGCTGAAAAGGCCAAACTCAGCGACACAGGCAAATGACAAGCGTCCACGACGAAGAAGCGGGCGATCCGCAGCACCCCGAGGAACACATTGCGCCGGTGCCTCGCATCTCGGTGCAGGCATTTTGCGAGACCGAGCAGACGCTCGCCGCAATGACCGCGGCGGGCCAGGACCGCCGTCTCGCCAAGGCGCATCTCACCGCCAAAGACGGCGGCCTTGCCGCGGCGATCGAAGTCTATGAAACGATGCCGACGCCGAACGTGATCGTGATCGAATCCGACGGCACGCGCGACATTCTCGAGGGCCTCGACGATCTCGCCGGCGTCTGCGATCCCGGCACCCGCGTGGTCGTGATCGGCAATCCCAACGACACGGCGCCCTATCGCGAGCTGGTGCGCCGCGGCGTCAACGACTACGTGATCGGGCCGGTCGAGACCATCGACGTGGTGCGCTCGATCTGTAGCCTGTTCTCGGCTTCCGAGACCATCATCACCGGCCGCGTCATCGCGGTGGTCGGCGCCAAGGGCGGCGTCGGCGCCTCCACCGTCGCGCACAACGTGGCCTGGACCATCGCGCGCGACCTGGCGCTGGATTCAGTCGTGATCGATCTCGACCTCGCCTTCGGCACCGCGGGCCTCGATTACAACCAGGACCCGGCGCAGGGCATCGCCAACGCGGTGCTGTCGCAGGACCGGCCGGATACGGCGCTGATGGAGCGCCTGCTCTCCAAATGCACCGAACGCCTGAGCCTGCTGGCGGCGCCCGCCACGCTTGATCGCGTCTATGATTTCGGCGCGGAAGCCTTCGACGCAGTGTTCGACACGCTGCGCATGACCACGCCCTGCATCGTGCTCGACGTGCCGCATCAATGGTCGGGCTGGACGCGGCGCGCGCTGGTCAATGCCGACGACATCGTGATCGTGGCCGAGCCCGATCTCGCCAACTTGCGCAACACCAAGAACATGCTCACGGTGCTGAAGGCGGCGCGGCCGAACGACCGGCCGCCGCTCTACTGCATCAACCAGGTCGGCATGCACAAGCGGGCGGAGATCGACGTCAAGTCGTTTGCCAAGACCATGGAGAGCCAGCCGCTCGCGGTGATCCCGTTCGATTCGAAGCTGTTCTCGACCGCGGCCAATAACGGCCAGATGATCGCAGAGGTCTCCAAGAGCCACCGCACCACCGAGCTGTTTCAGAACATGGCGAACCGCCTCGCCGGGCGCGGCGAGGTGAAGAAGCCGAAGCGTTCGCTGCTCGGACCGCTCTTGAAGAAGCTGAAGGGCAAATCGGGGCGCCCGTCTGCGCCACATCGCAAGGCGTCGTAGGCGCCGGAGCGTTTTCGAGCGAAGTGGATACCGGTTCGCGTCAAGAAAACGCGTCAACCGAGAATCAATGCAGCTAGCGGATTATTTGTCCGCCCGCTGCTGCTGCTTCTTCGTCAGCAGCTGCCGCAACGCCGTGACCTTTGCCGCCGCCTGATCCGGCGGCAGATCGGCCTTCACAATGGTCTCGGCCTCGGCCTGCTTTCCTTCCAGTCCCAGCACCATCGCGAGATTGGCGCGCACGCGGGGATCGGCGGCGTTGCGCTCGTAGGCGCGGCGCATGGTATCCTCGGCCCTCGGCAGATTGTTCTGGAGCACATAGGACAGGCCGAGATTGGACAAAACCTGCGGCTCGTCCGGCACGATCTTCAGCGCGGTCGCATAATATTGCTGCGCTTCCTCGTTGCGGCCGAGCTGGTCGAGCGCCGCGCCCTGCGCCGACAGGATGCGCCAGTCGGGATCCTCCGGCGTATGCGCGCGGCTGAGCACATCGTAGGCCTGCTGGAAATTGCCATTGTCGGCGAGCGCGCGGCCATAGCCGGCGAGCAGCGCCTTGTTGCTGGGATGGGCAAGCACGGCCTGCTCCAGCACCGCGACCGCCTGAGCGCGCTGGCCGGTCTCGCGCAACGCCTTGCCGTAGTCGAGGGCGACGTTGGCATCGCTCGGCTTGGCACGATAGCGCTCGCGCAGGGCATCCATGTCCGGCTTCGCGTCGGCCTTGCTAGCTGATTCCGGCTTGCTGCCGAGCGCACCGGTGATGTCCTCGAGGCTCGTGGTCTGACAACCGCCGAGAACGAGCACCAGAAGCGCGGGAAACAGTAATCTCGCCGGGGGACAGGCGAGGCACGAACGCTTGGACATACTCTGATCACCGCCGGCGGACTGATCAGAGATGCTTTGCCGATTAACGCTAAATTCCCGTTAAGGAAACGCGCCGGTCGGGGTCAGTCGGTGAATTCAGCACCGAATTCGCAGCCGATGCGCCAGCGCAGGCGGCACTGGCGGGAATAGTCCGGCGCGAAGATGATGGTGAACTGCGGGGGCACTTCGAGAAATTCCGCCACCACTTTCACGCCCCCGTCCGAGATATCCGTGATCGTGCAGTCCCTCGGCAGCGAGCCCGCGCCAAAATGAATCTTGGCGAGCCGAGTGCATCCCCGACGTTCGCTTCTGCGGCGATTTGCAAGCATTTTGATTGTTCACTTGTTAGATCACGGCCCATCCCGCGGCTCTAGGAGTAGCGGACATTCGTTGGAATGTGCTGATCGGAGCCGCTCGCATTCGAGGCGTAGTGTCTGCGCCTTGTTTACGATTGATTAGGACTTGCCGGGCCTCCGGAAATGTTCCCGTATTGTTCTTGCAGAGTGTGTCGGGCTCTGCTACCCTCGATTGTGCAAGAGGGCAGGCTGGTTTGGGTATGGTTCAGCGGGTTTCTACCGTCGCCTTTGAGGGGATCGAGGCCCGCGCGGTCGACGTGCAGGTGCAGGTCGCCCCGGGCCTGCCGGCCTTCGCAATAGTGGGGAAAATTAACCCCCAGTTTTTGGAGGCAGGAGGGACAATAGCCCCGTATTTGTGGCTATATACGGTGAATTTTCTTTTGTCCCCTGTTGTGGGTCCTGGCCCGGCCCGGCGCGCATCTTACCGCCCGCCATCTCTCGTTCTGTCTCCTTGCGTTCCTGCACCACGAGATACGAACGAGCCAAGCGTAACATTTGGTTAACCATATCGAGATCGAGTGCGTAGTAACGGACCTTTTCACCCGAGCGTTTCAGCGAGCGCGTGACGTTTAGACTAAACCCGATGCGCGCTAGGAACCGATTCAGTTGCCGAACTGGTTTCTGTTCGAGATCAGACCTCAGCGCCTCCGAGAAGATTTCCTCGATCACCGTTCGATTGATCCGGCACACACTAACGAATTCCGATAAATCCCCCGTTGAGAGCAAAAGTTCGGATTTAAGTCCCGAAGCCGTCGTGAGCCCTGCGATGCGCATCAAGACTCCCAGCATCCAGGGGGCTGTCATCTTCTGGAGGCGCCCTTCGGCTTCGGTGGTCGGTTCGATCAACGCCTCAGTGACATCGAATTGGGGTCGATCCCAGAACGAAACCATCTCAGCCAGCGTCGCGATACGCTGTTTGAGCCGACCATCTACATTCAATGCGACGATATCGGCGTCCAGCTCTACCCCGACGTCACTCTCGAAGACGTGTTTCTCGTAGGCGGCTCGCTCCTCAAGGCTGAGATTTGCCCGCGCACTGACCTGCATGTCCAGATCAATGAAATCCGACTGGTTCAAGCGAGGCGCGCCTAGCAGCCTTTCCGCCCGCTCTTGTCGAAGCTCGTCACGAGCGTCGTCATAAGCACTATCCCGGTCCTTCTCGCCGACACGTTGTATGTCCCAGCCGTTCGCCTCGCGCATCTTACAGAACAACTCGACTAAACGATTCTTGGACGCTCGTTCAAGTGCGGTCACATGCGCGCATAACATCAATAACGGATCGTCTCGTTCGTAGTCGACCATGCCGTCAGGCCGCTTACCCCTTACGGCGCGCTTAACAGTATACGCCCGAGCCAGATCATCCTTAACTATCTCGACGTTGCAGGTGTAATTGTACGTCGCCCCGTCGATCCAGACATCGACAGCCCCGGGGTTGCGGACGCGGCAGAGCTGCTGATCGATATCGGTGTGCGCGTTGATCATCGAGTAAAAGAAGCCGAAGACACGATCGACGTGGCACGCCCCGTTGGGAAACGTGATATCCACGCCCGTCCCCATAGACGGCGTGACCAGCACGACTTGCACCCTCAAAAAGTCCGTCCGTATATTCTTGACGAAGTTGATGACGGCGTCTTCCTGAGAGTTGTCGCCCGTGACCACGCGCATAACGACGTCTTCCCCGCACTCCTTGCGGATCATGCGCTCCATGACGTTCACGAAGTTCTTTGAGTTGCTGGTGATGAAGCAGCGCTGCCCCGATCGAATGGCATCGATGACTTCACGTTCGAGCCTCTTCCGATCCTTAAACAGACGCATCGTCCTACGTGCCGCCGAAGTGACCGGTTCGTTGTAGATGATGCGGCACCGCGATTCCCAGTCTCGCGGCCGCCACAGCCTCATAGCGTGGGCGGTGAGCAGCCCGAGGTCAGCATCGAGCACCACGACGGCCTTCGCGTGGGTTACTTCATAAGCGAGCGCGTCGTAGCAGCGCTCCAGCCCTGCCTTCTGTTCGATAGTATCGCTCCTGAGGTGCTTCAAGACCTGTTCGACCTCGTCGATGATCACGAGATCGAATGGGCCCCTTCGCCGCCAACCAGATACGCCTCGGTCCGCAGCAAAGGATTCGCCAAACTTGGGCAAGCTATCCAAGCACACTGCTAGCGTCAGGAGACCGTCCGGGTCTCCGTCGTCTGGGTCCAAGTAGCAACGCAAGCTGAGCTTTTCAGCGGCCTCCCGTATCAACGTGCGCCGGTGCCCGACGAGAAGTATCCTTTTCGGCCGATCCTTGGCGTCGATCCCGGCCATCATGCCGGAACGGATTTTCAATATCATGACTTCTAACGACGCTGTCTTGCCCGAGCCCTTCCAGCTCTTGACCATCGTGATGCCCGGCGCGTAGTCGATCGGCGGAAGGAACGGCTGGTTCAACTTCACGAGCTTCGGCTTCGGCGGAAAGAAGCGCTCAAGGCCGACGGCGTCATCATTCGTCGGCGCTTCCGACAGCCGACGCTGCTCAACTAGCTTCTCAAACGCCTCGAAATCATACTCGTCGCGCTTGTTATCCGGCCAAAACGTGACCTTGCAGGCCGAGCAGTGGATGACGGGCGCCCCGGCTTTCGATCGGGTAACGAAGGCGCTGGCGTTCGTGTCGTCGTGATAGGGGCAATGTACGCTCGCGCCGACGCTGAGCTCGTCCATGCGGCACTGGTCGCCGCCTGCGAGCTTTATCAAGGCGCCCGGCCCTATCTGCTTAGCTGAATCGACCGGCAGGCGGCCCTTGATACCCGCCGTTTGGGCGCGGGCGTCGCGCCCCCGAGCGATCAAGTCCGCCACGATCGATGGCGGCATCGAGCGGGAGATTTTAAAGAACACCGCCTTCGTGTTGCCGAAGAACATTCTGGCCGCATCTGAAACGGAACGGTCGCTGTCCAGCGTCACGGCGAGGCCGAGCTGCGCGTCGGCCCAGTCCGGGGCGACCTGGATGGCCTCGTCGAGCAGAACGATGATTCGGAAGCGGTGGCTCTGCGGAGTATGCGACGCGGTGGTGTGGATCAAGCCGGCATGATGGCGGACGAGAGCGTGCTCCTTGGTTTCCTCGATCGTCATGCCGCCGTCGACATCCGCGGCCAGGAAGCCAGCGCGCGAGAAATGGGTCGCCTTGCGCCGGCCGTTCTTGAATTGCGGAGCGTAGGCGTGTCCTGATTGAATGTGGTTCATGAATTCGTCGATCGTCACCTCGACCGGCTCGAAGCCAGCGCCGAAGCCGGCGCGTTCGGATTGCGCTGGTTTATCTACGATGCTCTTGTTAACGCTAATCGAATACCTTTTTCTGTCGGTAGACATGATGACGATCCGTTGAGTCGTGCTCTAATGAAATCGCCGCCCTACGGGCGGCGATGGAGTTCATCGAAAGTCGGGTGCGATCAGCTTTGGTTCTCGTCTTGCCCCGGCGCAACAAGTACGCTGTATGCTGTGTTTTCCCCATATGGGAGATGCCACTCCCCCTCTTTGGTGATGGCGCTGAACGCCGGGTGCGTATGCACGAAGGTTGTGATTCCATGCATGATGGAATCCATGTCCACTGGGCCGACGGTGGTCGCCACTGCGCCGAAGAGTCCGGCCATCGTTGCACGGGCCAGGTCCGCGTCGACGCTTTTGAGTGACATCATGAACGCGATCCAATCAGGCGGCACCTCGATCTGCACATGGTCCCACATTACTGCACCTGCCTTGCACCAATCGACGTCTGGACGAGAGAAACGAGCGCAGCAATCGGCCCACCAGTGGTTTAGGCGTTCGCGAGAAATAATCGCGGGATCACCAGTGTGCCTCGCTCGATTCGCCGCAACCACAATCATGCCATCGGTTGGATCAGGCTTCTCGCTGCGCATTCGCAGCATCGTAGTAGCCTCGTTGTCGAAAGGCTTTTCTTCGTAGGGTCGGTCATCGCTCCCCTTAAACGACGCCCGCTCAAGCGCCTCATCCAGTTCGTCCTGCAACCAACTAAGCGCGATCGGCATGCGAGCGTCGATCTCCGCCCGGATAAGCTCGGGCGAGCGAGGCCAGGGATCATGACCGCTATAGTACCTGCCAAACCCACGCGGGTGCGCCTTAAGAAACACCTTCAGGGCAGTTGCAAAGATCCCAGCCGGCGTGGCGTCTCCCTGCTCGCTCATTGAAATGAATTGATTGATCGCGTCCTCGAGTGGCTCGCGCACTTCATCGTCGACCCATCCAAAGCCGAAAGTGTCTTTAAGCTCGGTTTCGAATCGGCTTGCATCGTACAAGTCACGCTCGCTGAGCTGCCTCAGCCTATGCTCGTCGTAAGCGTGATCGCTGTCGGGCATCTGGATGCTATGCTTAACCAGCGATGCCCGTTCGGGACGCACGTCAAGTGCCCCGTCAGTCGCGTTAGATTCAGATGACGAAAGAGAAGTATTCGACGACATGTTCTATCTCCATGCAATAGGTGAGTCGGATGGTTTCCGACGGCCGTACTGCTAGACCTAGAGCTGCCGGCGTTTCGGTAATTGGACGCCAATTACCGAAAATCTTCGCTCACCCACTTCCACTTGACCGAGAGTCGTTCCAATAGTTCACGGCGTAACGTTATCGTTCCAAGCAGGAGTCACTTGGTGATGGAAAACTGGCCGGTCTGGAATTACTGGATGTATGACGAAGCGGGTGAGTATCGCTACGAACTTGAATTCGGTTACGGCCACCCGGATGCCGAATTTCTAACCGACACCGTATGGGAAGACGAATGGACCTACAAATTCTTCTGGTCGGTCGATGAAGCCGCCGCACTCTCCTTTGGTCGATCGCCCTCAGTCGTACGCTACGACCAGTACATGCGGGAGATGGACGGTTCTTCGGAGTTCGCGAGTTACTTTTGTCGTTTAAGGGAGACCATTCTAGCGGCTCAGTCCGCCGGCACGCTCGCCACTCCGATCCCGGCTAAAATGTATATTGACTGGACGGAGGGGTGCCGTGTGCCTTTTCCGCCCGTCCTGGCGGAAAAGGTTCGATCGAACTTCAATAAAATGATCGTTCGGATGAATGGGGCCGAGACAGAAGAGGCATCCGAGGATTCAGCCGAAGCCAGCAATAAGGGCTCCGAGCCAAGTCGCAGTCCCAACCTCGGCCAAACCTCGGAACTCACCCATTACCGAACACCACGCTTACCTGCTCGCGCAAGCCAGCCGGAAGATCAACCGGGCGGCTCGGACCTTCGCCAGCACCGGACGTTGTTGGGAATCATTTATGCCCTCGCGTGGCGACATCATCATCTCGGATCACCTCGGCACTCTACCTTCAGCGTGGCTACACGAATTGCTAGTGTGCTGGATGACCTACGACCTCGATTGAGCGGGGCGAAACTCGAAGGCAACGAAAAGACGATAAAGAAGTACCTCGACGAAGCGCTTGATCACTTCGGTGACTCGAAGGAATTCGAGCGGTAGACAAACAAGCAACCCATTAGCTCTGCCTTCTCGCCCTCACTTCGTTCGGGCGAGCCTTCGGACCACCGATTGAATCTTGTATCTTTGACTTCACGACCAAGCTCGACGTGCGGTTACGGAGGAGGTCATCACTTTGCCTTGCCGGCAAAATGACCCGTGCGTGTAACGGCATCGGCATCATCGGACCAGAGGAACCACTTCTGTGGTCGGGACCGGCAGTGCGGTGAGCCCCGTTACTCTCTGCTTGTCTGCGCAGGGTCTCGGCAAGACCGATCCGACGATCGTGCCACCCTCGACGGTCTAAAGCTTCCCCGTCTCTCGTCAGGCTTCGTTTAGCGACCGCTGCCTGCTTGGGTCGTGCATTTCCAGGAGTGAACCGGACGATGAGTCCGATGCTCCGACCGGTGTCCCAGCCCACCGGGTTTCCGCGATTGCTCTTTCTCAGAGGTCACGGTTTAGAAACAGTGCTGGGATGTCGAGGTATTTATTCGTGTTCGACTTGGGTCGATGCTCCTATCTGCCCCAACGAAATCGCTAGGCTGCTATGTGCCGAAAGACATTTCCCACTGAGGCGAATGGTGAGGCCACGTCTAAAGCTGCACTGCGCGTCGACCAGCGCTTCGCCTAGTCTTAGTCTCGACCGTCTTTCCGATGACGAGCTAATGGCGGCGGAACAAGCTGCGGCAACCGGCGTTCTGTTTCAGCTTCCCACGTGCGGGAGACTTTGATCCGGCCTCAGCATACCCCCCGGTGCCGCTGAGGCCGTTTCCTTGTCGTCCAACCGAATCGCGGGGCTTGGGAATTCTTTTCGTTTTCGTCTGTAACGGCAGTGGTCCGGTTTTGGCCGACAGGCCAGCTTCATATCGGATCGACAGGTCGAGCAGCCACTTCCTGGTGATTGGGTCGGCTTTGTCCGCCAGGTCACGGATCAAAACTGCCCGCTCTTTGTTAAAATCATCGTTCATGGGATTGCCCAATAATCCCGATTTTAGTCGCCCTCCGTATCATTTGTTGAGTTCGAGTTGCGTATGGATAAGCGTGCAAAGGCGGCGATGCCGGGATTCATCAAGCCCCAGCTCGCGACCCTGAAGATGAAAGCCCCCTCTGAGGGCTGGATTCACGAAATCAAATACGACGGCTATCGGGCTCAGGTGCACGTGGACAAAGGCACCGCTAGGATATTCACCCGCAACGGCCACGACTGGACCAAACGGTTCTCGGCCATCGCCGGCTCTTTCAAACCCCGTAGCCAGACCATCTTCGATGGCGAGGTCGTCGTCATTCACGAAGGACGGACAAACTTTTCCGAACTGCAAGCAGACCTTGCCAAAGGCCGTCAGGACAGAATGCTGTTCTATGCCTTCGATATCCTCTTCCACAACGGCGAGGACCTTCGGAGCAAGCCCCAGATCAAGCGCAAGGAGATTTTGAAGGAGCTGATCGACATGCTCGAACCCCTGGTCCTTTACAGCGAGCACCTTGAAGGGGATGGGCACGAATTATTCGAGGCCGCTGCGAGGCTGAACTACGAGGGTATCGTGTCGAAGAGGACGGACGCGCCATACCGCTCCGATCGCAATGAGGCTTGGCTCAAAATCAAAACCATCCAGACGGGCAAATTCCCCGTGGTAGGATTCATCAAAGACCCTACAGGAGTTGCCGCTCTCTACCTGGGGAAGAAGGAGGGGAAGGAGCTGGTCTACATTGGCAAAGTCGGCACGGGTTGGTCGCGCACAGTTTCGAGCGAGATCCGCAAGAAGCTCGATACCGTTGTCAGTCCGAAAGCCAAGCTGACCCGGGCAATCAAGAAGCCCAAGGCAACATGGGTAGAGCCGACGTTTTACGCAGACATCGAGTATCGGGACATCACATCAGAAGGATTGCTGCGGGCGAGTTCGTTCAAGGGACTGTCCAAAGGAAGGTGAGGCGGCCTCTGTTGAAGGCCGCCCTGGTGTCTTGCCTGTTACTTTCCGCCCGCGACGCCGGCCTTGCCCTGACCGCCCTGCATCGAGCTGCCGCCGCTCGGGGTGGTCGGCGCGCTCGCGCCGCCCGTGGAGCTACCCGAATTCATGCCGGTGGTGCTCTTGTCCATTGAGCCCTTCTCCATCGAACCCTTGTCCATGCCGTTGGACGTGCCGGGCTTGTTCATGCTGTCGGATTGCGGGGCGGGGCCAGTGCTGGTCTGGGCAAAGGCAGAGCCGAACATCAAGGCGAGAGCGGCGGTGGCGGCAGTGATTGTCTTCATGGGTGTTCCTCCTGAGTTGAGTTATCAAAGCCAACGGGACTGGAGATTTGCCGTTCCTCCGACGGGAGTCCGTCGAAGAAAAATGTGTCTCTCAGACGCCGCCCCATTCCAGGGAACAAGGCGTTTCCGATCGGGTTTTCCTTGCATGTCACAGCCGCTAGCAGTCATGATGGAAAACTCCATCCAAATCGCTTGGGATTTTCTCGAACGGACAGGCGATCTCGGGGATCCCGAAACCGCCAGTCGCGTCCTGCTGAGTTCGGTGGAGGCAAGGGTGAGAACAGGCGAGCGTCGCATGCTGATGCTCTCGAACACCGCCATTAGCGACTACAGGAAATTCCGGGCGGAGCGCAAAGGGCTGGAGGTCGTCGTTTGCTGAATCCCGCTTGCCGCGTCTTGCCGCGGCCTGGGATGGGTCTGCGAGAACCATCCCAAACTGGCGTGGTCTTACGAATTCAGCTGTCAGTGCGGCGCGGGAATGCCCTGGGAATGTCAAGGCGACTTGAATGGCGTCGACGAGCCCGACACTTCTGAGGTCATAGAGCAATCACCCAAGCCGAAAACGCAATGAGCACGGTGAGGATGATCGCAAAGATGATGAGGAATTTTCCCACTACTTCTCTCGTCGGACGCCCTTGAATTTCTTCGCGCTCTTCTTGACGGCCATGAACTGCCCGCCCTTCTTGTTGCGCTTGGTCGATGTTTTCGTCAGCGGGTTCTTGAGCTGCGTGCGCTTCTTCACCGCGCCCTTGCGTGCGTTGTCTCCAGTGGGTCTGTTGACGGCCATAGGTTCCTCCTAAAGAAGACCAAGCCGCGAATTAGCGAGTTGGTTCCTGTTGAACCTCAGTGACGCTTGTTGAGACGGACAAGAGGGGCCGACTGCTGGAATTGGAATGCGGAAGTTCTTTGAGGTTATTGAAGACGACGAGCGTCGAGTTCTGATCGTCCTTGCCGACATTGCGATTGCTCTCCTATCGGCAGGACTAGTCGTAGACGTCCTAAGGGACCTGCTGTGAGTCAATGAGTGCAGCCTTTGCGACACCGAACTCAGAAAAATGACGCATTGACGCTGCGTGCTTCACTGAACCGCTTCGGCTAAACCAGGCGCAAGCTAAACTGCCGCGTGTCCTGCGCGGCGTCGCGATCGACGAACTCCTGTAGATAAAGGGACATCGCTCAGTTGCAGATTGCAGCGGCGCTGGATCTCGCGGGCAACATCTTCGGAGACGTCTTCTGACCAGCGTTCGTCCGTGTTGAAAGCAATGATCCTGATCGGCCTGCGATATTCCCCGGCGATCAGATCTTGGATGACCGTCTCGAGGTCCGCGGTCTCTAAGTCAGCTTCACGCCACGCGCTCCCCGCTCGCCCAAAATCATCCGCCACCAGGTAAACGGTCGGCTCGTCGGCCGGGATGATAGACGGGGTCCAACGGGACTGACGCATATCCAACTCCACGTAACGGAACCGGGATTCAATTTGACGCGGGCTGATTCGTTCCAGAAGCTCTCAAGGCCATTCAAGCGTGGGTCCCGGAAAGCGACATGGTTCGGGCCGACAAAAGCGAGAGGTTCTCGGCTTTCAAACATCACGCCAAGGTGCACTCCTTTAGGATCAGCACTGCTATCCTGACGTGGGTTTTGCTCGGCGCTGCGCTTTTCTACAAGCCTGAGTGGATCAGATGGGCTTTGCGCACTGGCACGCATGGTATTGAAGCAGTCGGCGATGCGCTTCCAAGTTATTGGGGTGCCCAGGCCGAGATTGTTTTGCGTGAGCTCGGAGGTTTCGTTTGGATCCAGATCACGGCCGCGATCATTTTTGTGAGGTTGGTGTTCTGGCTGATTGGGCCGTCTGGCGCCGTCGCCGACGCGATTGAAAAGGCGTCTTTACGGGCAAGCTGCCATTCAGTGGGCCGCTCCGCCAGCTAGGCTGGCACGGTTTAACCTTCTGCCGAGTTCCACGTTCCCTTTGAGGAATAACCGCTGCATAATTTTCGCATTTTAGCTGTAGCCGTTTCCCAACGATGGGTCTTTGCCATGCCGAACGGCGTCGAAGATTTGCAGATGCTTCGCTTGATCAAGACGTTTCAGAAAATAAGCGATCCGGATATACGACGATGATCGTGGCTTATGCGGAGGAGCAACTTCAGAAGCAGCAGACGAAGAAGACCGAATCGCCGCCGAAAGATTCGGCTTAGTTTGCGAGCAGACCCTCGGGCGCGAGTAGCCGCACATAGGTGCCGCTCTCGTGCAGCTCGAGCCAACCCTTTTCAATCGCGTATTTGATGCCTGCTCCGAACTCCGGCCCTGTCGCCTTGAACGTGGACAGAAACGGCGCGTTGATCTTCTCGATGTGGATGCGACCGTCCTGGACCGGTGGAGCGCTCGTGGCGAGTTCGACGAGCTTGCGCGCGGCGGCTTCTGGATCGGCGTACGGACGTGCCTCAGCGTGTTTCATGTAGCAGCTTGATCCTCTTTCACCCCTCGTGCCACGATTCGCAGCGCGCCGTCTGCAAAAGGGCGTTGTAGGGCCTTAGCTTCATCCCATGGCGCGGTCATCCAAGTCTCAACCTCGGCCGGCGTCGCCAGGATCACCGGCATCGCTTTCGGATGTATCGCCCCGACCTCGGCGTTCGGCTCCGTCGTCAGGAACGCATAGAGATCGTTCGTCGTCTCGCCTTCCTTGACCTTTCGGACCGACGTCCAGTTGGTCCAGATGCCGGCAAAGCAGGCGAGAGGTCGGGTTTCGTCAAGCGCGAACCAGATGTCGCCGCCTTCGGCCTTGTTGAACTCGCTAAATGAGTTGAACGGCACCACACAGCGGTGCTCCGGCCCCAGCCACCTCGTCCAGTGTTTGCTCTTCACGTTGCGGATGTTGGTCGTGCCGCCGTCAGGCTCCATCCGTAGCAATCCCTTGAAGTCGACTGTCTTGCCTTTGGCTTGCAACTTCTCGGCTCGCTTCTTGGTGGCATCCATGAGCGCCTTGGACGACGACGGCATGCCCCATCGTGCAGTAGCGAGCTCGCGGCCCTCTTTACCGGTCCGAATGATCGGCGCCTTGTAATCCGGGAAGATGCCAGGCATAGGCGCAAGGTTGCCGACATAGCGATTGACGACTCGAAACAATGCACTGATCGCGGCCTGGTTGGTGGTGATGCTATAAAGATTGCACACGGTCAGTCAGTCTCGACGCCCGGAATTTCAATCGCTTTGCCTTCGGCTGTCAGCAACTTGCCCTTAGGCGGATGCTTCTCGTCTTTGTCTGGGAAGCACGTTGTGATGACCGGATCAAGCCAGGGCGAATACAGGATTTTACGCTCGGGCTGTCTCTCGGCCATTTTGAGGGTCGCATTTTCCACAAGATGTCGAGCATGAAGGTCGTCGCTCGCTTCGACCCACACGGTCTCCTGTATCGTGGAGGTCGCCCATTTCTCGTCGTTGGCGCGGATGTCGATCGGGGCTAATCGGAAGATCGTCATGGTCGTCGCTTCCCAACGGTTGCTTTGCCGGCCGACGGGTCGTCCGGTTTGGCATACGTGAGGCCCACAATAAACGCGCGCTGGCGATGGGTATAGTGCTTGCCCTCGCTGCACGGCTCGCAGAATAACGCGTCCTCGAGCATCAAGATCGGCGTGCGTCCCGGGCGCTTCACGGCACGCAATGACACTAACGAAAGACGACGGCAGCGTTTGCACTTAGCCTCGAGCAGGTCGTAACCGGCGTTGATCGCCTTGCCGATCGTGGGGTTGGCCTGCTGATCATCGATCACCGGACGCATTTCACCAGTGGCCCAAGCCCACATCAATGCATTCCAAGCCTCACATTCCAGTCTGTCAGCTTCACGGATCTTTGTCTCCGCGGCGCTCCGGATCAGCTTCGATTGCTCGAAATAGGTGTTGTGCAGCCCGTCGGCATACCGAACGCCTTTGGCTTGGGCTTTCCTCAGGTCGCCGGACAGCGGGATGGGTATGATGCGAGGGGACATTCCGTATGATCATCCCGAATCTCGTCCGAGGAAAGCCACTAGGCGTGGCGGGTAAGAACAGCGCAGGCACTGCTCATTGGTCAATGATGGCGATATCTGGATTCTTTTTTGGGTAATGGAGGTCTGCTTCTAAGGGTAAAGCGGACGTTGTCATTCATCTGCTTCACTTCCACTTGTGACCCAAAGGCGACATCTACCTTCGACGTCGTCACTCGTCGCTGCTAAGCTCGGCTGTATGAACCCGAGCTTCATAACCGCGCGAATTGACTCAACCGAAGGGCAGGTAGATTGCGCCCAGCAATCGCGCATTCCTTGGTGGAGCTTCACAAAAACCGCGCTTGCAACGGCGGCTCTGCGCCTCGTCGCGCAAGAACGCTTGAGACTAGATGAACCTTTCGACGGTCGACCCTACACACTTCGTCAACTGCTCCAGCACCAGGCCGGTGTGCCAGACTATGGCGGCCTTCCATCCTATCATGCAGCCGTTCAGCGCGGCGAGAAGCCGTGGGATGTTGGGCAGTTGCTTGACCGGGTCGGGGCTGACCGCCTCGACTTTGAGCCGGGCCATAGTTGGCGATATTCAAATGTCGGTACTTTTTCATCCGCCGGAAAATCGAAGAAACCACCGGTCATGATATCAGCAGTGCTCTACGGCATCTTGTTTTCGATGCGCTCGGCCTAAAGTCCGTGCACATCGTCACTACCGCAGGCGACCTCGCCAATACCGCGTGGGGCAACCATGGTGGTTATGATCCAGGTTGGGTCTACCACGGTCTTCTGGCCGGAACCGCGGATGATGCGGCACGCTTTCTACACAGGCTGATGTTGGGTGAGGTTTTACCAGGTGAGCTTCTAGCTGAAATGACCAAATGCGTCCCGCTTGGTGGGCCTCTGCCTGATCGGCCATGGGAGACGACTGGCTACGGGCTTGGTTTGATGATCGGTCGAATGGCATCAGCGGGCGCCACCTTCGGCCATTCCGGTGCCGGCCCCGGAAGTGTCAGCGCGGTCTATCACTTCAACAGCCTAACCACGCCCCGCACGGTTGCCGCGTTTGCCCAAGCTGATAGCGAAGGTGTCACCGAATATGAAGTCGCTCGTCTCGCATGCGCATGACTGTTCATGGCCCTTAGCCGCCATCGCGCGACGCTCGGCTCAGGTTCGCAGTGGGGGCATCCGGAGCGCGGGCGTGGTTAGCGCGAGATGCAGACCTGCATGTGGCCGGTGGCGGGGTTGTAGCGGTTCTTGCCGTCGTCGGCGGGGGCTAAAGCAGGTTTCGTTGCCGGTGCCGTAGGGGGCTGGCCCTCTAACGGGAAGTCGCTTCGCCTGGACCCCGATACCAGATCTGAACGCCGCACCGGCATTCGTACAGGCTGTCAGAGCCAAATGGTTTCGGGTCGAGTCTGACAAGCCGGGGCCATCGCTCACACCGCGGGCACCTGAACTCTTGATGGCGCATCGTCCTGGTAGACAGTGATTCAAACATCAAGAACATTGTCCGCTCCGTTGCGAGACAAGTGGCAACCGAAATCACCATCTTTGAGTATCTCCCGCGAGCGCGGCGGTCGTCGCGGGACCTGTCCTATGCAAAAGGCGGGTGGGGGCGATGGATGGCGATCCCACAAAGTCAATCTCCGCACATCACCCCTCGTTCCTATGGTCGGACGCATCCTTTTTGGGCAGTCACCCTTGGCATCATGTGAGGTCGGGGCACGTTATCTGCATGCTCTGAGTGAAACGAGAGGACTGGTCATGCAGCTGGAAAGACTTCCGTCCACCGCATTCAAATCACCCGCGATCGCGCTTTCAGGCGTTGTCGACTACGACATGTACACAAAATTCAGGACACAGTTCGATAAGGCCTCGGACGAGGACATCGTGGTCACCGAGCTTTCGACCCTTGGCGGTGACCCGGAGGTGGCGCGCATGATGGGGGAAGACATTCGCTTTGCGAGCGAGATGGAGCCGCAGCGGCGGTTCGTGTTCCTTGGCAAGGCTGCCATCTATTCAGCCGGCACGACGTTCATGAGCTTTTTCGCCCGGCAGAACCGCTACCTCGCCCGAGGAACGCGTCTCATGATCCACGAGCGAAAGCTTTCGAAGAAACTGGTCATCGATGGGCCTCTGACCACTTGCATCGCGGTCGTGAAGGCAACTCTCAATGAGATCGAGTGTTCGATTGCCATCCAGAACGAAGGCTTCGAAAACCTTATCGTCGGATCCAGCGTGACGCTCGAGGAGGTCCTCAGAAAAGCGCCGTCAAATTGGTATCTGGAGGCACACGAAGCGAAAACCCTCGGTCTCGTGGAAGAGGTCTTGTGACATTCGTCCGCTATTCGGGAGACCGCGGGACGCGGTTGGATGATCTCTGATAGGCGCGACTGCGGCGCCGCTTCGGTATTCTAGCGCGGGACGCAGACCTGCTTGTGGCCGGTGACCGGGATGCAGCGGTTCTTGCCGTGGTCGTTGGGGGAGCAGGTTTCGCTGTGCCTGGCAAAATGTCCGGTGTCGAAGGTATAGCAGATGGCTCTGGGTTCGACCGATGATCGCCGCGTTTGACCCGAAACGGACATTCGCGCTCGAATCGTCCTGTTCTCCAACACCGATTCAGGCAGCGGCAGCGTCGTAGGGCAAACGGTTCAGAAGTGCGGGAATATCCGCCGCAGGGATGGCCTTGCTGAAGAGATAGCCTTGACCCTCGGTGCAGCCGTTGGCTTGGAGATATGCCAACTGCCCGGCGTCTTCGACGCCCTCGGCTGTGGTCGTCAGGCCAAATCCTTTTGCAAGACCGAGAATTGCGCGGACGATCACTTGGCTTTCCTCGCTCTGTTCGAGACGCGAGACAAAGCTCCTGTCAATCTTGATCTTGTCGAGGTGAAACGAGAGCAATTGGCTCAGCGTAGAGTAACCTGTGCCAAAATCATCGAGCGCGATACGCACACCGACCTGACGAAGCTGATCGATCACGGTCTGCGCAACCTCGATATTTTCAACGAGCGCGCTCTCGGTGATTTCAATCTCTAAACGGCGCGGGTTGAATCCGGTCTGTGCCAGAATCGATAGAAGGCGCAGCCCGAGCGTCGGATCGCGTAACTGAACCGGTGAGACGTTGAAGGCGAGTACGAAGGTTGTAGGCCACGTGTTTGCATCAAGACACGCCCGCCGGAAAAGTTGATCGCTGAGCCCGTTAATGAGATGGGTTTCCTCCGCAATCGGAATGAACACGTCGGGCGGAACGAATCCTAAATCGGCATTCTCCCAACGCGCCAGCGCCTCAAACCCGATGATGCGATTGCCGTCCAGCGACACCAGAGGCTGGTAATGTGGCACAATGCCATTGGACGCAATGGCGCATCGGAGCGCTTGCTCGATCTGGATGCGCCGCTCGACATGGGTGTCCATCTCCCGCTCGAAGAAACGAACCGATGATCGCCCAGCGGCCTTGGCGCGATAGAGTGCGCGGTCTGCGCGCCTGACCAACTCGTCAGCATGAACGCCATCATTCGGAGCGATGGCGATACCAATTCCGACACCGAACTCCGCTGTGACGTGCTCGACGACGAAGGGCTCGGCAACGGCTGCCGCGATGCGTCGCGCCAGATTTGTGGGGTCATCAAGGGTGTCGATTTTGGGCATGACGATCGTGAATTCGTCCCCGCCAATTCTGGCAAGAAATGCGTCCGCGCGCACAATGACAGAGACCCGCCGGGCAAATTCGTTCAGCGCTTTGTCACCGACGGCGTGGCCGTGGGTGTCGTTGACGACCTTGAAACCATCGAGGTCCATCATGAGAACGGCCACCTGATGCGTGGCACTGGCGGTGCCAAGATATTCTTCAAGCCTTTCCTCGAAGAATCGGCGATTCGGCAGCCCCGTCAACGGGTCGTGACGGGCAAGTTTGCGTGCTTCGAGTTCCGCGCCGATGCGAGATTTTATTTCCCGGGAAAGGTCGCGATAACGCCGAAACGCGTAAATCATCATGCCAATGCTCATGACGAACACGACGAAAATCGCGTCGTCGAGCTCCCATTCGGCGTAGTCAATGCCGAGTTGAAACAGCTTGGGAGCAAGATCGTAGATATGGGCGACAACGTAAGCGAGCACTGCCGCCGTAACAAGGACGACGGCGTCTCTGGCTTCGGGCCGTCGCCAATCAAACCAGGTTATCGCGAGGCCTCGTGATGGTTGCGGGGGCAATTTCACGAAAGCCAAACCTTCGTCGACGTCGGTTGTTCCGGTGAGGTCTTACAGGCTACCAACGAGGTTAATTTAGTTGCCGAACGTACACGATTGTTGGCACTTAGCACCCTCCAGCGCTCACGTGAGCGTTGTGAGCGCGGAGGTCCCCTTACCTTGGCGACACGGCCTTGCCGCGATCGTCGGTATTTCCGATAAATTGACTTCAGCGCACGACAACGTCTTCTATTGGCCCGTAGCAGACCTATCGCAGCCTGGTGCGCGATGGCCGCCACCCAAAGCGGACGTCGCGCGTGAGAAATCACCTCGCCAAACTTGTTGTCGCTAGATGGAGGGAGCCGTTGGCATGTTGCGAGCCCTCGAGAGACCCCCGAAACCACGATGACTCACTCAAACAAGATTTATTCGCGCGGAAAACGTTAGAGAAGCTGGGGAGAATCCGGCGTTGGGATTTCTGCGCAAACGATGCGGTCCGGAACTGGCGTTTCCTTGCCGCGGTCAGAACGGCGATGTCGTCCCTTCCGAAGGGATAGTCGCCAGTGCAGACCGATTTCAAATCGGGAATTCAGGAGCGCGCGTAGACGCGGATGAGTCGTCCGGCCTGAGTGGACCGGGTGCAAACGGCGTCGCTATTAATTATGGCCACATCGATAGTACGACCCATGGCATCTTAATCCATGCGGAGGGAGACCGGTCTCAGGAGATCAACGCAGGGCTGACAACGGCTCGGGTCCGGACGCTATGCCGACATGCTCGGCCGGGCAGCGACCGCCGCATACCAGCGCTTGGAAGCCTGATGGCTTTCCGGCATGGGCAGGTTCAGTGCCTTACCGGCGAAATCGATCGCGACGATCGCGGTAATGTCGGCCGCGCTAAATTCGTTGCCCGCAACAAAGGGCAACTCGGCAAGCCTCGCCTCAAGATCGGCGTAGAAATCCGTCACACGCAGCCGTCCGCGTTCGACGAGCGCCGGAATCTGCTCATAGTCATGCGTCCCGGCGATTGCGCGCCCCTTGAGTCCGGCAGCGGCGTTGCGAACGGTCTCCATCACTGCCGCAAAACCTTCGAGTTCCATTCGTCGCTCCCACATCGTAACCAGTGCCCGTTCCTTGGGCGAAGTGCCGAATAGCGGGCTGTCAGGATGGATCTCCTCGAGATAGAGGAAGATCGCAGGCACTTCGCCGATCGCCGTTCCGTCGGCAAGGACGAGCGTGGGAACGACGCGACGCGGGTTGATCCGGGAATAGGCTTCGGAAAGCTGTTCCTTTGCGCCCAGGTCAATGGTAACGCGCGCTATGCTGATTCCCTTTTCGGCCAGGAAGATGCGTACCCGGCGCGAATTGGGCGAACCGGCAGATTCGTAAAGCTTCAGATTTTCGGATGACATGACTTCTATTTCCATTGTGGAGGAAGACCGGCCGGACTTTGGTCTGTCCGTCCGCTTCAGCTTGCGGATTTGCCGCCGTCGACATTCAGGATGTGGCCCGTCACGAAGCTCGCATCTTCGGAAGCGAGATACAGAACGGCGCGGGCGATCTCGTCAGGCTGACCGATCCGCTTTTGGGCGTTGAGCGTGGCCAGATATGCCTTGACATCTTCGCCTCCGGTGAAGCGATCGAGCATTGGGGTCTGGATTGGTCCGGGCGCCACCGCATTGACGCGAATGCCGGAGGCACCGAACTCCAGCGCAACCGACTTCGTCAGGCCCTCGACCGCATGTTTGCTGGCAGCATAGATCGATGCACCGGCCCCTCCCTCGTGACCAAAGGTCGAAGAGATATTGATGATGCTGCCGCTGCCCTGCGCCTGCATGACGCGCAACTCGTGCTTCATGCTGAGGATCGTGCCGAGCACATTGGTGTCGAAGGTCGCGGCGTAGCTTTCGGCGGTCTGTTCGGTGGCGGGTCCGGGCTTGCCTTCGGTTCCGGCGGCGTTGACGGCGACATCAAGGCGACTGAAGCGCTTGACAGTCGCATCGACCAGTGCGCGAACGTCCTCCTCGTGGCGCACGTCGGCGCGGATGAACTCGGCTTGGGCGCCGGCCACGCGCAATTCGGCCGCAAGAGCCGCGCCGGCGTCTTCGTGGCGGCCGGAGGCCACAACCCTCGCTCCCTTGTGGGCAAAGGCGAGTGCGGTTGCGCGGGCGATGCCGGTCAGCGCTCCGGTGATCAGGACGACAGGGGAATTGACTTGGGAATTCATGGGAAATCTCCTTCAGTTACGGGCTGGCCACGTTCGCTATGATGCCGTGGCAGTTGCATTTGGTAGAACGGCCCTACAGCGCTCAGCTCCATTGCTCTTGGTTGAGAAAGCCTGCGACATCGCGGACGAACATCTCCGGATACTGGAAAAGCGATCCATGTGCTGAGTCCGGATAGAGGATCAGCTTCGCATTCGGCAGGTGCTGCTGCAGGATGAAGGAATTGACCGTGTAGATGATGACATCGTCGCTACCGTTGACGACCAACGTGCGTTGCCTGATCGTTTTCAGATAGTCCCAGGCCTTCTCGCGCTTGGCGCCCCATGCTGCGATTGCAGCGCGCTGACGAACCGCAGCGGCTTGCATAACCTCTGGGTCGCGGTTCTCAACGCGCCGGTGCGACCGCTCGAGGAACGCGGCTCCCGCTCGCTGACTGGTTTCGGAGGGCGTGAAGTGGACACGGAGCCAGAGATCATCCGGCTTTGCATAGGTCACGCCGAAGATCTCTTTCCCCTCCGGGGTGCCGGTATCCATGCTCTCGCCGCTGCGGGGCCCGGTGCCGACAAGAACAAGGAAGCGCACGAGACCCGGCGCTTGCAAGGCGATCTCCTGCGCCACGAGACCACCGATCGAGAAGCCGAGCACGTCTACGTGTGTGAGACCAAGCGCGCCTATGAAGGCGATGGCGTTCGAGCCCATCCCGGCGATAGTGTCAGGGACTTCGCCAGAGCTAGATGAAACGCCAGCGTTGTTGAAGAGAATTACCTCGCGATCCTCGGCAAATCCATCGGTCACCGCCGGGTCCCAGTGATCTATGGTGCCTGTGAAGTGCATGTTGAATACAAGCGGCACCCCGCCCGCCATGCCAAAGCGCCGGTAGGCGAAGCGAATGCCGTTCGCCTCGACGAATTGCGTTGGAGCGGTGTGGTGGGTGTAGGTGGCCATCGTGAAGTCCTAATGAAGGTGGTGATCAACTGGCGGTTTTGCCGCCATTGACGTTGATAATCTGACCCGTGATGAATGAGGCCTTGTCGGAGGCAAGAAACAGGATCGAGTCCGCGAGTTCTTCGGGCTTACCTGCCCTCCGAAGCGGAATACCCGCGACCAATCCAGCCTTGCGGTCACTAGAGCCTGTGAAACGGTCGAGCATGGCGGTGTCGACGGGACCGGGGGCGACGGCGTTGACGCGCACGCCAAAAGCAGCGGCCTCCAGCGCGCCGGCTTTGGTCAGGCCTTCCACGGCATGTTTGCTTGCAACATAGAGGGACGCGTTCGGCGCGCCGCGGCTTCCCATGGTCGATGAAATGTTGATGATGTTGCCGAAGCCCTGAGACTGCATCACGCGCAGCTCATGCTTCATGCAAAGGAGCACGCCGAGAACGTTGGTGTCGAAGGTCGCGGCGTATGTTTCCGGTGTCTGCTCGGTCACGGGGCCCGGAACGCCCTCCGTGCCCGCGTTGTTTACGGCAACGTCGAGGCGGCCGAACCGCGCGACGGTCTTGTCGATCAACGCGTGAACATCGTCTTCCTTGCGAACATCAGCGTTCATGAATTCAGCTTCCGGACCGAAAGCACGAAGTTCCTTGACGAGTTCTGCTCCGGCTTCGTTTCGCCGCCCGGCGACGACGACGATCGATCCCTCCTTGGCAAAAGCCGTGGCGGCGGCTCGCCCAATTCCCGTCAGTCCCCCGGTGATCAAAACAACCCAGCCAACCATGCTGAACTCCTTGATAAATTCGTGATCGAAGCGGCCTCGCCGTGAAGGGCTTGGGCGGGCTCATATTTCCCCGATCAGGTGTGCAGATTCATAGGCAGCCCGAGACCTTCCGTCCTGAAACTGCGGTGAAGCCGTCCGAAATTGTTCTGAAATCTGGGCCATCCCGGCTCTTGCTATTTCTTGCAAGGGCGATCGGCCGGGTGCAATCTTGCAGCAGCGCCAAAGAGCTCGTTCGCCGCCGGGGTAGAAAGTGAATATTCGTCCTCAAGACGTCAGATCAGGCGGCCTGGGCGCCCCCGATCTGGTCCAGATAGCCGATTTGACCCTCGATCTTCGGCGGGAGGAGCTGCGCGATGGGACCGGTGCCCGCGTTGATCTGCGAAACCGGTCTTTCGGTGTGCTCCGTCATCTGGTGAAGAACGTAGGGCGGGTTGTTTCCAAGGATGAACTGTTGGCCACCAATTGGCCCGGCTTATCGGTCACGGAAGATTCTCTTACTCAGTGCATCTCCGACATCCGCCGTTTGCTTGGCGAGTCCGGGCGTGATCTTGTTCGCACGGTTGCCCGCCGCGGCTACATGATCGTGTTGCCGGAGCAGCCCATCGAGATCGGGCGAAGCTCCTCGACGGGTCCGACGGTCGCCATCTGGCCCTTCGAGACGGACGCCAGCAGTCTCGGCAGGTTCGCTGATGGCCTTAGCCGCCAGATTGTCTCCGCGCTTGGCCGCTTCAGTGAACTGCGCGTTCTGGCTCGAAGCGTCGTGCAATCCTACAAGGATCGGTTTGAAGGCACGGCTGACTTCGGCCGCGCCCTCGGCGTCGATTACTTCATCGAAGGCGATCTGCGGTTGGACGGTGCGTTAACTCGCGTCGACATACAATTGACCGATGCACGGACGGGCGCGCAGCTGTGGACCAAGACCTTCAAGGTAGAGGTAACCCCGGTAAATCTGCTCGCCATCCAGGATGAGATATCCGGGCAAGCAAGTGCCATGATCGGCAGCTATTGGGGCGCGATCGGTGCCGCCGAGTACAAGCGCATCCAGAACAAGCCGAGCGCGGAGCTGACGCCGTATGAGTGCATCGTCCAGGGCGTAATCGGAATCCCGACGGACGCAACCGTTCTTGATCCTGTCGCCAAAGCGCGCGAGTGCCTGGAACGCCTGACGCGCGAGGAACCGCGAAACGCGGCGGCATGGGCGGCGCTTGTTCTCGTCTTCAATAATCAACGGACATGGGGCTTTCCCTCCCCAACCGGAGAGGCTAGTAGCATCGAAGAGCGCCTTTACTTCGCCGACATGGCGGTTGAAGCCGCAAATCGCGCGGTCGAGATCGCACCGAACGACGCGTTCGTCCGCGGCCTCGTGGCGCGGGCGGCGTGGATGGCCTGCCAACCTGATTTGCTTCGTATCGAGACGATGCGTGCGATCGAACTCAATCCCAATGATCCGCAGAATCTCGGGCCGCTCGGCAACCTCATGGCGTATGCGGGCTTTTGGGATGAAGGTGTCGCTCTTGCCGAAAAAGGCATCGCGTTGACCGCTCCCAGCACGCCCCGCTGGTGGTGGTGGGCGTCCGCCAAACGGGCCTTTGCATACGGGAGCTACGCCGAAGCCTTTGATGCCTTTCGCCAGTCCTATGTGGAGCAGCTATGGATCAGCCATCTTCACATGGCCTATACGCTGCCGTTCCTTGACCGGACGAATGAAGCGAAAGCGCATGTCGCAACCCTGCTTAAGATGAGGCCCGGATTTACGGTCCGCGAGGCGGACGCCTATTACAAGATGTGGTGCTTCGCGCCGTCGTATCGCGGGAAGATGTGCGATGCATTGCGAATCGTAGGACTTCCTGACGGGGGGTCGATCCTTGAGGCCCGGCACGTCGGCTGATGGCCCACATGCGAAGTCGCAGCCGCGTCGAGCGATGTCCGAGTTCGGGGGGCAAAGCGGAAGATATCTACTTGACCCAACTCGGACATCTGAGCGCGTCGCCCCTCTTGAGTCGATTGCCGGCGTTTCTCGCTGTTTCAGGCCTTTCCGACTTCGGGTTTGACTTGGCGGAGGCTTTGGCTTGCTCTCCTTTGAAGGGTGCGTTATTTTGACTTCACTCAATCGAGAAAGGGGGGCCGCGCGATGACAACATTTTTCCGGCACTATCGCCAGCGTGGCCCGGTCAACGCCCTGCAAATGCGTTTGCAGGGCTGACCAGAGACTTTTTACAGAACTAGTTCTCGGTCTGCCCTTCGTGGCTGTGCAGCGTTGCGCGTCTTTGCGCGCGCCTGCACTCTCATTTGTCGCCGCGCTTTGACAATGACATCCGACGATGGCTGCATGCCCCGGATGTCGTGATCGCCGGCAAGACCAGAGAACGATCATGACTCTTATCAACATCCGCAATCTCGGCGTGACGCTGAGCGCACCGCTCTTTTCCCAGCTGAACCTCGTCGTCAATGCCGGCGACCGAATTGGGCTTGTCGCGGCCAACGGTCGCGGAAAATCCACTCTGCTGCGCTGCATCGCGGGCGCTATGGAAGCGAGCGAAGGTGAGATCACCCGATCCCGAGGGCTGACGGTGGGTTATGTCGAGCAGGATGTGCCGGAAGCTCTGATGGATCGGCCCTTCTATGCAGCCGTGCTTGAGATGCTCTCCGCTGACCAACGGCTTGGCGAACGCTGGCGGGTAGATGTGGCGATGGAATCGCTTGAGGTGCCCGAGACGCTGCGGCAGAGGCCGCTGAAACACCTGAGCGGCGGCTGGCAGCGGGTTGCCATGCTTGTCCGTGTGCTGGTGACGGAGGCCGACGTGCTGTTGCTCGACGAGCCGACCAACCACCTCGACCTCGCCCGGATCGGCCGGCTTGAAAATTGGCTGAACGCGCTGCCGCACGATATGCCCGTCGTCATATCCAGTCACGATCGCGCCTTTCTCGATGCGACCACGAACCGGACGCTGTTCCTGCGGCCGGAGCAGTCGCAGGTGTTTTCATTGCCCTATACACGGGCGCGGGCTGCACTTCGCGAGGCTGACGCATCGGACGAGCGGCGCTATCAACGCGACCTGAAGGCCGCCCAGCAACTTCGCCAGCATGCGGCGAAGCTCAACAACATCGGTATCAATTCCGGAAGCGACCTTTTGCTGTCGAAGACCAAGCAATTGAAGCAGCGCGCCGAGAAGCTAGAACGTGTGGCAAAGCCTGCGCATCTCGAACGATCCGCAGGGACGATTAGGCTTGCCAATCGCGGAACGCACGCCAAGGTCCTGGTCACGCTGGATGAAGCCGCGGTCGAGACGCCGGATGGCCGGTTGCTGTTCAGGACCGGCAAGCAATTTATCTGCAAGGGCGATCGGATCGCGCTGCTGGGGCCGAACGGGGTAGGCAAGACCCGGTTGGTGGCGATGCTGCGCGCGGCAATCGAAAATCCGGACGCCACCCATGCCGGCATCAAGGCCACGCAGTCGCTCGTGCTCGGCTATTGCGATCAGGCTCTCGCCTATCTTGTCGATGCCGAAACGCCGGTGCGCGCGCTCATTCGCCGTTTCGATGTCGGCGATCAGCGTGCGCGCGCGTTGCTCGCAGGCTCCGGCCTCTCGATCGAGATGCAGGGCCGTCCGATCGGCCGGCTTTCCGGCGGACAGAAGGCGCGTCTCGGCATGCTGTTGCTGCGGTTGGCCCAGCCCAACTTCTATCTTCTCGATGAGCCGACCAACCATCTGGATATCGAGGGGCAGGAAGCTCTGGAGGACGAATTGATGGACCATCAGGCAAGCTGCCTGCTGGTCTCACATGACCGCAACTTCGTGCGAACGGTGGGCAATCGGTTCTGGCTGATCGATAGGAAGAAGCTGTTGGAACTGGATGGGCCGGAGGGGTTCTTTGCATCGGTCGGTGCAACAGGTTAGCACCGCGGCCCTCCTGTCGCTCTGCGTGCCGACGGTCAGGCCGGCGCGTGCATGTCTGTTGTTGGCCCATCAGCGAAGTGGCAAGCGAGCCTGAGCGCGTCCGTTCACAGGGGTAGACCGGAAGTGAACGGCGGCGTGTCAGAGCGACACTTTTGACCCCGAGCGGACGACTAGCCGCTGGAGTTGTCTTTACTTTAACTCCAGCCCCTCTGAGTCAGAACCGGGCCGAGCCACTTTGCGATCCCAAATACGGCAGCCATTGCCGCGAGAAAGAGGAACGCACATCCGAGTGCGCCTGCTGATGGACGATTGGGGGGCTCAGGCGGAGGCGGAACGTAACTCATGCTGATATCTCAAGTGCACCAATTCTGACGTGCGTGGATAGCTACTGGAGAACGAGTCCGTTCTCCCTGCTTGATTCGCGCTCCCTGTTTCTCAAGCGTCTTGAACAGCGCATCGAGAATTAAAGGCTGCCGCTGATCGGCTTCGGTCAACTCGCCGGGATCGAGATGCTTCTTTTCGCTAAGGGTCTCGCTCTCGTCGGGCTTCCTGCTTTCGACGTTCGCGCTCGGCCAGGATCGGGGCCGTAATTGGGGACGGACTACTTAAGGCCGGCTGACTAGATAGTGTTATTAGCTGGCGCTATTCCGCAGCTTGAGTCGCCGCACTAAGAGCGCGGCGAACCTCTTCTGGCAACAAACCGAGCTTGGCAAAGAAACCTTGGTTCCGCAGCTCCGCATCTCTGAATACCTTGCCATAGCTCAGAACTCGAATTGATGCCTTATGGTTCGGAGAAAATCCATAGTACCCTTGACCATCGGGCGTTGGATTCTGCGCAACGCTGCGCTCAAACTTTTTCCTCGCACCCATGCTCAGGTCGCAAATTACTATGCATTCGAATGGAGTTTGCTCGTTTATATCTGAGACAATCGCCCCTTCAATGTCTCTAACAGTTCGACTTCGAAGTCTTTCGATGTACTCCAGAACTTGATCCACCGGGTCACTAGACAGCGTTTCATCGCCGGGACGTTTAAACTCTATGATTACTACTGGATCATTCGTCCCTTCTCGTCTGAATCCATATGGATTAAAGAAGATCAGATCCGGTTCTTTACGCTCACCATTAATACCGAAGGACGACATCGCTTTGTCTGATGCGAAGAAGCTGTAATACGAAAGAAGGTCATCGATCAGCCAAAGATTGTGTTCGTCGTAGTCCTTGGCATCGAGCATCTTGCCCATTGGACAGACAAGCTCATGAAGGGTTCGTTCCCAATGATAGCTCTTCTTCTCTTCGCTGCTGTACCTTAGCAATGATCGCGCGAGCTGAATAATCTGATGACGCTTGATCGTATACTCGGCGAGACGCCTCTTAGCGTCATCGGTGACCTTCTGTACCAAGTCATCAATTCGCTCGCGCCGCGAATGCTCGCTTTCATCATCAGCCTCGGCATCTTCCAAGTATTTAATTTGAGACTTGAGTTTACGCTCGTGGCGATACAGCAGAGTGAAGAGCGTCTTACCTATGTCCTCGCCCGACATGCTGGGCGATAGAGCTGATACATATGCGTCTATGTCTTTTACCGAAATTGCGAGCTGAGGATGCTCTTCCAGGATTTCGATCACAAAGCGCTTTTGTAATTTTCGGACGCTAGCTATGTGCTCGTCAAGAAACCGTTCTGCCGCCTCCATTGCTGCATCGGTAATGGCTTCGAGCTCGGTTTCGAGTGCTTTGAAGCCCGTTCGCTCCTGATCAACTTTGGCGTCCAGGAACTGTCCATGGACAACGCAGACGTACGCGCGGCCGTTTTCAAGGCTCTTCAGGGCGAACTTCTTCTCAATCTCTATGCTTTTTACAACGCGACCCTGCGCTGCTAAGAGAATCGCATTCGACAGTTCTTGCGAAATCGATTTCTCAACGTAGACGTGAGATATTTCCAATTTCCCAATGCTTCCAAGGGGCACATCAATCGTCTCTTTGGCGCGCACATCAACCTTCGAGGTGAGATATTCGCCAACATCCAATTCACGACGGCCAAACATGACGTTTAAGCGCGGCATGCTGCCCGCTATAAAATATGGAAAGAAGTGATGGCAAATGTGCCGAGCAAGCAGCGACCGAGTTATGCCAGCATTCTGATCCGGCTTAACTTCTGCGAGTATGATGTGCGTACCGACATCGCCCGCTTCGCCCTTGCTCTTCGTTAGACCAACGAGCGAGTCCTCTTCGGTCGGATCGAACTTGAACGATACCTGTTCATATCCAACGATGCCAACTTCGTAGGTGCTCCTGACCTTGATCTCATCGAACACCTTGATCCAGATCAGACGACCCACGCCCTTTCCGCCTATGGAATATTTTTGCCTAGTGTCACAAGTTTCGAACGCCGCTAAATGGGTGGAATTCAGACCGATGCCGTTGTCTGAGATCGCAATGTATTTGAGCGATTTGTCTATGTTCAGGTCGACCAGAACATTGATTATGCCCCGCTTTGCGAACTCGGCTCTCCCAAACCGCTCTTCAATTGCTTGAATGGCGTTGCTTACCGCTTCGTAGATTGAATACAGCAACGCTGTTTTTCCATCCGGCAACCGCATATTGCCGATACGCCCCATCACATCAAACTTCATTTCCGTCTCCCCCGCCTCGACAACCCTAGATGGCGTGACGGGTCGCAGTCTAGAAGAATGTGGGATTACACCGCGGCTGTTCATCCGGTCACGGCATAGGTCGGAGGTTGTGCGCTGCCAAATCTCTTCACGGCGCGATACCTCCTAATCCAATCCGCCAGAGCCGGGAGATTGAGACCTTTATGGCAGAACTGGCTTCATCGTCGGTCAACCTCTCTGGCGGTCACCGCCTACTTCCTGGAAGCTACCGAGCAACAGGCAGGTCTGGGCTCGTCGGTTTGAGCGATAGCTAGGTATCCAACAGGGTACACGCGATCGTCGATCGATTAGTGTTTGAAAGTGTCAATGCCAGCCGATGAACATATTTGATCCGACGAAATCCTGCCTGGTGCACGACGATTTCGGGCGCTTCGTGTAGCATGCAAATAGTCGCAAAGATTCGGGATGGGGGCATGAAAAGAGCTACTCTGAAAGAGCCGGACTATAGTGAACTGGAACAACTCATCTCGCAACGCGTCCGGTCTCACAAGACGGTCGATATTCCCTCAAGCTTGTATCACTACACATCGAGCGCCGCCTTCCTGAGCATCGTCGAGCATAACGCGATTTGGTTCTCCGACTTCCGTTACATGAACGATCTTTCAGAGATGCGATATGGCGTCGATCTGTTTCTGGCTGAGCTAGAGAAGCGAGAAGCTGATGAAACAACCAAGAACTGGAGAGCGCTCTTTGCGGGCGCGCGGGAGCAGTTTGAGCGCGCGTTCGTCTACACGGACGTCTTTATCTTCTGCATGTGTGAGGAGAACAACCTACTTAACCAGTGGCGCGTCTACGGTCGTGATACTGTCCCTCTCTGCCTGGAGTTACCAACAGAACCGCTCGTGATGGCTGAATGGACGCCATACCGTTTTGAACTGATCTCGATGGTATACGACGCGGGCACCCAGCAGAAGATCGTCAAAGACTGCATCGACCTCGGCGTGCGATACGCCCGGAGGCACCAAGGCACCATCTTTGATGACAACGATGCGTTGCGGTCTTACCTCGAAATGTGGGTTGCAATCTGCGTTGACTGGTGCACGGCGCTGAAGCATCCGCAGTTTGCTGTAGAAAAGGAGTGGCGGCTATCGATACGCTGGGGGCTAGAGACACGACCGATGACCGGACGTCATTTCCGTACGTCCCCCGCCGGGATTGTGCCGTACATCATCATGAAGCCCGAGGAGGGGCGTATTCCGATCCGCAGTGTCACTATCGGCCCGTGCAATCATCCCGACATTCAACGTCGAACCATTGTTGATTATCTGCACCAGATGGATCGAACGACCACTCAAGTGCACCTCTCAAATCTCCCAGTGAGGGTATAATTCGGATCGCCAATCCCCGATATCCGCAGACCCGTGACGCACGAATAAGGTTACCCTGCCCACGCTACCAGACGAAGGATATTAGTGGTCCGCCTGATGCCAATCGGATGCCCGCAAGGCTCGCTCGATTTTGTATTTTTGAGGCAACTCAGTTGTCTAAATTCTCCGTTTTGATGATTGCGCCCTTCTATTGCCTAAGAGGGTGCCGTGACAAACTTCATCGCATATTTCCGGGTGTCTACGGAGCGCCAGGGTAGATCGGGCCTAGGACTAGCGGCTCAACACCGCAAAATCTCCGACTTCGTAGCGGGTTATGGAACGCTAATCGCGGAGTTTTGCGATATTCAGTCTGGGCGAGACGATTCGCGCATCGAGCTGCAGCGAGCAATCCAGCTGGCCAAACGCGAAAACGCAAAGATCGTCATCGCCCGTCTTGATCGATTTTCCCGACGCGTGAGCTTCATTGCCAGCATTCTTGAGCAAGGCATAGGCTTGGTCTGCGCTGAGATGCCCAACGCGACCGACTTCCAGCTACACATCTTCGCTGCGCTCGCCCAAGAGGAACGCCGGCTAATCTCCGAACGAACGAAGGCAGCGTTGGCCGAAGCAAAACGTCGAGGCAAAATTCTCGGATCAAACGGAAGGATTTTGGCCGCGAAGAACCGCAGGACCGCTGATGAATTTGCGTCCCAACTCAGGGCGAAATTGGATGCGGATTTATTGCGGGGATCTTACAGCAAGATAGCGCGGCACTTGAATGATGCAGGAATCACCACTGTGACCGGGCGGAGATTCTATCCGCAGACGGTGAAGAATTACCTGAAACGTGTAGGTTCTACGCAATGATATCCAGCGGGTTCGCGGCTAGCATAGACTCACTGCCAGCCCAAAACGCCATCAACTTGCTTCCTCTCAAGTCGTGTGGATCGAAGTTGAAGCGCAGCGCTGCGAGGGACCGTCCACGCCCTAGTATTAATCGCACGATCCCACATTCCTGGGGTGATACAGAATTCCATTTACGCGTTTGGCCCTGCCTGACCCGACCAAATACGCGTGGTCACTAGGGCAAGAACAGCGATCCCAACCGGCCGGAATGCGGTTCGCTTCCTCTTCTCGGCGCTGCGCTTCGCGCCTGCGTTGATCTTCCTCGATCGCCTCCCGCCTGTCACGCTGAGCTCCCGCATTGCAAGCTTGTGCCGCTTGCTGGATCGTGGGTGAAGAACCGTTGCAATTTTCGATTTTTAGATTCTGGCAATAAGCCTTGCACTGGGACTGAGTGGCCTGGCTGGCGTTGTCAAGCGACGCGGCGCGCTGTTGGCAGGAATTTACCATCCCATCACACCAGGACGGTATCGAATTGGCTGTCTGCTTTAGCTTGTTCTTCTCCGCCTCATTCGCCGCCTTTAGTTGGGCGGCTTTATTCGCTGCATCGCGCGCCTTTGATTTCGCCTCATCCGCCTTCGCACGAGTCTGCTGAAGTTCATCCCCTAGGGCCCTACCGTGCGGCGCGTTGGAGGGCGATGCGGGGGAGGTGCTTTGTGCGGCATCACGGTAGCATTTCCGGACGATTTCGTTGTACTCTAGGATTACTGTGTTTTTTTCATTCATGTCTTGAAGGCAGCTACTCGATCCCTCGGCAGCGCGATGACAGCCGTCGCGGTCGCCGTTTTCACATGGATCGTTCTGCTTGGTCCCATGACATGTGATTATGATATCGCACCATTCCTTGCAGTAAGTCGGGAATTTCAAGATAGAATATTCACCCCGCGTCGGGCACATCTTGCTACGTTTGGCGGCTTCAATCGCCGACTTTAATGAACCGATATCATCTGCGGCCGCTTGGTGAGGACCGACGATTCCAAGCAGGAATGTCAACAGCAGTGCGCTGGTCACTAGTACATGGGTCGCCGCCAAACGGCGAACCAGGCGGAAAAGATTGGATGCCATTCGCAGCCGCACAACAATAATTGGTTGTCAAAACGCTGATTTGATCCGGAGGCTACGGGGAAGTCAACCATCAGTTGATTTCGCCGCCATATCTTCTACGCTGTACTAGGCAGGAGCCGGAGGTTGTTCGCGTGTTTTACAACCGAGTAAGGGGCTTTCTCGGAGCGGGTCTGATCCATCTTGTACTTGTCTGTTCCCTGCATGCGCAGTCAGCCGACCAGAACAAGTTCGTCGTGGATGGGCTTCCTCTGGGGGGCAAGGTGCGGGCAGAGAGTCCGGTTTATAAACAGTACGACTGCGCACCAAGCACCCAATACCGCGAGCTTACCTTTTGCAAGCGCGTGAGCTCGGAGGCTAAGCTCGGAAGCAAGCTTACAACGACTACGTCTATTCTCCACTCAGCGGACGGTACCGTTGGGTATGTAAATCAATTCCTTGAGCCGGCGACCTTCTCACGCTCGGATATTGATGCCGAGTTAGCACGCCTCTCGACCAAATTCGGTGAGCGAGCGCGCGTACAGGAGGCACCCAAGCGGCCGGGCATCCCTCAGGCTCTGATAGCGAGCTGGGGCTCCCTCAATCTTGAGCCGCTGGCTGACGCGGATATGGCGGTCCTGCGCGGTGATCGAAGCCCAGGAAAAGGTATACTGGTGGATTTCCTGGGGGATTTTACCCGATCGGCCCAGGCGAACATGCCGGTGTTCAGAATACAAGGAAACTTCGGCTACGTCTGGGCCGCCAATTTCGACGCGCAAGGCCGGGGCAGTCTGCGTTTCTTTGCCATCAACGCGGCGCGTCTGCAGACTGCGCTTGCAGCACCTGATTCACAGGTGCAACGTCCCAGTTCAACCAGCCAACAGACGGCACAACCAAATGGCGCGGCTCTCACTCGGCAATTGGAAGAATGCGGGAACGCTTGTCCGGACAAGCCAGAATTGGACAAGCTCAGACGCGATACCCTCGAGCAACTTGAACAGGCCCGCGAAGCGACTGATGACGCAAACAAGTTCACATCAGCGATCAACGACGAGCAGGCGCTAATCGCCTACATTAGTGAGTGTTATAAGTGCTCCTACCGCGCAGAAGCTCAGGCAAACTTAGACACCCTCCGCACGTCCCGAACAAACAAAGTCTTCTCCAAAGAAGAAGAGCGCCAGTATAGGGCGGCACGAGGCAATACGAATGGGCTTAGACAGTACGTCGCACAATGCAAAGTATGCGAATTTGCGCGAGATGCTTTGAGCGAGATTAACTCGCTGCAGCCGGATGGATCTGATAGCCTGTTTGATCTTGAGATTTGTAGTAAGGAATACCTTCCTGTTTATGTCGCTTTCGCGGGCCAACGTGATCCAAACTTGGACATGTGGACGTCAGAAGGTTGGTACAAAATCGATTCAGGTCAATGCAGCACGATTGCAAAGCTTCGGAAAGGGAGTTTCTTTTTAACGGCACACAATAAGCGGGGAGCCTGGGCGGGAAAGGAAAGCTACTGCACCGTTCCTGATCGAGCATTCACAGTAGTACTGCTGCCTCAGGGTGGGGATTGTCTGGATGGAGAAGAATCGGTTGGCTTTGACGAGATACGCTTCACCGGCCCAAAGTATACTTGGACGCTGAATGCTAAACCTTGGTCGTATAATGCCCTTGCGTATTCGCCATTCAATAATTCTTGGGGGTGGTCGGGCAGCCAATCAAGTTCTAGCGCTGCCATACAGAATGCGATCGCCGCGTGTTCGAATTACGCTAATGACTGTCGCTTAGCACGCTCGGTGAGAGACGATCTTTGCCTAGCCTTGGCTGAGGGGACAAACAACGACGGGGGAACGGTGCTGGGTTGGGCAACAGGAGATAATTACGCTAGTGCAAGACAGGCCGCCCGGCAGGCTTGTAACGACATCGGATCTGGCTGCGTGGTTACAAAACAGAGCTGTTCTCCTTAAGCCGCCCTGTCTGGGGCCGCTGGATATTTGAGCCGTCCTTCGAACCCTTAGCTCAAGAAGTCGGAGGCTAGATCATGCAACTTCGTTTACGACACACTTCTGTTGCGGCGTCGGTGCACTTTGCTTTTGTGCTGGCTTTCCTGGGTGGCGTCGTCGCTGCGGATGTGCAGCCGATGCCTCCGGCAGATCCGAAATCTCAGGATGAGTGTAGAACGTTTCAGCGTTTGACAAACGAATACGGCGCACGAATGCTCAAAGACAGCAAAGATTGCTCGGAGCGAAACTGGAAGGCCAAGAGCAACGACTTTGTCTCCTTCGCTCCCTCTTGCGGAGGCGTCAAGATTACAGCGTTTCGCGAATGCCAGACCGTCTCAGACGCCTCTTGGTGCGCCTACAACGGCGTCGGTCAGAAGTATAGGGCCTGCATGCAGCAGGCGTTGGCAGCCGAACGAAAGCCATTCGACGATGATGTCGCCAAAGATAAAGAGCGGAGAGCCAAAATCGCAACTGAGCTCCTCCGGCAGCAATGTTCAGCCAATACAGTGCTTCCGAAGCCAGAAGCCTGCAATGCGTTGAAATCATCCGGATCCGGCTTCGAAGAGGTCATCCAGAAGGACACCGCGAAGTAAATTGAGCACAAAGGTATCGTAGCTAGCAATGACGGGATGATCTCGGTGGGCATCTGCAACACTCTGACCACGATTTCTTTGGTTACGCTCTGCTTTGCTTCGGCCAGCTTGGCCGATGAGAAATTATCCTCAGCGGAGGCGACGTATAGGATCATTGAGTCTCAAGTCAAAAATGATTGGGACCGTCTGGCTAATGGGAAGCCTTTGGACGCCGATAACGCGATGCCGTTAGTCTTCTACAATCGGGCCGTTGTCATCGCGATGTGTACCGAGGAGGCTCCTCCTGAAGACGGCAATCTTGAAAAGACTCGTGCCAACCAACAATGCATCAGCGCGAAGCTCAAGGAAATCAACGACGTGATGCAACTAGTATCGAATACGCCGCCGGATAAGCGCGAACGCGTCTCCGACTGCGTGACTAGAGGGCACGACAACAAAAATGAGCTTCGATTTCCTCCCTACGAGTTCCTTCGCAATCCGAGCGCCCAACTATTCGACTTCAAGATGATCCATGAGTGCATCCTCGCTATGACGCATTGATTCGACTATTTGAGAACGTTGATGCTGCCACAAATATTCGACGGTGACTTCAGCGCAATCGTGAAGAAATCATGCACCCCCAAAATAACCAAGCGGGCCGGTTTACTCGGCCTCGTGACTGCGTTGCTGGTTAGTGGGAACGTGCCAGCCCTTGCAGCAACCCAAATGCAGCAGCTGGACGTCTCGGACCTACAGAAACGAATGGAGGAGGACAAATGTCCGAGTGCAAATCCCCCTGAGGTAAAAGCCCCACCTCAGTATCAAGTATGTGGAGGTGATGGTACCAGAGGCCCTTGCGGAGAAGGCCTTAACTTCGATCGAGCGTGCGGTACTGCGTTCCAAGCTTGCGTCAAGCAATATACCGCCGACGTGATGGTGGTGAATCAGTACAACACATGGATCAGGGCAAAGTGCAAAATAAACAGGGATAAGCAACCGAAACCGGTCGCTCCAAAAATTGTTGCGATTCCCAACAACGATTCGACCTCCAGAGACAGCAACAGGACGCCTTCCAGCAAGCCTGATTGTCAGCCTGACTCGGACGCTTGTGTAAAAAAATGCCTCCTTGCGGGCGAAAGTGATCTTCTCCTTTGCACCCAAGAATGCCGGACATTTTCAGACAAGCCGGGAGCACTAGGCTATTGCTTTGGAAAAGCGCAGTAGTTTCCGAACTGCTTAGCTCAAGGATCGTAATTCAATGGCGAATGGGTCGTCTCCCGCAATCCTCCCCTCAGCACCACTCCACGCACTTCATATGTTGCCCGAACTTCCCGCCACCAGAGGTCGAGGCAAGAGGCATATCGGCGGTTGGCCAAACGTGAGAACGTAAAGGTCATCATCGCCCGCCTCGACCGCTTCTCACGTCGTGACAGCGTCATCTCTTCATCGCCAGCATCCTTGAAGAGGTCATCGGATTAGTCTGCGCCTAGATGCCCAACGCTACCGATTTTCAGCTTCACATCTTTGCTGCGCTTGCCCAGGAAGAACGCCGGCTGATCTCCGAACGGACGAAAGCCGCTTTGGCTGAGGCGAAACGTCGAGGCAAAGTTCTCGGATTAAACGGTCGGAATTTGGCCGCGAAGAATCGCAAGGCCGCTGACGAGTTTGCATATCAACTCAGGGAGAAATTGGGTGCGGATACATTGCGGCGATCCGCACTCGTTTCCAGCACGACGATCATCAGCAAGCGCTTACCATGTCGCTTGGCCGCACTGCCGAGTAGCGAGTGCTCAAGTCTGTTGCGGAAATGCCTAAAGTTCTCGGAAGCAACGATGTCGTCCGCCGCACGCGCTCCGCAACGCTTCTTCATCGTAAGCGTCACTGCTGCCGGCGATATGAATGGCATTGAATTTATTAGTCGGCCCAATTCCGCACGACACGACTGCTCGTTTGCATTCATTGGTATCGGATTGGCGGCCAACGCTCTGACTTACGCAATCGACAAAGCGTTCGCAATAAGAAGTGGCGAGCCTTGTCGCTGAGGATTAGGACTGCACTGTTCGGCCCAGTCAGCAGCATCTTCTGCTCGCCAACCGATGTGCAGCCACCGAGCCGGATTCGATACTTGCCGGTCGTGCGGCGAGCATACAGGGCTCGCCGCAGGTCCATTAGTTCTTCGTAACTTTGAGGCTTGTTGAGCTGAAGCCATTCGAGAACGTCGGTTGGCAATGAATTCGGATATCGTTGCCGATACGCCTTGCGCCGCTCCTGCTGCACAGGTTTTACGATCGTCGGTGAAGCGAATGAGTCTTCCGACTCATCCCAGAGCGATCGGGACTTGATGTTTCGGCCATCTACAGGCGGCATTGAACTGCCGTGGGTCACGAGAGCTCTCCACGTTCACGTAGGTCGCTCTCGTATTGCTTCCGTTGCTCTTCGCTATAGATGCGAGCGGGTCCTGCCGCTCCATACGTCCCACCTCGCAGCCCTCGCTCATGTTAAAGGCTGTTGCCACCATATCGGTTGGTCGCCATCCCACGCAGGTGCGAGGGATAGTTGCCGATAAGGCGCTCTTCGATGTTGGTGGAATCTGAAGATCTAAATGCTGGATTGTGCCAGCGTGTTGGCGAATTGGCCATGAATATCTCCGCTTCGTTGCGAATAGGGATGCAGGTCTCAACTGCACGAAGATATTTAGGACTTGACGCCGAGTGGGCTGCGCTTTTGGGAGCGATATATCCACCAGGGTCGTTGCGATTTACGTCAATCCGGTATTTCGCTATTCCGAAATGATCGCTTGCGCCGTCGGGCAAAACAGTGATTCATAGGGTGCTGGTAGCCGACGTAAGGAGCCAGCATCCATGACCGACGACACGTCTTCAGAGCTGTCGAAGATTGCCAAGCTCAACGGGGACTTCAGGAGGAACTATGGAACGCTGCTCGGAGCGGTCCTCTATCTGCGTTCCATTAGCGCCGCTCGTGGTCGTTCTTGGTTTTGGGCCGGCCTGATTTCGATCGCTTGTACGGCGGCGATGTCTTGGCTTGGAAAACACGTCCTGTCTTGGTTTGTCAGCGGGTGAGTGCGCTCAAGAACTGGATAGCGCCATCGTTAGCTACGTAATCTTGAACAGTGAAGGAGAGGTCGTTGAAGCCGACACCATTCCGCTCTACACCGGAAAATCAGAGTGTCCGAGCTTCCTTCCGTGAAGCTTGGCCTAAAGCCTTAAGGTTTCAAGGACGATCAGTTCGATCCTGGCGGCGAAATACCGGGCGAAATTTCGCTAGCGCTGCCACCGCGCAGAGGACTATTCGGCGTGCTGCCAATACTATGATTACGCATTTCCGCGTGCCGCCGGGCCATCACGAGGGCATATGACGCGGCGGCGCGATCGAAATCCTATCGTTTCAAATGTGGATAATCATCCGCCACAAATAGAAATGTGGCGTTGCTCCGCAACCGCCAACGGTACGTGATACTCGACAGGATGCTGGTTTTGCCACACGGTTACCCAGCTCTCCCCAGGAGCCTGCGTATAGCAATAGCCTGCAGCGGTAGCGGCGTCGTTAGCTAGTGTCTTTCTGAAGTTCAGCGTCGACGCGCAACGCAGCATGATATCGGCGATGTCGTCATCGTGGAGAGAAGCAACGTTTAAGGTCTCAAGCAGTTCTTTGAACTTTTTAGGCCTCAGACGAGTGGGTTTGGATGGAGATTTCTTAGATTTTGCCAAGGCTTCCTCCCCTTACTGACCTATCGCATTGCCACGCAAACCAGCTTTCAACTGTTCGTTCAGATGAAACTGCTCGGCGAGTGGATTCAATGACTTATGGCCGGGTCCAAGCGGTCCAAATGTAATGACGAGCTGATGCGTGCGGTCGCGACCAGTACCGAACAGCTTGCTGGATGGATTGACCGAACCCGTCGTGAATTTCCACGCTGGCGTGATGTCCCCGGCAACGGTCTCTTTGATCGACACTGTTTGCGTGAGAACGTTTTTCTCTCCAGCTATGGGAACAGTTCCCGGCGCTTCTGCTAAGCGAAGCTGGACTACTTGAGAACGCGACCACAGCAATTCTACAACTCGTAGATCGATATCCACGAGAAGGGAGCCTTCTTTTCCACCTTCCGGATATCGGCATGGTCGCTCAGTCGTGCCGGGCCTGAAGGCGGCTGGTTTATACAGATCGGCGACTGTGTAAAAGATATTGAATTTATTCTCGTTCGTCGCCGTGAAACCGCCTCCGATGCCGCCGCCAAGAGTGAAGACCGCGGATGCCGGAGATATTGGCGCCCAGAGACCAGATGAGGCTAAAGCCGTGTTCGCCGTAACGGTCAGGTCAGCCGCTACTTCGACGCCCCAACCATACAAAAAATCAGCGTATTTCCTACGATTCGGTCGGCGCTCAGACTGCTCCAGATCTGTTTCGATCACAGTCGTTACAGCGTAGCTCAGCTCGCAGACGATGCTGCGAACGAGAACTGAGTTCATATTAGCGACATCACCAGTCCCGTCGTTTGGCCAATCCCTCTGACTGGGAATGTAGGTTCCGCAGCCTGTCAGCAGGACGCAGAAAAACGCGACGAGCAGACGCAATGGCCTCATCGAGAAATCTCCGACTAGTGATCTATCGAACGAAGGAGTGGCCCAGGCGGGCAAGCAAAATCAGTTTGAATATGCGTTCTAATTTTGCTCGACGTTAGCGCCCGGCTGCCATGGAGTCTGTGACCTGAGCGCAACACTCACACAATTTGTCGTTGCATCCGTCCGCCGCGCCCGCTGCGATCCTACGTCATGTCGGCTGAGTAGCGCGTCGGCTAAGTGTCACAAGCCGCTGTGAGCACCGCCGATTTGCCGTCGTAAGCGGCCATCGCTGAGCTAATTCCCGGTTCGATTTCTCCCCGACCCCAAAAAGCAAAATGCTCGCACCTTACAAGCAGATAGTCGGATTGAGAAATTCGCTCCTCTATTACCGTTGCCCCATGCAGCAATTCCAGGAGACGGGGGCTTCCCTGACAATAATGGAGCCCATCATGGCACGCGCATCGATCTCACTCGTCTCCGTTCAGAAGCCGACCGCAAACACTCCTGTCCTTCAACGCCGCAACAAGTTTACATCCAGCATCGATCAGCAGATTACCAAGATTGCGAACTTTAGGGATGGGAAGAGGATCAGCAAAGAAAACTTCTGGATTGAACCAAGCGGAACCATATTTTTTGCGCTGAGATACGGACGTCAGCCTCTGGAGTTGGAGCGCGGAAAGTCTTCGCTCAAAGCTTCGGGCACGGGAAACGCTGCGTGGGATGATTTGGTCGAGCAGTTGGAACAGATCAAACTTCTCGCGATCGCCGGCGGCTTGGATGAAGCGTTATCCCAGGCAGCGAACGCTGTAAGAACTAATTTCAAGGCGAAGGATAAGAAGGCTGGCAAAGGATCATAGCCACGCCAAAGTACACTGTTGTCCGAATCCATCTCAAAACGGACCCTCTGTTGGCTTGAAACCAATGGAGGGTCTTTCTTTTGCCAAACGAGAAACTCGCTGTTACTCACTATCCGTTCCTGTCGGCTCTATGCTTACTATCAACGCCTCTGTCGGGCTTGATCTGTTACCTTGTCATCGGAACTCAGAACGCGGCTTGGATAAACGCTGCTGGTTTGCTGATCATGCCTTTCTCCGCGTTTTGCTGGATCTTCACAACGATCAGAGCAATCCATTTGGTGGGCGTCAGGTTTTGGTTTCTTCCGTCGACCTATGTTGGCCTCATTGGTGGCCTGCTGGCTCTCCTCATCTGCCTCGTCATGTTTGTGTTTTCCACTGAAGCAGAACGTCGAGGGCACCAGGTGACGGACACGACGCTCTACGCGGCAGCTGCGATTCTTTACTGCGGCTGTGTTGTTTGGTCGTATCTTTATAATTGGCGAAAGACGAGATCGGCACTTCTATCGGTGAGCCTGACTCTCCTCCAAACGATTTCTGCTGCTTTCGTCATTGTGGCTCTTTACCTATGGATCGGCGGCCGCAATACAAAGCGGTACGAGCGCGAGCACGGCTAAGAACGATTGAGGCAAGGTCCGCGGAAACGGCTGTTGGCAGCTCTCAACCTCTGCACCTGACCGAGATGTCCCACGACGCCGTCCCTGATGAACATTTTGGCTGGCATGACTACCCAGGAGTGTGCACCATGATGCGGCTGTCAGGTCGCTGCTTGGCGGGCGTTCGGCCTCGCGCTGCGGATAGGTGCGGACCCCCAAGGCGCGGGGCCGATTGGCCAGGAACAAGGCACGCTAGCCAGCGTTTTATTTCGGCTTCCCGCTAGCGGGAGATATTGATCCGGCCTCAGCATATCCCCCCGGTGCCGCTGAGGCCGTTTCCTTGTTCGGTCCCTCCGCGCGGTGCTTGGTTCGCGCGCAAAAAGTGATTCGTCTCAATAGGTTAGTAACCTATTGATTTTCCGGTCAGAATCCCGTATGTAGCAACCAATTCGGCCGAGGTCGAAGGGAGATCGCGTGCGATCGCCGGGGGTTATAGGTTCAAAGCCTATAGACCCCCGTACTCCTTTATGGGAGCCATTTCCTTCCATACCCCCGTATCAGTCCATTCCATGGATTCCGGTCATAGACCGCTTCCAATTTGCGTATGAGCGACGCTCCGTAGTCGTCTGGTATGGGCTGGTTCAGCTGCATGAACTTGAAGGTTCTGTGGGCGGGATGGGCGAGCAAATCAGCCACCTGCAATCCGGCAACGTTAGCGGCCTTGGGCTGAAGTTTTAGATCGCGAGAAGTGAAGCGCAATTGCGCGACGTCGGCCCTTAGAAAGCGGCTTCCGTTATCGTATTGGTGATTGAAGGCACGGCGCAGCCTGCCATCGTGCCATTCAGTCCTTGCTTCGCCCATCACATCGCCGACGTAATTGTGCCGGTTCAGCCACAAGCCATAGCGCTCGACCAAACACGTCAGCACGTAATGATAAGGATCAAACTGCCAAGTCTTATACTTTTCTAGGTGCGCCTGCTTATCGATGGACACTGTAAACGCAGGCCCAGGCAAATACCCGATCAGATCTAGAAACTGAGCGTCAAAATCGGCTCGAATTTCCTGATCCTCCAAAACTGCAAAATCGCCTTTCCTATCGATGATCTCCCTTCGGTGGAGTATTATGTCTGGATTGCCGAAGACCCTCCGCTTGAGAGCGGCAACGCGCGCGGTGAAGGTTGTGTCGTGAACGTCCTGCCGAAACACCAAGCCAGTGAGGCTGAGGTATCGCTGGTTCTGATCTTTTTTGTGCGCGTGAAGATCGCCGGTGCCGGTTTCATCAAAATAGAGGCGATAACGCCGCGTCGAATGGATAAACGTCATGGCTGAGCAGCCTCAAATCGAAAAGTTCAAGCAAGCCGCCCGTGAGGTCGAAACAGACGACGACGAGAAGCGCTTCGACGAACGACTTGGCGAAATCGCCGAGTAGCCGCAGAAGCCGAAGCCTAAGGACAAGCCCGACGACTACCCGGGACTGCACCTAGGTCTCTGTGTGGGAGCCTGTGTCACTTGCCCGACAGGCCCAGCTCACAAAGCGCGCTGCTTTGCGGAGCAATAATTGCGGACCCTTTGGGGAGTGACCGGCGGGACTCAAACACACTCGCGCCGAACCAGTAGAAACAGGCTGGCTGAGTCGAATTTTATCGTCAAGGACTTGGTGAGTCTTACTCGCCGAATACTAAATGTGGTGAAAACCGATGGGTTGCATAGGTTGCGCGGCTAACGCCTTGCAATCACTTCAAAATCGGGCTTGCGAATTGCTTAGCCTCCAGCTCTTTCACTTGGGCAAGAAGCGTAACTTGGTTGGCCTCATTTCTCCTGCCGAACTCCTTGGCCAATTCTTCCAGCACGTCGATACGATCTTCCAAGTCGCAAATTTCGCGAAGTTCCTGGTGACGGACATCCTCAAGGTCGTCAAATGTTTTCCGAGCGAGAGCCTCCTCAGTCAAACCCGCTTGGCGCTCATCTTGGCCCCACGCATCTGTGTGAATATCGACGAGCCGCTTAACTGGATTGCGTCGAAGCTTCCGATTGCCGGGTCCTATGGTAAGGGAGCGATTTCCTCCTTCGCAGTATCCGCCCATGCCCGCTTACTCGATCGATCACATGCGCTCGCAAATCGGCAGGCAGCGCAACGAAATTCTCCAGCTCCAGCGGGCTGGTATTCCCACCGCTTCTGCCGAAGCGCTTCTCGGCCGAATGCAAGCTAAGGTCGATGATCTTTGTGACCGGCGGGACCGGCTCAAGGGCGAGGAGCCCCTCGAGCGACCGTGCTACGCCTCTGGCAAACCCCTCAAAGGCACTCCAGCTCATCGCAAAATGTGATGGACAACCTCCGGCGATTTCCCGTGCCGTGGGTGGTGGAGGACCAAGAGGAATGCTTCCTCAAGCGACCGGCCCTTACAGCTTTCGGCTCGGCGTCCTGCTTGACGAAATGGAACGCCCGCGGCGTCAATGCCATTGAATTTCGCCGAGAAATCGTTCTACATTTAGTTGTACTACGAGCTGGAGTATCCTGGAGAAAACAGTGGCACGCGAAAAGTGTGTTGGGATCACCTCATTAATTGCGGGTAAATCGACCCTAGACTCTTGGACGAGCGCATTCGCAGTTGGCATAAAGCCAATTATTATAACCGAGCCAGCAAATCGCGAACGTCTAGAGTCGATCAAGCATGAGGACACTGCGCGGGCCGCCGCGGAAGCGATTTACGTCACTTCTCTCGGTTCTCCGGATGCGCTTGCAGAGGAATTGCGCCGCACTCTAGCAGAACGGAATCTGCAACTATCTCACTGGATCAATGTCAATGATCCGCTGACTCCAAGTTTTCTATACGCTGCGGATAGACTTGAGATTACCTTTCCCTTCCTTGAGCAGTATACAGCTTGTCGTCTTAAGCCTGTTGCGCGTGGCGCCGCGTACCATTCTGGTTGTAGCAGCTTCGATGCTCGGACAGAATGGCTGAACGCTCCGAGTCCACTACCCAACGCGGATGGCGTATACATTGCCAAGCCAATCTCCGGCTCTGGAAGTCGGGGAGTCAGGCGCCTCACAAGTCACAGCGAGTGGCTTCAGTATTGCTCAAAACAACTTGCGGAAGCTCCCAGCGCGAACTTCCTCGTTCGGGGGTTCGAACCATTCAAACAAGTTTTGATTGAACCTTGCCTGATCGGCGAAGAATGGGAAATTGATGGCTTTATAGATCGAGAGCAACTTCATATCTGCGCAGTCGGTTACAAATACCATGACTACACCGAAGAACATGGTTTTAGAGAAATCGGTTGTTCGATCCGGCGATTTAACGGGAAGACCTCTGCTGACGAGAAGGTAATAGACCGTCAGATCGAAGCTTGGACTCGAACTCTTCTCAGCTCACTAAACTTTATTTCAGGCGCCTTCCACATTGAAGCCATGCGCTGCGGCGATGCCTGGGAGTTGATCGAAATCAATCCCCGCCCGGGTGGGGGAACTGTCCTCGCGATGGTCAAGGAGCTTTCGGGCGTAGATCTTAATCGTCAGTCTGTAAGACTTTGGCTTGACGCTCCTGCAGATCAGAAGCCTAGCCCGCAATCGCACGAAGCGATGCTGAACGTCATCGTTCACCCATCGCGCGATGGCTCAATCAAAGCTATTAAAGTGGAAGCAGAGTTCACGCTCGATCTTTTTGAACAGTCATATGCTGCCAAGTGGTTTCCGATAGCGAGTGTAGGCCAAAAGGTTTCAACGACACAGGGAGAACAGTACCTTGGTGAGCTCCATATATATGGGCTTACGGTACCTTGTAATACCTTAGGTCCAGTCGCCAATCGGATATCTGACTGGCTTCTAGAAAACTATTTCGTCGTCATCGATCCATAGCTTTCACCCCGACATCGACCGGAATGCAGTCTTCATGATCCAGGAAGTTGATTTCACTGCATTGGGCGAAGACGCCGTCGGTAGACTGCCTTATTCATCTACGCGGCTCGGCTTATACGAGCGATTAATCCAATATTTCGCGGCAGTATCTACGGCCGGCGGCGAGTATCTGGATATGATTAATTTCCACCGAGATGTATATCCGCCTGTCGTTTCTCTGCCTGAGAGTGAATCTCTTTTCGCTCCGGAGCACGGTTATGCCTCTCCCGATGGACTTCCCGAAGTTGGCCAACTCATCCGCGAATATGAGAGGGTGCGAGCAGATCGCTTTGCGCATCAGTTAGGGCGTTCCGTAAAACCTTCGTTTGAAACAATGGGGGTTGGCATCGGAGCTGGCACTACCGGAGTTATGAACTGTCTGCTCCCGGCGATTAGAGACGTTTCGAATCAAGAAGCACCATGCATTGCCCTCACTATTCCTCTGTACTCCGTTTACGACGGAATTTCTCGAGAGCACGGATTACAGCCGATCTACCTTCAGACTCGTAGGGAAGCCAGCTTTCTGCCAACCGCCGCACAGGTGGCATCTATCTTAGAGAAACGGCCTATAGCGCTAATCCTCACATATCCAAGCAACCCCGCCCAAACTACATACGGCCCGTCCAGGTTCGATGATCTGAAAGCGATCATCGAACTTTGCCAACAATCAAAGACGTTCTTGATCGTCGACAACATTTATCAAGATACACTCTGGTCCGACGGCGCGGTAAATCCCGAGGTTTTTGCTCTAACAGACTCAGACCGCTTCGTAGTGAAGGTTTCCGGCCCATCCAAGGATCGGCCAGGATGCTCTGGGTGGCGCATTGGCCATTGGATTGGGGATAGTGTTTTACAGGAGCGATACTTCTATTACGTCTCTATCCAGTACAACACGCCCAACAGCGCCTCACGTTGCGCCCTGGCATTAGATCTCCTGTGTCGCCTTGCTCAACTGCGAGGTCGTCTCGAACGGAGCGACATGGATCTGCTAGGAGGCGACATCGCAGGCTGGAACCGCCCGATTAATCGCGACCGACTATATAGCGAGATTCTGAACAACCGCTTGAGCTGGAACCTTCGACTTGGTCAGATCGAGACCATTCAAAAGAATGCGCTCAACCTTCTAAAACACATCGCATTAAGCAGCGACGCCTTCAGCGAAGTCGTGAACGACGACATCGGGAATGTCCTGCTGGTACGAGCAGCTCCGAAATATTTTGGTGGGACTGATCATGAGCTCTTCATTTCTTTGATGAACGCGACGGGAATAGGCATTCTGCCCGCGAATGCCTTTGGATTCCCTCCGACGAGCGGCGACGCGTGGTTTCGCATCACCACAATACATCAAGAGCCCGAACGGATCGCAGATCAGTTATCCCGCGTAGCAGCAGCCTTGAAGTCCGGTCTTTCATAAGCGCATTCTTCTAGTGTGACTTTGCAGGGGGGTCCGTCCATCATGACATATCGAATTTTGAGCCTGAGTGGGGGCGGGGCGCGTGGCCTGTTTCAAGCGAAAGTTCTGTCCGAAATTCAGTCCTGGCTTCGCGAAGGAGAGGAGGTAACGGATCATTTCAATCTGATCACGGGGACCTCCACTGGAGGGATCATCGCGCTAGCGTTGGCACTCCAAATCTCAACGGAGACTATACTCGACTTTTACGAGAAGCTCTCCGGCACTATCTTTCCGGAGCGCACCTTTCGCCGGGGCCAACGCGACATTTCGTATCTAGGCAAGGGATCGCTATATGACAGCGAAGTTTTGCGAGCAGCGTTAGAACACACGTTCAAGCGCGGCGGTCGCGATCTCTATCTCTCCGATTGCAATCCTGACGTTATAATCCCTGCTCTCAATCTTGATGAATTCAAGATCAAGCTCTTTTCGACCCTTCCATTGGATCCAAACGGAGGACTGCCTCGCGATACTCGGAGGAAAGCGCTTGACGTCGCCTTGGCGACTTCTGCCGCACCAATGTTCTTTTCCTCACACGGTCCGAGTAGCCTTGGGCGTGATAATCAAGACCACGATGATCCCAAAAAACCCGCCAAGGAACGGTTAGACAATGTTCGATATGTGGACGGAGGACTTTGGGCCAACGACCCATCTCTTTCTGCTATAATTGCTGCTCATCAGCACTTAGGTGTGCCTTTTGAAGACATTCAATTGGTCAGTATCGGGAATGGGGAGAGCCCGAGCGGCGAATTGGCTACCAATTTCGAGGGTATGCGACGCCTCAAGATGCTCCGCCCAATCTTAGATATGATGTTTTCGACGCAAGCCGAAATGGGCCAGCGGTATGTTGAAGTTCTTCTCAAGCACACGGAAGCTAAACCGCGCGTTTTGCAGTTTAACACGACATTGAAAGAGCTCGTCCCGCTAGATGACGCTGTGCGTGCTAGGGAAATCCTTCTCCCCAGAGCTGAGCGCGAAGCAGAAGAGAAGCGTGAGAGCTTTCTTAGGCTAATTCGCGAACCACCATCACTTCCGTCTACTAAGTGCATGCTCGGGCAGCCGACGAAATTCAATGTCTCGAGATTCGAGGATGACACCTCCGACCTCTTCTATATTTTGATCGTGGTTTCGCCGGTTAAATTATTGCACGCGGTGCGTAAAACCTTTGAGACGTGGGCGCCACAGCTTGACGAGGACGAAGCTCCAAACGGAATAACGGTCGTAGGCGTTTATGACATTTATGGCTCCTATGACATTGTCGTTTGCGCCCGCGCCCAAGATGTCAACGCAGCGACCGTTGAGGGGCATGTGAGGAATCAGATACGTCTGCGCAACCCTGATGTCGTGATGTTGGATGAAGACCTTACCGTCTGGGATGTCAGCAAGGAGTATTTGGTTCGACGGACGGGCGAAGCTATTAGACGCACAGACTTGGAGGCTCGTGCGATGCGAGCATTTTGTGAGATCGAACCTTCGCTTCAGACTGAAGATTTCTTGAAAGGTATGTTCGATCGGCTCATGGAAGCCTGTACGTCGGCCTACGGCACGCAGCTCATCGCTTTCAACAAATGCGCGGAGCGTGTACTGGCAGAGTTTTACGTTGCGTGCGGAGGTTATTACGATCTGAGTGATCTAATCCGGAAGATCGAAATGAACGTCGCTCCTGATGCGCGCGGAAAAACAACTTGGCTTTCGTTTAGTTCCTGGGAGCTAACTCCGTGACAATTTCCAGCGACGATAACGCCGATCGAGATATCGGTTCAGGAACGCAGAGCCGGTTCAGCGGAGCCATCCGATGCCGGACGATTGTAAAAGATAAACGCTGGTTTACCTTTTAAAGCGAGGCACCAACTCAACTGGTGGACGCACGCTCCTAGAGTTGTTGGACGACCTTCCTCTGCGCGTCAGCGTCCTGCTCGATGTATCGTTGGGTGGTCCGCAAGTTGGAATGACCCGCTAAAATCTGGACGTCTCTGAGCGACCCGCCGACACTTGATATTTTCCGCGCGGCACCGGTGATGAAGGTGCGCCGCCCGCTATGGCTGGAGCAGCCATAGAAGCCCAGATGCCGATACCAGCGCTGAAACATGTTGACGATCGCCTGCGCGGAGGTCCGACTCCCGCGCTCAGTGACGATAACGTACTCGCTCATCCTTCGAGTGATCGTCTTCCTGTATTCGATCAGCGCGCTACGGGCATCCGGGTGCAGCGGGATCGTCCGGCCCGACTTTCCCTTGCTCGCGATGTCAAACAGGCAAATGGCTTGGGCGATGTCGCCCGAAGCGTCATTGGTCATTCGCCATGTCAGGCAAGCGATTTCTTTCGCTCGTAGGCCGGCCTTAGCTGAGAGCAGGAAGATCAGTCTGTTTCGCTCGGGGTACCTGGTCGTCGCAAGGTAAGCGAGCACGGCCTCGGCCTGCCCCTTGCTCAACGTCTTCGCTTGCTTGCCCAATCCCATTTCGTCCTCCCGACGCAAAATCGACGGCTAATAGGACGCTGGAGTGTAACCAGTCCGGATCAATCGTACATGCTGATGTCTTCAGGCTCTGGGGCCGCGGAGAAGAATACTCTCGAAGCGTCGTTGCGCGAGCTGTGCTACCCTTTCGGGGGACCCAAATTCAGCTACCCCCCGCCCCTCTTCGACGCCCGGCCGAGCTTGTTGCTGCGAGATTCATGTCCGTTGCGAATTATCCGCCGACTAACCAAGATAAGCTGTGTTTCCCGAGCCAAGCCATCGCCGCCGAGCAAACGAGCGAAACCAAGCCGGACCAGAACCAAGAACGTCCACGCGCGGCACTGATCGAGCGCAGATAAAGGAAGGCTCCGAGTAGTGTCCCGTAGTTCTTCCTGAAGTCTCCGTTGAGCTTGGCTATCTTCGATAGCTCTGTAGACGTTTCGTTTCCGTCAGCCACGACGCTGGCTCCCATGTCGACTACCAGCACCCTATCAACCACTGTTTTGCCCGACGGCGCAAGAGATATTTCGGTTTATCGAAATATTGCGCGACTGGCCTCGCGCGGCTGGTGAGGCGCACTCAGTCGTGGTGACCAAGTTTGAGCCGAGGAATGGGGCCCTTGAGGAAACCGACAAACGACACGCGGTTGGTCAGCGCCTCTTAGCGGACATGTTAGCAGACGGACGATGAAGTCAGGTGGTGATAGGGACCAAATAGGCGTGCTTCAGTTGGCGGATTCCCATCCAAAGGAGATTAGCGATGGATTGGAATCGTGTGGAAGGCAACTGGAAGGAAATGAAGGGCAAAGTCAAAGAGCAATGGGGCAAGCTTACTGACGATGATCTCGACGTCATTGCAGGCAAGCAAGACCAGCTCGAAGGCCGTCTGCAGCAGCGCTATGGTTACGCAAAGGACCAAGCGCAGAAGGAAGTAAACAGTTGGTACGGTCGCCAGAAGTGGTGATCAGCACAAGGGGCTCTGCTTAGGCAGGGCCCTTTTGTTTGAGTGCGATTAAGTTTCGAGGAGTCTGGTCATGTCTGGTCCAACCGAAGAAGAGATTCGTATCAAGGCTTATCAGCTATGGAAGGACGCTGGCGAACCGGCATGCAGAATGGATAAGTTCTGGTACGAAGCGGAGAGCGCGCTGTTGAAAGAGCGGACCGAGTTAGGTGATCCCCCGCCGGGTTTGACAGACAACTTGCCGGTTTAGGCCACACTAGTAGATATTGAGATGTCTGCTTCAGGGGCTCAAGCAGACGTCGGCGGGCAACACTGGCCATTTCGCTTTTTGACCCGATGCGGACATCGGCCAGCAAGTCTTGCTGTAGATCGAGAAACGGTTTTCAACCCTATCTGCGGTCAGTTTGCGGCGATAAGATACACTCTCCTCGTCTGGAGGTGGCCATGCAACGACGCAAGTTCATGAAGCTTATGGGAGCTGCGACAGCCGCGTTACCATTGGAGGCTCTCGCTCAAAGGACTCCGATCCGCATCGGACTTCTCGCAAGTGGCTCAGCGACATCGCATTATACGGTGAATCTGATCAAAGCGATCAAACAAGGGCTTTTCGATTTCGGTCTAGTCGACGGGCGGGATTATTTGCTCCAGCCGCGCTATGCGGAAGGAGACTATGAAAGGTTTCCAGCGCTGGCACAGGAGCTAGCTCAAACAGGCATCACGATCATACTCGCCCATACGATTGCCTCCGTACGCGCCGCACAGAAGCTTAATCCGCCCATTGCCATCGTTATGCTATCGATCAACGATCCGGTCGGAGCCGGTCTCGTGGCTAGCCTTTCAAAACCCTCCGGGAACACAACAGGTCTCGCGAACCTTGAAGAAGATCTAACAACGAAGCTGCTGGAGTTTCAGCGGAGCATTGTTCCCAAGGCAATGACAATTGCAGCTCTCTTTAACCCAAGAAATCCGACCCATTCGTCTTTCCTGGAAAAGCTCCGGGCGCAAGCGGAGGCTGTCGGCATGACGGTTCTCCCAGCGGAACTGAAGACGCCGGAGGTATTAGACGATGTGTTCGCCGGAATTGCCGGCCACCGACCCGACCTACTACAAATTATGTCGGATTCTGGAATTTTTGATTTGAGCGAACGCATCGCCTCGCTGGCATTGACGCACCGCATTCCGAGCTTCGCAACATCGCCAGATTTCGTCGGAGAGGGTGGCCTACTCGCATATGGTGCATCGAGACGGCGTCTCTTTATTCGTTCAGCCTACTACATCAAAAGGATTCTTGAGGGTACACGACCCGGCGACTTGCCAGTCGAGCAGCCAACGCGGGTCGAACTATGGATCAATGTTAGAACTGCAAAGGCACTCAACCTTGTAGTTCCAACGACACTACTCGCTCAAGCTGACGAAGTAATTGAATAGAACCACAAGTCGCCTATTGGCCCTTAGCCGACAAGCCCTACGAGGGCTATTCCGTCCGCTTCTGGCGCAGCAGCAGACATCGACCGTAAGCGGATCTTAGCAGCAAGCCGGGATCATCGATTTCAAGTCGTGCGGCGAAGGATCCTTGCTTGCTGTGCTACCCTTTCCGGGGACCCAATTTCGGCTACCCCCGGCCCCGGGGTCCGAGAGCTTGATCGCAGCAAGATCAGGGCTGGACCCGTTATGAAGCGCGAGGATGATGCTGAAGTATAATCGGTCGTATAAGAGGTCTCTTCTTACCGAACATGAAAATGCCCAAGGGTCAGGGACTTGAGGGGACTGATGATAGAAGGGTTATTCTATAATCAGTTCACCCAGACGCTCGACTGAGTTTTAAAGACCGGCATGCAAGCCTGACTCGGCTCCCAACTCAGTCAACCAGCGTTGTCACCATATTTTTCGAGGGGAATCGCCGGGCAAGAGGAGCACATGAGTCAAATGGACTTAGGCAATCAGCAGGGATGACGCGAGGTCTCGCGTGCATTGATGTCGCTGTTGGTTGGTGAGGATCACGGAACGCAGCCTTAAAACGATGCGCGGAAATGGAACGTCCCCCGGGGAATAGCGACGCATTCACTGACACTGCTAGGCTTCCAAACCGGCGTTAGATCGAAGCTCGTCAGGATCCGGAATCGTCACCATGCGCAACACCTCATGTCCTTCGGCAAAGACCCGCTCACCAGGCGACATCGATGACGCTCGGGAATTTGGCGGTAGTTCAAACGTCCGAACCTGCACGACGGGCCGGCGGCCGTTGATATAAAGCTGATCAAGCGCGTGATAGACTCCGGCGAGGAAGCCGAACAATTGCTTAACTTCCTCGATGTTCGTTCGCGCCAATACCTGCTCGACGGTGCTCCGCGTCTTCTTGTGGGCGAAAACGAAGTGCCTCACGTCGCGGTATTTGTCTTCGTAGAGACGCCGCCAATGCGCTACCTGCTTTTTCAAATCCCGCACGTCCTGCACCGTCATATCGTAGGCGTCGGCGGCGTAGCGATTTGCCTCCGCCGGGGTCATGGAGCCGGAAGCAACACGGCGGGCCGCGAGTCCCGACTTCGTCAACAGATGCAGGTTGTCATTGGTGACCCGGATCAGCTTGTCAATGTTGTGATCCGACTTGGCGTCTTGATCGAATATCCGCCCCAGCGTGGCGAACGCCGCCAACAGCATTGCGTGATGGGTGGTTCGCCAGAAAAGTGGCGTCGAGTTCATGTTCCGGAGCACACCCTCATCCGACCCAGCCAGGGTCCGCACCGAGAGGAACGCAAAAAAATGCTGCTGGGCGCTCTCTTCCTCAGTGCGGAAGACCTCCAGTTCTTCTTCAAATGGATTGGTCACAAAATACCCCGTCGCCGCCCCGACAACCCCTGATATAAGGGACTGCAGGGCGGAAATAAGATGGCGGTTTGCGATTATTGCGGGACAACGTATCGCGGTGGGGCCGCCGTCCACGGCAATCTCCGCTTCTGCACCCACCAATGCCGCGAGCGCGGATGAATCCTTGAGCTGTTGGACGAGTTTGCTCCGAAAGTAATCGATGCGGAGATCCAGAAGCTGCGAACTGGACCGTGCGAGGAATGCGGTGCCGAGGCAAATATTGACATCCACAAGAGCCATCGGGTCCACTCGGTCGTCATATGGACGCAGTGGCGGTCGCTTTCTCACCTTTGTTGCCAGTCGTGTGGTCGGAAGCATCAGTGGAAGGCGATCGGCTATAGCGGAACATTGGGCTGGTGGGGGCTTCCATTCGGCCTGATGATCACGCCGATCCAGATAGCGCGTAATTTCTTCGCCATGATGCGCCGCGCAGACCGGCCGTCACCAGACTTCATTAGGATTATGAGGGTGCACCTTAGCGGAGCGAGTATCCGCAGCCGCCAGACAGGCGCAGCCCTGAGGGGAAGCCATGCTGCCTCCAAGCCAGCCATGATCGCGGGTTATCACCAGCATCAGCCTTGTCGGACTCGGCGAAATCGACTAGAACGAAATAGGAACAATGGACGTCAGAATGCCTTACGACGGCCGAGCGGTAGCCAATTTCGTCCTCGACGTCTGTGCCGAGCGCGGAGTGAAAATCTCGAACCTCTCCCTGCAGAAAATCGTCTACTTCTGCCACGTATGGTCGTTGATTGAGCTTAAGTCTCCGCTCGTCGGACAGAGATTCGAAGCTTGGGAATACGGGCCTGTCCTTCCGTATCTGTATCGCGAGTTTAAGAGTTTTGATCGGTCGCCCATCGGTGGGCGAGCAACGCGAATCGATCCGCTGACGGGACGCAACGAGGTTGTGCAATATAATTTTGATAGTGCAACAACGGATATGCTCACAAAAATAGTAACGTTCTATTCCCGCCTCCGACCCGGGGATTTAGTTGAACTTACGCACGCTGTAGGTGGGCCATGGTACACTGTATGGAATCACTCGGGGGCAATAAACCCCGGCATGAAGATCCCAGACGAGCAGATAGTAAGTTTCTATTCCAAACGGGTACCCCCATTCATTCTGCAATGAAGCGAGGCCGGCGTGTCGAAACTTAAAGTGCCATCGGTACAGCATCTGGCTCGCAATTGGCGCAACACGCCCGAGCGGACCTGCCGGAAACTTGTCTCCCTAGTCGAAAACCCGCCGATCTTTAACTACAATCCATTGTTTGCAGCTGTAAGGGACATGCTCGTCTTCAACCAGCCCTACGATGAAATCGTCGAAGGTATTTGCCGTGGCGTCAAACGGGCCGACGTGCGGGGAAACCTGCTAGGCGTTCTTCCGCTCATCCGGGATCACTTTGCCAGTGTGGCCCCCGACTTCGTGCAAGGAATTGACCGGCGTTACTACTCGATTGGCCGTGGGTTGATGGTGCCCTTTGATCCTCCACTGTTGTACGGGGCAGGAGGTAAACTCACCTTTCCGTGGTTCAGCTTCTGGCGATCAAATCCATTGGCCGATGCGCGACTGTCGCTCTTCGTTACGTTAGTGGACGAACTTCTGGCAGATGACCCCGATCTAGCTGCGGCCGATTTCCAAATCTTGGATTTCAGCGTGCCGAAAGTGAAAAGGCTGAAGGCGGAACAGTCGAAACCACCGCGACAACTTCGTATCATTGACGCGCGAGATATTCCTCGCGTCAGTGAGCCAACAAAGCTGGAGATGCTCACCGTTTTTGCCGAAGGCTACTTCATGGCAGTCGCAGAGCTGTCCGCTTCTACAGGTCGACCGGGCGAAGGCCAGACCCGTGAGCGCGACCCGAGGCAGGCAGATTTCTTTGACGACGACCCACTCACTCCGTCCTGATCCAAACACTGAAGTCATTCTGGACGGGACCGGTGTCAAACCATTTTGCCGGGCATATAACCGGATGCTTGGTGATTCGGCCGCGCGGCGCTCTGCTGCCTCCGAATTTTAACCGGGCACGCCACTCGGGCCTGCAATCTTTGGGAATCGGTAGCCGTGACTGCGGAAGTTACTTTTAAATCGGCTGTCTCTACGTTCGGGGCAGCCACCAAGTCGAAACTATCGAACAAGGCCGCTATTGGTGCGCCTGAAGATCAGCTGCGTGCGCCGATCGAACGACTGCTAAAAGACCTGGCACCGTTGACAGGGTTGCCCCATGACGCCGTCAGTCTCGTTGGGGAAACTACTCTAAGCTCGCTTTCCACTCGGCCAGACTACGCAGCAACCGTGCAGAATGCTCTGGTCGGTTTCATTGAACTGAAAGCGCCCGGGAAAGGCGCGGACCCGCGCCGTTTCACTGACGAGCATGACAAGAAGCAATGGCAAAAGCTCAAATCTCTCCCCAATCTCATCTATACCGATGGCAATAACTTCAGTCTTTGGCGCAATGGTGTTCTTCAGGGCACTGTGATTTCGCTCGATGGAAGCGTGGAAAGCTCCGGTAACACACTGGTTGCCCCAGCTTCCCTGCTGACCGCCGTTAGCGACTTCCTTCACTGGACGCCAATAGCGCCCCGCACTGTCAAGCAACTTGCAGAAATCACAGCTCGGCTTTGTCGGCTCCTGCGTGATGAGGTGACAGAAGAGCTTGAGCGCGGCAGTCCTGCCCTTACTTCACTCGCGGCAGAGTGGCGCTCCCTGCTTTTTCCGAATGCCAGCGACCAAGAGTTTGCGGATGGTTACGCGCAAGCGGTCACCTTTGGCCTACTGGTAGCGCGGGCCCGCGAGATCGAACTCAAGAATGGTATCGACAAGGCGGCGCTGGAGCTGCGCAAGTCCAACTCGCTCATAGGTACCGCGCTTCGCCTACTCACGGACGATCCCGAGAACCAAAAGGGGCTGGATAGCGCTCTTTGGACTCTAGCTCGCGTGCTCGATGCTGTCGATTGGCGAATCCTGACGAAGGGCGATGCGGACGCTTGGCTCTATTTCTACCAGGATTTTCTAGAAGTCTATGACAACGCGCTCAGAAAGCGCACCGGTTCCTATTATACCCCGCCGGATGTCGTGACAGCCATGGTCCGTTTGGTCGATGAGGCATTACGCGACACGGCGCTATTCGGCCTGCCACAAGGACTTGCGTCGCAGGAAGTTACATTGGCAGATCCTGCAGTGGGCACTGGAGCCTATCTCCTCGGTGCGCTGAGGCGTATCGCGGAGACTGTAGAGATTGATTTGGGCGCGGGAGCGGTGCCGGGCGCAATCGCATCCGCGATCGAACGGTTAATTGGTTTTGAAATGCAGTTCGGGCCGTTTGCGGTGGCACAACTCCGACTCATTGCCGAAGTGCAAACCTTGATGGGCCTAAAGGAAGGCAGTCGCAGCTTACCGACGTTACGACTCTACGTCACCGATACACTCGGCGATCCCTACGCCATTCAAACGCAATTTTCGTCTATGACCCAGCCAATCGGGGAATCGCGGCAGCTGGCAAACGCCATCAAGCGCAGCGAACCGATAACGGTCGTGATAGGGAACCCGCCGTACAAGGATAAGGCCAAAGGAAAAGGCGCATGGATTGAGGCCGGCAGCGCTGGCCGAGCGGCCCCCATGGACCTGTGGAGTCCACCCACCGACTGGGGCGTCAGCACGGATCTCAAGCACCTTAAGAACCTCTATGTCTACTTTTGGCGCTGGGCAACACTGAAAGTTTTTGGGGCTGGCCACCAAGACGCAACTGGTGAGGCCGATACGCCTCGGTCCGGCATAGTCTGCTTTATTACAGCTGCTGCATTCCTAAACGGACCTGGATTTCAAAAGATGCGGGATCAGCTCAGGCGCGACTGTTCGGAAATCTGGGTCATTGACTGCTCCCCTGAGGGACACCAGCCAGAGGTCGCGACCCGCATCTTTCAAGGTGTGCAACAGCCAATATGCATTGTGCTCGCGGCTCGTGCTCCAAAAAAGAACGTGAACGAACCTGCCCGTTTGCACTTCCGAGAGCTTCCCGAAGGAAAGCGAGAGGAGAAGTTCAAAGCTTTGACCGACCTGTCACTGGCTGACAGCGGATGGTTCGACGGGCCGAGCGGCTGGAGAGATGCATTTTTGCCCGATCGGGCAGGCGAGTGGGGTGCGTTTGTCTCGCTCGACGATTGTTTCGTCTCCAATAGCTCTGGCATCATGCCTGGAAGGACTTGGGTCGTTGCGCCAGATACTGCGAGCCTGCGCCAGCGATGGGACAGGCTTGTCACTGAGACCTCGCCAGCACGAAAAGAGGAGTTGTTTTTTCCAACGCTTCGGGATGGGAAGTTGGCGGACCGCCATACCAATAAAGTCGTCACTGACGGGCTCGTTGGACATGAGTTCAGGCAAATCACCGTCGCGAACGATCACGGCTCAGTGGTTAACCCCATCAGATTTGGCTTTAGATCTTTTGACCGCCAATGGCTGATCCCTGACAACCGACTACTCCTTTCTGCTCGACCGGAGCTTTGGCAAAGTATGAGCCGGCACCAAGTGTTCCTCATTTCGCTTGAGAAACGGTCGCCAGAGAATGGACCCGCGCTGACACTATCGGCTCTGTTGCCCGACCAGAACTTTTACAAGGGGTCCTCAAGCGGGCGCGTGTTTCCGTTGTGGCGAGATGCTGCCGCTACGATTCCAAACGTTAAACCAGCGCTGACGGACTACCTTTCGTCAGTCTTCAGCCGGACCGTGTCGCCCGAAGATATGGTAGCCTACATCTCAGCATTATTGGCCCATCCTGCCTTCACCAAGCACTTTCAAAGTGATCTTTTGCGGCCAGGTCTCCGTGTGCCCGTCACGGCTCAGTCAGAGCTGTTTGTTGAAGCAGTAGACATCGGACGCCGAGTGATTTGGCTGCACAGCTACGGTGAACGATACGCCGACGCTAGTGCGGGCCGTCCTCCCTCGCCGCCCCGGCTACCACCGGGAGAGGGGCCGACTATTCCTGCAGACGGGGCAATCCCCGGTGCGCCCGAACCGCTGCCGAACACCATGGAATACGATCCTTCACGCCTTAGATTGTTTGTAGGCAAGGGGTTCATCGACAACGTCCCGCAAGCGGTCTTTGAATACGAGGTCTCAGGTAGGAACGTTCTGCGGCAATGGTTCAGCTACCGTAAGTTTGACCGGTCTCGTCCGATGATTGGCGACCGACGTTCCCCGTCTCCTCTAGAGAAGATGCAGCCCGACCATTGGCTAGATGACTACACAACGGACCTGATGAACTTGCTCCATGTGCTCGGCTCTTTGGTGAAGCTTGAGTCAACCCAAGCTGGCTTGATGGAGCGCATTTGCGCAGGACCCCTGATCGGTTTCCAAGCATTAGCGGCTGCCGGCGCACTTGCTGCTCCGCCGAGCGCAAAGGGGGGACGGAAGGCGCAAGTCGCTGGCGCTCCTGATCTGTTCGGGACCAAGTAACTCAGCAAGCTCCGATCACCGCTTCGCTTGTTTCGGCACACAAAACCGGTACACAATGGACCCCCGGGCGGATCGAAAACCCAGCGAATCAACTTTCTTAGACAGTGGCTACCCAGTCCTTTCCTGGGTCGCCACCGTTCTGCGCACTGGCATGTACAAGGTCCGACCTGCGAATAAGATCGGGCGGGTTTATCCAACCACGGAGAACCCAGATGCCGATCCTCAAGTCACTCTCGTTCACCGCGCTGCCCAAGGCGGGTAACGATCCGGTCCAGATGCGCCGGACCAAGTTCATCACCAAGCTGGAGGAGCAGAAGCTACTCCTCCACGACCCCAATCACGTCCGGACCGTCCAGCGCTGGACTAAGGTCAACGGCGAGCGTCAGGCCACGACCAAGCAGCAGGCCGTCCGGCCGTGGTGGAAGACCGACGCGAGCGGACAAGTGGTCATGTCTATCAAGTTCGGCTCGAAGCCGGTCGAGTTCGAGAAGGGCAAGGCCGGCATCGTCGTCGGCTCGAAGGACAAGCTGCCGGCCGTGATCGATGCCCTTATCGGGGCTGTCAGGGCTGGCGAGCTGGACGACCACTTCAGCCAAGCAGCCAAGACCGGCGGGATTGGTAAGTCCCGTAAGGCCGCTTGATCTCTTCAGACGGGCTGGGCGGCTACACTGCTTCCAGCCCGTCTTCCCGATCTCTCGCCGGAAGACTGCGCAGCTTATCGCGGGTCGGTCCTTCTCAAGGCGCGATCGTTAAACCGGGCGGGGAAGATTTCCCACCGGACACGAACCGCTCCAGTGCGTATTGGCCTCCACGCGCAGTCAGAGACGCTCGTCCGACGCTCGGACCCCGACCGAGGAGCGGCAATTCTCGGACGTTAGGGTGCTCGATCGCTCACCTGACGCGACGTCGCTAGTCATGTCTGCCATACCCCGCAGCCGCAATGGTCGTCAGAGTTGGCGAGCGTCAGTCGCCGGACGTGCCGTTACTCGTCCAATTCGCCTACGGGCTAAATGTGGGGCATTCTTCGTACGAGGCCCTCTCGTCCAGCGCTTTCGCGCATAATCCCCCAGACGAGAAGGGACGAAGCCAGGAAGCCTCCTGATGCCGGTGGGTAACGGGGCTGGTCATGCCCTTCCGGTCATTCCGGGAAGACAGGCGGGGGCTCGAAGGGGCTCAGCCGCCCTTCCGTCGAGCACCTGTCCTTGCCGGCTTCCGAAAGAACTCGGCCGGGTCAACGTCCAAGATCTTAGCCAGCTTCTCGACGATCTCCAGGCCAACGTAGGTCACGGCCCGCTCGACCCGGCTGAGGTAGGCCCGGTCCACCCCAGCATCGTTCGCCAGCCGCTCCTGCGAGAGCTTCCGGTCATGCCGGATGCGCCGGAGGTTTGTCGCAAAAACTTGGCGTAGGTCCATGTACGGACCAGACCAACCCGTGGTTTATTGGCCCACGGCTTTAAAGCCGCAAATTGGATTGAGCTTGGGAGGGTTGGTTGAAGAAGAGCTTGGCTGGGAAAGTTTTTCAAGCTGCAAGAAGCTTGCTTGTAGTTGTCTTTACGTCGCAGTCACATCCGTCTGTTGGCCAGTCCAACGATGCGCTTAGACAGCCGACGACGGCGGAAACGGCGACTCCCGAACAGGAGCTGGGCAGCCTCATCAAGCGCAATTGGGTCATGACCAAGCTTGCAGGAGACTGCCTCCCGGGGCAGCTCTATGCAGATCGCGTCAAGTGCCTGTCGCGCTACGGCGCCAGCATCGAGGTTACCTACCCTGATGAATGCCGAATCACGGTAGTCGAGCGTCGATCGCTTCCGTCCGACGTCCCGCGCAAGTGGGACGGGAGTATCGACGGCTCGTTACCCGTCGCGCGCGAGGCGACCGTTGACCTTCGGTCTCTCAACGAGACGCGGATAAGCCTCAAGCCCACGGTGAACCTCGGCTTCGACTTAACAAAGTCTAACATGCCGACGCTCAGGGCCGCCATGTCAGACCGACCGAACGCTTGGGTCACGTTGCCACCGCCGCCCCTCGAAGCGGACCTCGTCTCCGCATATCCAGACGCTGTCGCTAGACGTCAGGCGCTTTTTGCGCAGGAAAGGCGCTGGTACGACGGCATCCAGCCTTACGCTGGAGGCGAATTGTTACAGAGCATCGATCTGTCTTCGTCTGGTCTTCAAGTACGCATGTCCGCGCTCGGTATACTGTTTCCGCCTCAACAGGGGTTCAACTACCCCGCGATCGAGCAGCGGGTCATAGGCACGCTCAAGGCCTTGCTCGCGAAGTGTCACCGATAGAGGGCATTTCCATGAGAGACATTTTGATTTTTCTGGCGATCGGAGCCGGCATCGTGCTCTGGGATCATCAAGCGGGCGGCATCCTGCCCGATGGCGCTTACTGCCTACTCGGGGCCGGAGTGACAAGTCGTAGCGCGGCCAGAGAGACCGCCTGGCATGTCGACCCGTCAACCGGGCGTCAGACTCCCTTTGAGTGGTCAGCGCCTAGCGAGGTTTGTCTGCACACGACTCTTTGGAGTGCCTATCGGGGTCGGCTACAAACCCCGGCTGGTATTCAGGTCAAGGAATAAGGGCTGGATCACACTTCGGCAGAAAAAGATTGAATACCCCATAGACCATCCGCGGTGATCTGCTGTCGAAATTTCAGAGGATCATCTCGGTCTGGGAAAACAATGCGCACTTTCCCGTCTCGTAGGCCGACTGAAAAGTATCTATGGTCACGGAAGCCGGACGGAGCTGACATCGCACTCACTATGTCTTCGTGAGCAGGTCCCGCCAGCTCCTGGAACTTGCGAACTCTTTCCTCGACGAGCGGCGCTTCTCCGATCGACGCGACCAAAAGACTTTCGGTGAGTGCCTTTAGGTGAGATGCCACCTGAGCCCTCAGCTTGTAAAGATGCGCGTCCTCGCCATTGCGGACGCGATCGACCAAATGCTTTAGCTCGTCGCGCGTGCGATGCTGTTGCTCTCGTCGAGCAGTGAGACGCTGCGCCTCCTTCTCGGCGGCTTCCAGACGCCTCTTTAACTCCGTTTTTCGCGCCTCTTGCTCCTTAAGCTTCGTCGTCACGAAGTCCACTGGACCGCCTTGCGTCAAGACCTCGTATGTTCTCTCCATCAACTTCTCCGTCTCCGCGAGCGCTCCCTTCAAGCCGGAAATTTCGTCAGCTACTTTGTTGACAGCCGTGCCGTTCGATTCGGTGAGGACTCGCTCTAAATCAACCTCCTCGACGAACGCGAGGTACGATGCTTCAAAGTCCTGATACCGCCATCTCTTCCCGGGGCACCCCAATCTTCGCCAAGCTCTGTCGCAGATAAAGTAAGTCGTTCCCTTACGGCCCGATCCCTTGTTCTCAAGCTTCATTCGACTCTTGCAATAGGCGCACCGCGCCAATCCGGAGAAAAGGTTGGTGAAGTTCTTTCCCTTGCGCCCAGAGCCGCTGACTTTTCGCTCGGATTTGGCGACCTGCGCGCGGTAGAACAATTCTTCCCCGATGATCGCCGGAAAAAATGCCCTGTTGGGATCGCCGTCAGGAATTCGCTTGCCGTCTTCGCGACAATGCGGTTGCGATTCGCCCAAGACTGCGCGGTTCGCCAGGATCTTCGCTACGTAAGAGGCGTACCAGCCGTTGCGGCTACCAAAGGTCGGCACATTCGCTTGGTTCAAGCGGTTCGCGATGCTGAGGATCCCCAGCCCACCAGCCGAGTCCTCGAAGATTCCACGGACTACTGCTGCCCTTTCAGGAATTTCGATATAGCGGCTCCCGTCTTCCGACAACTTCAGCCAGCCCGGGCACCATGCCGTCATCGGTACCCCGGCCGCCGCACGGGAGCGTTTATTCTTCCACGCCGCTCCGATCCGCTGGCTCTTGAGCTGCGATTCTTCATGGGCGCGCGCCATGACGACAAGCGAATAGATCAGGTCGCCCAGGTCATTGGTACCGGCGCGATACATCCGATTGTCAGCTAGCGTTACGACGTTGATGCCTGCCTGGATGATGCTCAGGAACAGAGCCTGCGCCTTGTTGAGCTCCTGTCTCGTCAGTCGGTCGAGCGATTCAACGAGCAGATAGGAGCCAGGCTTAACAAGCCCTGACTCGATTGCCTTGAGAAAGCGGCCGAGGCTTCCATCACGAACATTCGCCCCCTTGAATGCAGAGACTCCAATGTCCTCCAGCTCCGCTCCCTCGGCCAGCTCCAGGCCATTCTCGCTGGCGAAACGACGCGAAGCCTCAAGCTGGCGGCGCTTGCTGTCCCCCTTCAGCTGGAGGTCGGTGGACATCCGAAGGTAGGAATAAGCGTGGGGTTTCAAGGATTTGCGGCCTCAGAATTTTAGAGGACCGTGCTTATCACAAATGGGGGTTTATTGTAAACACTATTGCCATCGTCGGCCTTCCCGACAAGGCGGTGTCGGAAGCGCGCGAGCGCGTCCGCTCGGCGCTGATTGCCTCAGGGCTGGCGCTGCCGGCGCGGCGGATCATCGTCAATCTCGCGCCGGCCGATCTGCCCAAGGAAGGCAGCCATTACGACCTGCCGATCGCGCTCGGGCTGATGGCGGCGATCGGGGCGATCCCGCCAGATGCGCTGACGGGTTTTACCGTGCTCGGCGAGCTCGGCCTCGACGGCTCGATTGCGCCGGTTGCCGGCGTTCTCCCCGCCGCCATCGGCGCCAATGTCCGCGAGGAGGGATTGATCTGTCCGGCCGCCTGCGGCTCGGAGGCGGCGTGGGCGAGCCCGGACATCCAGATCGTCGCCGCGCACTCGCTGATCCAGATCGCCAACCACTTCAAGGGCACGCAGGTGCTCTCGCGGCCGGTGCCGAAGGTACATGAGGCTGCAGCCTCACTGCTCGACCTGCGCGACATCAAGGGCCAGGAGAGCGCCAAGCGGGCGCTGGAGATCGCAGCCGCCGGCGGGCATCACCTCTTGATGATCGGCGCGCCCGGTGCCGGCAAGTCGATGCTGGCGGCGCGCCTGCCCTCCATCCTGCCGCCGCTGTCGCCGGGTGAGCTGCTCGAAGTGTCGATGATCGCCTCCGTTGCCGGTGAGATCAAAGGCGGCGCACTGACCTCGCAGCGGCCGTTCCGCTGCCCACATCATTCCGCCAGCATGGCCGCGCTCACCGGCGGCGGCGCGCGTGCAAAGCCCGGCGAGATATCGCTCGCGCATCAGGGCGTGCTGTTCCTCGACGAGCTGCCGGAGTTCGATCCGCGCGTGCTGGATTCGCTGCGCCAGCCGCTGGAGAACGGCGAGGTCTCGGTCTCCCGCGCCAATCATCGCGTCACCTATCCTGCGCGCTTCATGCTGGTCGCGGCGATGAACCCCTGCCGCTGCGGCAACGCGTTCGAGCCGGGCTATAGCTGCAAGCGCGGCCGCATCGATCGCTGCACCGGCGACTACCAGGCGCGCATCTCTGGTCCTTTGATGGACCGCATTGACCTGCGCATCGAGGTCCCGGCGGTAACCGCAGCGGATCTGATCTTGCCGCCACCGGCGGAAGGCTCCGCCGAAGTCGCGGCGCGCGTGGCGGCGGCGCGCGACATCCAGCTCGCGCGCTATGCGGATGCCGGCCTGCCGCATGTCCGCACCAATGCCGAGGCGCCAGCCTCCGTGCTGGAGGAAATCGCAAAGCCGGATGCGCAAGGCGCCAAGCTGCTGCGCGATGCGGCCGAGACCATGCGGCTGTCGGCGCGCGGCTATCACCGCGTGCTGCGGGTGGCGCGCACGCTCGCCGACCTCGACGGCACTGAGAAGATCGGCCGGCTCCATCTCGCCGAGGCGCTGTCCTATCGCGCACTCGCGGAGGATGTGCGCCAGTTGGCGTAATGTGAACGCGCATCAACCCGGCGGTAACGAGTTTCCTTTACGCTCTGCAAACCATAAGGCCCACAAGTTCCCGTACCGGGCCTGGCGAGTAGAGTGTCATGTTGCGTTTCAAGGTCCTGGCCTCGGTGGTTCCCCTGTTGGCGGCCGCGGTGTTTGCCCGCAGCGAGATCGGATCGGTCTCGCATCCCTGCATCGCCATCGGCGAAACCTCGGTCGAGCTCACGTCCCTGTTCTGGACCGCCGGCATCCAGGTCGCCTTCACCGACGATCCATCACAAGCGACCGTGCGGGTGCAGATCACCGACGGCGCGGACGCTGCGGACTTCGCGGTGGTCGACGATGGCGCAAGCGACGAGCCGGGCGCCTGCCAGGGCAATCCCTCGACACGTCTCGTTGCGATTTCCGGGCAGCCAGGCGGTGACCGGCCGACGATCTATCTCTCCACCGAGGGACCGGCGGACTACCGCATCTATGTGCGCTCGAAGACGTTTTCACAGAAGGAAGCCGCGGCCCTGATCGTCGGCGCCCGCGGTGGTCAGCGTCACCTTCAGGCCGCTTCGCTTTGAACCGTTAACACCTCGTCAACCCTGTTTCGAGGCGGCTTCAACACCTCAAACTGTTCGCAAGGTCGGCAGGCACATCGTCCCGCTCGGCGATTGCGGGATTATAAGGGTCGGTGGCGATGGGTGGGACGTTCCGGATCAAGGTGCGCATGCGCCGCTTCAGGCGCCGCTACCCGAAGATCGCCTTCGCCATCCGCTCGTTCATGATCTTCTCGGCGACGTTCGGCGGTGCCTATGGCTTCGTCTCCGGCAGCCGCGCCGAGAACTCCGGCTATGATCCCAATACCTTTGCGATCGGCGCGAGCTTCCTGTTCGCGCTCGCCTGCCTTGGGTTGGCGACGCTCAGCATGCGGCTGCGCTTCGTCAACAAGCGGCTGCGCACGCTCGCCGCCCACAACGAGGCGCTGATCGATCGCAATTGGGAGCTGAAGGAGGCCGAGGAGCGCGCCCGCAGCCTGTTCGAATCGCAGGGCGATCTCATCGTGCTGCGCGATCATCAGGGCCGCATCACCTTTGCCAACGACGCCTATTGTGCGCTGGCCGGGCAGGCGCGCAGCGCGCTGGTCGGCACGCGCTTTGATTTCGACGTGCTGGAGCAGGGCGACAGCGCCCGCGAAAGCAACGGTACCCGCATCCACGACCAGAAGATCGCAACGCCGCTCGGCGCGCGCTGGATCGCCTGGCGCGAGGGCTTTGTGCGTCACGATGCCGGCCAGCCCGCCGAATTGCAGAGCGTCGGACGCGACGTCACCGACCGCACCGAGACCGAGCGCGCGCTGTCGGACGCACGCGACCAGGCCGACGCCGCCAACCGCGCCAAATCGCGCTTCCTGGCGATGGCCTCGCATGAAATCCGTAACCCCCTGAACGGCATCATCGGCATGGGCGGGCTGTTGCTCGACACCACGCTGACGCCGGAGCAGACCACCTACGCCAAGGCGGTGAAAACGTCGGGCGAAGCCTTGATGGCGCTGATCGAGGAGCTGCTCGATTATTCCAAGATCGAAGCCGGCAAACTCGACCTCGAGCAGCGCCCCTTCGCATTGTCGACCTTGATCGAAGAGATCACCGAGCTGCTGGCGCCGCGCGCGCAGGCCAAGCATCTCGAGATCGCAGCTTACATCGACGAACGCCTGCCGCTCGAGGTCATCGGCGATGCCGGCCGGCTGCGTCAGGTGCTGCTCAACCTCGCCGGCAACGCCATCAAGTTCACCGCGAATGGCGGCGTCGCGCTGATCGTCGAGCCCGGCATCTGGCCCAATGAAATCAGCTTCCTCGTGCGCGACACCGGCATCGGCATCGCGCCCGAGGCGCAGTCGCGCATCTTCCGCGAATTCGAGCAGGCCGACGACCGCGTCGCGCGCACCTATGGCGGCACCGGGCTCGGCCTTGCCATCAGCGAGCGCATCGTCAAGCGCATGGGCGGCCGCATCACGCTGGAGAGCGCGCCGGCCAAAGGCTCGACCTTCGAGGTCGCGGTTCCGCTCGCCCCGTCGCAAACCGGCGCAGGACAGACAGCCTTTCCAAGTCCCGACCTCACCGGCAAGTCGATGCTCCTGGTCGCCGACGGCATCGAGGCCTCGTTGATCGCGCGTCGGCTGGAGCGCTGGGGCGGCCAGACGTGCCTGGTCGCGGACGCGGCCGTGGCCGAAGCACTGCTGCCGGAACGCTCGTGGCATGCGGTGCTGATCGATCGCGCGATCGGGACCACCGTCGCCGATCGCCTGGGCGAAGTCGCCCGCGCCCATGCAACGCAGCGGCTGGTGCTGCTGACGTCAGGCTCACGCCATGACAAGCTTTCGGCCGCCTTCACGGGCTTTCTGGTGAAGCCGCTGCGCGCAGCCTCGCTCGCCGCGCGCTTGGCGCTGACGCCGGAAGTCCCCTCACCCGACCTTGCGCCCGAGCCTGTCGAACCCGCTGCGGTGAGAGCGCCGACGAAGGGCCTTTCGATCCTCGTCGCCGAAGACAACGAGATCAACGCGCTGTTGATGCGCTCGCTGCTGACCAAGCTCGGTCACCGCGTCGTCATCGCCGTCCACGGTGAGGCAGCGCTGGAATCCTGGCTCGCGGCCGGCTCGGCCGGCGCGCCCTTTGATCTCGTCTTGATGGACATCCAGATGCCGCAGCTCGACGGCATCGAGGCGACCAAGCGCATCCGCACCCACGAGGCCGCCACCGGCGGTCACCACACACCGATCCTGGCGCTCACCGCGAACACGCTGGTGGAAGATCGCTACGCCTGTTTCGAGGCGGGCATGAATGGATTTTTGATCAAGCCGCTCGATCGCGAAAAGCTGGATGAGGCGCTGGCGGGGCTTGCGGCGGCGCGGCAGTTGGTGGTGTAGCTGCAAGCGATGCTGCGTAGGGTGGGCAAAGCGTAGCGTGCCCACCACTCACAAACAACGCAACGGATAGAGATGGTGGGCACGGCGCGAAGAGCGCGCCTTTGCCCACCCTACGAAGCCGAAACCTACAACCTTCGCAGCGCCACGCTCTCCACCGTGTGATCCGCGCCCTTCTTCAGGATCAGCGTTGCGCGCGGACGCGTCGGCAGGATGTTGTCCTCGAGATTGGCGAGGTTGGTGCGCTCCCAGATCGCGATGGCGGTGGCGGTGGCTTCCTCGTCGGACAACAGCGCGTAGCGATTGAAGTAGGATTTTGGATTGGTAAACGCGGTGTCGCGCAATGACAGGAACCGCCGGATGTACCATTGCCGCAGCGCCGCTTCGTCGGCGTCGATATAGACCGAGAAGTCGAAGAAGTCGGAGACGACCGGCACCGCCTTGCCGTCGCGCGGCAGCTTGCCGGTCTGCAAGACGTTGACGCCCTCGACGATCAGGATGTCGGGCTGGTCGATCTCGGCCCACTGGTTCGGCACGATGTCGTAGGTCAGATGCGAATAGACGGGCGCGCGGACATGGCGGCGTCCAGCCTTGATGTCGGACAGGAAACTGAGCAGCAGCGGCAGATCGTAGCTCTCGGGAAAGCCCTTTTTCTGCATGATGCCCTGCCGGTCGAGCACGGCGTTGGGATAGAGAAATCCGTCGGTGGTGATCAGCTCGACCTTCGGCCGCGGCGACCAGCGCGCCAGCAATGCCTGGAGCACGCGGGCCGTGGTGGACTTTCCGACCGCGACCGAACCGGCGACGCCGATGACGTAGGGCATCTTGCGATCGCGGATGTTGAGGAACTGGCGCTCCGCGTAGTACAGGCGCTGCATCGCATCGACGTAGATCGACAGCAATCGCGACAGCGGCAGGTAGATGTCCTCGACCTCCTGCAAGTCCAGGCGATCGTGCAGCGAACGCAGCCGGTCGAACTCGCCCGGCTCCAGCGTCATCGGCGTATCGTCACGCAGATGCGCCCACTGCGCGCGCGTATAAACGCGATACGGATTATACTGCTGCTCGGGTGCGCGGATATCCATGACGCCTTCCCACCTTGGCTAGTCGCCCTTGCGCGACGCTTTCTCTTCCAACCCTGACATCGAGGTCCGTTTGTCCAGCGCGGCCTCGACCTCTTCCAGCTTTACGCCGCGGACCTTGAGCAGCACAAGGAAATGGTAGAGCAGATCGGCGCCCTCGGCGATCAGATGTGCGCGATCGTTTTCGACTGCTGCGATTACGGTTTCGACTGCTTCCTCACCGAACTTCTTGGCGCAATGTTCGGCGCCCTTGTCCAGGAGCTTGCGGGTGTAGCTGCCCTCGCCGACGGCCGCCGCGCGGGCGTCGATGGTTGCGGCCAGATCGTGGATCGTGAAACGCGGCATACAGAATACTCAAAACGCCCAGCCGAAAGGCCGGCTTCCACCGGCTCCTTTAGCATTTTTATGAACGGGAGTCGTCAGGCATCCAGGCGCATGGGCAGCCCGCGCCGGGCCATGTGCTCCTTGGCCTCACGGATGGTGAATTCCCCGAAGTGGAAGATCGAGGCGGCCAGGACGGCGGTGGCGTGCCCCTCGCGGATACCGTCGACGAGGTGATCGAGATTGCCGACGCCGCCCGAGGCGATCACGGGAACGGGAATGCTGTCGGCGATCGCTCGGGTCAGCGGGATGTCAAAACCCTGCCTTGTGCCGTCGCGGTCCATCGAGGTGAGCAAGATTTCGCCAGCACCGAGCGAGACCACTTCCTGGGCATATTCGATGGCGTCGATGCCGGTCGAGTTGCGGCCGCCATGGGTAAAAATCTCCCAGCGCTCGCCGCCGCCCGCGCGCTTGACCCGCTTGGCGTCAATCGCAACCACCACGCACTGACCACCGAACTTCTCGGCCGCTTCCTTGACGAACTCGCGCCGCGACACCGCGGCACTGTTAATCGAAACCTTGTCGGCGCCGGCGCGCAGCAGCGTTTTGATATCGTTGACCTCCCGGACACCGCCGCCGACGGTCACCGGCATGAAGCAGGCCTCCGCCGTGCGCCGGACCACGTCCAGCATGATGCCGCGGTTCTCATGGGTCGCGGTAATGTCGAGGAACGTGAGCTCGTCGGCGCCGGCGGCGTCATAGGCGATCGCGGCTTCGACGGGATCGCCGGCATCGCGCAGATCGACGAAATTGACGCCCTTGACGACACGGCCGTCCTTGACGTCGAGGCAGGGGATCACGCGCACCTTGAACATCTGATGTCTCCTAGGCGGCGCGCGTGTTGCGGATCAAAGTGAGCGCCGCCGCGGGATCAAGCCGGCCGTCATAGAGCGCCCGGCCGGCAATCGCGCCGGCGAGCTTTTTTGCCCGCGGCGTCAGCATCGCCTTGACGTCCTCGATCGAAGCGAGGCCGCCGGAGGCGATCACGGGGATCGAGATGGAATCGGCCAAAGCAATGGTCGCATCGAGGTTCAACCCCTTGAGCAGGCCATCGCGCGCGATGTCGGTGAAGATGATGGCGGCAACGCCGGCATCCTCAAAACGCTGCGCGATCTCCAGCACCGTCACCTGCGAGGTCTCGGCCCAGCCTTCGACCGCGACCTTGCCGTCTCGGGCATCGAGCCCGACCGCGACACGGCCGGGGAATTTTTTCGAAGCCACCTTCACCAGCTCCGGATCACGCACCGCGGCAGTGCCGATGATGACGCGGCTGATGCCCTTTCCGAGCCAGGCCTCGACGGTGGCGAGATCGCGAATACCGCCGCCGAGTTGCACCGGAATCTTGATTGTCTTCAGCATGCTCTCGACGGCCTGCGCATTCACCGGCTTGCCGGCGAAGGCCCCGTCGAGGTCGACGACATGGAGATACTCAAAACCCTGTGCAACAAAACTCTGCGCCTGTGCGGCGGGATCGAGATTGAACACGGTCGCGCGTGCCATGTCGCCTTGCTCGAGGCGCACGCATTGGCCGTTCTTGAGGTCGATAGCGGGGAAGAGGATCACGGTTTCCATCGCAAAAAGTTCGAGATCAGGGCCAGCCCAAAGCGCTGGCTCTTCTCGGGGTGGAATTGCGTGCCGATGGCGGTGTCCTTGGCGACGATCGCGGTGACCGGCCCGCCGTAATCGGCGCGCGCGAGCACGTCCGCCTCATTGGCTGCGTTGAGGTGGTAGGAGTGCACGAAATAAGCGTGCTGGCCCTTGGGGCCGAGCGGCAGCCGCTCCAGCACCGGGTGATCGCGCAGCACGTCGAGCGTATTCCAGCCCATATGCGGGATCTTCAGGCTTTCGTCGCGCGGCGTGATCTTCTCGACGTCGCCGCCGATCCAGTTCAGGCCCTGCGTGATGACGTGCTCCTTGCCGCGGGTGGCGAACAGCTGCATGCCGACGCAGATGCCGAACATCGGCCGCGCCTTGACGCGCACCGATTCGGTGATCGCCTCGACCATGCCGTTGACGGCATCGAGCCCGCGCCGGCAATCGGCGAACGCACCGACGCCCGGCAGCACCAGACGATCGGCGCTGTAGGCCTGATCCGGATCGCTGGTGACGAAAACCTTTTGCGGATTCTCCATGCTGCGCGCGGCACGCTCAAACGCCTTGGCGGCGGAATGCAGATTGCCGGAACCGTAATCGATGATGGCGACGCTCATCTTGACCCTCCCGGTTCTGGAAACAATCCGATGATGCCACCGGCCGGAATTGGCGGGCTGGAGAATTGCTGACCCGGCAAATTGCGGGTCGGTGGCGGGCCGCCGCGATCGACAGCCCATTGATCATTGACGATGCCGCGCTGCTTTTGGCTCCAGCGCTCGAAGAAGCGGCGCTCGGCGGTGTCCTCATCATCAGCGACGACGACGTCGAGCTGCCGCCACTTGCCGCGCGACAGCGTCCAGCGGCGCAGGCTCGAGGCCTCAAAGCCCATCAAGAGCGCGACGATGATATTCGCGAAGAAGATCGAGCCGCGGCCAACGCCGAGGCTGGACAGCCCGGCATCGAACGCAGCGACGAAGACGATCCAGCCGATCAGGGCCAGCCAAAGCCTGTTCCAGAGCAGCCAGAACGGGCCGAGCACCATCGCCCAGAAATGGAAGCCGTCGCGCACGAACACGAATCTGTCGGTCGCGCGCAGATCGGCCCCTCCAGGGGTGGGTGCATGAACTGTATAGACAGGCATGGTGATGCCCCGTTCTCGAGAATTGGGTAGATGCCGCTGGCGGCGATTGCCGCAAGACGGAGATGTCAGCCGCCGAGCGAGCCCTTGGTGGAGGGCACCTCGCCCGCCGCCCGTGGATCGATCGTGACCGCCGCCCGCAGCGCCCGCGCCAGACCCTTGAAGCAAGACTCGGCGATATGGTGGCTGTTATCGCCATATAGGGTCTCGACGTGGAGAGTCACGCCGGCGTTCATGGCGAAGGCCTGGAACCACTCGCGCACCAGCTCGGTGTCGAACTCGCCGATCTTGTCGCGGGGGAAATCGACCTTGAACACCAGGACCGGGCGGCCCGAGATGTCGATGACCACGCGCGACAGCGTCTCGTCCATGGGCATGTGGACGTCGGCATAGCGGGTGATGCCCGCCATGGTGCCGAGCGCCTGCTTGACCGCCTGGCCGAGCGCAATGCCGGTGTCTTCGGTGGTATGGTGATGATCAATGTGCAGATCGCCGACCGCCTTGACCGTGAGGTCGATGCGGGAATGGCGGGCGAGGAGATCGAGCATATGGTCGAAAAAGCCGATGCCGGTCGCGATTTTGGACACGCCGGATCCATCGAGGTTCACGGTGACCTCGATGTCGGTCTCCTTGGTCTTGCGCTTGATCGTCGCGGTGCGCATTGAAAGCTGGCTTTCGCTTCTATTTGAAAACGCCGGTCTTTTAACAGCCCAATGACGCGTTCGCTACTGCGGGATCGGCCGACGGGCCTCTACTTCTGCCTATGGTGAGCGAAATTGGGTCCGGACCGGCCGGTTGTGCCCCAGTTGTACCCTTTGCCCTGACCGCCTAAATCAGGCCGGACAACGAGGTATTTCATGCAGGATTCCCAGAACAGCCTGCCGGTCTGGCACGGCACCACGATTTTGACGGTCCGCAAGGACGGCAAGGTGGTGGTCGGCGGCGACGGCCAGGTCTCGATCGGCCAGACCGTGATCAAGTCCAACGCCAAGAAGGTCCGGAAACTCGGCAAGGGCGACGTGATCGGCGGCTTCGCCGGCGCCACCGCCGACGCCTTCACGCTGTTTGAGCGGTTGGAAGCCAAACTCGAGCAATATCCGGGGCAGTTGACCCGGGCCGCAGTCGAGCTCGCCAAGGACTGGCGCACAGACCGCTATCTGAGGCGGCTGGAGGCCATGATGATCGTGGCCGACAAGGACGTCTCCCTGGTGCTGACCGGCACTGGCGACGTGCTGGAGCCCGAGGCTGGCGTCATGGCGATCGGCTCCGGCGGCAATTACGCGCTGGCGGCGGCGCGGGCCCTGCTCGACACCGACAAGGACGCCGAGACCATCGTCCGCCGCTCCCTCGACATCGCCGCCGACATCTGCGTCTACACCAACCGCAACGTCACCATCGAAGCGCTGACGGCCGGCTGAGCGGATGGAATTGGCCCCGAGCTCCAGCCCGACCCAACCCGCAGCTCTCCGGCCGCTGGCCTTCCTCGGCATCGCACTGCTGCTGCTGGCGCTCCAGGCCTCGATCCTGTTTGCGATGGGCCGGGTGCCGATCTGCACCTGCGGCTACGTCAAGCTCTGGCATGGCGTGGTGAACAGCTCTGAGAACTCCCAGCACATCGCCGACTGGTACAGCTTCTCGCACGTCCTGCACGGCTTCCTGTTCTACGGCTTGACCTGGCTGGTGCTCTCGCGCCGGCTATCGTGGCCAGCGCGGCTGATCATCGCGATGCTGATCGAGGGCGCCTGGGAGATTGTCGAGAATTCGCCGTTCATCATCGAGCGCTACCGCGCCGGCACGATCTCGCTGGATTACTTTGGCGACAGCATCGTCAATTCGATCTCGGACACGCTGTTCATGGTGCTGGGGTTCCTCACCGCACGCGTGCTGCCGATTCCGGCGACGGTCGTGATCGGGCTCGCCTTCGAGATCATGCTGGCGCTGCACATTCGCGACAATCTGACGCTGAATATTCTGATGCTGGTCCATCCGATCGACGCCGTGAAACAATGGCAATCGGGTCCGCCGATCATCTGACGACCCAAAAAGCAGCTTGTCCCGGCCGCCATCTGACCCTAGCTAAGGTCCCATGACAGACTTTTCTCCCCGCGAAATCGTTTCCGAACTCGACCGTTACATCGTCGGCCAGGCCGACGCCAAGCGCGCCGTCTCGATCGCGCTGCGCAACCGCTGGCGCCGGCAGCAGCTCACCGGTTCCTTGCGCGAGGAAGTGCTGCCGAAGAACATCTTGATGATCGGCCCGACCGGCGTGGGAAAGACCGAGATCGCGCGGCGGCTGGCGAAGCTTGCCAATGCACCGTTCCTGAAGGTCGAGGCGACGAAATTCACCGAGGTCGGCTATGTCGGCCGCGATGTCGAGCAGATCGTGCGCGATCTCGTCGAGGTCGCGATCGCCCAGGTGCGCGAGCGCAAGCGCAAGGACGTGCAGGCCCGCGCCCAGCTTGCCGCCGAGGAGCGCGTGCTCGACGCCCTGGTCGGCGCCAATTCAAGCGCCGCGACGCGGGACTCCTTCCGCAAGAAGCTGCGCGCCGGCGAATTGAACGACAAGGAAATCGAGATCGAGACGCAGTCCTCCGGCAGCGGTTTTCCGATGTTCGAGATCCCGGGCATGCCGGGCGCACAGATGGGCGCGGTCTCGATCGGTGACATCTTCGGCAAGCTCGGCGGCCGCAGCAAGACGCGGCGGCTGACGGTGGAAAGCTCGCACGAGATCCTCGTCAACGAGGAATCCGACAAGCTGTTGGACACCGATCAGCTGACGCAGGAAGCGATCAGCGCGGTCGAGAACAACGGCATCGTGTTCCTGGACGAGATCGACAAGATCTGCGCCCGCGACGGACGCGTCGGCGGCGACGTCTCGCGCGAAGGCGTGCAGCGCGATCTGTTGCCGCTGATCGAGGGCACCACGGTCTCGACCAAGCACGGCGCGGTCAAGACCGACCACATCCTGTTCATTGCGTCCGGCGCCTTCCACGTCGCAAAGCCGTCCGACCTGCTGCCGGAATTGCAGGGCCGGCTGCCGATCCGCGTCGAGTTGCAGGCACTGACCCGCGACGACATGCGGCGGATCCTGACCGAGCCCGAGGCCTCCCTGATCAAGCAATATGTCGCGCTGCTGCAGACCGAGGGCGTCACGCTCGACATCACCGACGACGCCATCGATGCGCTCGCCGACGTCGCGGTCGCCGTCAATTCCACCGTCGAGAATATCGGCGCGCGGCGGCTTCAGACGGTGATGGAGCGGGTGCTGGACGAAATCTCCTTCGCGGCGCCCGATCGCAACGGCGAGACCCTCCGGGTCGATGCCGATTACGTGCAGAAGCACGTCGGCGATCTTGCCAAGAACGCGGATTTGAGCCGGTTCATTTTGTAATTTCCTTCCAGTCCGCTATCTATCCGCCGTCGTCCCGGCGAAGGCCGGGACCCATAACCACCAGCGGTTATTGTTGGAAAAGATAGCGGCTCCAGCCTTGGCTCAAAACGAACATTCGTGGCTATGGGTCCCGGCCTTCGCCGGGACGAGAGCGGAGTTTTGTGCGCATCGAGTGCCACATGCTCGCTAACGTCCAGAAAAATCCCTGGCGCCTTCTGCTCGCGATCAACGCCGCGATCATCGCCGGCGTGTTCATTCACAAGATCCAGCTGCCGCCTTATGTCCCCTACATCCACCTCCTCGTCGACTACCATTTCGGCTTCATCAAGCGCGCGCTGATCGGCGCGATCGTCGCGCTGTTCACGGCGAAGGTGCCGGTGTGGCTGGTGTTCGCAATCGGCGGGGTGACGTGGCTGGTGACGCTGGCGCTGTACGCAAAGCTGTTCCAGAAGACGTTCGGCTTTGCCGCGAAGACGCTGCCATTGTTCGTCTTCATCGCAGGCTCGCCGTTCTTCCTGAAGAACTTCATGCACACGCTTGGCCATTTCGACATCTATGGCTGTGCGTTTGCGATCATCCTGTTGTTGATGCCGGCCGGCTCACTCCTGTTCGTGGCGACGGCTGCACTGTTCTCGATCGTTCTCGTGCTGATCCACCACATTCATCTGCTGATGTATGTGCCGACGATCATCACCATCGTCGTCATCAGGCACTATCTTTCACACGGCGTCACCCGAACGAACGTCGCGTTCGGTCTGGTCGCACTGCTCTGCGTGAGCATCCTGTTCTTCGCCGCGCAGTTCTTGGGGACGATGCCTATCCCGGAGGCGGATTTCGTCGCCTACCTCAAAACCCGGATGGCCGATCCGGCGCGTACTGACCTGCTGCAATTCAGCTACATCTGGTATCAGCCGCTGGCGAAGGAGCTCGCGGATACCTGGGGACGCCTGCCCCACAACATTCTCGGCGTGCCCGTGTTCGCGCTGCTGATCTGGCTGCACACGCCGCTATGGCGCTATTTTGCCGGCCTGATCGGCGCGCTCGCAAGCCGCATGCATCGCCGTCTCGTCATCGCCGCACTGATCGGCGTCAGCCTCGCCTATCTCGTGATGTTCGCGATGGTATTCGACTATTCGCGCTGGATCTCGAACTGGGCGGTCTGCATGTTCCTGATCCTGCATGCGGTGAAGATGCTGCCGGCAAAACAGGAGACGCCGCTGATCCCGGCGGAGGATCGCAACACCAATATCTTCGGCTTGGTGCTCACGCTGATCCCGCGCGTCGGAATCGTGCGGCCTTTTTAGTTGAGCATGATCTGGTCGGAAAACCGGTCTCCACTTTTCCGGATCATGCTCTCTAGAACCTCGCCCGCCTGATCCGCACATAAAGTGCGCCCTCGCCGCCATGACCGATGCCGGCTTCCTCGAACCCGACCACGAAGGCACGGAATTCCGGCAGGCTCAGCCATTCCGGCACCTGGCGGCGCAGCACGCCGCTTTCGCCGCCGCTGCGGCCCTTGCCGGTGATAACGAGAACGAAGGTCAGGCCGTCATCATGGGCGCGATGGAGGAAACCCGACAGGGCGCGATGGGCGCGCAGCTGGGTCATGCCGTGAAGATCGAGCCGCGCCTCGATCTCGCTGCGGCCGCGCGACAGTTTTGTCCGCTCGCGCTTGCCGAGCGGAGCCAGTGGCGGCATCGCCGGCTTTGATGGGCGTGGCGTCGGCGCGGCAGCCAACGGCCTCGCTGAGGGCGCGGATTTGGTAACCGGCGCTGCGGGCGAAGGTTCAGCTCGCGGTGCGGCGTGCACCTTCGTCGCGCGATGCTTCCTGAGCGGCTTGACCTGTTTCGCGACAAGCTCCCAGAGCTCGCGGTCCTCCTCGCTCAGCCCACGCCGGCGCGGCGAGGGACGAGGAGGATCCAGCACGGGCGGACGGGACGATCGCTTCATTGCTGGTGGGGACGACTCTTCGGGTGCCGACGCGGCTCGCGGACAGGCTCTATCACGGGACGCGGCGCCGGCAACGGGATCGGGTTGGCGACGGCGACCGTTTCGCCCTTGCCTGGCGTCACAGCCGCGGCGGCAGCCGCCGGCTTGGCCGAATCCTTGATCGAATCCTTGGCCGGATCAGTCTGCGGAAACAATTTTGCGATCTTCTCCGACGGCCGCGGGTCCGGCACCGGCAGCCGCGCGGCGCGCACGCCGGGATCGAGGCTCTTCGGCACCAGCATCACAAAGTGCATGGCGTGGCGCAGCCGGCCCGAGACGCGACCGGCGTCCTGACCGGCACCAAAATAGAGATCGGCGCGCGCGGGACCGATAATGGCCGAGCCGGTGTCCTGCGCGATCATCAGGCGGTGGAATGGTGTTTTGGACCGTTCGGAATCGATCGGCAGCTCGCCCTCGATAAAGAACGGCGTGCCGTAGACATGCAGCGATTTGTCGACCGCAATCGAGCGCCCAGCCGTCAGCGGAATGCCTTGCGCGCCCACCGCCTCGTCCTTGTCGGAAAGATTGACCTCGCGGAAAAAGATGTAGGAGCGGTTCTGGCGCCGCAGCTCCTTGGCGCCGTCAGGATTCTGCGCCATCCACTCCCTGATCTTCTGCATCGACATCTCTTCCTTCGGAATGATGCCGCGCTCGATCAAGACACGACCGACGGCCGTGTAGGGAAAGCCGTTATAAGAATCGTAGTTGAGCCGGAGTGTGGCGCCGTCATCGAACTTGATGCGGGCCGAGCCCTGGATCTGCGCGAACAGCAGATCGGTCGGGTCTTTCAGCCAGGCAATCTCCAGTCCGCGGCCGGCGATCTTGCCGTCCTCGATCTCGCCACGGTCGTAATAGGGCACGAGCTTGCGGCGGCCGATCTTGCGGTAGACCGCGCCCTTGTTGGGCAGGCTGACCGAGGCCTGATTGTAGCCGCGCACGAACAGGTTCGAGGGTCGGCGATAGACCGGAACGTTGTAGATGTCGGTCTGGGTGCGCGAACCGTCGAGCACCGGCTCATAATAGCCGGTGACAAAACCGTCGGGCTCGCCGAGGCGCGAGATCCGCAGCGGCGAAAAATTGTCCTCGAAGAACGTCTTCGCCTTGGCGTCGTCGGTAAGGTCAAGCGTTTTGGCGGCGCGGCAGGGTTCGCTCAGCGAGGCGCCCAAGGCTTTTGACTCGGCCGCGCCGGTCTGCGCGTTGATCGAGCGGCAGCTCGCGCGAAATGTTTTGTAGGCCGCGAGATGATCGTCATCGCTCCAGCCCTTCACGTCCGCCCAGACCAGCGGCAGATATTGCGCGCCTGGAATTTCGAACGGGAGCGGGAGCTGCGGATAGGGCAGGGCTCGCGGAGGAAGCGCAGCCTCTTCGGGAACATGGTGCTGATGGCTGCGATAGTGACGCCGTGCAGCCTCGGCGCCGAGCGAAAACGACAACAGCGCAACGGCACCTGCACAGAGCGCCGTCACGCCATTCCTGAAGACAAGTTTAAGTCGCGCTTCCGGTGCCAACCAGCTTCCAGTTCGGATCGCGAGAGGTGACGTCGCGGGCGAAAGTCCAGATGTCGGTAATGTCGGCGACCGTGTCAGCGCTGCCGTCAACGATGGTGCCGGCCTTGTCGCGGGTGGCCGAGATCATCTGCGAGACGAAGCGGATGGTGAGTTGCGCGGTGCGGTCACGCAGCTCGGCGCCGGCGAGCTCGGCCTTGTCGATCGAGACGAAGCGCGTCTCGGTCTTCTGCTCGTTCTTCTCGCGCTCCTTGATCGCAGCGTCGAAGCTCTCATAGACCTCCGACGACAACAGGTCGCGCAGCGCGCGGCGGTCGCCATTGGCAAAGGCCAGCACGATCATTTCGTAAGCGCCGCGGGCGCCGGAGATGAAGTGGCGGGGATCGAACGTGGAGTCCTTCTCGACGATGGCATCCAGGCCCTGCGCCAGCGGGGTGCCCGGCTCGGTCAGGCCCTTCCAGCGGTCGGAAGGCGGGGTCGGCTCGGCCGTCGGCGCCAGCGGGGCCTGGTCGATCACCTTGCCCGGCATGGTCACGACGTTCTTGTCCGGGGCCCCCTGGAGCGCATTGCGGGCGGTGCGGTCGAACGGCGGGCGCTCGCTACCCGTCCGCTGCCCCAGCACGCTACGCAGCCGCAGAAAAATAAAGACCGCCAGCGCCAGGAAGATGATGGTGTAGATGTCCACGTGGTATTCGCTTTCTGGTCTTCTCGAGAAGGGGCCGTGCCGGGAAAATCGATCCGGCCAGTAGACCGTTCCATACGGGAACGGCAAGTCTACATCACCATTTTGGGTCCGCGCGTCACGTCCGCCGGATGTAGGCACGAAATCTTGCCCGGCCAATGGCGCCTTTTGGCACAGCGTGAAGTGTAGCGCGTTTTATGCTTAAGGGGAAACCCGATCCTGCCCGGAAATCGCGCATCTTCAATCGTTTAACGGGCGATTTCGGGTCCGGGGCAGGTTGGACGTCACAGTTATGGGCGCGGCCCGGATATACCGTCGGAAGCCGTTCGTCCTTGTGGAATGAGGCGGCCCTATGTTAGCCAACCGCCGCGAAATTCAGCCCCAATCGGGTAAGGAGACATCTTATGACCAACGGCAACGGCACCCCTCCCGAGGCGGCCCAGGCACCCCAGCTCAACGTGCTGGCGCAATATACCAAGGACCTCTCGTTCGAAAATCCGAACGCGCCGACCTCGCTCCAGCAGCAGGGCCAGCCCCCGCAGATCAACATCCAGATCAATGTCAGCGCCAACAACCTCAGCGAACAGGAGTTCGAGGTGACGTTGTCGGTTGAGGGCAAGGCCGAGACCGCCGGTAAGGTGATGTTCTCGTTCGAGCTGGCTTATGCCGGCGTGTTCCGGATCACCAACGTTCCGAAGGAGAACCTGCACCCGCTGGTCATGATCGAGTGCCCGCGGCTGTTGTTCCCGTTCGCCCGCGAGATCATCGCGACCGCTGTCCGCGACGGCGGGTTCCCGCCCCTGATGCTGGATCCGGTCGACTTCGTCGGTCTCTATCGTCAGAACATGGAGCGGCAAATGGCCGCTCAGCCGGCCGGTCAGGCCTAACCGGCTGGATTGGCGGCAGCTGGAGCGGCGAGGAACTCGTTCCAGATCGCCTTGTCGCCGAGCGTTGCGATGAAGGTCCGGTGGGCCTCGCGCTCGGCGTCTGTCACCCGCGGCGCAAGCGGCACCAGCCGCTGCCGCCGCGGCGCATCGCCGGCAGCATTGACGCGATTCTCTTCGCTCTCCGAAGCCAGGAGCAGCTGCGACTGCCGCGCCCCGACCAGATCGACATAGACTTCGGCCAGCAGTTCGGAATCGAGCAGCGCGCCATGCTTGGTCCGGCGTGAATTGTCGATCGAATAGCGCGAGCAGAGGTCATCGAGCCGGTTCGACACACCCGGATGCTTGCGCCGCGCCAGCAGCAGCGTATCGACCAGTCGCTCGCGCGGGATCGCGGCACGCTTGATCCGGTCGAGCTCGGCATTGATGAAGCTGATGTCGAACGAGGCGTTGTGGATCACCAGCGGCGCGTCGCCGATGAATTCCAGAAACGCGTCGACGACCTCGTGGAACAGCGGTTTGGTCGACAGGAACTCAGCCGACAGGCCGTGCACGGCGAACGCTTCCGCCGGCATGTCCCTCTCGGGATTGATATGGACGTGGTAGGTCTGTCCCGTCGGCATGCGATTGAAAATCTCGACGCAGCCGATTTCGACCAGGCGATCGCCGCGCAATGGATCGAGGCCGGTGGTTTCGGTGTCGAGAACGATTTCGCGCATGAGGTCAGCCGTGTCAGGCGGCGAATCAGGCTCGCCGCTGCGGCATCTTAACGACCTCGGCCAGGATGTGCGTGATTTGCGCGCGCACCGGCTCAAGTCCGTGTGACGTATCCACTACGAAATCGGCTCGCTTGCGCTTATCGGCATCGGGCGTCTGCTTCGCGATGATGGCGTCGAGTTTTGCCTCGTCCATGGTGCCGCGGGCCAGCACACGCTCGCGCTGAAGTTCCGGAAAGGTAGAGACCACGACCACGGCGTCGACGCGTTTCTCGCCACCGGTCTCGAACAGCAACGGAACATCCAGGACCACGACCGGCGCGTTGGCCGCTTCCGCATCGGCAAAGAATTTTTTGCGGGACGCACCGAGCATGGGATGGACGATCTGCTCGAGCTGCTTGATGGCAGCGGGATCATGCACGACGCGCGCGGACAGTTTTGGCCGATCGACCTTGCCGTTCACGGTGGTGCCGGGGAAGGCGGCCTCGATCGCAGGCGCCGCCTCTCCCTCGTACAGTTGATGGACCGCAGCATCGGCGTCGTAGACGGGGACGCCAGCCTCCGCGAACAATTTCGCGGTGGTGGATTTTCCCATCCCGATCGAGCCAGTCAGTCCCACAATCCGCATCAGCGTTCTGCCATCCCTGTCCGTCACACCGCAACTAGCCGCTCGCGCCGCAGGAACGCAAGCAACGGCAGCAGCGGCAGGCCGAGAATGGTGAAATGGTCGCCTTCGATACGCTCGAACAGATGGATACCGAGGCCTTCGAGCTGATAGGCGCCGACACTTGTCGTCACGGCGTCGCCGGCCACGTCGAGATAGGCCGAAAGCTCCGCCTCGGTCATCTGCCGCATGGTCATGCGGGCCACCGAGACGTCCTCAAAAATAATCTTGCCGTCGCGCACAACGGCCACGGCCGAATTCAGCTCGTGGCTGTTGCCGGCGAGCTCGCGCAGTTGCGCCAAAGCCTCGGGGCGGCCTGCGGGCTTGTTGAAGAGGCGATCGCCAAGGGCCAGCGTCTGATCCGCACCGATCACGTAGCTTGCGGGGTGATTGATCGAGACCGCCTTGGCCTTTTCGCGCGCCAGCAGCAGAGCAATCTCGCGCGGATTCGACAGCTTCGACTGAGCCTGAATGCCGCGCTCGTCGATATCGGCTGTCAGCGCCGTAAACTCCAGCCCGGCGTTGGCCAACAGCATCTTTCGCGCGCTGCTTTGCGACGCCAAAATCAACGGAGATTTGCCGCGCCAGAGACCCATCGCGAAAACTATTCAGACGGCCGGTTACGCTGGCGATCACTGTAGAGCTTCATGATCGCAGCGGCGGTTTCCTCGATCGAGCGCCGCGTGACGTCCAGCAGCGGCCAATCGTGCTTGGCGCTCAGCTTGCGCGCGAACGCGACCTCCTCGGCGACGGCTTGTCTGTCGGTATAGGTGTCGCTGCTGGAGTCGGCCCCCATGGATAGGAGGCGATTCTGACGAACCTGGATCAGGCGTTCCGGCGTCGCGTGCAGGCTCACGACCAGAGGCCGGGTCAGCGTCTCCAACTGCGCCGGAACCGGAATGCCCGGCACTAGCGGCACATTGGCAGTGCGGATGCCGCGGTTGGCGAGATAGATCGACGTCGGCGTCTTCGAGGTGCGAGAGACACCGACGAGCACAACGTCGGCGTCTTCAAGTCCTTCGACATGCTGACCGTCATCGTGGATCATCGTGTAATTCAGTGCGTCGATGCGCTTGAAATATTCGGCGTTGAGAACGTGCTGGGCACCGACCCGACCGGTCGTCGCAGCCCCGAGATACGCCTCAAACAATTGCATCACCGGCCCGATGATCGACAGGCTCGGAACATTGATCCCCTGGCACTTATTCTCGAGCCTGGAGACCAGATCCTTCTCCAGCAGCGTGAACAGCACGATCCCCGGCGCTTCCTCGATCTCGTCGAGCACGCGATCAAGCTGCTTCTGGCTGCGCACCAGCGGATAGACATGCTCGACCGGAGTGACATTCGCGTACTGCGCGGCAACGGCGCGCGCCACCGTAATCAGCGTCTCGCCGGTGGAGTCGGAGACCAGGTGCAGATGGAAGTAATTGTTCGAGGTCGGCACAAAAGCCCTTTGTATGAACACGGTGTGGTCTGTGGATTTTTGTGGACCTTAACCCCTCGGAAAGGGTTGTGCGACACCGGGGGCGGGACAACTGCGAATTTTGTTCACACCCCTGCCCATCAGAACAAGTTCGGCGCCTGCCAAACGGAAAAATGGAATCGTGCTGACAACCCTCTTGATAAGCTGCCGAGAGCGGCACGCAAGCCCTTGAGACCGGATGACTTATCCGGTCAGGCGAGACCTTTGCAGGACATGTTGATGGATGTGAACAAACCCGCGTGAGGTGGCGGACTACATTGCATGAGTCATAATCACGGTCACACAGACTCAAACCTTAAGATTCTAAAAGGTTTAAGTGTAGGGGAGCCCAATAAGCGGATATGTGTGCACTGGAAGACCTTAACGAGTTCTTACTATCCCCAGCCACCGGAAGGCCGGTCGCAAATTCGGACGCCAGGCATGTCTGAAGACGTCTATCTCTGGATCAAGGCGCTGCACGTGATCGCCGTCATATCGTGGATGGCCGGCATGCTCTATTTGCCGCGATTGTTCGTCTATCACTGCGACGCGGACATCGGTTCGAAGCAGTCGGAAACGTTCAAGGTCATGGAACGCCGGCTGCTCAGGGCAATCATCAACCCGGCTATGGGCGTCACATGGCTCGCCGGGCTCTACCTCGCCTGGTCCGGCCATTGGTTCACCTTCGGCTGGCTGCATGTAAAACTGGCACTGGTGCTGGCGATGTCCGGGGTCCACGGCTTTTTTTCGCGCTGCGTGAAGGACTTCGCTGCCGACCGGCGCCCGCGGAGCCAGAAATTCTATCGGATTATCAATGAGGTGCCGACCGTGATGATGATTCTCATCGTCATCATGGTGATCGTGAAGCCGTTCTAGGCAAGGATTGTGAACGATCGCTCAGCGCTTCAGCTTGCGGAGTGAGACGCGATTTTCTATATTAGCGATATCCCACCCAACGCAGGCGGATGTGGTTGTGTCTGAGCTTTCCAGAGGCCGGACACCGCATCAGGTTTGAAGCCTCACCGGCGCTCTCCTTGCCAGACCTGCGGACCTTACCTTCTCGCGTCCGCATTTCAGAGCCTCCTCGCACCCCCTCCCAAGGTTACCCCACAGGACCACCCCAATGCGGGAAATTAAACTCCAGGACCTCAAGTCGAAGACGCCGGCCGAGCTCGTCTCATTCGCGGAAGAGAATGGGGTCGAGAATGCCAGCACCATGCGCAAGCAGGAGCTGCTGTTCGCCATCCTCAAGCAGCTCGCGATTGCTGAAACCGACATCGTTGGCGAGGGCGTCGTCGAGGTGCTCTCCGACGGCTTCGGCTTTCTGCGCTCGCCGGACGCCAATTATCTGCCGGGACCGGACGACATCTACGTCTCGCCCTCGCAGATCCGCCGTTTCGGCCTGCGCACCGGCGACACCATCGAAGGCCATATTCGCAGCCCGAAAGAAGGCGAACGCTATTTCGCGCTGCTGAAGGTCAACACGCTCAATTTCGAGGACCCGGAAAAGGCCAAGCACAAGGTCAATTTCGACAACCTCACGCCGCTGTTTCCGAACCAGCGTTTCCGTATGGAAATCGACGATCCGACGCGAAAAGACCTTTCTGCAAGGGTGATCGACATCGTCGCGCCGATCGGCAAGGGCCAGCGCGCGCTGATCGTTGCGCCGCCACGCACGGGTAAAACCGTGCTGATGCAGAACATCGCGCATTCAATCGCGCACAATCACCCCGAGTGCTATCTGATCGTGCTGCTGATCGACGAACGTCCGGAAGAAGTCACGGACATGCAGCGCTCGGTGAAGGGCGAGGTGGTGTCCTCGACGTTCGACGAGCCGGCGGTGCGCCACGTCCAGGTCGCCGAGATGGTGATCGAGAAAGCAAAACGTCTGGTCGAGCATGGCCGCGACGTCGTGATCCTGCTCGATTCGATCACGCGCCTTGGCCGCGCCTACAACACCGTGGTGCCGTCATCCGGCAAGGTGCTGACCGGCGGTGTCGACGCCAACGCGCTCCAGCGCCCGAAGCGCTTCTTCGGTGCCGCCCGCAACATCGAGGAGGGCGGCTCGCTGACGATCATCGCGACTGCGCTGGTCGATACCGGCAGCCGTATGGACGAAGTCATCTTCGAAGAGTTCAAGGGCACCGGTAACTCGGAACTGATCCTCGACCGCAAGGTCTCGGACAAGCGTACCTTCCCGGCGATCGACATCTCGCGCTCCGGCACCCGCAAGGAGGAGCTCATCACCGATCCGCAGGTCCTCAAGAAGATGTACGTGCTCCGCCGCATCCTGAACCCGATGGGCACCATGGATGGGATCGACTTCCTGCTCGACAAGCTGCGCTCGACGAAGAGCAATTCCGAGTTCTTCGACTCGATGAACACCTGAGTGCAGTGCAGCACGACCCTAAAGGGCGCCTTCGGGCGCCTTTTTTATTGTGCGGCTTTGCTGCACCGAATGTGCAGCATGGCGAACGGCTGGCCGACTAATCCGAATTCGACATAAGACGTTGATATTTATAAATAATAATTGGATCTATTAGATCCATTCAGTTTGAGCGATGAAACTGTTGCAGCAAAATGCTGCAATTATATTGCAGTGCAATATAGGCTTTTGCTGCGAGATATGCGCAGCAAAACCAGGTCGATTGTTCGTCAAAACGGATGTTTGCCTTTTCCGCGGTAGCCGGACAAATAGGCCATGCATCCGCGAGATCAGACCATCTTTGCGCTGTCGTCCGGTCGTCCGCCGAGCGCGCTGGCGGTCGTGCGCGTCTCTGGGCCGCAGGCCGGCCTGGTGCTGACGACGCTGGCGGGAAAGCTGCCGGCGCCGAGGCAGGCCAGCCGCCGGCTGCTCCGTGACGGCGCCGGTCAGCCGGTCGACGATGCGGTCGTGCTCTGGTTTCCGGGCCCGGCCAGCGCGACGGGGGAAGATGTTGCCGAATTCCACGTTCATGGTGGTCGCGCGGTGCTCGCCGCACTTCTGGCTACGATTTCCATCATTCCGAATGCGCGGGCGGCCGAGCCGGGCGAGTTCACGCGGCGCGCTTTCGAGAACGGCAAGCTCGACCTCACGGAAGCCGAAGGCCTGGACGATCTCATCCACGCCGACACCGATCGCCAGCGCCGTCAGGCGCTGCGTCAGTTGCAGGGCCTGCTCGGCGATCGCGCTCGCGATTGGCGCGAGCGCATCATCGAGGCCTCGGCGCTGATCGAGGCCGGCATCGATTTCTCCGACGAGGGCGATGTGCCGGCCGAGCTTAGGGCGCCGGCGGTGAAGGCGATCAGGGCGCTGCATGACGAAATCGCAGAAGTGCTTGCGGCACAGGGACAAGCTGAACGTCTACGCGATGGCCTTGTGGTTGCGATTGCCGGGCCACCCAATGTCGGCAAGTCGACGCTGATCAACCAGCTCGCGCGCCGTGAGGTCGCGATCGTCTCGCCGCATGCCGGCACCACGCGCGACGTGATCGAGGTGCAGCTCGATCTCGACGGCTATCCCGTCACGGTGATCGACACCGCCGGCATTCGCGAGACTGAGGATCCGGTCGAGCAGGAGGGCGTCCGCCGGGCCAAGGCGCGGGCGGCGGATGCGGACCTGGTGCTTTGGCTGACGGGTCCTGAGGTGACGGCGAAGGAGCAGGCATCCAGGAGCGCACCGGTCTGGACGGTCCGTAACAAGATCGATCTTGAGGAGGGCGTCTCGGTCGTCGGGGCGGGCGCGGACAAGTCCTTCGCGATTTCGGCCAGCCGGGGCGACGGGTTACCCGATCTGATCAGGGCCATGGTCGAGTTCGCGGCCGAATTCTTTGGAGCCAGCGAGGGCGCCTTGGTCACTCGGGCGCGCCAGCGCGATTTGCTGCGTCGGGCGTCTGACAGCTTGCGCCGGAGTCTGGAGCTTGTAGAAGAGGGCGAGGAGCTGGCAGCCGAAGAGCTGCGCTCCGCCGCTTATGCCTTGGGTCGGCTGTTGGGCCGGGTGGACGTCGAGGACGTCCTTGGGGCCATTTTCCAGAAATTCTGTATCGGAAAGTAGCGCTAGTTCTACATTCTAGAACTAGCGCTTGTTCCACTGTTTGGTTGTTTCACGTGAAACAGACCCGCATTTGGCTCCGACTGTTTCACGTGAAACGTAATGATTTCAAGCCCCGCTCTACTGTGCATGGGGTTGTTTTCGAGAAAATTGGTCCGGGTCGATCGGGGCCCTGTTTCACGTGAAACAACCGACTCCCCTAGTTTCCGCTTCCGGCTTTTTCCGCTCTGGGATAGAAGTCCGCCCATGCGTACAGAGCGAGAGAGTTTCGACGTCATCGTGATTGGCGGCGGCCACGCCGGCTGTGAAGCCGCGGCTGCGGCCGCCCGGATGGGCGCGACGACCGCTCTGGTGACACACCGTTTCTCGACCGTCGGCGCCATGTCCTGCAACCCCGCCATCGGTGGTCTCGGCAAGGGCCATCTGGTCCGCGAGGTCGATGCGCTCGATGGTCTGATGGGCCGGGTGGCCGACGCCGGCGGCATCCAGTTTCGCGTCCTCAATCGCCGCAAGGGTCCCGCCGTCCGCGGCCCGCGGGCCCAGGCTGACCGTAAGCTCTATGCCGCGGCGATGCAGACCGCGATCCGGGAGACCGAGGGACTTTCTGTCATCGAAGGCGAGGCCGACGAGCTGATCGTGGTCGAGGGACGGGTGACCAGTCTGCGCCTGGCCGATGGCCGGGAGCTCGGAGCAGGGGCCATTGTCGTCACCACCGGCACCTTCCTGCGCGGTCTGATCCATCTCGGTGAGAAGAACTGGCCAGCCGGCCGGGTCGGCGAGGCGCCAGCGATGGGCCTCTCGAGCTCCTTCGAGCGGGCAGGCTTCACGCTGGGCCGTCTGAAGACTGGCACGCCGCCGCGCCTCGATGGCACCACGATCGACTGGTCCGCCGTCGAAATGCAGCCCGGAGACGAGCCGCCCGAGCCGTTCTCAGTCATGACCGAGCGGATTACGACGCCGCAGATCCAATGCGGCATCACCCGGACCACGGCCGCCACCCATGAGGTGATCCGGGCCAATGTCCATCGTTCGCCGATGTACTCCGGTCAGATCAAGAGTTCGGGGCCGCGCTATTGCCCCTCGATCGAGGACAAGATCGTCCGCTTTGGCGATCGCGATGGTCACCAGATCTTCCTGGAGCCGGAAGGGCTCGACGATAGCACCGTCTATCCCAACGGGATCTCGACCTCGCTGCCGGAAGAGGTCCAGCTCGCAATCCTCGCCACCATTCCTGGCTTGGAGCGAGTGACGATGGTCCGGCCGGGCTACGCCATCGAATACGACCACATCGATCCCCGCGAGCTCGATCCGACCCTCCAGACCAAGCGTCTGCGCGGTCTCTTCCTGGCCGGTCAGATCAACGGCACCACCGGATACGAGGAAGCCGCGGGCCAGGGCATCGTCGCCGGCCTGAATGCGGCGCTGTCTGCGAGTGGGGCAGTGCTGACCGTGTTCGATCGGGCAGATGGCTATCTCGGGGTGATGATCGACGACCTCGTCACCCGCGGGATCAGCGAGCCCTATCGGATGTTTACCTCGCGAGCCGAATACCGGCTGACGCTGCGGGCCGACAACGCCGACCAGCGCCTGACCGAGAAGGGGATTGCGCTCGGATGTGTCGGCAGTGCCCGGACCCAGCATCATCGCGCCAAGATGGACGCTCTGACTGCGGCCCGCACGCTGTCGAAGTCGCTGACGATCACCCCGAACGAGGCCATCAAGCACGGGCTGACCCTGAACCGCGACGGCCAGCGCCGATCGGCCTTCGAGCTGATGGCCTATCCGGACGTCGGCTGGAGCCAGGTCCGCAGCATCTGGCCGGAGCTATCGGCCATTGATCCCGTGATTGCCACCCATCTCGAGATCGACGCCAAATACGATGTCTATCTCGAGCGCCAGAGCGCAGATGTCGAAGCTTTCCGGCGGGACGAGGGGCTGGTGCTATCGGATGTCGACTACAAGCTGGTCCCCGGTCTCTCCAATGAGGTCCGCGCCAAGCTGGAGAGGGCACGGCCGTTCACCGTCGGCCAGGCCGGCCGCATCGATGGCATGACGCCGGCAGCGCTCGGCATCCTCGCGGCCTATCTTCGCCGCGAAGCGCGAAAGACTTCCAAAGCAATCGCATAGGCGTTTCACGTGAAACAACACGGGCCGACCCCGACCGGCCAGAAGATCGACAAAGCCAGCGCGAACGATAGATCGCTGGACTCCGTCATCGCCGCCGACAAGGAAGCGGCGCTCAAGCTCGCCCCCGTTTCACGTGAAACCGAAGACCGGCTCGATCGCTACATCGCGCTGCTGCGGGAGTGGCAAGCCAAGACCAACCTGGTCGCGCCGTCGACCCTGCCGCACCTCTGGACCCGGCACATTGCCGACTCGCTTCAGCTCGTGGATCTCGCGCCGTCCGTAAAACGCTGGGCCGATCTCGGCAGCGGCGGCGGCTTTCCCGGCGTCGTCCTGGCCTGCGTCCTGGCCGGGACGCCGGGCTCCAGCATCCATCTCGTCGAGCGGATCGCCAAGAAGGCCGCGTTTCTGCGCGAAGCGATCCGCGTCACCATATCTCCGGGAGTCGTACATCTCGCTGAGATCGGGGATAATGTGGATAGAATCACCGGCCCCGTCGATTGCGTCACCGCACGCGCACTGGCTCCGCTACACCGACTCATCGGCTTTGCGGAGCCGCTGATGCGCCAAGGCGCAAAGGCGTTATTTCTCAAGGGTCAAGATGTAGAGGCTGAATTGACCGAAGCCGCTAAATATTGGAATATTCAGCCTCAGCTCCACCAGAGTCGAACGGGCGATGGCTGGATCGTGGAGCTTGATACCGCCGAACGGCGCGGCTGACACGTTCAGGGGTTGAGTGGGGAATTGCGATGACCGTGATTGACGAACCGCAGCAAGAGCAGACGGCCGTGGTCCCGCAAGGGCACCCGCGGATCCTGGCGCTGGCGAATCAGAAGGGCGGTGTGGGAAAGACAACCACAGCGATCAACCTCGGCACGGCGCTCGCCGCGATTGGCGAGCGTGTCCTGATCGTCGATCTCGATCCGCAGGGCAACGCCTCGACCGGCCTCGGCATCGATCGCCGCAACCGCTCCTGCTCGACCTATGACGTGCTGATCGGCGAGGCGAGTTTGCGCGAAGCAGTGGTGTCCACCGCGGTGCCGCGGCTGCACATTGCGCCCTCGACCATGGATCTCTCCGGCCTCGAGCTCGAGCTCGGCACCACGCCCGGCCGCGCCTTCAAGCTGCGTGACGCGATCTCTTCGCTCAACAACAACGTCTCGCCGGATGCCGACTACACCTATGTGCTGATCGACTGCCCGCCTTCGCTCAACCTGCTGACGGTGAACGCGATGGCCGCGTCCGACGCGATCCTGGTGCCGCTGCAATGCGAGTTCTTCGCGCTCGAAGGTTTGTCGCAGCTGCTTCAGACGGTGGAGCAGGTGCGCTCGACGCTCAATCCGAACCTGTCGATCCACGGCATCGTGCTCACCATGTTCGACTCGCGCAACAACCTCTCGAACCAGGTCGTTGCCGACGTCCGGCAGTTCATGGGCGAGAAGGTCTACAAGACCATGATCCCGCGCAACGTGCGCATCTCGGAGGCGCCGTCCTACGGCAAGCCGGTGCTGGTCTACGATCTCAAATGCGTTGGCAGCGAAGCGTACTTGCGGCTCGCCACCGAAGTGATCCAGCGCGAGCGCGAGCTGCGCGTCACGCATTGAAGCGACGTTGATCCGTAGGATGGGTAGAGCGAAGCGAAACCCATCACCCTACGTGCAAGCAGCGATGGGTTTCGCTTCGCTCTACCCATCCTACAAGTTACTACAATTCGAAATTCAGTTCTGGAGTGTTGCACCGTGAATCCAAGGGAGCTGGCGATGGCCGACGAAGCGCGTTCGCGACTGGGCCGGGGTCTTGCGAGTCTGATCGGTGACGTCGGCGGCGAGGCACAGCATGTCGACCGCCCGCGCGCGCAGCGCAAGGTGCCGATCGAATTCATCAAGCCCAATCCGCGCAATCCGCGCCGCACCTTTTCGGAGACCGAGCTCAAGGAGCTCAGCGATTCGATCAAGCAGCACGGCGTGATCCAGCCAATCGTGGTGCGCCCCGTGAAGGGCGCGCAGGATCGCTTTGAGATCATCGCCGGCGAACGGCGCTGGCGCGCTTCGCAAATGGCCGGCCTGCACGAAGTGCCGATCGTCCCCGTCGACATCAGCGACAGCGATGCGCTGGAATTCGCGATCGTCGAGAACGTGCAGCGCGAGGACCTCAACCCGATGGAAGAGGCGCAGGGCTATCACGCGCTCGCCAACGAGTTCAAACGCAGCCAGGACGAGATCGCAAAAGTCGTCGGCAAGAGCCGCAGCCACATCGCCAACATGATGCGGCTGACGAAACTGCCGGCCGAGGTGCAGGCCTTCATCGCAGATGGCAAGCTGACGGCGGGCCACGCCCGCGCGCTGATCGGCGTGCCCGATCCGCTGGCGGCTGCCAAGCGCATCGTCGAAGAGGGCCTCAACGTCCGCCAGACTGAGGCGCTTGCGCATGAAGAGGGCGTGCCGGAGCGCAAGCCGCAAAAGGTGCGCGCTGGGGCCAAGGAAAAGGACCCTGATACGATCGACCTGGAAAAGCGCGTCAGCGATGCGCTCGGTCTCAAGGTCACGGTCAGCCATCGCGATCCCGGCGGCTCGGTGCAGATCAACTACCGCAATCTCGATCAGCTCGACGAGGTGATGAAGCGGCTCGCGAAGGGCGCGGTCTAGCCCCGCCACCCTCGGTGTCGTCCCGGCGAAGGCCGGGACCCATACCGCGTGATCCGTCGATTGCGGAAGGCAGCAGTGCCGAACCACGAGTCTTCGCCAAACTTCTCCCTGTGGTTATGGGTCCCGGCCTTCGCCGGGACGATATTGGGGAGAGTGCCGTTCACCCCCGCCGCTTCGCATTCGCGGCGATCGCCATCAGCGTGCGCTGGGCGATGGCGGCGGCGAGCGTGGACTGCTTGCGGGTGTCGAGCGCGGCGGTCGCGAGCTGCTCGATGATTCCTGCAAGCCGTGCCACGCTGAAATTGCGTAGCGCGGTTTCGACCGCGGGCTTTCGCGAAAAATGCAGCCGCGGAAATCCGCCGTCGAGCACGGCGGAGGCCGGCGTGCCGTCGGCAATCGCGAGCGCGGATTTGTGCAGCCACGCGGCCTGGCGCTGTGCCGCGGAGATGATCACGCCGGGATAGGTGCCGGCGATCATGGCCTTTGCGAACTCGGTCTCGACGATGTCGGGCCGGCCGGCGAAGGCGCCGTCGACGATCGGATCGAGTTTCAGCTCGGAGGCATCGGCAACAACGGCCATCACGTCATCCAGCGTGATCTCGCCCTTGCCATGGGCATAGAGCGTGAGCTTGCGCAGCTCATTGCGCGAGGCCTGGCGGTCGCCGCCGAGGAACGACATCAGCGCGGCGCGAGCGTCCTGCGCGATGCGCAAGTTTGCGATGCGGAGCTCGTCGTCCATCAGCTTGGCGAGATCGCGCTCCGTGTCGGGATAGCAGCCGATCGCCACCGCAGTTTTGGCGCGCTCGCAGGCCTTGCGCAGCGGCGACTCGGCACGCAGCTCGCCGGCCTCGATTACGATGCGACAATCTTTCACGCCCATCTCCGCCAGCGTGTCGACGCCGCTGGCGAAGCTGCGCGAGCCGGCGCGGATGCGGATGGCGCGCCGTCCGCCGAACAGCGGCACGGTCATGGCCTCGTCGACCAAGCGCGACGGCTCGGCCGACAGCTCGTCGCCGTCAAGCTTGACCAGCGAGAAGGGATCGTTGAGATCGTCGACGGCTGACGCGATCAGTGCGTCGGCGCGTTCGCGCACGAGGCCGGCATCAGGACCGTAGAGCAGGATGATCGGACGGCCCACGTCGGGGCGGGCGAGGAACGCGTCGATCTCTTTTCCGCGCAGCGCAACCATGACCTAGATCGTCAGGACAGGAGGCAAGCTCACGTGCCTGCGGTGAAGAATGCGGCGAGCCGGGTGTTGATGTTCTCGGCGATCTCGTTGGCGGCACGATCCTCGGCGTCACGCACCGCGCGGTTGCGGGCGAAGCGCTGGTAGGAGCCGGGCATATCATAGGACACGCGCGAGAACGTGGTGCCGGTCATGACCGACTTGCCGGTCGCGACCTCGGTCAGATTGTACTGGCAATCGATGCCGTAGTTCTCACTGTTCGGCAGGCCGGTATTGGGATCGACGATCAGCGACGACTTGCTGGAGGAAAAGCGGATATCCAGGCGGTGGGTCGGCGGCATGCCCGTGGCCGAGCCGTAAAGCTTGAAGGCGAGGGCGTTGCGGACTTCTACGCCGACCCGGGCCTCGCGCGATGCGTTGGCCTTGCTGATCGGCGGGAGGTCGACCCCCATCAGCTTCTCGCGCAGGCCGGGGGTGCCGTCGGTATGCTCGGCATACATCGGCTGGAAGCAGCCGGCCGTCAGCGCCGCCAATGCGACGACTGCCAGCAAGCGGGCTGCGATGCGGATCCTAGCCGACAACATTCACGATCCTCTTGGGGACGATGATCACCTTGCGGACGGGCTTGCCGTCCAGCGCCAGTTTTACCGCATCGAGCGCCAAAACGGCAGCCTCGATTTCCGGATTTTGGGCCGCTGTTGCAACCGTGACCTCACCCCGCTTCTTGCCGTTGACCTGGACCACCAGGGTCACAGCGTCTTCAACCAGCAAATCGCGTTCGATTTGGGGCCAATTGGCCTCCGAAACCAGCCCGGTGTGCCCCAGAACCTGCCAGCATTCCTCGGCCAGATGCGGCATCATCGGGGAGAACAGCTGGACCAGGATCTGGCCGGCCTCCCGGATCGCCCAGGTCAAGTCGGGAGCAGGCTGGCCGGGGCGCTGGAGCACCTCCGAAAACGTGTTGGCGAATTCGCGGATATGGGCGAGGCAGACATTGAAGTGCAGCCGCTCGATGCCGGTCGTGACCTTGTCCAGCGCGCCATGGGCGGCCTTGCGCAAGGCGGTCGCATCCGAACCGAAGTTGGCCGGTCGGGCCGCCGACGCGTCCTTGCCGAGTTCCGCGGAATCGTTCACCAGCCGCCACAGCCGTTGTACAAAGCGCGAGGCGCCCTGGACGCGCTCGTCGCTCCAGATCACGTCGCGGTCGGGCGGGGAGTCCGACAGCATGAACCAGCGCGCGACGTCGGCGCCGTAGGTTTCGATGATGTCGTCGGGGTCGACCGTGTTCTTCTTCGACTTCGACATCTTCTCGATCGGACCGACGGTGATGTCCTCGCCGGTCGCCATCAGAACAGCGCGCCGGCCGTTGCCGCCGACTTCGATCTTCACCTCGGCCGGCTGCACATAGGTGCCGTCGGCCTTCTGGTAGGTCTCGTGCACCACCATGCCCTGCGTGAACATGCCGGCGAACGGCTCGTCCAGCGCGATATGGCCGGTCGCCTTCATCGCCCGGGTGAAGAAGCGGCTGTAGAGCAGATGCAGGATCGCGTGCTCGACGCCGCCGATATATTGGTCGACCGGCAGCATCCGGTTGGCGACGGCGGGCGTGGTCGGCGCGTTCTCGTTCCACGGATCGGTGAAGCGCGCAAAGTACCAGGACGAATCCACGAAGGTGTCCATGGTGTCGGTTTCGCGGCTAGCTTTGCCGCCGCATTGCGGGCAAGTGACGTGCTTCCAGGTCGGATGATGATCGAGCGCGTTGCCCGGCTTGTCGAAGCTCACGTCCTCCGGCAGCACCACCGGCAGATCGGCATCCGGCACCGGCACCACGTCGCACTTCGGACAGTGGATCACCGGAATCGGGCAGCCCCAATAGCGCTGGCGCGAAATGCCCCAGTCACGCAGGCGGAAATTGACCTGACGCTCGCCGACCGGCGCGTTGCCGCGCAGCTCGTTTTCAAGCCGTTTTGCGACCTCGTCCTTGGCCTGATCAATCGTCATGCCGTCGAGGAAGCGCGAATTGATCATGCGGCCGTCACCGTCATAGGCGGTGTCCGATATGACGAACGTCTTGGGATCCTGGCCTTCGGGGCACACCACCGGCGTGACACCGAGGCTGTACTTGTTGACGAAGTCGAGGTCGCGCTGGTCATGCGCAGGGCAGCCGAAGATCGCGCCGGTGCCGTATTCCATCAGCACGAAGTTGGCGACATAGACCGGCAGCTTCCAGGACGGATCGAACGGATGCACGGCGCGGATGCCGGTATCAAAACCCTGCTTCTCCGCGGTGTCGATGATCTCCTGCGCCGTGCCGATCTTCTTGATGTCGGCGATGAACTGCGCAAGCTTCGGGTTCTTCGCGGCCGCAGCCTGAGCCAGCGGATGATCCGACGAGATCGCCATGAATTTCGCGCCGAACAGCGTGTCGGGGCGCGTCGTGAAAATCTTCAGCTCGCTCTCGCCGGCAGGCGTCGTCGCCGGATCCAGCGCGAAGCGGACCAGCAGGCCTTCGGAGCGGCCGATCCAGTTGCGCTGCATCAGCCGGACCTTGTCGGGCCAGCGGTCGAGCCCATCCAGCGCCGACAGCAGCTCCTGCGAGTACTTCGTGATCTTGAAGACCCACTGGCTCATTTCGCGTTGTTCGACAACGGCACCCGAGCGCCAGCCGCGGCCGTCAATCACCTGCTCGTTGGCGAGCACGGTCATGTCGACCGGATCCCAGTTCAGCTTGCGCTTCTCGCGCTCGGCGAGGCCCGCGGCGAGCATGTCCAGGAACATCTTCTGCTGGTGCTTGTAGTAGCTGGGGTCGCAGGTCGCGAATTCGCGTGACCAGTCCAGCGACAGCCCGATCGAACGGAGCTGCTTCTTCATCGCGGCGATGTTGTCGTAGGTCCAGGCTTTTGGCGCGACCTTGCGCTCGATCGCGGCGTTCTCAGCCGGCAGGCCGAAGGCGTCCCAACCCATCGGGTGCAGCACGTTGAAGCCCTTGGCGCGCATGAAGCGGGCCAGCACGTCGCCGAGCGTGTAATTGCGGACATGGCCGATATGGATGCGCCCAGACGGGTAGGGGAACATCTCCAGCACATAGTATTTTGGCCGCGAATCGTCGTTCTTGGAGACGAAGATCGCCTGTTCGTCCCATTGGCGTTGCCAGCGCGGTTCGGCATCGCGGGCGTTGTAGCGTTCGGAGGTCATGGAATCGTTGGGTTTTCGTGAGTTCGGGCCGTCCAAAGAGGCCGGACTAGGCCATAGAAGTCCTCAAGGGGTCAATGGGTTGCCGTGGGGACGGGTCTGCAACGCCGCGCCCCCCGCATAACTACTGAGGTCGCTATTTGGGTACGATTAAGGGCTCGATGCGAGGGTGCAACCAGATAAAACCCCCCAATGTCTGCGATGGACGCCAGCCTCGACGATCTCGACCACGACTATGCCGCCTCCGTCGCCGAAAGGGCGATGCGCGGCATGGCCGAGCAGCGGATTCCGCCGACGCCGAACAATTTCGCGGTCTGGTTCCATTATTTCGCAGGCAGCAATGACGATCTGCGCAACGCCATCGATCTCTTGATCGACCACAACCGCCCCTTTGACGCGGGGATCAATCAGGACCTGTTCGTGACCTATGTCGCGCCCAGTGCGGGCGCCGTCGCCTCCGAGACCTCCGAGCGGCTGCATGGGTTGATGGGCGCGGCGAAGGAGTTTTTGGCGACCGCGATCGCCGACAATCATTCCCAGATCCAGGCGATCAGCGAGGTCGCCGATCAGGGCCAGGCCGGCGTCGATCCGAAGGCGCTGGTAGCGCAGCTCATGAATGAGCTGGCGCGTGCGGCCACAAGGGCAACCCGGCTGGAAGCGGGCTTTGCGGAAAAGACCCGCGAGCTCGACGTGATCCGCGATTCGCTGACCAAATCCGAGCAGCGCGCCCGCACCGATACGCTGACCGGTCTGGCGAACCGGCGAGCGCTGGATGAATTCCTGCGCAAGGCGCAGACGACGGCGGATTGGGGCGAGCCGCTCAGCGTGCTCTTGCTCGACATCGACCACTTCAAGACCTTCAACGACAATTTCGGCCACGGCGTGGGCGACCAGGTGCTGCGCCTAATCGCAAAGGTGTTGCGTGAAAAGGTGCGCGAGCAGGATCTTTCGGCCCGCTATGGCGGCGAGGAGCTGATCGCGGTGCTGCCGGATGCCGATCTTGCGGCTTGCACAGAGATTGCCGAGCGCATCAGGCGTGCGATCGGGGAGTGCAAGATCACGCGCCGCTCGACCGGCGAGGTCTTGCCCAACATCACGGTGTCGATCGGTGTGGCTCAATATCGGGCGGGCGAGACGATCGCCGATCTGGTCGAGCGCTGCGACCGCGCGCTCTATCTTGCCAAGGGCGGGGGCCGCAATCGGGTGGTGACGGAGACCGAGCTCGATCGCGCCTGGGCCGCGGGTTAGCCGCTAGCCTGCCATCGCGATTTCGGCCGTGGTGCCCTCGATCCGCAAAATGCCGTGCTCGACGACATTGTTGCGGCCGCGGTGCTTTGCTGCGTAGAGCGCGGCGTCAGCGGCCTCGATCAGATCGCCCGGACGCAAGGTCTCGTTCGGCCGCGTCGCGGCAACGCCGATCGAGACGGTGACGATCATGTGGGCGGATGTGATGTGCGGCAGGCAGAGCTTGAGCACGGCTGCGCGCACCAGCTCGCCGATCTCGACCGCGCGCATCACGTCGGTGTTCGGCAGCAGCAGGCAGAACTCCTCGCCGCCATAGCGCGCGGCAAAGCCCATGGTGTCGGCGGCGATGCCGGACAGCGACTCTCCGAGCCGGGTCAGGCAGGAATCGCCTTCGAGATGGCCGTAGGTGTCGTTGAACAGCTTGAAATGGTCGACGTCGATCATCAGCAGCGCGAGCTCGCTGCCATATTGCTGGGCACGCATCCATTCGAAGTCGAGGCGGCTCTGGAAACCGCGGCGGTTGGCGAGCCCCGACAGCATGTCAATCGAGGCCATCACCGTCAGGCGGTCGTTGCTCTCGATCAGCTGGCGCTCGCGCTGGCTGAGCTGGGCGGCCATCCCGTTGAAGGCGCGCGCCAGCGGCACGAATTCGGACGGCAGGCGATTGCGCGCTGCGCGCGCCGACAAATCGCCTTCGCCGAGACGCTTGGCCATGTCCGCCAGCATCTCGATCGGCTTGATCACGAGCTTCTCGGCAGCGATCAGCGCGCCGAACAGCACGAACACGACGACGAAGGCCAACTGGAGATAGGCGGTGCGGATGTCGCGGCTGACCGCCGCGGACACCTTGTCCTCGTCGATGCTGGCGATCAGGCGGGCATTGGTGCCGGCGATGCGGGTATAGCTGACTGCGCGCCGTGAGCCATCGGCGGCGAGGAACGACAGCGAGCCTTCATCCTGGTCGGACCGCAGCGCCATGTCGGCAATCGCCGACATCAGCGGCATGTTGTCGAGCGGGCGTCCGACCGCGCTATGCTGGTCGGCGGGCGCAGCCAGCACGGTGCCGGCGCTGTCGACCAGCACCGCCGTGATGCCGGCGCGGCCGCCGAGATTATTCATGACCTTCGACATCCAGTCGAGATTGACGGTCGCAAGCACGACGGCATCGGCAACGCCGCTGAAGGCGGAGACCGGATACACCGCCATGACGGTCGGCGTCTGCACGGGGCGCGACAGGATGAAGTCGGACAGCACGAAGCGGCCGGTCTCCTGCGCCTGCTGGAAGTAGGGCCGGTCGCTGAGGTCGAGACCCACATACATGTTGTTAGTCGCGCACTGGATGCGGCCTTCCTGACTGGCGATCAGCAGCGTGCGGATCCAGGGAAGGCTCGTCGGCAGGCTCGCGCGCAGCACGTCGCAGCTCTTGCTGACGCCGCCGGCAGAAGCGCGGATGAAGGCCTCGGATTTCAGGATGGTCTCGACCGACGAGATGACTTCGCGCTGCGCATCGGCGCTGTGCCTTGCAACGGTGGTGAATTCGGCCGTGGCCTGTGCAATCTGCTTGGTACGGGTGTCTTCGAGCGAGCGGATGCGCTCGAGCATCAAGGGGGCTACAAGAATCACCGCGAGCAAAGCAAGCCGCGCCCGGATTCCGAGGACCTGCTTGAGTTTTACGCGTTTGCGGTTGAAACTGACGTTCGCCATCTTCGCTACCCACCCCAATTGGCAAGGTAAAGCGAAGGGTTCAAAAACCCTTTCTTGAACTCGGTAAAATTGGAACTACTTCCGTTACTCCCGCGAGTCGATCGACGTCATGACAGAAGCCAACGCTGCGCCGGTAACCGGCCATTCACCAAACGCGCTTGCCGCGGTCGAAGCGGAAATTGCGCGCGCCTGCAAGGATGCGCGCCGTGAACGGAGCGCGGTGACGTTGATCGCGGTGTCCAAGACCTTTGCGTCGGATGCAATTATCCCGGTAATCGGCGCCGGACAGCGCGTATTCGGCGAGAATCGCGTGCAGGAGGCCAAAGGCAAGTGGCCGGAGTTAACGACTGCTTACCCGGATATCGCGCTGCATCTGATCGGGCCGCTGCAATCCAACAAGGCGAAAGAGGCGGTGGCGCTGTTCGATGCCATCCACTCGGTTGACCGTCCGAGCATTTGCCAGGCGTTAGCCAAAGAAATCGAATCCCAGAAAAAGCACCCGCAGCTCTTCGTCCAGATCAATACCGGCGAGGAGCCGCAGAAGGCCGGCATCGCGCCGGGTGAGGCCGACGCCTTCCTCGCGAGCTGCCGCGGCACCTATGGGCTGACGATCTCCGGCCTCATGTGCATCCCGCCGGTCGACGAGCCTCCGGCCGCGCATTTCGCGCTGACCACCAAGATCGCCGCGCGCAACGGCTTGCAGAACCTGTCGATGGGCATGAGCGCGGACTATGCGACCGCCATCATGCTCGGCGCCACGCATGTACGCGTGGGGAGTGCGATTTTCGGGCATCGGTAGTTGTTGTCGTCCCGGCCTTCGCCGGGACGACACTGGTGTGTGAGGTGTCTATTCGAACCTCACCGACACCTTCCCCAGCGCCCCAAAATCCACCGCAAACTGATCGCCCGCCTCAATCGGCAGCGGCGGATGGCATGTGCCTGTTGTCACCACCTCCCCTGCCCGCAACGGAATGCCGAGCCCGCGCAATTCATTGGCGAGCCAGGTCAACGCAACACGGGGATCGCCGAGCACGTTCTTGCCGTGGCCGATATAGCGCTGGCCACGCAGCGTGATCTCTGGCCGTTCTTCGACGAGGTCCATCGCGCGCCAATTGGCTGTCGTCGGCGCCCCCCAATACGAACAGATGTGCGCAGGCATGGTCGGCAATGAGCTGGGCTTCGCCGGCGCTGGCGAAATCGGCAAAGCGCGAATCGGGAATCGGGAATCTCGATCGCGGGATGCAATGTGTCGACGGCCGCGAGCACTTCATCGACGCTGTAAGGCGCCGGCCGCGGCGCCAGATCGCGGCCCATGCGGAAGCAGAATTCCGGTTCGCCGACGCGCATCGCATTGCCCTTCATCGACGCGGTGCCGCCATCGGCAATGACGGTGTCGCTGAGAATCCTTCCGGCCATTGGGCCCGCGACATTGATGTGCTTCTGGCCAGCCTCGCTCGTCGCCGCGATCTTCCAACCAAACACTTTTCCGCTGAGCGCAGCCTGGACGGCGTAGCCCTCGGCGCGGGTCTGCGGCCGCAAGCGTGTCTCGAGCGCATCAAGCTTGGTGCCGTCGCGCCAATGTTGAGCGAGGATTCGCGATGCGGCGGCGATCTGATCCTTGTCGAGCATATGTCCTCACCCGATGATGATTCTTGTTCGTGGCCCCAATCGCCGCAGCAATCGCAGCATCGCAGATTTCGTCATGGAGACGCAGCCCGCGGTCGGGCCGAAATTGTCGCGGGCCAGATGCAAGAACACCGCGCTGCCGCGGCCGGCGATCCGCGGCCTGGTATTGTGATCGATCTCGATGATGAAGTCATAGAGATGGTCGGCGCGCTTGAGCCGGTCGCCGTCCTGCTCGCTTCCGCGCCGGATCCACTGGTTGTAGTGGCGATCGCCGGGGTCCTCGCACCAGGCGTCCGCGCCGGTGATGATCCGGGCCGGCAGGAATGTTCGCGGCCGGCTGTGACGGTCGCCCCGCCACCACAATTGCCGCGGCCGGAAGCTGCCTCTGGGGGTGCCGCCGTCGCCCTCGCGCTTGTTGGCCAAAATGCCGCCGCGACCCAGCGCCACCGGGATCGTCAGCGGTCCGGCGGTCAGCCAGCCGCGGCGTGGATTGCCGGCAGCAGGCTTAACGCGGATCGCGGAGAGCTGCCCGGAGCGCCGAATCTTGGTGTAACCGGTTGAATTGGCGTTGTTTTTCATGTGAAAGCGCGGTGTCGAATTCATTACAGGACATTCATCAGACCGCCCTGCTATTCTAGGTTAGTGTAATTCCGGCTTGTGAATCGGTAACAGCCCACTACTTCAACACGAACAACAATAAAAACAGCGACCCCAAAACTTTCCATTACGGCTGGGTGCGGCATGAATGCGCGCCGAGCCGGACTCCAAAAGGATGACCCCCTATGGCCAATGCCCGCAAGATCCTGATCGTGGACGACGATACCGATCTGCGCGACACGTTGGTGGAGCAATTATCGCTACACGAAGAATTTGAAGCCTCTGCCGTCGATACCGGCGCCAAGGGCGCGAGCGCGGCCAAGGCCAACGCCCCCGATCTCGTCCTGATGGATGTCGGCCTCCCCGACACCGACGGCCGCGAGGTGGTCCGTTCCTTACGCAAGGGCGGCTTCAAGGCGCCGATCATCATGCTCACCGGGCATGACACCGATTCCGATACGATTTTGGGCCTGGAATCAGGCGCCAACGACTATGTCGCAAAGCCCTTCCGCTTTGCCGTGCTGCTCGCCCGCATCCGCGCCCAGCTTCGCCAGCACGAGGCCAGCGAGGATGCGGTGTTCTCGGTCGGGCCCTACAGCTTCCGTCCCGGCTCCAAGATGCTGACCGCTGCCAACGCCCGCAAGGTGCGGCTGACGGAAAAGGAGACCGCGATCCTGCGCTTCCTTTACCGGGCCGGCCAGATGCCGGTGTCGCGCGAGACCCTGCTCCAGGAGGTCTGGGGCTACAATTCCGGCGTCACCACCCACACGCTGGAAACCCACATCTACCGCCTCCGCCAGAAGATCGAGAAGGACGCCGCCAACCCGGAAATCCTGGTGACGGAAGCCGGTGGCTACAAGCTGGTGCCGTGATACGCTTCGGGGGCATGCGAATCGTTTTAGATTGCATGCCCTTGAGCCTCGGATCTGAATGTCAATCGACGACGACGTAGCGCTTCTCGAGCGTGTCCCGACACTGCGCCTGTTGGGAGAGGCCTCGTTGCGCATGCTGGCGATCGGCTCCGAGCAACGTGATTTCGTCCGCGGCGACGTCCTGTTCAATCTCGGTGACGACGCCGATGCCGGCTTCGTGGTCCAGCGCGGCGCCTTTCGCGTCGATGACGGTGCCGGCGCCGAAATGATCGCAGGTCCGGGCACGCTGATCGGCGAGCTCGCGCTGGTGGTGCCGATGAAGCGGCCGTCAGGCGCGATCGCGCTGGAGCACTCTTCCGTTATCCGCGTCGCGCGCAGCCTGTTTCAGCGTGTGCTGGAGAGCGACCCTGCCGCTGCGCTGCGCCTGCGCGATGAATTCGCGATTCGCTCCAGCCAAATCGCCAGCGATATTCTGATGGCGGGTGCGAAGCTGAGCACCTAGGCCTCTCGCTCGTCATTCCGGAGTGCGACGAAGTCGTGAGCCCGGAATGACGAGAGGTTAAACGTCCAGCGTGACCGTCACCGGCACGTGGTCCGACGGCCGCTCCCAGCTTCGCGCATCGCGCAAAATCTTGAAATCGCTGACGGCGTCTTTCAGCGCGCGCGAGACCCAGATGTGGTCGAGCCTGCGGCCGCGATCGCCGACGGTCCAGTCGGCGGAGCGGTAGCTCCACCACGTGTAGACCTTTTCCGACATCGGGATGCGTTCGCGGGCGACGTCGACCCATTCGCCGGCGCTGAGCGCGGCCTGTAGCTTCTCGGTTTCGATCGGCGTGTGCGAGACCACCTTCAGAAGCTGCTTGTGCGACCACACGTCGTTCTCGTGCGGCGCGACGTTGAGATCGCCGACCAGGATGTGGCGGTCCTCGCCGCGCGGATGCAGCGGCTCGCACGCTTTCATCTCGTCGAGGAAGCGAAGCTTGTGGTCGAACTTTTCGTTGAGCGCGGGATCGGGAATGTCGCCGCCGGCGGGGACATAGAAATTATGCAGCACCAGCGGCTTTGCGATGTTGGCTTTTTCACCAAAGGACACGGAAATGTGGCGCGAATCCACCTTGTCGCAGAAGGTGCGGATGTCCTTTGACTCGAACGGAATCCTCGAGACGATGGCAACGCCGTGATAGCCCTTCTGCCCGTTCAGCGCGACGTGCTCATAGCCGAGCCGCTTGAAGCGCTTCAGCGGAAAGGCGTCGTCGATGCACTTGGTCTCCTGGAGACACAGCACGTCCGGCCGCGCGCTCTTGAGAAACTTCGCGACCAGATCGATGCGCAGCCGCACCGAATTGATGTTCCAGGTTGTCAGGGAAAAACGCATGAGGCATGCGTCTTAGCAAGCTCTCGTAGGGTGATCCAGCCGTAGGGTGGGCAAAGCGAAGCGTGCCCACCACTTCTTGTTCAATCGCGGAGAGATGGTGGGCACGGCGCTTTGCGCCTTTGCCGACCCTACGCACCGCGCCTATCCCGGCGACGGGCCGTAATTGGTAAAATCGATCTTGAACATGCCGGGATCGAGCTTCTTGCCAGCATCCAGATTATACACCGCGATCGTGGTGTCGTAGCCCTGCGGGTCGGTGACGGTCCATTGCTTCAGCTGGCCGTCCTTGGCGCCGATCATGAGCATGAGGCGGCTGGTGCCGACCAGGGCCTGCTTCTCCTCGATCGTCACGCTGACGAAGACGTCGTCGGCGGTGACGTTGACGACGTTGGTGTCTTTCATCAGATCGATGCGGTCCGAGAGCAGGAAACGCAGCGGCGTCTGCGACAGCGGATAGACGTCCTGCGTGGCGAGCTTGCGGTCGCGCACCACGACCGACGATCCGTCGGCGACGATGTCGATCGGGCTCGGCGGATCATATTCGAAGCGCACCTTGCCCGGCTTCTGGATGTAGAAATCGCCCTGCGTCTTGCTGCCGTCGGGGCCGACCTGGACGAAGTTTCCGACCAGTGTCGACAGCGACGACAGATAGGCGCTGACCTTGGCCGCCTGCGCCTTCTGGTTGGCATCGAAGGTCTGGAAGATGCTGCTCGGCACGTTGCGGCGCGGATCGGGAATGACCGGATTCGGCGGTGCCTGCGTCGCGCCGGTAATCGACGGTCCCCCCGAAGGCGGAGCATTGTCGCGGGCTTTCGGCGCCGGCTTCGGCACGGGCACGGTCTGCGCGAACGACGCTGCGGTCACCATCGCGGCGGTGACGAGAAGCACGCCGGCCACGCGCGCGCTACGCGCAGCGATGGAGGCAGCGAATCGAATGTCCGGATGTCTGATCAACGCGTCGTCCTGTGTGGCTGGGCGTCGTTTTAGCGTGATTTCGGGTAAAAGCGGAGATCGTTTTTGCGTGAAAAGGTCATTTCGAGGCAGCGCCTCACATATGGCTGTCTTCTTCCTCGACCAGAATCTCGCGCTTACCGGCGTGGTTGGCGGGTCCGACAATGCCTTCCAGTTCCATACGCTCCATCAGCGATGCGGCGCGATTATAGCCGATCTGGAGGCGGCGCTGGATGTAGCTGGTGGAAGCCTTGCGGTCGCGTTTGACGATGGCAACGGCCTGCGAGAACAAATCGCCGCCGCCGTCCGCGCCCATGGCGGACGCGTCGAACACCGCGCCGTCCTCGTCCTCGGTGGGCTCTTCCGCTGTGACCGCCTCGAGATATTCCGGCTGGCCCTGCGTCTTGAGGTGACGCACCACCTTCTCGACTTCCTCATCCGATGCAAAGGGACCGTGCACGCGGCTGATGCGGCCGCCGCCGGCCATGTAGAGCATGTCGCCCTGGCCGAGCAGCTGCTCGGCGCCCATCTCGCCCAAAATGGTACGGCTGTCGATCTTCGAGGTGACCTGGAAGGCGATGCGGGTCGGGAAGTTCGCTTTGATGGTGCCGGTGATGACGTCGACCGACGGACGCTGCGTGGCGAGGATCACATGCAGGCCGGCGGCGCGCGCCATCTGCGCCAGGCGCTGCACCGCGCCCTCGATGTCCTTGCCCGCGACCATCATCAGGTCGGCCATTTCGTCGACGATGATGACGATGTAGGGCAGCGGCTCGAGCGAGAGCTTCTCTTCCTCATAGATCGCCTTGCCGGTCTCCTTGTCGAAGCCGGTGTGCACCGTGCGCGTCGGCTCTTCGCCCTTGGCCTTCACTTCGAGCAGGCGCGCATTGTAGCCGTCGATGTTGCGCACACCGAGCTTGGCCATGTTCTTGTAGCGCTCTTCCATCTCGCGCACGGCCCATTTCAGCGCGACCACCGCCTTCTTCGGATCGGTCACGACCGGCGTGAGCAGATGGGGAATGCCGTCATAGACGGAGAGTTCGAGCATCTTCGGATCGACCATGATCAATCGGCACTGATCGGGACGCAGCCGGTAGACCAGGCTGAGGATCATGGTGTTGATCGCGACCGACTTGCCGGAGCCGGTGGTACCGGCGATCAGCATGTGCGGCGTGCGGGCGAGATCGATGATGACGGGATCGCCGCCGATGGTTTTGCCGAGGCAGAGCGGCAGCTTTGCCACCGTCTCGACAGTCTCCTTGGCGACCAGCAGCTCGCGCAGATAGACCTTTTCACGATGCGCGTTCGGCAGCTCGATGCCGATGGCGTTGCGACCGGGCACGACGGCGACGCGCGCCGACAGCGCGCTCATCGAGCGGGCGATGTCGTCGGAGAGGCCGATCACGCGCGACGATTTGATGCCGGGCGCCGGCTCCAGCTCGTACAGCGTGACGACGGGACCCGGATGGGCCTTCACGATCTCGCCGCGCACGCCGAAGTCCTGCAGCACGCCTTCGAGCGATCGCGAATTGGCTTCCAGCTCGGCCTTGCTGAGCGGCTGGCGATCGCCGGCCTTGGGCGCGGCCAGCACGGACACGGACGGAAGCTCGAACTTGTCGGAGGATTTCTTGGAAGCCGCCTTCGGCGCGGCCTTCTTGCGCGGTGCGCGCGCGGCAGGCTGCTCCTCTTCCTCGTCTTCGCCTTCTTCCTCGCCGTGCTCGTCGTCGTAGTCCTCGTCTTCGGACTGCGGCGAGATCGAAGGCGCGGCACGGCCTCCGAGATTGGGTTCCTGGCGGCTGAAAGAAACGGCCTTGGCCTTCGGTCCGCTCGAGACCAGCGAGCGATAGGCGGTGCCGAGCAGCCAGATCAGCCGCGCCTTGGTGCTCATCAGCGCGTGGAACAGCCAACCCAGCGAGACCGAGCCGCGGTCGCTCTCCTCGTCTTCATCAAGCGGCTTGTCGTCGTCTTCGATCTCCGCGAGATCTTCGTCATGTTCGCGTGCGCCAAGACCGCAGGCGATCAGGAAGGTCGCGGCGAGCGCGACGAACAGAATGATGCCGAGCACCATGCGATAGATCGCGCCGGGTGGGCCGAAGATCACCGCGGGCGCGCGCACCAGCGCATCGCCGACCACGCCGCCGAGCCCGGTTGGCAGCGGCCAGGCGCCGCCGTGCGGCCAGCAGCTCACAAAGCCCGCCGCGATCACCGTGCAGAGTATCCAGCAGCCGAGCCGCAAGGCCTCGCGGTCGAACGGGCGGTGGGTCATCATGCGCCAGCCCCACACCGCGACCGTCAGGATCAGCATGATCGCGCCGAGCCCGAGGATCTGCATCGCGAGATCGGCGCCGATTGCGCCGGCATAGCCGAGAATGTTGCGGATCGGCCGTGAGGTCGCGTGGCTGAGGCTCGGGTCCTGCACCGACCAGGTCATCAGCGCGGCGGAAGCTGTGCCCGACAAGATGATCAGGCCGAAGCCGGTGAGCTCGCGCACGCGCCGGCTCAGCGCCTCGCGGATCGATGGCGGCAGATGGCCGACCAGGGGAATGACGCGTTCGATTGCCGACATGCTCACGGGCCCCGCCTAACCCAGAGTCTCGACCAGCCGGTGCAGCGCCTGCGCCGTGGTCTCACCATCCTGCACCAATGCCAGACGAATATAGCCCGCACCGGGATTGAAGGCGTCGGGCTGGAGCCGCGCCAAAAAGCTGCCGGGCACCACGCGCACGCCGGCTTCCGTGAAGAGTTTCAGACACACCGATACGTCGTCGCCGATCTCGGACGTATTGAGCCAGACGCAGAAGCCGGCGTCGGGCCGGCGATAGCCGTAGCGATTGCCGATGATCTGGTCGGCGAGATCGAACTTGATCCGGTAAAGCCTGCGGTTCTCTTCGACATGCGCTTCGTCGCCATAGGCAACGGTCGCGACATGCTGGAGCGGAACTGGCACCTGGGGCGCCGCGATGTTGCGCTGCTCGAGGAACATGCCGATGAACTTCTTGTCGCCGGCCGCGAAGCCGACGCGCAGGCCCGGCAGGTTGGAGCGCTTCGACAGCGACTGGAACGCAACCACGCGGGTGAAGTCGGGGCCGGCGCATTCGAGCGCGCTGCCCGGTGCCTCGCGGGTGTAGATCTCGGAATAGCATTCGTCGCTCAGGATCACGAAGTTGTAGCGATCAGCGAGGCTCTTCAGGCGCGTGAAATAATCGCGCGACGCGACGGAGCCCTGCGGATTGGCAGGCGAGGCCAGATAGAACGCCACCGTGCGCGCCAGCGTCGCTTCGTCGACGGCGTCGAGATCGGGCAGGAAGCCGTTCTCGACCGTGGTTGGCAGATAGACCGGTTCGCAGGCCGCGGCGCGGGCGCCGGCGCCATAGACCGGATAGAACGGGTTCGGCATCAGGATGGCGGGCTTGCCGGGGCGAGGGCCGACATAGCGTGCGGCCGTGATCGCGGCGAGGAACAGCCCCTCGCGGCTGCCATTGAGGACGAGAATCTCGCTCTTGGGGTCGAGCGGTCGCGGCAGCTTGAAGCGCGACGACAGCCAGGCGCCCGCTGCTTTGCGGAATGGCTCGGTGCCCTGATTCATCGGGTAACGGCCGAAATCGGCGATGTGCTTGGCCAGCACCGGCCCGACGAAGTCAGGCACCGGATGCTGCGGCTCGCCGACCGCGAGCGAAATCAAGGGCTTGCCGGGCTGATGCGGCGCCAACAGCTCGTTCAGCCGGACGAAGGGCGAGCGTTCGGTATCGGAGCTTCCACCTTCCAGCGGCGCACGGGATGAAGCGGTCATTGCCATTCTGGGCGCCAGCACTCTTGGAACAGCCGGTCGCACCAAGGCGCCGGCGGGAAACGGTTCAGTTCACCATAGATAGGGCGAGGTTAAGACGCGATTAACCATCGACCGGCGGGCCCGTCCAGAGCGGAATAATTGGGCCGGATAACAACGGGATGGCGGCGGCGGTTCTCACCTCTCCCGCCTGCTTGCGGGAGAGGGAGTGCACCGCTCGATCCGACCTTCAATGCGCCGGCAGCTTCTCGAATGTTGCCATACCTGACGGGATCGAATGGAACTCCTGCTTGTCGCAGGTGTAGATCGCCATCTGCGGATGGAACTGCTTGGGCTCGTCCAGCGTGCCGACCTTCACGATCGTCGCCGGCAGTCCCGGAACCTTCGTCACCAGATGGGTGCCGCATTCGGCGCAGAATTCCCGCGTGACGGCGCGCGCGAGATCCTTGCGCGTGAACTGCTTGGGATGTCCGGTGATGTAGGTGAAGCCCGCCGCCGGCATCGCGATGAACGTGTTGGGCGCGCCGCCCGAGATGTACTGGCACTCGCGGCAGTGACATTGGGCCTGCATCATGGGATCGCCTTCGGCCACGTAGCGCACTTCACCGCAATAGCATCCGCCTTCCAAACGCATGACGACCTCCCGGTTTGTTGTTCGTTGTGGTCGATATTTCTGCGCCGGTGACCTGGAATGGCAATCTTTTTCTTCTGTCCAAGCGGACAAAAGAGGTCGCCTGGCGATCGTCCTGCGGACACTATCTCTTGGCAAGCCCGCAGCCGTTAAATCCTCGGCCGCGCCAGCACCCGCTGCTCATGCACTCTGCTTCCAGCCGCGGGCAAGCGGTCGAGGCGCAATCCGGACGGCCGCCGCGACTGACACAAGCTACGGCGCACCTGCCTCGCATCGCTGAGCAGCTCAGCCCGCTTCCGGTCTGCCGAGGTTGCCCACCGTCGCGCTGTTCGGGCGCGACCACGGCTGACTTGTCGTCGCGCTTGGTGGCGCGCTTCGGATCGGCTTGGCCCGGATTTGCTCCCGGGCTCTGCGGCGCTAGCTTCGACAGTTCCATCCGGCATGGCCGCGCAGTTTCGGTACGAACGCCGGTCCCGCTCGAATCCTTCAACGCGAGGGCGATCTTGTACTGATAGGAGCTGCCGGCGAGCCGACGCAGCGGGTCGTTCTCGCCAATAACGCCTTTGACAGTGATGCTGGCGCTGCCGTCGGTCTCGATCTTTCCATCATAGATGGTCGAACCGGGTTTGCCCTCGTCGCCAAAGGCGGCTTGAAGCACCCCGTCCTTGATGCGCAGGGCGTATTGGTAATAGCCCTCCGCAAATGGCGGTCTGCTCTCGCAGGTTTCCTTGCCGATCCAGGTTCCGTCGAAGGCGGTGGTGCGCTTCACGTCGTCTGCGGGTTTTGTCAGCGCGGCGATGCGGGATTTTGCGAGATCCACGAACGTACAGGTCGGGAATCGTACGAGGTGGTCCTTGAATGCGGCAAGCGTACCAAGCGCTTCCGCGCTTCGCCAATGATCTCCGGCATCGGCACAAGGATCGGCCTGAGGCGCTGCTGGGGATAGCGCCGCCGTCTCTGGCTTGCCGTTCAGATAGAACTCGCCGAAGAACGACAGTGAAAGCTCGGGGACCTGCGAGCCTTTGGTCCGCTGGTAGACGCCGGCGCTGATGATCTGAAACACCGTATTGATATTGTCCCTGTCACGAATGTGCTCGAGGAACGCGCTGGTATAGGGGCTGTTGCGGCCGTTGCCGTCGTCGGCCGTGCGCCCGGCCTGGGTCGCATAGGAGATGATGGTGCCTTCCGGGCTCTCCATCTTGGCGAGGCCGCGTGCGACGGTTACGCCGCGACCCTGTCCAACGTTCCGCCGCAGCTCGTCGGCAAACGGGTTGTCGCGGCAGGCATCGAGCACGAGAATCCGCAGGTTCTTTGCCTGTTGCAGGTCAGCGAGAATCTCGTCGGCTCGCACAAGGCGCCGCAGATCGACCTCGTCGCGGACGACGGCATCGACCGGCACCAGATAGTTCACGCCGGCGAACTGGAGGGCGTGTCCACTATAGTAAAACAAGGCAACGTCGGCGCCGCGGGCTTCACGCGCAAAGCGAAGCACGGTCTCCTGCATGGTTGCCTGATCGAGATCGATCGCGATGAGAGGATCGAAACCCGCTCGCTTGAGGGCGGCGCCGACATCGGCCGCATCATTGGTCGGATTGGCGAGTGTGGGAACGTTCCTGTAGGCGCCGTTGCCGATCACCAGTGCGACGCGCTTATCAGCCTTGGCGTCGGGGGCCGACAAGGCCAGCGAAAGAAGACACAGGGCCAGGCAATGCAACAAACGCATAAAATGGCGCTCCAGGGAGAGCATCATACTCGCCGGTGTCGCGACAATGCAATTTGGCTCTGCGCCGGTCCCGCGGCCGCGGCTGCCCTCGGGGCAAAAAGAAAGGGGCTCCAACTTGCGCTGGAGCCCCTCAACGGTCGGGGCATTGCCGGGTATGTGCCCAAACCGTAGTTGTGGGTGCGATCCCCGAGGGGATCGCGCCCCGGGAGGACAGTTACATGTTGTAGGCGCGCTCGGTGTGCTCGGTGATGTCGAGACCTTCACGCTCGGTCTCGACATTGGCGCGGAGGCCAACGATCACATCGACGACCTTGTAGAGGATCGCCGAACCGATGCCCGACCACACCAGCGTGGTGCAGACCGCCTCGATCTGGGAGATCATCTGCGCCGCGAAGTCGTAATCGGCAACCTTGGGCGGGATCGCGGTGTAGTCGATGATGCCAGCACCACCGAGAGCCGGGTTGACCAGGATGCCGGTGCCGAGGGCGCCGACGATGCCGCCGACGCAGTGCACGCCGAACACGTCGAGGGAGTCATCGTAGCCGAGCGCGTTCTTCACGACGGTGCAGAAGAACAGGCAGACCACGCCGACCACGAGACCGAGGACGATCGCACCCATCACGCCGGAGAAGCCGGCGGCAGGCGTGACGGCCACGAGGCCCGCGACAGCGCCGGAGATGACGCCGAGCACCGACGGATGACCCTTCACGATCCACTCCGCGAACATCCACGACAGCGCGGCGGCTGCGGTGGCGACGAAGGAGTTGGTCATGGCGAGGGCAGCGCCGCCGTTGGCTTCGAGGTTGGAGCCGGCGTTGAAGCCGAACCAGCCGACCCAGAGCAGCGAGGCGCCGATCATCGACATGGTCAGCGAGTGCGGAGCCATCAGCTCCTTGCCGTAGCCGGTGCGCTTGCCGATCAGCAGAGCGCCGACGAGACCTGCAATGCCGGCGTTGATGTGCACCACGGTGCCGCCAGCGAAGTCGATCGCGCCCTTCTTGAAGATCCAGCCGGCGTCGGCATTGATCTCGTCGAGCTTGGCCTGAGCCGCGGTCTTCGCCGCTCCATCAGCCGCAGCAGCAAGCGCCTTGGCTGCATCCTGGATCGCGTCCGGGCCGGGCCAGTACCAGACCATGTGCGCGATCGGGAAGTAGATCAGCGTGACCCAGAGCGGGATGAACAGGGCGACCGCCGAGAACTTCATGCGCTCGGCGAAGGCGCCGACGATGAGGGCGGGCGTGATGGCCGCGAAGGTCATCTGGAAGCACACATAGACGAGCTCCGAGATGTTGGCGTCGACGCTGAAGGTCGCGGCCTTCGAGTCGGTGGTGACGCCCATCATGAAGGCCTTGGAGAAGCCGCCGATGAAGTCGGAGCCGCCGGTGAAGGCGAGGCTGTAGCCGTACACGGCCCAGATCACGGTGACGACGCAGACGGTGTAGAACACCTGCATCAGGACCGAGAGCATGTTCTTGGAACGAACGAGGCCGCCGTAGAACAGCGCGAGACCCGGGATCGTCATCAACAGCACGAGCACTGTCGATGTCAGCATCCAGGCGTTATCTCCCTTGTTGACCGTTGGCTCGGCATAGGCTGCGGTCGCAGCGAACAGGCCGACTGCGAGAGCCGCCAATCCCGCGCCATAGGGACGCTTAAACGTCATTTCATTTACTCCTGATTGGATTTTGGTTGAGCGCGAAATCAAAGGGCCGCGGCGTCGGCTTCGCCGGTGCGGATGCGAACCGCATGGTCGAGGCTGATGACGAAGATCTTGCCGTCGCCGATCTGTCCGGTTTTCGCAGCGGACGTGATGGCGTCGATGGTCTTGTCGACCTGGTCGGAGGCGACAGCGACCTCGATCTTGATCTTGGGCAGGAAGCTCACGGCATATTCAGCGCCGCGATAGATTTCCGTATGGCCTTTCTGACGGCCATATCCCTTGACTTCCGTCACCGTGAGACCGTGAACGCCAATGGCGGTCAGGGCGTCACGGACTTCTTCCAGCTTGAATGGCTTGATAATCGCCATAACAATTTTCATGGGTCCTATCCCCGCTTGGGCCCGGTCCGGACGTGGCCGGGCGTTTCTCGACTGGTTCGCCACGAGGGAGAAGTTCACTACGCGGGCACAGCCACGACCTCTAGAATCAAATGCCGTGCCAGATCGGGCGCGTTGCCTAACGGACTATGAAGACGGGTGTTTTCGCGTTTGGCGGGTATTGCGCTGCAGTGCGCTATTACGTCGCGCTCAATACGTGACCATATCTGATTAAAATAAAGGCAAGACAGGCTGCAGACACAATGTTGCTCACGCGTCGGGCAGCTGAAAGGTATCTAATTATAGGTGAAGCTTACGGAAGTGCTTCGCCGTGAGGCGAAATATCGAGCCCGTCGCGTTCGTGCTCATGCGATACGCGTAAAAGACCGGCCGCTTGGACAGGACGAGGCTTGCCGGACGATATCCGGCTGAACGCCACCGTCAGCCCGTCACGCGGCGTCGCGCTCCACAAAGACCCGGTCGATCAATCCCCATTCGACCCCTTGCTGCGCGGTCATGAAGTGGTCGCGGTCCAGGGTCCGTTCCACCTCCTCCTCGGGGCGCCCGCAATGCTGGGCATAGAGCCGGGTGATGCGCCGCTTGGTTTCCTGCATTTCGGTGGCGTGGATCAGGATGTCGGAGGCCTGTCCCTGGAAGCCGCCGAGTGGCTGATGCACGTGAAGGCTTGCGTTGGGCAGGGCGGCGCGGTGACCGGGTTCGCCGGCCATCAGCAGGAACGAGCCCATGGAGCGCGCGGTGCCCATGCACAGCGTGTGGACCGGCGCCTTGATGAACTGCATGGTGTCGTACATCGCCAGTCCAGAGGTGACCACGCCGCCATAGGAATTGATGTAGAGATTGATCGGTCTGTTCGGATTCTCTGCCTCCAGGAACAGCAGCTGCGCGCAGACCAGTCCGGACATCGCATCATTGACCTCGCCGTTGAGGAAGATGATGCGCTCGCGCAGGAGCCGCGAGTAGATGTCGAAGGATCGTTCGCCGCGGGCGGATTGTTCGACGACCATAGGGACGAGCTGAAGCATGTCGCGCATCGGCGACCTCCATGTCTGCGGATGATGAAGTCTGTTTGCCGCTACTTGAGCATGATCTTTTCGGAAAACCGCTTCACACTTTTCCGGATCATGCTCTAGGCCGCCGCGCGCATCAGGCAGCAATTGCTGTTGGCCGCCTGCGGCAGCTTCGCGCGATCGTGGCAGGCTTGCTGGATGATGCGGAAGCGCGTGCCGCCGTCCTCGTTCGGTTCAATCCGGAAGATGACGTGGCTCTCGCGAAACGGCGGTTCGGAATCGCGAAGCCGGTACCGCACCTCTTCGCCGGCGATCGATGATTCCGGCTCGGCGCCCGCAAGGTCACGATCCGGCAGCCAGCGTTCGCGTAGCGCCGGAATGGTCACGGCGCGCCAGACCTTTGCCGGCGGCGCATCGAGATCATATTCGAGCACCAAGTCTGTTTCGGGCACCAAGTCTGCGTCGGAGGGATCAGGTTTCACGGCATCGCTCATTGATCCATATCCTTCAAGAGATCGGCGAGTGCTTCCATGCGCTTCGGCCAGTAGGCGCGATAGCGCGCAAGCCAGGCCCCGATGGCGACGATTCCATCCGGGTCGACTTCGTAGTTCACAAAGCGGCCCTGCCGCTGTTCACGCACCAGGCCTGCCGCGCGCAGCACCGCGAGATGCTGCGACATCGCCGGTTGGCTGATCTCCAATCCGTCGCGCAGAGTGCTGGCATTCAGGCTTCCGCCTGCAAGCTTCTCAAAGACCTTTCGGCGCGTGGGGTCGGCCAGCGCCTTGAAGATGTCGGCTTCGATCATGACGACACATAAGCATACACTTATGTGTCGCGCAAGCCCGAATGAGGTAGTCGGTCGCGTGCTCTTCGCGACTAGAGTGCGTCGCTATCGGTTTCGCCGGTGCGGATGCGCAGGGCGTGGTCGATCGGCGTGACGAAGATCTTGCCGTCGCCGATCTGCCCGGTGCGCGCCGACGCGGTGATCACGGCTACCGCCTTCTCGGCGATGTCGGAGGCGACCGCGATCTCGATCCGCAGCTTGGGCAGGAAGTTCACGACATATTCGGCGCCGCGATAGATCTCGGTGTGGCCCTTCTGCCGGCCGTAGCCCTTCACCTCGGTCACGGTCATGCCGTGGACGCCGATCGCGGTGAGCGCCTGACGGACCTCATCGAGCTTGAAGGGTTTGATGATCGCGACGACGAGTTTCATGGTCAGGCCTATTCCCCGGGATGCGCCGCGCCGTGTGTCCCCGGCGCAGCGTCAATCTGGCATCTTTCCGGGCAAATGGCATAAGAAACTTGCAGATTGAAGTGGAAAAACGCGTGCGCTTGTGAACCGCCGCCTCTGTACAGGGCAGCCGTTCATCCTTCACAATGCATTTTTGGCACGGATGCGGTGAACCCGCGCCTGCCGAACGGTACATAAGTATTTTGGGGGCGCGTCATGGCGAGTTGGTTCTACGCATCCGAGGGCAAGCAGCAGGGGCCCTATCCGGAAGGGCAATTCCGCGATCTCATCGCGCAGGGCGTCGTGCGCCCCGATACGCTGGTCTGGTCGGAGGGCATGGCGGGCTGGCAGAAGGCGGCTGAAATTCCCGGCCTCGTCGGAGGCGGCGCGCCGCCGATGGTGCCCGCGGGCGGTCCGCCGATGATGGGCGCCGGCGGCTATGCCGGTGCTGGCTATACCGGAGCCGGTGGCGGAGGATCGCTGTCAGTCGATTTCGGCATCCTCGAGTTCACCTGGCGCAGCATCGTGATGCTGATCGGCATGTGCTTCATCATCCCGGTGCCCTGGGTGTTCGTCTGGTACACGAAATGGATCGTGTCCTGCGTCAAGGTTCCGGGGCGGCCGAACCTCAGCTTCACCGGCAATGCGATGACGCTGGTGCCCTGGTATTTTGGCTTCGTCGTTTTGGCGATCGCTATCGCACTCTTCGGCAGCGCGTCGCTGAACAATGTGATCTTTATCGTCCAGGTCGTTCTCTACTGGCTCCTGCTCAAATGGATGGTCGCGAATCTCGCCTCCAACGAGCAGCCGCTCGGCCTCAGCTTCACCGGCTCGGTGTGGGCCTATATCGGCTGGAACCTGCTGTTCGCGATCTCCATCATCACCATCGTCGGCTGGGCCTGGGTCGCCGCGGCCCAGATCCGCTGGATGTGCCGCAACATCCAGGGCACACGACGCGACATCATCTTCAGGGGTAGCGGCCTCGGGATTCTCTGGCGCGGAATCGTGGCTGCGATCCTGTCTGGCTTCATTATCCCGATCCCGTGGGTGTATCGCTGGATGATGAACTGGTTCGCGTCGCAGACCGAGCTCGCTCCGCGCGGGTCGCTCTAAGCGATCGGCTCTTCCGCTCGCCCACGACGTATCAGGTGTGAATCGCCAGTTGCGCGGCGATCGCTTCCGCGACGGCGCGCATATCGCGCGCCAGCGCCAGCGCAGTTGCGCGATCGAGCTGACTGCCGAGGCCGACGGCCGCGACGGTGTGCGAGATCGTCCCCTTCGCGTTCAGGACGGGTACGGCGACGATCGTCACGCCTGCAATGTAATTGCCGCGATCGATGCTGAAACCCTGCTTGCGCACCTGATCGACCTCCTTGCGCCAGGCCTCAAAGGTCGGCGCGTTGTGCCAGCGCAGAAGACGAAAACGCTTCTCGATTTCCTTGTCCGGCTGGCCGCTGAAGGCGGCGACGCAACGGCCGGTGGCGCTGATCAACGCCGGAAAACGGCTTCCGATGTCGACATGAAGCCGCACCGGGGCCTGGCTGCGGGCCAGTGCTACGACGATCATGTTGTCCAGATCCGGGACCTCGACGCCGATCGCCATGACGCCGTAGCGGCCTGAAATCTCCTCGAGCTTCGGTCGCATCAGGCTGGGAAAGTCGGCGTGCTCGAGCACCGCGCGCGCCAGCGGCAGCATGCCGACGCCGAGGCTGTAGCGTTTGGTCTGCGGATCGACTTGCAGCAGATCTTCCGCCAGCAGCGCCCGCACGATGTGCAATGCAGTGCTCGGCACCAGGTCGAGAGTCTCCGCAATCGCCTTGAGACTCTGCGGCGTGGGGCTGCGGCTGAGCATGCGGAGGATGGCGACGGCGCGCGTGACCGCGGGCACGGCGCGGACACGGGGTGATCTGGGATTCGGCATGATTGTATCGGTACAACAGCGGCCGGGGTGCAACAACACCATCTCGTCACGACCACGCCAGTACAGCTTTGGTCGTCCTCGTCGCGCCGCGTGCACAACAAGGCCCGTCGCGACCTCTGCGTAATTGTATATATACAATCGATAGTGCTATTTGACAATTAGCGCGCCGTCGGTATCTTGCCGGCCATGAGCACGCTGACCGACCACACGAGCTATGCGGACGCGCAGGCCAATTTCTCTTCGGAGAAACTCTGGGAGTTGTTCGAGGGCAATCGCGCGCGCCTGAACATCGCGCATGAATGTATCGACCGGCATGCCGGCCGCTCCAACCCGGCGGTGATCGTTGTTCGCTCGGAAGGGCCGGACGAGGTGCTGGGCTTCGGCGAGCTCGCGGAAGCTTCCGCGCGCTTCGCGCATTATCTGGTGAGCCGCGGGATCAAGGCCGGCGATCGCGTCGCGGTCATGCTCGAGCCCTCGCGCGCCTTCTACGTGGCGGTGTTCGGGACCATGAAGGCCGGCGCCGTCGCGGTGCCGCTGTTCACGCTGTTCGGACCCGACGGCGTCAAGCTGCGCGTCGACGACTGCAAGCCGCGGCTGATCGTGACCAACGCGGAGAAGGCGCCGCTTCTCGCCGGGATCGGCACCGAAATCGTGGTCGCCGATGACGCCCTCCTGAGCGAGCTGCAACGTTTTGCGCCGCACTTCACGCCGGATACCGCGGCCGACGCGATGGCGCTGTTTCAATATACGTCGGGCACGACGCGCGAATTGCCCGAAGCGGTCAAGCACACGCATCGTTCGATCGTCACGCTGATGGTGGCAGCGCTGTACGGCACCGGTCTGCGTCCGGGCGACCGCTTCATTTGTCCGTCATCGCCGGCATGGGGACATGGGCTTTGGCACGGCACGCTGGCGCCGCTGGCGCTCGGCATCACCATCGGGGCCTATGCCGGCAAGTTCAATCCGGAGCGTCTGCTGGCCGCGCTCGGGCGCTATCAGTTCAACAACATCTCCGCCGCTGCCACTCATTATCGCATGCTGCGGAATTCGGGCGCCGCGCCGCGCTACCGCTACGCGCTGGAGAAATTGTCGTTCACCGGCGAACCCATCGACAGCGAGACGGCAGCCTTTGTCAACGAAACCTTCGGCCGTCAGGTTTGCAGCATGTACGGCACCACCGAGATCGGCGTGATCCTGGTAAGCTATCCCGGCGCACGCGATTTCGTCGTCAAGCCGGGATCGCTGGGCAAGCCGATCCCCGGCGGGCGCGTCGAAGTGCAGGACGCCGAAGGGCGGCCGTGCGCGCCCGGCGTCACCGGCGAGCTGAAGGTCTGGCGCCGTGGCGCGTGGATCGCGACCAAGGATCTCGGGCGCATCGATGAGGACGGGTATTTTTATCATGGCGGCCGGGCTGATGACGTCATCATCTCCGCCGGCTGGACCATGAGCGCCGTCGAGATCGAGGACGCGATCCTGAAGCATCCGCAGGTGCGGGAGGCCGCGGCCATTGGCGTCCCTGATTCCCTGCGTGGGCAGGTGGTGAAGGCCTTCGTGGTCACCGACAGACCCGGCGATACGTCGTTCGAGCACGAGATCCAGAACCTCGTGCGCCAGCGCCTCAGCCACCATGAGTATCCCCGTCTCGTCAGCTTCGTCACGGAGTTGCCCAAGACGCCTGCCGGCAAGGTCAACCGCAAGGTGCTGCGCGATCGGGAGCAGGCCGTCAAACAATCAGAAACGACGAGTTAGAGGAAAGGAACGCCACATGCTGGACACGACCGAAACCAGGTTTCCGAAGATCACCGAAGAGGGCCTCGACGATTTGCGCAAGCGCATCGGCGTCTCGATCGGCGTAACCGCCGAGCCCTGGTGCTACGAGGCAACGCGCGACAACATCCGTCACTACGCGCACGGCATCGGCGACGACAACCCGCTTTGGTGCGATCCCGAATACGCCGCCAAGACCAGCTATGGCGGCCTCATCGCGCTTCCGAGCTTCCTCTTCAGCACCAGCCGCATCGTGTCGGGCTATGTCGGCGGCCTGCCCGGCGTCCACGCCATGTGGTCGGGCGCCGACTGGACCTGGCACAAGGCTATCCGGCGCAACGACGTCATTTCGACCGAGGCAAAGTTGAAGGACCTCGTCGAGCATCAGACGCGTTTCGCCGGCCGCGCGATCCAGCAGACCTATCACGTCGATTTCTTCAACCAGCAGGGCGACCTCGTCGCCGAAGCGGATAGCTGGTGCTTCCGGACCGAGCGCGACCACGCGCGCGAGCAGGGCACCAAGTACAGCGACGTCAAGGCCCGCCCGCAGCGCCGCTACAGCGAGCAGGAACTGGCTGCAGCCTACAAGCACTATGCCGACGAGAGGATTCAGGGCTCGCGTCCGCGCTACTGGCAGGACGTCACCGAAGGCGAGGCACTGCCCGTGATGCTGAAGGGGCCGATGACGGTCACCGGATTCATTGCTTATGCCCAGGGCTGGGGCGGTCTCTACATCCGTGCCAACAAGCTCGCCTGGAAACTGCAGGACGCCCATCGCGGCCTCGGCATTCCGAACCGTTTCAATATTCCCGATTGTCCCGAGCGCGTGCACTGGGAAGAGGAATTCGCGCTCGAGGTCGGCGCGCCCGGCGCCTATGATTACGGTCCGGAGCGCTGCTCCTGGCTGACCCATCACCTCACCAACTGGATGGGCGATGATGGTTTCCTGCGCCGCGCGACCTGCAAGATCCGCCGGCACAATCCCGAGGGCGACATCCTGTTCATCAAGGGCAGGGTGAAGCGCAAATTCGTCGAGAACGGCCGTCACCTCGTCGAGATCGAACAGGAAGCGCGCAACCAGGACGATGAACTCTCGGTGCTCGGAACCGGCATCGTGGAACTGCCTAGCCGCACCTGACGACGACCAACTGGGCCTATCAGCATGCCCGCATCTGATCTCACGCGCGGAGCGGTGACCGGCCTCAAGGTCGTCGATCTCTCGCGCGTGCTGGCGGGCCCGTTGTGTACGCAGATGCTGGCCGATCATGGCGCTGACGTCGTCAAGATCGAGCCGCCATCGGGCGATGAGACGCGCGGCCTCGGGCCGCCCTTCGATGCGGCAGGACAAGCGGCGTATTTCGGCGCCGTCAATCGCGGCAAGCGGGGTATGGCGCTCGACCTGTCGCGCGCGGAGGGGCGCGCGGTGCTCGAAGCGCTGTTGAAAGATGCCGACGTGCTGGTGGAGAATTTCCTACCTGGCACCATGGAGCGCTGGGGGCTCGGCTACGAGGCCGATTTGTCCGAACGCTTTCCGCGATTGATCTATTGCGCCATCTCCGGCTTCGGCGCCGACGGGCCGCTCGGCGGCCTGCCCGGCTACGATGCAGTGCTCCAGGCCATGTGTGGCTTGATGAGCATCAACGGGACGCAGGACTCAGGCGCCACGCGCGTCGGTGTTCCCATTGTCGATTATGTCACCGGCTACAATGCGCTCACGGGCGTCTTGCTCGCGCTCGCGGCGCGCGAACGGACCGGACGCGGACAGCGCGTCGAGGTGACGCTGTTCGACACCGCGCTCGCCCTTCTCGTGCCACACGCGGCGAACTGGATCTGCTCAGGGACTGTGCCCGGCCGTCTCGGCAGCGCCCATCCCAACATCGCGCCTTACGACAAGTTCGCGGCGGCCGACGGCGAGATATTTCTCGGCATCCTCAATGACGGCCAGTTTCGCCGCTTCTGCCAGAAGGTGAAACGCGGCGATCTGCTCGATGATCGGCGCTTTCGGACCAACGCCGACCGGCTCAGTCACGTTGCAGCGCTTCGCACTGAGCTGGAGCGCACGCTGGCCGGCTTCAAGTCGGACGCGCTTTGCCGCGACCTGATGCAGGCCGGCGTTCCCGCAGGCGTCGTCAACACCGTGCCGCAGGCGTTCGCGCAATCCCACGTCGCTCACCGCGACATGCTGGTCGAAAGCGAGGGCCATCGTGCACCCGGCATTCCCGTGAAGCTCGCGCAGACGCCCGGCAGCACCACGCGACGGCCGGCCCGCTTTGGCGAGCATGCCCGCGAAATCCTGGCGGACGCCGGTTTCGACGAAGCGACGATCGACGGCCTGATCGAAGCCGGCGTCGTCACGCCGCCAGGGAAGGACGCCGCGCAACGATAAGAAGGCTACCAACAAGAAGACGATCAAAAGAATCATAATCGGAGGAAACGAGCATGCTGAAATCCGTGAGATGGGCCGCCGGATGGCTGGCCCTGTTATGGAGTTGCGCAAGCCTTGCGCAAACCTATCCGACCCGGCCGGTCAGGATCATCGTTCCCTATCAGGCGGGCCAGGGCACCGACGTCGTGGCGCGATACCTGGCCGACCATTTGTCGCGGACGCTGGGCCAGCGCTTCTATGTCGAGAACAAGCCCGGTGCCGGCGGCAATATCGGTGCCGAGCAGGCGGCGCATTCGGACCCCGACGGCTATACGCTCCTGATGGGCACCAACGCCACCCAGACCATGAACGAGTTCATGTATCCCTCGCTGGGCTTCGCGCCGGACAAGGATTTTGCCCCGATCATCCTGGTGGGCAAACTGCCGCTGGTGATCTCGGCCAGTCCGTCGTTTGCCGGAAACAATGTGGCTGATCTGATCGCCGCGGCGAAAGCGAAGCCCGACAGGATCGACATCGCCCTGCCGAGCACGACGGCACGTGTCATCTTCGAGTTTCTCAAGGAGAAGACCGGCGCGCCGATGTTCGGCGTTCCCTACAAGGGATCGGCGACGGCGATGACCGACGTGCTTGGCGGACAGGTGCCGCTGCTCATCGATACGGTCACGGCACTGCGCACGCAGATCGACGACGGCAAGTTGAAGGCGCTGGGCATCACCGTGCTGAAGCCGAGCGAACTTCTGCCGGGCGTAAAACCCATCGCCGAGCAGGGCGTGCCTGATTTCGAGATGGCAGGATGGAACGCTTTTTACGCGCCGCGCGACACGCCACAAGCCGTCATCGAGCTTCTGAACGGCGAGTTCGCCAAGGCGCTGGCCCTGCCCGAGACGAGGAAGCGGCTCCAGGAGCTGGGATTCGATCCGGCCGGCGGAACGCCGGCGGACCTCGCCCGATTCGAGGCGCAAGAGCGGCTCAAATGGGGGCCGGTGATCAAGTCGACAGGTTTACAGGGCGGCTAAAGCATGATCCGGAAAAGTGCGCAGCGGTTTTCCGGAAAGATCATGCTCCAACAACAACCTAAAGCGCGATGACGATTCATCCCAATCTCATCGCGCTTTAGGTGCGACGCTCGCGCACCGAGCCTTCCTGCGCCACTGAGGCCACCAGCGTGCCGTCCGGCTTGAAGATGAGGCCGCGACTCAAGCCGCGGCCGCCTTGCGCGCTCGGCGAATCCTGCGCGTAAAGCAGCCATTCGTCGGCGCGGAACGGGCGGTGGAACCACATCGCGTGATCGAGGCTCGCCGGCATCATGCGCTTGTCGAACAGCGTGCGGCCGTAGCGCGCCATGATCGCATCGAGCAGCGAGAAGTCCGACGCGTAGGCGAGTGCGCACAGATGCAACGCGGGATCGTCGGGGAGCTTTGCGGCCGTGCGAATCCAGATATTGATGCGGCCGTCGTCGACCTTCTGACCGAAATAGCGGCCAATCTCGACGGGACGCAATTCGATCGGACGATCCATTTCATAGTAGCGGCGGATGAACTCCGGCATCTCCTTGAACTGCGGCTGTTTTGCAACCTCCTCCGCGGTCAGCTTTTCCGGCGGCGGCACGTCCGGCATCTTGTCCTGGTGATCGAACGCACTCGCCTCCTCGGCATGGAACGACACCATGATCGAGAAGATCGCATTGCCGTGCTGGATCGCGGTGACGCGGCGGGTCGAGTAGCTCTTGCCGTCACGCAGCCGCTCGACCTGGTAGATGATCGGAATCTGCGGATCGCCCGGCAGGATGAAATAGCAATGCAGCGAGTGCGGCAGCCGGCCCTCGACGGTGCGGCAGGCCGCAACCATCGCCTGCCCGATCACCTGGCCGCCAAAGACCCGCTGCCAGTCCGTCTTCGGGCTGTTGCCGCGGAACAAATTCACCTCGAGCTGTTCGAGGTCGAGGATCGAGATCAGGTCGAACAGGCTTTTGGACATGGAGTGAACTTTCTTGCCGTCATTCCGGGTGGGTTGCTCAGGAATGACACATTAGGCAGTTCTTGGGGGCCGTTCCGCCCTTGTTTCACCGCACTGTTTCGCCCACCTCAAGTCTGCTAGCAAGACCAAGAGTTGGCCGGGAATTTTAGATGTCACAGAGTAGCATAGTCATTGGCGGCGGCGCATTTGCGGGCCTCGCGCTGGCGCTGGCGCTGCGCCAGGGGCTCGGGCCCGAGATTCCCATCATCGTCGCCGATCCGGCGCTCAGCGTCCGTCCGAGCCGTGATCCCCGAGCGACTGCGATCGTGGCGGCCTGCCGCCGGCTTTTCGAGGCCCTCGGCGCCTGGGACGACGTCAAGGGCGAGGCGCAGCCGATCCTCGACATGGTGGTCACGGATTCCAAGCTGGAGGACGCGACGCGTCCGGTGTTCCTGAATCTTGCCGGCGATGTCGCGCCCGGCGAATCCTTCGCGCATATGGTCGAGAACCGCCGCCTGATTGATGCGCTGGTCGTCCGCGCCGAAGCGGCCGGCGTCGAGCTCCGCGCCACGGCCGTTGCCTCCTATGACGCCCGTGCTGACGGCATCGACGTGACGCTCAGTGACGGCAGCGTTGTTGCCGCGAGCCTGTTGATCGCGGCTGACGGTGCGAAGTCAAAACTGCGCGAGCGCGCCGGCATCGCCACCCATGGCTGGGAATATGATCAATCCGGCATCGTCGTCACCGTCGGCCATGAGCGCGATCACGAGGGGCGCGCCGAAGAACACTTCTTGCCCGCGGGTCCGTTCGCGATCCTGCCGCTTACCGGAAAGCGTTCCTCGCTGGTGTGGACGGAGCGCCGCAGCGAGGCCGCGCGCATCGTGGCCCTGAGCGACGACGAATTTCATGGCGAGCTCGAGCAGCGCTTCGGCCTGCATCTCGGCGAGGTGAAGGCGCTCGACAAGCCGCGCGCGTTTCCGCTGTCTTATTTCGTGGCGCGCTCCTTCATCGCCGAGCGCCTGGCGCTGGTCGGGGACGCCGCGCATGTCATCCATCCCATCGCGGGCCAGGGCCTCAACATGGGGCTGAAGGATGTCGCCGCACTGGCCGAGGTCGTCGTAGATGCCGCGCGGCTTGGGATGGATATCGGCGGAGCCGACGTGCTCGAGCGCTACCAGCGCTGGCGCCGCTTCGACACCATGGCGATGGGCGTTGCCACTAACTCGCTGAACTTCCTGTTCTCCAACAAGTCGACGCTGCTGCGCACCGTGCGCGACATCGGCCTCGGCCTCGTCGACCGCGCCCCGCCGCTGAAGAATCTCTTCATCCGCCAGGCCGCGGGGCTCACGGGCGAGGTGCCGAAGTTGCTGAAGGGCGAGGCGCTGTAATTCTCGCTGTCGCCTAGCTCTCCGCTCGTCGTCCCGGACAAGCGCAGCGCAGATCCGGGACCCATACGCCGCAGCAATAGTTTTGCGAAGACTCGGAGTTACCAGCTTCGCGCTACAACCACTTCCTGTGGTTATGGGTCCCGGCCTTCGCCGGGACGACAATGAGGCTGTTGCGCGGCCGTCGCGCAAAATGACCGCTTATCTCAATCGATCTTCCGCGCCTCTTCCGGCAGCATGATCGGGATGCCGTCGCGAATGGGATAAGCGAGCTTGGCGGAGCGCGAGATCAGCTCCTGCTTGGCGGAATCGAACTCCAGCGGGCCCTTGGTCAGCGGGCAGACCAAGATCTCCAGCAATTTGGGATCGACGCTGTTTTCGGGGCGTTCAGTGGGCGCGGTCATCATGGTCTCCGGCGATCGGCTGCCTGTAGAGCGTTTTCGAGCGAAGTGGATACCGGTTCGCGTAAAGAAAACGCGTCAAAAAAGAATCTAGCGTCCCGTTCCGATTCCATCGGAATGGGGCTCTAGCATAGAAAATCGCGGCCGCCCATCGCGGGCGCCACCGGCTTTTTGGCTAACCGGCGATCATTCGCAGGAGCTCGTCGAGCAGGCCTTGGAGTCGTGGCGCCGGGACCGGCGCGCCGGAGAGCGCGAAGCCGAGAAACGTCCAGTACAGGATCTGCGCGCGCCCCTGCGCCATCGTGGCATTGAGCCCGCGCCGCTCCAGCAGCGTCTCGATATAATCGAGCCTGCGGCGGTCGATGGCGCGGACCGCCGCTTGCGCGGCCGGATCGAACGCCGCCCAGTTGCGCACGGCACGTTCGAGATCGAGCCGCGCGCCAAACGTCCGGCGCAGCAGCGCTTTCAGCGGCTCGTCGCTGCCGGCCTCGACGTCGGCGATGATCTGCTCGGCCGCGATCTCGCGCCAGCGCTTCAGAATGGCCGCGTGGAACGCGCCGAGATCGGCAAAGTGCCAATAGAAGCTGCCGCGCGAGACGCCCATGGCCTTGGCGAGCGGATCGGCCTTCAGCGCCGTGAAGCCGCTTTTGGCGAGCGCCTTGAGTCCCGCGTTGATCCAGTCGTCGGCGGAGAGCTGTTCGGTCATCTCGGGGTCCAAGGGTCGAGCCATACACTAGTGTATTGACAGGCGGCGGGCCAGCGCTTAATCCACCATACATAACTGTACGGAGGCGTTGATGCGTGATCTCCTGCTCCAGTGTGCCGGCGTCCTGACCATTGTCGTGGCGATCATCCATGGCATCCTCGGCGAGACCAAGGTCTTTGCGCGTGCCCGTATCGAGCCCGAGCGCCTCCGCACCTTGATCCGCCTGGTCTGGCAGGCCTCGACCGTGGCCTGGATCGGCGGTGGTGTGCTCTTGATCGCGACGCCCTGGATGGACTCCGCGCCGGCGCGCCACTGGATCGTGATCACCATGGCCTGCGTGTTCGGTTTTTCCGCCCTGGCCAATGCATGGGCGACACGCGGCCGGCACTTTGGCTGGATGGCGCTCAGTGCCGTCGTGGTCATGGCGGTTGCCGGCTACTGAACGTCGAAACGAACCCAAGGTCTCAAAACCCAAGGCCTTCAAAGTGGAGTGGCTATGGAAGATCGTGTTCGCCTGACCATCGAGGAAGGTGTGGCCCATGTCCGGCTGAATCGCCCGGACAAGATGAACGCGCTGGACCCGGCGATGTTCGAAGCGATCATCACCGTTGGAACACAGCTTGGCGCTTGCAAGGATGTCCGCGCCGTCGTTCTCTCCGGCGAAGGACGCGCGTTTTGCGCGGGCCTCGACCTGGACCGCCTGCTGGCCACGGCAAACGGCGAACGGCTGATCCCATCGATCGACCTCACTCAACGAACCCACGGGATCGCGAACTATGCGCAGCATCTCGTTTGGCTGTGGCGCGAGCTGCCGATGCCCGTGATCGCAGCCGTCCACGGCGTCGCCTTCGGCGGCGGCTTCCAGCTCGCGCTAGGTGCCGACCTTCGCTATCTCGCACCGGCAACGCAGCTCGCCGTCATCGAGGCCAAATGGGGATTGGTGCCCGATATGGCCGGCACCCAACTGATGCGCCACCTTGCGCGTGAGGATGTCGTACGCGAACTGACTTACACCGGCCGTGTGTTTTCGGCTCAGCAGGCGCTGGCTTATGGCTTTGCGACCGGACTCGCCGATGATCCGCTGGCGGCCGCATTGTCGACTGCGCAGGAGATCGCAAACCGAAGTCCGGATGCCATTCGCGCCGCCAAGCGGCTCCTTAATCTCGCGGCGACTTGCGACGCGGCCACCGGTCTTGCGGCCGAAACCGCCGAACAGGCTGCGTTGCTCGGTTCGCCCAATCATGTCGAGGCCGTCAGGAGCAATCTCGAGAAGCGTCCACCACGATGGAGCTGCGCATGAGCAGGACTGACGGTTTCGATCTGCCGGCTCTCAAGGCAGTCAATTCATCCGCTGCGTTCAACCGCATGGCGGAGTTCGAAGTCGTTGAGGCCGGCCAAGGTGAGGTCGCCATCCGCATGAGCTGGCGCGACGACTTTGCCCAATATTCCGGACACCTGCATGCCGGCTTGATCGCAGCCCTGCTCGACACCGCCTGCGGTTTTGCTGCCGCGACCTTGGTGGGCTCAGTCACCGCGTCGCACTTCTCGATGAACTGCCTCAAGCCGGCCGTCGGCTCTCACTTCATCGCCAGGGGAACGACGGTGCGCGCCGGGCGCAGGCAGGTATTCGCCCGGGCCGAGCTTCTCGCTGCTGATGAGCAGGGCGAACTGTCTCTCGTCGCGACCGGCGAGGCCGTGCTCGTTCCCATGGGAGAGCCGGCACGTACGGGAGGCTGAAGCATGGCGCTGACGCTCGTCACCGGAGGCACGGGCCATCTTGGCCGTGACATCGTCGATCGCCTTGTCCGCGACGGCCGTCGCGTCCGGGTCCTTGCGCGATCACGGGGCACGCGATCGGATATCGAGTGGGTCGTCGGTGATCTCGCTACGGGAGCCGGGCTGCGGCAAGCGCTGCATGGTGTCGACACGGTCATCAATGCGGCGACGTATTCGCCGATCGCACGGCGCGGCGGGGTTCGTCCGATAGACTTCTTCAGGTCCCCTTCCGCCGTGGATGTCGAAGGCACGGAGCGATTGCTGTCGCTGTGCCAGGAACAGTCCGTGCGGCATTTCCTGCACACCTCGATCGTCGGACTCGACGAGGCGACGCTGCCTTATGGCCGGGTCAAGCTTGCCGGCGAGCGGTTGGTCCGCTCGTCCGCGCTGTCCTGGTCCGTCGTTCGCGCAATGCCGTTCTACTATCTGCTCGACAGGTTGCTCGCGGGCCTCGCCTGGCTTCCGGTGTGGCCGGTGCCGACGACATCGTTCAATCCTGTCGATACGTCGGATGTCGCCGATCACGTCGTGACATGCGCCTTCGATGGGGCGCGTGGTGAGCGCGCGGAGATCGGCGGTCCCGAAGACCTCAGTCTTACCGCGCTCGCCGGCCAGTACCAGGATGCGCGCGGACTGCGTCGTAAAATCCTGCCGGTGAGTCTTTCAGACGCGAAGGCGCGTGGCATGGGCTTCGTCGTCAGCCATGGCGTGCGTGGACGGCTCTCGTGGGCCGACTGGCTGCGACGTCGGTCATCCCGCGGGTGAGGCGCAGGTCGATATCTTCGACACCAGGCCGTGAGGCGTAAGGCCGCAGCGAAGCTCCAAACACGCGCTGCATGCGGAGCGCGCTGATGTTTTGGCGACCGTTAGAATATCTCTAAAGGCTTCGCGCCCCGAACCCGAGTTGACTTCGCGATCCCCTTTGCTTCCTTCGGTCGCGTTTCGCGCGAAGCGTCGCGCACACGACAGAGGAGGAGACGTTCGTGAAGGTCATTCGTGTTGTTGCCATTGCACTGACGGTCGGGATCGGCATGGGGTCGACGGCCATGGCCGACGGTTTCAAGAACTGCACCAAGCTCGACAAGGCATCATGGAAGCCGGCGGGCGATGCCGAAGCCAAGGCCAAGGCGGCCGGCTACGAGGTGCGGCGCTCCAAGATCGAAGGCTCGTGCTATGAGGTCTACGGCGTCAAGGAAGGCAAGATCTACGAGCTGTTCTACAGCCCTGAAGATCTCAGCCTGAAGCACACGATCGCTAAATAAATTGTGCCAAATAAACTGCGCTAAATGAACTGAGGCCGATGGACGAAGCGGTACCAGACGCGCGCGGGGAGCCCATCCGGGCCCCCGCGGACAAGACCGTTTCGCGGACGGTCGATGTCTGGGACCTCCCGCTGCGCCTTTGGCACTGGGCTCTCGCAGCTAGCGTCCTGATCGCGTGGTTCACGCCCGCCGTCTATGACGGCCTTCACCGCATCGTCGGCTATGGCGTGATCGGGCTGTTGGCTTTCCGCCTGATATGGGGATTTCTGGGAAGCCGCTATTCGCGCTTTCGCATGGTCGGCGTCAGGCTCCGTGCCGCGCCCCGCTATCTCTGGAATCTTCGCCGCGGCATCACGGGACGCTATATCGGGCTCAATCCTGCCGGCACTCTGATGCTGGTGGCACTGCTCGTGTCGCTCGCGGTCTCGTCGATCACCGGCGCGCTGTCGGTCACCGTCACATTCTTCGGCGTCCGGTGGATCGAGGATACCCATGCCTATGCATCGGACGCGGTCATCGTCCTGGTCGTTCTGCACGTCGTAGGCGTGGTGCTGATGGGCGTTCTTCAGCGTGAGAATTTGATCCGCGCGATGTTCACCGGACGCAAACGCATCCGTCATCGTTCTTGAAGTTGGGTTGAACCGCTCGGGCGGCAGGCTCAGTCAACCTCGCCCGCCTGCGGGAGAGGTCGGCGCGAAGCGCCGGGTGAGGGCTTTCTCCTCATCGGGGTTCTCGCTTGAGGAAGCACCCTCTCCCCAACCCTCCCCCGCAAGCGGGAGAGGGAGCGCATCACCGTTGTGGCAGCAATCATCGTGTTCAAGATATTTCTGAAAGCGAAATGTCGCAGCACACCCTCACTGCAGCGGCGGATCGCCGCTGGTGCGCTTCTTGGCGAGATCCATCTCGGTGACCGCGATCAAGATCTCGGCGCGGGTCTTGAGGTCCGGCGCCTCGAGCATAGCCTGCTTCTCGGCCGGGCCGTAGGGCGACATCATTGCCAGCGCATTGACCAGCGCTTCGTTGGGCGCGCTCTCGACGCCCTCCCAGTCGACCTTGAGGTTGTTGGCCTTCAAGAAATCCGCCAGCGCGACCAGCAAGGCCTCGCGGTTGACCTTGTCCTCGCCGACGCGCGCGGTGAAATCGTCGGCGAAGGCGAAGATGTCGACCTTGCACTGCCGGTAGGCGGTCAGCACCTCGAGCTCCTCGACCACCTTGAACCGCGCGACCCCGGTGAGCTCGAGGATGTAGCGGCCGTCGCCGGATTCAGCCAGCTGGGTGATGCGGCCGACGCAGCCGACGCGGAACAGCGCCGGCTTGTCGGAATTCTTCGGCGAATGCGCGATGTCGGGCTGGATCATGCCGATCAGGCGATGGCCATCACGGAAGGAATCGTCGACCATCGCGAGGTAGCGCGGCTCGAAGATGTTGAGCGGCATTTGCCCGCGCGGCAGCAGCAGCGCACCTGGCAGCGGAAATACCGGGAGAATTTCCGGAAGGTCGGCGGGGCCGCGATATTCGATATTGATCGGCATCTGGTCCCCGCTGACGTCGCCAGCTCGTGCTTACGAAAACAGGATGATCGACAAGCGCTTGCGGCCCTCGACGGTCGCATCATCGGCGCCGCCCCAGGCTTCGAAGAACTGCACGAGCTGCTTGCGGGCGCCGTCGTCGTTCCATTTGCGGTCGCGCTTGATGATCGCTAGCAGCTGCTCGGTGGCCGCCGCCCGATTGCCCTGCGCGTTGAGCGCGGTCGCAAGGTCGAATCGCGCCTGATGATCGAGCGGGTCTGCGGCGACTTTCTGTTCCAGCTCGGCCACCGGTCCGAGCGACTGCGCCTGCTCGGCGAGATCGATCGCGGTCTGCACGGCCTTCACCGCGGGGTCGTTGCGCTTGGATTCCGGCACCATGGCGAGCGTCTGCTTGGCCTGCTCCATCGCGCCGGAGACGGCGTAGCATTTTGCGAGCCCGGCAAGTCCGGCGATGTTGGTCGAATCGTGCTGGAGCACCTCGGCATAGATCTGCGCTGCGGCCGCGGCATCGCCCTCGGCGAGCACGGCTTCGGCCTCTTGCAGGATCTCGGCGATGTTGGCCTCGCCCGGTGCGGTCACGCCCTTGGTCAGCTTTTCGATGAAGGCGTTGATCTGACTCTCCGGCACCGCGCCCATGAAGCCGTCGGCCGGCTGGCCGTTGACGAAGGCGATCACGGCCGGGATCGACTGGATGCCCATCTGGCCCGGGATCGCCGGATGCTGGTCGATGTTCATCTTGACCAGCTTGACCTTGCCCTTGGCCGCCTTGACCGCCTTTTCCAGCACGGGGGTGAGCTGCTTGCAGGGGCCGCACCACTCGGCCCAGAAGTCGATCAGCACCGGCTGGCGCTTCGATTCCTCGATGACGTCCTTCACGAAGGTCTGGGTGGTGGTGTCCTTGATCAGATCCGCCGCAGCCGGGACTGCGGCTCCGTTACCCTGGTCGATGATCGTCACGGAATCCCCTCGTCTATGTCTGGAATGGCGGGTCTTTAGCACGTCGCCAATTCATATGCTTCGCTGTCGGCCCTAAAATTGGGCCGGGGCGGCCGAATTTCAATCCATGGGAACCGATTCGGCCGCTCAGGGCGATTTTAGGTCGGTTTTGCCAGGATTGGGCCCATATGGGGTCCCAAATCCGAATCTATGCTGCCCGTAGCTGTTGCATTCGCCGCCCGCTTTTGGCATACGACAGCCGTTGCCGGGCGCGTCATGCGGCCGACACAGGATGCGGGTGTAGCTCAGTGGTAGAGCACGACCTTGCCAAGGTCGGGGTCGAGGGTTCGAGCCCCTTCGCCCGCTCCAATTTTTCCCAAGCGTCCAGCCAAACGGGCACATAGCGTCGTTCGCTGCACCGCTGGCGGCTGGGTGGGGTCTGCCATGACAATCCTGGTCACCGGCAGCGCGGGCCACCTCGGGGAGGCCATTGCCCGGACGCTCCGCGGGCGCGGCTCACCTGTGCATGGGGTTGATCTGAAGAAATCAGCTTTCACCGACGCCATCGGCTCGATCACCGATCCGGACTTTGTGCGGAACCAGACGGCCGGGGTCACCGCAATCATCCACACCGCGACCCTGCACAAGCCTCATGTGGCGACCCACAGCAAGCGGGACTTCATCGACACCAACGTCACTGGCACGCTCCATCTGCTCGAGGCGGCCACCGCCGCTGGCGTGAAGAGCTTTGTTTTCACCAGCACCACCAGTGCATTCGGTTCCCAGCTCCGGCCGGAGGCGGGGCAGCCGGCGGTGTGGGTCACCGAGGACCTACCGCCGGTGCCAAAAACATCTACGGCACCACCAAGCTGATGGCGGAAAATCTGTGCGAGCTGTTCTTCCGCGAGCGCGGTCTGCCGGTCGTGGGGTTGCGGACCTCGCGCTTCTTTCCGGAGGACGATGATGATCCCGCAATGCGGTCGGCCTACCCGCTGGACAATGCGCAGGCCAACGAGCTGCTCTATCGCCGGCTGGACATAGCGGACGCCGTGAGTGCCCATCTGCTCGCCGTGGCGCGTGCACCGGAGATCGGTTTCGCCCGTTATATCGTCTCGGCTACAACCCCATTTGGGCCGCAGCATCTCGCGGCGCTGCCGCGTGATGCAGCTGGCGTGGTGCGGACGCTCTATCCCGATTGCGAGCAACTCTACGCGGCGCGCGGCTGGCGGCTATTTCCCAAGATCGACCGGGTCTATGTCAACGACCGCGCGCGGCGCGAACTCGGATGGCATCCCGAATTCGATTTCGCCCATATGCTGAGCAGCCTGCGCGAGGGGCGCGATTTTCGCAGCTCCCTGGCGCGCGAGGTGGGAGCGAAAGGCTATCACGACATGCAATTTGACGATGAGCCGTACCCCGTCGCCAAATAGTCGCCGCTTTTATCAATTCGCACGATGTTTCAGATGTGTGGCCGGCGTCACCGCGCACCATCCGGCGTCTGATGTTCTACTGTGCATGGGGTTGTTTTCGCGGTTTTGCATTGGTCGCCCATTTTGCTGCCTGCAAATGAGGCGCGCTTCATTGCGATTCCGCGTTGCAGCGAGAGTGTTGCTATCGCCGCATTCACTCTCGGAGAAAATCCGTCTCAATTTTTATTGAGCACTACGGCAGTGCACGTGACGCGCTTCTCACTGCTCGCAGATGTGCTAACCTTTTTGCGTCTGCCTCTCGACAGACTCCGACCTTCGCCGACTCGACAAACCAAAACAAATAACGTGCAGCCCAGATGGCTGCCTTAGGGGAGTGACGCGATGAAATTCCATCAATCCGTCTTGGCGCTTGCGGCCGTGGCCCTTCTTGCAGGGACAAGCGTCGCCAGTGCGCAGCAGCAGGACAAGAGCCGGCAGCTGAAGAAATACGAATCCGGAACCAAGGAGTTCTGGACCCATCCGCCGGACGACTGGTTCCTCGGCGACGAGACCGAAGCACAGAAGGGCCTGGCGCCGCCCTCGGGTCCGCCGACCGGCGCGTCCGACGCCGAGCTCGCCAGCCTCATCAAGAAGATCAAGCTGCCGGCAGGCTTCAAGATCGATGTCTATGCCTCGGGCGTGCTCGCCGCGCGGCAGATGGCCTGGGGTGACAAGGGCACGCTGTTCGTCGGCTCGTTCGGCCTCGGCAACGTCTATGCCATCAAGGACAACAACGGGAAGAAAGAGGTCAAGACCATCCTCAAGGGGCTGAACATGCCCACGGGTCTGGCCGTCAAGGACGGTGCGCTCTACGTCATCGCGGTCGACAAGCTGATCCGCTACGACGACGTCGAAAACAAGCTCGACAATCTCGGTGAGGGCAAGGTCGTCTATGACGACATGCCGTCCTACGCCGCACATGGCTGGAAGTACCTCGCGGCCGACAAGGAAGGCTGGTTCTACATTCCGTTCGGACCGCCCTTCAACGTCGGCGTTCCTCCGACCAGCGTCTCGCAGATCCGGCGCGTCGATCCCAAGACCGGCAACGCTGAAGTCTATGCGCTCGGTGTTCGCAACTCGGTCGGCGGCGATGTCGATCCGCGTACCGGCAAGTACTGGTTCACGGAAAATGCGCGCGACTGGGTCAGCGACGATCTGCCTTCCGATAAGCTGAACATGGTCAGCAAGCTCGGCGAGCATTTCGGCTATCCCTACTGCCATCAGGGCGACCTTCCGGATCCGAAGTTCGCGATGGGCCACAAGTGCTCCGAGTTCACGCCGCCCGTGCTGAACCTCGGCGCCCACGTCGCTCCGCTCGGCATGAAGTTCTATACCGGCGATCAATTTCCCGCCGAGTACAAGAACAACATCTTCATCGCCGAGCACGGCTCCTGGAATCGCCACAAGTATCAGGGCGGCAATATCACGCGCGTGATCGTCGGGCCCGACGGCAAGAACGCCAAGAAGGAGGTGTTCGCCTCCGGCTGGATCGAGGGTGACCAGGGCTATCTCGGCCGCCCCGATGACATCATCCTCGCCAAGGACGGCTCGATCCTCGTTGCCGACGATTGGGCCGGCGCGATCTATCGCATCAGCTACAGCAAGAAGTAGCGCACGACGACACGAGGCTGCGGTGGCCATGATGCGGCCGCAGCCTCTTTTATTTCAAGTTCCCACGCTGTCGTTCCGGACTTGCACGCAAGTCCGGAACCCATCATCACGAAACGGGGTTATGGATTTCGGGCCCGCCCTTCGGGCGCCCCGGAATGACCAGATTGTCAGAGTGGAATTCCCATCATGCGCCGGCAGTTCATCTCGCACGCAATCAGCGCGGCTGCGTTGCTCCTCGCACTCGGAGCTCTCTCCGCAAGCGCCGCCGATAATTCCGCCGTCCAGGAGAAGGCTGCCGTTTGCTCCGGCTGTCACGGCGAGAACGGTATCTCGCAGACCGAAAACATTCCCTCGCTGGCCGGTCAGCCCGATCAATTCCTGCAATGGCAGCTCGTCTTCTTCCGCGCCGGCTCACGCAAGAACGAGCAGATGCAGCCGATTGCCGCGGAGATCACCAACGAGGACGTCCGCAGTCTCGGCGCCTATTTCGCGGCGATGACGCCGCCGCAGCCAGCCGAGGACAAGGATCCCGATCTGTCGAAAAAGGGCTCGCAAGTTGCCGTCGGCCGCCGCTGCGCCTCATGCCACACGGATAGCTTTGCCGGCACCAAGGCCGTCGCGCGGCTTGCGGGTCAGCGCGAGGAATATCTGGTCAAGGCGCTGCGTGACTACAAGACCAGCCAGCGCGTCGGTGGCGGCGGCGCCGCGATGGCCGATGTCGCCTATCATATGAGCGATGAGGAAATCACCGCCGTCTCGCATTATCTCGCGTATTTCAAATAGCGCGGAGTCGGGGTTACTACCTACCCCGCCCTCTGCTTCTCATACGCCTTCAAATGCGTGTAGGCGATGCGCAGCTTCGGCACCGGCACCTTGGCGGCGTCGCCGCGCGCAATCAGATCACCGATCACGTGATCAGCCTCGACCGGAAAGCCTGCCTTGATGTCGCGAAACATCGACGCCGTCATCGGCGAACCCGCGGTCGTCAGATTGCCCTTGACGCGCTCGAAGAACGGGCCGCCCGGCGTATAGCCTGATGCGGTGGCAATCGCGCTGGTCTCATCCAACATGCCGAGCAGGAAATCTCGACCGCCGGGTGCGGCCAGGATGTTGCCGACGGACGTGCGCATCAGGCTGGTGCTTGCGGCGAGCGAGGACAGGAACACCCACTTCTCCCACATGTCCTGCATGATGTTCTGGCTGGCGGTGGCGCCGCTAATGCCGCTCTTGAAGGCCTCGTCGATCGCCTTGACGCGATCCGACAGTTTGCCGTCGCGCTCGCCGTAAGTGATCGCCTGCATCGGCTGGAGCTGCACCACCTCGCGTTTCTCGTTCAAGGTCGCGGCGATGGCGCAGAGACCGCCGAGCACGCGCTCCTTGCCGAACTTGGCGTCCAACGTGTCGAGATGCTTCATGCCGTTGAGCATTGGAATGATCGCCGTGTTGGGACCAACCGCAGCGGCGAACGACTTGATGGCGTCGTCGAGGTCGAAGGCCTTGCAGCTCAACAGCACGACGTCGAACTTGTCCTTGAGCTTGTCGGCCTCAACCCGCGGCGGATCCTTCAGCGTGACGTCGCCATTCGGGCTCTTGATCACGAGGCCGGCGCTGGCAAGCTCGGTGGCGCGCCGTGGCCGGACCAGGAACGTGACGTCGCGGCCGGCCTGCAACAGCCTGCCACCAAAATAGCCGCCGATGGCGCCGGCGCCGACCACGAGAATACGCATGGGAAATTCCTTATTGTTGCTTATTACCGTCGTCCTGGCGAAAGCCAGGACCCATTACCCCAACTGTTCGTTGTCGGACAAGTTGGAGCTCCAGCTCGTCACATCAATAACGTTCGGTGGCTATGGGTCCTGGCTTTCGCCAGGACGACGTTGGGGAAATAGCTCGCTTTCCCCACGGTACGAAAATCACTTCCCCGACACCATCTCCTCGACCTCGCGCAACTGCTCCTTGCCGAAGAACATCTCATCGCCGACGAAGAAGGTCGGCGAGCCGAACGCGCCGCGTGCGACGGCCTCCTCGGTGTTCTTGATCAACTTGCCCTTCACCTCGGGCTCCTGCGCGCGGGCGAACAGCTTTTGGGCATCAAGGCCGGACGAGGCGAGCGCCTTCGCCGCGATTTCAGGATCGTCCATCTTCTTCGGCTCGCGCCACATGTGGTGGAAGGCGGCCTCGACATATTTTTCGAACACGCCTTCGGCTTGCGCTGCGATCGCCGTGCGCATCAGGTTCAGCGTGTTGACGGGGAAGAAGGGATTCATGACATAGGGCGGGACCTGGAAACGCTTGACGAAGCGTTCGGTCTCGACCGCCTGGAATTCGCGCTTGTTCTTGACGCCGGCGAGCGTCTCGGCCGGCGATCTGTTGTTGGTCGATTTGAAGATGCCGCCGAGCAGGATCGGCACATATTCGAATTTCACGCCGATCCGCTTCTCGATCGCCGGAATCGCCAGATGGCTGAGATAAGCGTTCGGGCTGCCGAAATCGAACAGGAACTGCGGGGCTGTGCGGGTCAAAATCGTGCTCCCTGACGTGGCTTTTCTCACATTGTGGCGCAGGGCGTGCCACAGGTCCACCGTTTAATGATGATCATAATATCTTGATGAAGTGCACATGGCCCGGCGCGTCTAAGCGCGATCGCTATAGGCGAGCTTGACGATGTGATCGCGGATGTCGGCGGGCCAGTCGGCGATCAGTCCGGCGAAGCGCCGCCGGTCATCCGCAAACAACGCGCGCGAAGCTTCCTCGAATTGCGGCAGATTGCCCGCCATGGTCGACATGAAGTGATAGGCCGCATCGCGCGCCTGCCGCTCGCGGTCCTTGTCGCCGCTCGCACGCCGCGCCTCCTCGACGAGCTTTCGCAACGCGACCGACGCGCCGCCGGGCTGAGCGCTGAGCCACTCCCAGTGCCGCGGCAGCAGCGTCACCTCGCGCGCGACCACACCGAGCTTCGGTCGGCCGCGGCCGCGTGGCTCACTCGATGGTGCGGTCTCCTCCACCGGGGGCGGGATAAGCTTCACCAACCGCGCCAGCACCTCGCGATCCCCGCCGCGCAGATCGAAGTCGATTGATCGGCCGGTGGCGTCCTCGAAGATGATGATGGGCTCGTCCGGCCGTGGCGCCATCCGCTTGACGACCAGCGCGACCTCTCCTGCCGGCCCGGATGCCAGGCGGCGCTGGCCCTGGAAGGCGGTGAATGTTCTCTGCATTGGAATCATTGCCATATTGATCGCGTCGGCAGCTTAATATCCGGGTAAATTGCTGACGTCAATATACCCGGGTGAAAATATCTGTCCGGATGGCTCGACATTGCTGTCCCGGGCTGGCACGAACGCGCGGCCGATCGACCACGCCAAGCCGGGGACCTCGCGATGCTGACCGTTCATCACCTCAACAATTCACGCTCGCAGCGCGTGCTATGGCTGCTCGAGGAGTTGGGCGTGCCCTACGAGATCGTGCGCTATCAGCGCCAGCCCGATATGCGCGCGCCGAAGGAGCTGCGCGCCATTCACCCGCTCGGCAAGTCGCCCGTCATCACCGACAACGGCAACACCATCGCCGAATCGGGTGCGATCATCGAATATCTCATCGCCACTTACGGCAACGGCAGGCTGATCCCGCCGCCGAACACGCCGGAGCGGCTGCGCTTCACCTATTGGATGCACTATGCCGAAGGGTCCGCGATGTCGCCGCTGCTGCTGAAGCTGCTGTTCACGCTGATGCCGAAGCGCGCGCCGGCTTTGCTGCGCCCGCTGGTGCGCAAGGTCTCCAACCAGGCGCTGACGGCGCTGGTCAATCCGCAGCTCAAGCAGCACATGGATTATTGGGAAGGCGAGCTCGCAAAGACCGAGTGGTTCGCCGGCAATGAGTTCACGGCCGCCGATATCCAGATGAGCTTTCCGCTCGAAGCGGCCCAAGCGCGCGGCGGGCTCGAGCAGGGCCATCCCAAGGCGATGGCGTTCCTCGAACGCATCCACGCGCGGCCGGCGTACAGCCGCGCGCTGGAAAAGGGCGGGCCGTATCAGGTGGGGCGGTAAGTTTACTCACCGCCCCGGCGTTCCACTAGTCCGCGTGCAGCACGCGGCCGCGCGTCTCCGGCAGCGCGAACGCGGCGATGAAGAACACCACGTAAGCCACCACCGCAAACATTGCGATTGCATTGGCGAGCGACGTCGTCGCCGACAGCGCACCGACGAGGAACGGAAACAGCGCGCCGATGCCGCGGCCGAAATTGTAGCAAAAGCCCTGGCCTGAGCCGCGCAGCCTTGTCGGATAGAGCTCGGTGAGGAACGCGCCGATCCCCGAGAAATAGCCCGAGGCGAAGAAGCCGAGCGGGAAACCGAGCACCCACAAGACCTCGTTGGTGAGCGGCAGCTGCGTATAGAGCAGCACGATCGCCATCGCGCCGATCGAGAAGATCAGGAACAGATTACGCCGTCCGATCCGGTCGGCCAGCCACGCGCCGGTGAGATAGCCGATGAAGGACCCGATGATCAGTGTCGACAGATAGCCGGTCGAGCCGACGACCGACAGATGCCGTTCCTTGGTCAGGAATTGCGGTACCCAGAAGGTGACGGCGTAGTAGCCGCCCTGGCAGCCCGTCGCCATCAGCGACGCCAAAATCGTGGTCTTGAGGATCGGCCCGGAGAAGATTTCCCAGAGCGCCGGGCGATCGCCGCTCGCAGCCTGCTTGGCGCGGGCCGCAACCGCGATCTCCGGCTCGGTGACGGAGCGGCGGATGTAGAACACCAAGAGCGCCGGCAGCGCGCCGATGACGAACATCCAGCGCCACGCCGTCTCGGCGGGCAAAGCGGAGAACAGGATCGCCTGCGACAGCACCGCAAGACCCCAGCCGACAGCCCATCCTGATTGCACAGAGCCGACCGCACGCCCGCGATATTGCGGCCGGATCGCTTCGCCCATCAGCACCGCGCCTGCCGCCCATTCGCCGCCGAAGCCGAGGCCGAGCACGGCGCGCGCGATCAAAAGCTGTTCGAAATTCTGCACGACCGCGCAGACCAGCGAGAACACCGAGAACCAGATGATGGTGATCTGGAGCGTCCTGACCCGGCCGATATGGTCGGAGAGATAGCCGCCAAGCCACCCGCCGATGGCGGAGGCCAGCAGCGTGACCGTTCCGGCGAGACCGGCCGAGGCGGCATCGACCTTCCACAGTGCGATGATGGTGCCGATCACCAGCGGGTAGATCATGAAGTCCATGCCGTCGAGCGCCCAGCCTGCCGCGCAGGCCCAGAACGTCCGCCGCTCCGGCGCATTCATGTCGCGATAGAAAGCGAGAAGGCTGGTGTCTTCGATCTCGGCGCGTTCGATACGCTCAGTCGGATCGGCTGCGGTCATGTGCGTTTCCCCGGCAGTTTCTTGTGTCCGGCGGTGGTAGCATGGGCGGCGGCCAGCGCAAGCCGGCGCGCGCTGTCACGCCATGCAAAGACAGAGTTACTGTCCCGCCGCTTCCGCGCCGCGCGTGCGCGGATCGGGCGCGCCGAGCGGGCCATTCGGCGTCACCGCGATCGAGTTGGCGGAGGTCTGTCCCATCGGCTCGACGATCAGATGGTCCATCGTCTTCAGCTCGAACAGCACATCGTCGGGAAAGCCGCGTTCGACGCGTACCTCGTCCGGCAGCCATTGATGATGCAGCCGCGGCGCCGCAACGGCGGCGGCGACATCCATCTTGTAGTCGAGCACGTTGACGATCACCTGGAGCACGGTCGAGATGATGCGGCTGCCGCCGGGCGAGCCTGTCACCAGCACCGGCTTGCCGTCCTTCAGCACGATGGTCGGTGACATCGAGGACAGCGGCCGCTTGCTGGGCCCGGGCAGATTGGCCTCGTAGCCGACGAGACCATAGGCGTTGGAGGCACCGACCGCGGCGGTGAAATCGTCGAGTTCGTTGTTGAGCAGCACGCCGGTGCCATCGGCAACGAGGCCGACGCCGTAGCTGAAGTTCAGCGTGTAGGTGTTGCTGACGGCATTGCCGCGGGCATCGACGACGGAGAAATGCGTGGTGTTGCTGCCCTCGCGCGGCGAAGCCGCAGTGGCAACGATATCCTTTGCCGGCGTGGCGCGATCGGTGGAGATGCCCGCCCGCAGCTTCGCGGCGTAGTCCTTCGCGATGAGAGTCTCGATCGGCGCGTTGACGAAGGCGGGATCGCCGAGATAGCGCGCGCGATCGGCGTAGGCGCGCTTCATGGCCTCGATGAGGAGATGCAGCGATGCCGGCGAGCCCTGCTTGAGATCGGCGAGTTGAAAACCTTCGAGGATGTTGAGCGTCTCCACCAGCACCACGCCGCCAGAGGAAGGCAGCGGCATGGAGACGACGTCGTAGCCGCGATAGCTGCCGCGCACCGGCGAACGGGTCACGGCTTGATAGGCTTTCAGATCGGCCGGCGTCATGATGCCGCCGGCGTCCGACACCGCTTTGGCGAGCCTGTCCGCCACCGGTCCCTCATAGAAGCCGCGCGGGCCTTGCGCGGCGACGCTCGCCAGCGTGTCGGCGAGATCGCTCTGCACCAGTCTGTCGCCTTCACCGAGCGCCTTGCCATCAGGCCGCGAGAAGATCTTGGCCGAGGATGGCCAGTGCGCCAGCCGCGGGTACAAGCCCGGCAGCGTGTCGGCCATGTCGTCGCTGATCACAAAGCCGTCGCGGGCAAGCGCGATCGCGGGCTCCAGCAACTGTGCCAGCGTGAATTGGCCCGAGCCGTATTTCTCCAGCGCCAGCGCGAGTCCCGCGACGGTGCCGGGCACGCCGATGCCGAGCGCGGAATCGCGGGACCTCGCGGCATCCGGCTTGCCGTCGGGGCCGAGGAATATCTGCGGTGTGGTCGCCGCCGGTGCGGTCTCGCGATAGTCGATCGCGATGTCCTCGTTGCGTTCGGCGGAATGGATCAGCATGAAGCCGCCACCGCCGATATTGCCGGCGCGTGGATAGGTCACCGCCATCGCAAAGCCGGTTGCGACCGCGGCATCGACCGCATTGCCGCCGCGTCGCAGGATATCGGCGCCGACTTGTGCGGATATCTTCTCCTGCGCCACCACCATGCCGTGCTCGGCAGGGATGGCATGAACCGTGTCGAGCGCGGGCGGCATATAGAGTCGACGCGCATCCTGCGCGGTCGCAGATGCAAGACCAATCGCCAGAGTGGCGATGAGCGCGAAAAATGTGCGCCGTGTCGAAAATGACGCCATCATCAAATTTCCGCCCTGGCTTCGAGCCAATTCACACGCGTCGCAGTAATGCTATACGGTTTACGCTAAGTGTAGCAAAACTGTTCGTGATGAGGACTGCGTGATGACGACGATCGCCCCGGATGCGCGCATGGCCGGCGCGCAGCGGACCTATCCGCCGCGCGCCGCCGTCATCAGCTGGATCTTCTTCGATTGGGCCGCGCAGCCCTATTTCACGCTGATCACGACCTTCGTGTTCGCGCCCTATTTCGCGACCAGCATCGCGCCAGATCCCGCCACCGGACAATCGCTGTGGGGTTTTGCGATGGCCGCTGCGGGCTTGGCGATCGCACTGATGTCGCCGGTGTTAGGGGCCATCGCGGATGCCTCGGGCCGCCGAAAGCCCTGGATCGCCGCGTTCGGTGGACTTCTTGTGGTGGCCTCATGCATGCTGTGGATCGGCAAGCCCGGCGATCCCGCCATCATTCCGCCGCTGCTCGCCGCAGTCGCGCTCGCCAGCGTCGGCGCGGAGTTCGCCACCGTCTTCAACAATGCGATGATGCCGACATTGGTGCCGCCGGAGCGCATCGGCCGGCTCTCTGGCACCGGCTGGGCCACGGGTTACATCGGCGGCATCGTCAGCCTGGTCATCGTGCTCGGCTTCCTCGCTGCCAATCCTGACACCGGGCGCACGTTGCTCGGCTTCACGCCGCTGTTCGGGCTCGATCCCGCCAGCCACGAGGGCGACCGCGCCGCCGGGCCGTTGACCGGACTGTGGTTCATCATCTTCGTCACGCCGATGTTTTTGTTCACGCCGGATTATCCGGCGAAGCGTCCGGTGCGCGCGGCGCTCCGCGAGGGCCTCTCCGATCTCAAGAAATCGCTTAAGAGTTTGCCGGAGCAGAAGTCGCTTGCGGCGTTCCTGCTCGCCAACATGATCTATACCGACGGGCTGGTGTCGCTGTTTGCCTTCGGCGGCATCTATGCGGCCGGCACCTTCGGTTGGCACACGATCCAGATCGGCATGTTTGGAATCATCCTCGCCATCGCAGGCACGTTTGGCGCGTGGCTTGGCGGCAAGCTCGACGATTTCCTGGGGCCGAAGCGCGTCATCGCCGGCAGCATGCTGATCCTGCTGCTCTCGGTGACGGCGATTCTTCTGGTCGGCAAGGACAGCGTCCTGTTTGTCAAAGTCGCGCCGCCCGAGCCGGGCGCTCCCCTTTTCTCGAGCGTCGCCGAGCGTGCCTACGTGATCCTGGGCTGCCTGATCGGCGCCGCCGGCGGCCCGCTCCAGGCCGCCTCGCGCACGCTGCTGATCCGCCTCGCGCCGAAGGATCGCATCGCGCAGTATTTCGGCTTGTTCGCGCTGACCGGAAAGGTGACGTCCTTCATCGGCCCGTTGCTGATCGGCGTGATCACTGCGGTGACCGCGAGCCAGAAGGCCGGCATGGCTGTGTTGGTCGTGTTTTTCGTCGCTGGGTTCGCGCTGCTGATGCGGGTGCGAGAGTAGTTCGTAGCCCGGATGGAGCGCAGCGCAATCCGGGACCACTGGCGCTAGTCTGCGAGAACCCGGATTTCGCTACGCTCCATCCGGGCTACGCTCTCTCGCGAAAGTTTAGTGCCTGAAATGCCGCGTCCCTGTGAACACCATCGCGATGCCGTGCCCGTCGGCGGCCTTGATCACCTCGTCGTCGCGCATCGAGCCGCCGGGCTGCACCACCGCGGTGGCGCCGGCCTCGATGCAGGCGAGCATGCCGTCGGCGAACGGGAAGAACGCATCCGAGGCCACGACCGAGCCCTTGGTCAGCGGCTCGGCAAGCTTCAGCTCAACGGCCGCATCCTGCGCCTTGCGCGCTGCGATCCGGGCTGAATCCACCCGGCTCATCTGGCCCGCGCCGATGCCGACGGTGGCGAGATCCTTGGCATAGATGATGGTGTTGGACTTGACGTGTTTTGCGACCCGGAATGCAAACTTCAGGTCACGCATTTCGGCGTCCGTCGGCGCGCGCTTGGTCATGACCTTGAATGTCATATCGTCGACCACGGCGTTGTCGCGGCTCTGCACGAGAAGGCCCCCGGCCACCGTCTTGGCGGTGAGGCCCGGGGCGCGCGGATCGGGCAGGCTGCCGGCCAGCAGCAAGCGCAGATTCTTGCGCGCGCCGATGATGGCGATCGCCTCTTCGCTGGCATCGGGCGCGATGATCACCTCGGTGAAGATCTTTGTGATTTCGCGCGCGGTGTCGGCGTCGAGCGCGCGGTTCATCGCGATGATGCCGCCGAAGGCGGAGGTGGAGTCGCAGGCGAGCGCCTTGCGATAGGCGCTGACGAGGTCGGACCCTTCCGCGACGCCGCAGGGATTGGCGTGCTTGACGATGACGCAGGCTGCGGTGCGCTTGGCATCGAACTCGCCGATGCATTCATAGGCCGCGTCGGTGTCGTTGATGTTGTTGTAGGACAGCTCCTTGCCCTGTAACTGCCGCGCGGTCGAGACACCCGGACGCTTGTCGGGCGTCGCATAGAACGCCGCGGTCTGGTGCGGGTTCTCGCCATAGCGCAGCGACTGAATCAGCTTGCCGCCGAAGGCGCGGAAGTCGGGCGCGTCGATCTCGAGCTGCCGGCTGAACCAGTTCGAGATCGCGGCATCATACGCGCCCGTCCGCGCATAGGCCTTTGCGGCAAGGCGCCGGCGCAGCTTCAGCGTGGTGGCGCCCTTGTTGGCGGCGAGCTCGTCGAGCACGGCCTGATAATCCTGCGCCTCGACCACGACGGCGACGTCGTCATGGTTCTTCGCGGCAGCGCGGATCATCGCGGGGCCGCCGATATCGATGTTTTCGATGCAATCCTCGAAGCCGGCGCCTTTCTCGACGGTCGCTTCGAACGGATAGAGGTTGACGACGAGAAGATCGATCGGCGCGATGCCATGCGCCTTCATCGCATCCGCATGGTCCTTGTTGTCGCGGATCGCGAGCAGGCCGCCATGCACTTTCGGATGCAGCGTCTTGACGCGGCCGTCCATCATTTCGGGGAAGCCGGTGAGCTCGGAAACGTCTTTGACCTTGAGGCCGGCGGCGGCGATCGCCTTGGCGGTGCCGCCGGTCGAGACCAGCTCGACATCATGGGCGGCCAGCGCCTGGGCGAATTCGATCAGGCCGGTCTTGTCGGAAACGGAAAGCAGGGCGCGGGTGACGCGGCGGGGATGGTCACTCATGAGCAAGATCCTCTGTCTTAAGGAGTGTCTATGCCCAGGCGCGCGGCAGATATGTCTCGCGCTTCCCGATGGTGCTCCATCCAAGGTCGCCAGTCGCGCGAACGCGTGCTCGATAGCAGCTTTCAGCCATTTTCACAACGACCAGATGGGGCCGAAACGCGCGCTTCTACAGCGGAAGTTCCGGCTCGCGCCGGGCGTTGCGGCGGGCATTGGTGACCGTGGGCGAAGCGGTCGAGCGGACAAAGCTCCAGCGGATCGAGGGCGCCTGACGCGCATCCTGGCGGATCACGATCTGCGCGGTGCGGCGGGGGCCGTCATTGCCGGCCAGGAACACGCTGTCCTCTAGGTCGACCTTGTCGTCGAGCGCCTCAAAGGTCCAGACGTCGCGGTTGGGCAGCACCAGCATGACGCCGCGGGCATCCGACAGCCGGCTCGCTTTCACGGCCGGATGCAGATGGAAGCGCAGCGCGAAATCGGCATCGGCGCCCTTGAGACGCGCGCCTTGCGGCGGCGACAGCGTGTCCTCGCCATCGATCCGGCCGCCGTCATTGGCGATCATCAGCACACGGCGATGGACAACGCCGAATTTGGCGAGATAGCCGTCATGCGACGTCGTCAGCAGCGTGCCGTCCTGCACGACCTCGCGATAACTCTCGACCTCGACGGGCCCGCTGGTGACGGGCGCGCCGTGCAGCAGCCGCTTCATCGCCGACATCTCGACGAACTGGCAGGACGAGGTTTCGTGATAGGTCAGCGTCGAATGTGCCGGAGTGCCGCGCGCGAACGGCCGCCAATTGTCGCGGCCTGTCGTCGGCATGCCGCAATTGGTGACGATGCGGCTGATGCCCGAGGACAATACGAACGACAGGCAGCCGGCATGGGCATCGTGGCTGACGCCGGCCGGCGGCGGCGGGCCGGTGTCGATGATCAGCGTGGTCTGGCCGGCATCGAGGCGCTGGAAGCCGGTATGCGGCATGTTCGCCATCGGGGTGCCGTGGGTATCGTCGTAGGCGAGCAGCGTGGCGAGCAGGTCCGAAGGCGTCGCGCTCATGCCGTTGAACAACGCGAAATTGCCGTCGCCGTGCCGGAAGAAGCGCAGCATCGGCATCATGCGATCGATCGCATTAAGTAGCGCCGGCGGCGGCGCGATGTTGCGGGCGGCAAAGGTCTGCCGCAGCGGCAACAGGTCGATCAGGAGCTCGATCAGTGCGCCGGGATTGCGCGAGATATGCCCGCCGTCGGGCAGGATCTGCCGCTGCAACTCGTCCGACAGCTTTTTCGACGCGCTGCGGATATGGCGCCCCTGGTTGGCGAGGCAGAGCGTCGTGTAGCACAGCGCGATCAGCACCTGGAGCTTCGGCACCCCGTCGGCAATGTTGACCATGGCGAAGCGCAGGAAGCGGATCTCGCGCGCCAGCGCACGCAGATAGCGGCGGTAGAATTTGTTGTCGGTGTCGTTGAGCACCAGCGGCGCCTGCGACAACAGCGAGATCACGCGCCGCGCCAGCACGTCGGCGCGGCGGGCAACCGGGCGGCGCTTGTTGGCGGGGTTGGAAATCCAGTCCTCGACCAGCGCGCGCGCATTCGCCCGCGTCAGCGCGGTGTCGGCGGCGCGCAGATGCCGCAGCCAGCCGAAGCCGAGCAGCGCGACCTCCCAATCCTCCGACGGCGGATCGAGATCGAAGATCGAGCGGCCGTGGCAGTTGACGATCTTGCCGGCGAACACGAAGCGCCCGGCATAGATCTCGGCGGCGCGCGTCGCATCCGCCGTGCGTAGATCGTGCGGCGCGATGATCAACCGGTCAGTGCGACCCGGCCACACCCGTGACAGCGCAACGGAGCCGCCGCTCGCGCGCGCGAGCATGTTCCGCGCGAAGCGGTTCATGACGAGCGTCGAGATACGTCTGCGTTGAGCGACCGACACGCCTTGCCTTGTGGGGGAGAGGATTCCGACGAATCCTTATTAATCCCAAAATCGGTCCGCTGACACCACCTTGAAAGGCTCCGAATCTGCGCCGCGGCAGCAAAAACCGGTGCAAAATCAGGATTTAACGAGCCGGGCTGCAAAAAATCCGTCAAGCCCGCCGAGCTTCGGGTCGGCGTGCGGCAGATGGCTCGGCAGGGTGCGCAGGTCACCGTCGGCGGTGATGATCTCGCTGAGCCCGGAGACCTCGGATGCCTCGATCGGCGCACGCCGAAGTGCAGGCTCCGCGGCCAGCAGCGCGGCGACGGCGTGCTCGCCCTCTTCGGGTTCCAGCGAGCAGGTGCAGTAGACCAGCGTCCCGCCGGGCTTGAGCAGCGTGACGGATTTACGCAGCAGCCGCTGCTGAAGCGTGGTCATTGCCGCGATGTCGGATTCCTGCCGGAGCCAGGATACATCGGGATGGCGGCGGATTGTCCCGGTCGAGGTGCAGGGCGCATCGATCAGGATGCCGTCGAAGCCATTGGCTGGACCCGCCCATTCCACGGCGTCGGCGACGACAGTCTCGGCCTGGAGCGACAGCCGCGACAGGTTTTCGCGCAGGCGCGCCACCCGGGCGGGCGATCGATCGATCGCCGTGACATGCGCGCCGGCCTGGGCCAGTTGCGCGGTCTTGCCGCCGGGCGCGGCGCAGAGGTCGGCGATGGACTTACCCTTGATGTCGCCGAACAGCCGGGCCGGCAGTGCGGCGGCGGCATCCTGTACCCACCATTGTCCATCGGTGAAGCCGGGCAGCATGGTCACTGCGCCGTGCAGCACCGCGCGCACCGATCCGGTCGGCAGCACTTCACCGTGCAGCCGGCTCGCCCATTGCGCGGCGTCGGACTTGACGGTGAGATCGAGCGACGGCTCGTGGCCGAGTGCGAGCGCCATGTCCCTTGCGGTCGCCTCGCCGTAATGCGCGCTCCAGCGCGCGAGTAGCCAGGGCGGCAGGTCCAGCGATTGCGCGGTGACTTCCTCCACCAGCGCCTTGCCCTCGCGCGCGCAGCGGCGCAGCACGGCGTTGACGAGGCCGGCATAGCGCGCGGCACGGCGGTCGGATTGTACCAGGCGGACGGAAAGATCGACGGCGGCATGATCGGGCACGTCCATCCAGAGGATCTGGGCGGCGCCGATCAGGAGCGCGCTCTGCGCGCGCGGCGCATCGGACGGAATGCCCTTGTCGAGCAGGCGCGACAGCACATGGCCGAGCGTGCCGAGCCGACGCAGGATGGTCGCAACCAGCCGCCGCATCAGCGCGCGGTCGCGGTCGGCCAGCGTCTTCAGCCCGGGATGGGCGCCGACGCCGTCGAGTTGCTCATCAAGCGTGCGATGCTTGTGCAGCACGCCGTCGACAATGTCGGCAGCGATCCGCCGTGCCGCGAGGCCAGGCACTTCGGAGGGAGGGGCGAAACGTTGAGATGGCATGCGGAAGCAAGGTTCTGAGCGAGCGGCAGTTCCGCCGATATGGGCGCATGCCTTAAGAACGGCAGCTGTGGCATGCGAATATGCCAAATGTAAGAATCGTCTCTGGCATTTTCAGCCTGTCACGACCATTTCAGCAATGCGTTATTGCACGTCGCGCAGCCTTTGATCCTGCGCTAGGACACCGGGCGATGAGTGACCAGCCTACCGATCGCAAGCCATTGCCGCCGGCCGCCCAGCGCGCGCTGGCCGAAGCCGAAGCGCGCCGGCAGGCCGCCGCGGCTCATGCCGAAGCGTCGCCGAAGGAATTGCAGGGCCCGAAGGGACCTGAACCCACGCGGTATGGCGACTGGGAACGCAAAGGCATCGCTTCGGACTTTTGAAGCTCCAGTTTGAAGCTCCCTTGCCCGCTCGCCCGACTCAGCCCTAGCGTGCGCGGATGTCGCGCTTTGACCCCAGCCATCCCTATCGGCCTTCGTACAACGGCTCGCCATTCGGCCGCCGCTTCTCAGGGCTATTGCCGTGGATGTTCGTGGTCGGCGTGGTGGTGGCGATCGTGCTCACCTTCCGGCACGGAACGAATTGGCCCGTCCGGCATGCGACCGATGGTGAATCGCGAGATGCCGAGGTCATCCTCCAGCAGTCCGGCAATTCGGACATTCGCCAGCCGGTCGACGTGATCCGCACCATCGACGGCGACACTTTTCTCGCCCGTGTGCACCAGGGCGACGGACGCGATCTCGTTGCGCGCGTTCGTTTGCGCGGCATCGATGCGCCCGAGATGAGGGCGTCCTGTCAGGAGGAATTGGACAAGGCCGAAGCGGCCACCGAGGCGCTGCGTAATTTGCTCGGCCAGGGCGGCGTCACGATCTACAATCTCGGTTCCGAAAAATATGGGCGCGTCCTGGCCGATGTCGCGACCAGGCGCACGGCCAACGTTTCGGCCGTGCTGCTCGCGGGCGGCTACGCGCGCAGCTACAATGGCGGTCATCGCGACGGCTGGTGCGCGCGGGGCTGGCGCTTCTGGTAACAAAAAAGCCGCGTCGACGACGCGGCTTTTTCAATTCGGTTTTGAACTCGGCGATCAGCGCGCCACGACCACCGTCGTGCCGACCGAGACACGGCTGTAGAGATCGGTGATGTCGTCGTTGAGCATGCGGATGCAGCCATAGGAGACGAAGCCGCCGACGGAGCCTGGCACGTTGGTGCCGTGGATGGCGTATTCGCCGCCGGCCAGTGTCATCGCCGCGACGCCCATCGGATTGCGCGGCGATCCGCCCGGAATGACGTCGGGAAGCTGCGGCTTGTCGCGCTTCACCTCGGCGGGCGGCGACCAGGCCGGGTTTCGGTACTTGCCGTCGATGCGGGTGGTGCCGGCCCACTGCTTGCCGGACTTGCCGACGCCGACCGGATAGCGCACGGCGTGGCCGTTATCGAGGATGAGATAGAGCCGCCGCTCGTTGGTCTTGACCACAATGGTGCCCGGCGAATAGTCGGCGACGTGTGTCCCCACCATCTCCGGCCGCGCCTGCGCCGCCGTCGACATCAAAACCCCTGCCCCGATGGTGGCGGCCAGCGCCACAGCAACCTTCATCGACATCGATACTTCCCCCTGCCCCAAACGGATCGTTCAAAATGACGCAAAACCCGGCAATCGCCGGCTCGCCCAGAGATTCTTAACCGCACCTGTTAACCGGATGGTTTCCACGCACGGCCGCCAAGGGCCAGCCAGCAGGGCGACCAAAGGAAATGTTGGAAACAAAGTAAATGACTTGAAAACAACACTCGGCGGGAAAGATACAGGCGCGGCGGGGCGCGCCCTGACAAGTGCGTGAGGATGTGAACAGCCGTCGTTCCGGGCCACGCTGTCGCGCGCCCGGAACGACGGGAGGTGGGCTTACGCCGACTTCTTGTTCTGCCGGTTCTTGACGAGATCGTCGACCACGGCGGGATCGGCCAGTGTAGAGGTGTCCCCCAGGCTGCCCGGCTCGTCCTCGGCGATCTTGCGCAGAATGCGGCGCATGATCTTGCCGGAGCGGGTCTTGGGCAGGCCGGGCGAGAACTGGATCTGGTCGGGCGCGGCGATCGGGCCGATCTCCTTGCGCACCCAGGTGACGAGCTCCTTGCGCAGTTCGTCGCTCGGCTCGACGCCGGCCATCAGGGTGACATAGGCGTAGATGCCCTGGCCCTTGATGTCGTGGGGGTAACCGACCACAGCGGCTTCCGACACCTTCTCATGCGCGACCAGCGCGCTTTCGACTTCCGCGGTGCCCATGCGGTGACCGGAGACGTTGATGACGTCGTCGACGCGGCCGGTAATCCAGTAATAGCCGTCGGCATCGCGCCGGCAGCCGTCGCCGGTGAAATATTTGCCCTTGTAGGTCGAGAAATAAGTCTGCTCGAAGCGGGCGTGATCGCCATAGACCGTGCGCATCTGGCCCGGCCACGACCGCGTCAGGCAGAGATTGCCCGATGTCTCGCCGTCCAGCACCTTGCCGTCGGCATCGACGATTTCAGGCACCACGCCGAAGAACGGCTGGGTCGCCGAGCCCGGCTTCAGCTTGGTCGCGCCCGGCAGCGGCGTGATCAAGATGCCGCCGGTCTCGGTCTGCCACCAGGTGTCGACGATCGGGCAGCGGTCGTCGCCGACGACGCGGTGATACCATTCCCAGGCTTCCGGATTGATGGGCTCGCCGACCGAGCCGAGCAGGCGGAGCGAAGCGCGCGACGTCTTCTTCACCGGCTCGTCGCCGTACTGCATCAGTGCGCGGATCGCGGTTGGCGCGGTGTAGAAGATGTTGACCTTGTGCTTGTCAATCACGTTCCAGAAACGCGAATTGTCCGGATAGTTCGGCACGCCCTCGAACATCAGCGTGGTGGCGCCGTTCGCCAGCGGCCCGTAGAGAATATAGCTATGGCCGGTGACCCAGCCGACGTCGGCGGTGCACCAGTAGATGTCGCCGTCGTGATAGTCGAAGACGTATTGATGCGTCATCGCGGCGAAGACGAGATAGCCGGCTGACGTGTGCAGCACGCCCTTGGGCTGGCCGGTCGAGCCCGACGTATAGAGGATGAACAGCGGATCCTCGGCGTGCATATGCTCGGCCGGGCACTCCGTCGTCACCATCGCGGCGGCGTCGTGATACCAGAGGTCGCGGGTCGGGTTCATGTCGACCGTGCCGCCGGTGCGCTTGACCACGACGACCCAATCGACGCCGTCGGCCTTGGCGAGTGCGGCGTCGACATTGGCCTTCAGCGGCACCTTCTTGCCGCCGCGCAGGCCTTCGTCCGCGGTGATGATGACCTTGGATTGGCAATCGTTGATGCGCTGGGCGAGGCTATCCGGCGAGAAACCCGCAAACACCACGGAATGGACGGCGCCGATCCGCGCGCAGGCCAGCATCGCGTAGGCCGCTTCCGGAATCATCGGCAGATAGATGGTGACGCGGTCACCCTTCTTGACGTTGCGGGTGCGCAGGATGTTGGCCATCCGGCAGACTTCGTCGTGCAGCTCCTGGTAGGTGATGTGCTTTGACTGCGAGGGATCGTCGCCTTCCCAGATGATCGCGGTCTGGTGGGCGCGCTTGTGAAGATGACGGTCGATGCAATTATGGGCGACGTTGAGGATTCCGTCCTCGAACCATTTGATGGAGATGTTGCCGGGCGCGAACGAGACGTTCTCGATTTTGGTCGGCGCCTTCATCCAGTCGACGCGCTTGGCCTGTTCGGCCCAGAAGCCGTTCGGGTCCGAGATCGAGCGGGCGTACATTTCCTTGTACTTGGCCTGGTCGACCCAGGCGCGCTTGGCCCAATCCGCGGGGACGTCGTAAATCTTCTCGGACATGTTTCCCTCCACATACAGCAAGCCGAACCCAAGCGACTGGCAAGCGACTTGATCGTTGAACCGATTATGCGTCCGCCTAACCGGGCCCGACAAGGAGCACAAGCTGGACCTTCGGTGATCGGCCCGCCATGCGGCGGATCAGGCTATGCGGACCGGCTGTCGCAGGTCTGAAACAGGCCGAGAGAGGGTTTTCGGCTCTTTACCCAAATCTCCAGAACAGGCCGCGCAGGGCCCCCATGCGCCGGTCGAAGGTATTTAGAAACCGCCTCTCACTGATTCGGGACTCGCAATGCCGTTCGGAACACCCTAAATGGCCAACCCGGGCCCAGAGAGACCCCTTGGAACAAACATCAGAACAGCGGCATTGACGGACAACAGGCAGGGCTAAGGCGTAAGACTATGATGGATCAGCAGAATCTCGGGACGATACGGCCCGCTTCAGCCGATCCTGCCGCTATTGCGCTGGCCAAAGCCCTCGGACAATGGCCGAAACCGGCCGCATCTCACCGTCTCAGCCCGAAAAAGACCTTCGACACGGCGCCTCCGACCTCCGTTGAGGCGATCGCAAGGGAACTGGGCCTGCGGCTCGGCGACCAGAACGAGCTGAAAATCCGGCGCATCAAGCGCGGCAAGGGCTATTCCTTCGTCCGCCCGAACGGCGCACATATCCGCGACGCCCGCACCATCCGCCGGCTGCATGCCATGGCGGTGCCGCCGGCCTATCGCGAGGTCCGCTACTCGGCCGATCCGAGCTCGCATCTCCAGGCCGTGGGACGCGATGCCGCGGGCCGGCTGCAATACCGCTATCACGCCGATTGGGAGAAGGTCCGCGAGCATCGCAAGGCGCATCGCCTGGAAAAGCTCGTCGGCGCGCTGCCAAAGATCCGGCGCAAGGTCTCGGCGTTCCTGTCGGGCGAGGAGCCGACGCGCGAGTTCGCGCTCTCGGCCGTGATCGAGTTGATCGCGCGCACCGCGATCCGTCCGGGCAATGAATCCTATGCGCGTCTGAACGGCACCCGCGGCGCCACCACGATGCTGAAGTCCAACGTCACGCTGGAAGACGATAGCTTCGTGCTGACCTTCAAGGCGAAGGGCGGCAAGGCGGTGCGCAAGGAATGCGACGCGGCCAAGCTGGTGCGCGCCATCGGCATCCTGCGTGGCGTTCCCGGCAAGCGCATGTTCCAGTATCGCGATGCCTACGGCATCGTGCGCGCGGTCAATACTACGCAGGTGAATGCATTCCTGCGTGAGATCGCCGGCATCAAGATTTCGCTGAAGGATTTTCGCACGCTGATGGCGTCCGCCGTCGTGGTGGAATCGCTGTCACGCATCACGCCGGCGACCAGCCAGCGCGGTCGCAAGAAGCAGGTGCTCGACGCGATCCGCGCCGCCGCCGACCAGCTTTCCAACACGCCGGCGATCTGCCGCAAGAGCTACGTCCACGACACCATCGTCACCGCCTTCGAGGACGGCATCCTCGAACGCTTCGCCGCGACGATGAAGGGCCAGCGTTCGCAGGCAAGGCGCGAGCAGTTGTTGCAGCAGGTGGTGGCGACCGCGGCGGTGTGAGCGACTTCATTTCGTAGCCCGGATGGAGCGCAGCGTAATCCGGGGTCGCGCCAAATGAAGACTTTCCCGGATTGCGCTTCGCTCCATCCGGGCTACGGCTGTAACTAAATCCCGCCCATCTTGCAGACGAGCTTCCACTCCTCCGCCGTCACCGGCTGCACCGACAGGCGCGAATATTTCACCAGCGCCATATCAGCGAGCTTCTTCTCGGCCTTGACCGCGGCCATCGTCACCGGCGTCTTCAAGGGCTTGTCGGCCTTGATGTCGACGCAGACGAATTTTGCGGTCTTGTCGGTCGGATCGGGATAGGCCTCCTTGATAATCTCCGCGATGCCGACGATCTCCTTGCCCTCGTTGGAATGATAGAAGAACGCCTTGTCGCCCTTCTTCATGTTCACAAGATTCAGGCGCGCGGTGAAATTGCGTACGCCGGTCCAGGCCTCGCCCTTGGCGCCCTTTGCCACCTGCTGGTCCCAGGACCACACCGACGGTTCGGATTTCACCAGCCAGTAATTCATCGTGCGCCCCATCCGTTTGTCATGCCGGGCAAGAGCGCGAAGCGCCTTCCCACGAGAAGACCCGGCCATCCACGTCCTCTTCGATCGTTCAATATCAAGACGTGGATGNATGCCCGCGACAAGCGCGGGCATGACGGAAAATGTCACTCCTCGGCCTTGAAGGGGCGCGTCAGCAGCCCCGAGATCGCGGCGTCGATCGTGCTCCTGCCGCTCAGGATCGCCGCAACGGCTTCCGATACCGGCATCTCGATGTTCTGCGAAGCCGCGAGCTCAATCAGCACCGGCGCGGTGAACTCACCTTCGGCAAGCTTGCCGGCGGGTGGCTGCTCGCCGCGGCCGAGTGCGAGGCCGAGCGCAAAATTGCGCGATTGCGGGCTCGAGCAGGTCAGGATCAGATCGCCGAGGCCTGACAGGCCAACGAGCGTCTCACTGCGTGCGCCGAGCGCGCGGCCCAGGCGGGTCAATTCGGCAAAGCCGCGGGTGGTGAGGGCAGCCTCGGCGGAGGCGCCGAGCTTGCGCCCGACCGCAATGCCGACAGCGATCGCCAGGACATTCTTGGCCGCGCCGCCGATCTCGACGCCGCGGATATCGGTGGAGTGATAGGGCCGGAAGGTCGGCGAGCCCAGCGCCTGCACGAGTGCGCTCGCGAGTGCATCATCCTTCGCCGCCAGCGTCACCGCCGTCGGCAGGCCGCGCGCGACGTCATCGGCGAAGCTCGGGCCCGACAGGATTGCCGGCTGTGCGTGGGGTGCGGCCTCCGCAATCACATCGGTCATGAATTTGTGGGTGCCGTGCTCGATGCCCTTGGCGCAGGCGACGATCGGCACAGGCCTTGCGATGTGCGAGGCGAGCATGTTGACGGCGCCGCGTAGATGCTGCGCGGGCGTTGCGATCAACAGCATGTCCGCACGCGCCGCTGTGGCCAGCTCGTTCGTTACCACGATCTCCGGCGCCAGCCGCACGCCGGCCAATCGCGGATTGTCGCGGGACGAGGCGATCCGGGCGGCATGCTCGGCATTGCGCGCCCAGAGCGTCACCGCGCGTCCTGCCCGCGCGGCCACGGTCGCGAGCGCCGTGCCCCAGGCGCCTGCGCCGATCACCGCGACGGAGTGGAATTCCGCCATCGTCAAAATCCCGCCCGCGTCTTGCCGTAGCCCGCCGGCGCCGTCGCGTTGGCATCGAGCAGCCAGCGCGCGCGGGGCTGGGCTTCCATCGTATCCGTCATGCCGAGCGCGAGGCGTTCGGCGCCGGCCCAGGCGATCATAGCGCCATTGTCGGTGCAGAGCGCAGGCGGCGGCATGATCAGTTGCGTCTGCGCTCTCGTGGCAACGTCGTAAAGGGCGCCGCGGATCGCCTGATTGGCGGCGACGCCGCCGGCGGCCACCAGCGCGCGCGGTGCGCCGAACTGCTCGCGGAAAAGCTTGAGCCCCACGCTCAGCCGATCCGCCGTCGAGTCCAGCACAGCGGCCTGGAAGCTTGCGCAGAGATCGTTGATGTCCTGCGGCGTGATCTCCGTGATCCGGCTCGCTTCATTGCGCACCGCCGTCTTCAATCCCGACAGGGAGAAGTTGGCATCGGGGCGCCCTTGCATAGGTCTTGGAAAGGCAAAACGCGTGGCGTCACCGTTTGCCGCCGCGCGCTCGACCTGCGGGCCGCCGGGATAGGGCAGGCGCAGCATCTTCGCGACCTTGTCGAAGGCCTCGCCAATGGCGTCGTCGACGGTGGTGCCCAGTCGCACATATTGGCCGACGCCGGTGACTGCGACGATCTGGGTGTGGCCGCCGGAGGCGAGAAACAGGCAATAGGGAAATTCGACTCCGTCGGTCAGCCGCGGCGTCAGCGCGTGGGCTTCAAGATGGTTCACCGCGACCAGCGGCGTGTCATGCACCATCGCGATCGCCTTCGCGGTGGTGAGCCCGACGATGACGCCGCCGATCAGGCCCGGGCCCGCGGCTGCCGCAACGCCATTGAGCTCGGCATAGTCGATGCCGGCCTCGTGCATGGCGCGGTCGATGATGCCGTCGAGCACGTCGACATGGGCGCGGGCGGCGATCTCCGGCACGACGCCGCCGAAACGGGCATGCTCCTCGACCTGCGACCGCACGATATTGGACAGGATCTTGCCGCGTCCGTCAGGCGCGCGCTCGATCACGGCCGCCGCGGTCTCATCGCAGGTGGTTTCGATGCCCAGTACCAGCATTGGCGAATTGTTATCCAATTTGCGCCCTTGCGCTCATATGTAAACCAGAGTTCTGGTACGTCCGGTAGCATTCCGGGGTCGTCTTGCGCAATTGCCGTGACAGCGTCCCCACGACTCGGCCCTGGGAACACAGCGATGTCCATTCTTGTCACACGCCCGCATCCGGACAACGAGGCGACGGCAGAAAGTTTGCGCGCACGGGGTCATGTGGTGTTGCTGGCGCCGCTGCTCAAGTTCGAGCCTGTCGCCTTCCATGACGAGAGCGAGGCCGCTTACGGCGCCATCATCGTCACGTCGGCGAATGCGATCCGCGCTGTCGCGCCACTATTGCCGGACCTCGATCTGTTGAAGCTGCCGCTATTCGCAGTCGGGGAACATACCGCCACTGCTGCGCGCGACGCCGGCTTTGCCGAGGTGATTGTCGCCGGAGGTGATGCCGCGGCCCTGCGCGACAAGGTGATGCAGGGCGCGCGCGACAAGCGCGTGAAGAAGAAAAGCACGTTGCTCTATCTGGCGGGTGCGGATTTGTCGCGCGATCTCGGCGGCGAGCTCGGCGCCGAAGGCTTTAGCGTAGTGACGCAGACGACCTATCGCATGGCGCCGGTCAAGCACCTGCCCCGCGAGGTCTGCGAGGGCTTTGCCGCCCATGGCATAAGAGCGGTGCTGCACTACTCCCGGCGCAGCGCGCGGGCTTTTCTGGAGGCGGCGCGGGACGAAGGCGTTGAAATTTCTGCGCTGGCGATCCCGCAATGCTGCCTGTCCGAGACGGTCGCCGCCGTGTTGCGCGAGGCCGGCGCCGCGCAGGTTGCGGTTGCCGCCGCGCCGGATGAAAATGCCTTATTTGACACCTTGGAGCGTGCTTTGCGGACCCGTTTGGCGTAAGAGGTCGGGCCGAATCCGACGCAATCGGGTTCGCCCAAGGGATCTGCTGAGGGATCGGCGCAAGTACGCAAGTGTGAGGAACCGTCACGATGGCCGACGACAAGCCTGAAGACGCAGGATTGGCCCCCGAGTCTGGCCGTGCCAAGCGCACGCCGCCCACCATCGACCTTGAGCCGACCGAAGTCTCTACCCAGCCGCAGGATTTGGCGGGCGAGCCGGAGGCGCAGCCAACGGCCGAGCAGGCAAAATCCGAGCAGCCCAGTGTCGAGGAAGCCAAGTCCGCGGACACCAAGTCTGAGGAAGCCAAGTCCGACGAAGTAAAGGCTGAGCCGGAACGCGCCGAGGCGCAGGCCGCCGGTGCGCCTGCAGCCGTTTCTCCCTGGGTCATTGCGCCATTTTCCGGCGCCGTCGCCGCTGCGATCGTGATCGGGGTCGGCTGGGTGCTGGGTTGGCCCGCGGTGCAGGCGCCGCCAGCCGCGCCGCAAGTGACAAGCGCTGCGGTCGACGCACTGAGCGGTCGCGTTGCCGCGGTCGAAGCCACGGCCGGCAAGCCCGCCGCCGATCCGGCGATTGTCGCGCGGCTCGATGCGCTGGAGAAATCCGCCGGCACGCTGCGCAGCGACATCGCCAATCTGCGCGCGCAGTCCGACAAGACTGCGAGCGCGTTGAACGACGCGAAAGCCACGCCGCGCGATGCAGCTGGCTCATCCGATCTCGCCGCCCTTAGCGACCGCATCTCCCAGCTCGAGCGCGCCAGCACGAGCGCACGCGCCGAGCTCGCGCAGCAGGGCGAGAAGATTGCCGATGCGAAGGTGATGGACGATAAGCCGTTGCGCTACGTGGTTGCCGCCTCTCTGCTCGACGTTGCCGTTCGCCACAACGATCCCTATGAGGCGCAGCTTTCCGCCGCGCGGTCGCTTGCAGCCAAGCCCGATGCGCTGAAGCCGCTCGATGCATTTGCTGCCGCCGGCATCCCGACGCCGGTCGCGTTGAGCCGCGAGCTTCTCAACATCGTGCCAAAGCTGTCGCCGCCGGCCGAAGCCCCAAGCAGCAGCGCCGGTATCGTCGAGCGCCTTCAGGCAGGCGCGTCAAAGCTCGTTCGCATCGAGCGCACCGATGGGGTCGGCAACGATCGCGGCGCCATCGTGGCGCGGGTCACGGCGGCGGCGCTGCGCAACGATTTCGTCGAGGCGCGGCGCGAGCTGAAGACACTGCCAGAGGCCGATCGCGCGCCTGCGCAGGCCTGGCTCGACAAGGCCGATGCCCGCGATGCCGCGCTCGCGGCCTCCCGCAAATTCGCCGATGACGCCATGGCTGGTCTCGCCAAGCCCGATCTCGTCAAGCCTGCTCAATAAGATTCGCGCAACAATCTGCGCGTATAGGGATCGTCATGCTTCGCATCGTGCTCTTCCTCGTTCTGATTGCGCTTGCAGGCGCCGGCGCGGCCTGGGTTGCCGACCAGCCCGGCGACGTCGTGATGACCTGGGGCGGTTTTCGGGCCTCGCCAAGCGTTCCGGTGTTCGTGCTCTGCCTCGGCATATTCGCAGTCACGATCGTCTTGCTCTGGAGCATCCTGACCGTGATCTGGCGCATGCCTGGACGGATGCGCCGCCGCCGCCACGAGAAGCGCCACGCGCGCGGCCGCCACGCCATCACCCACGGCCTGCTCGCGATCGGCCATGGCGACACCGGGCTTGCCCGCCGTCATGCCGAAGCAGCACGGCGCCACGCGCCGGACGATCCGCTTGCGCTGCTGTTGCACGCGCAGTCGGCGCAGATGGATGGTAATCGCGACGAGGCGCAGCGCGCGTTCCGCGCCATGGCCGAGCGCGAGGATACGCGGCTGCTCGGCCTGCGCGGCCTGTTCATCGAGGCGCAGCGCGCCGACGATGCAGTCGGCGCCGTGATGATCGCGGAGGAAGCGATCAAGCTGTCGCCGTCCTCGACCTGGGCCTCCCATGCGGTGCTCGGTTTCCGCTGCGCGCGCGGTGATTGGAGCGGTGCGCTCGCGATCCTCGATTCGAATCTGTCCGCGGGCCTGATCGACAAGCAGGCCTATCGCCGCCAGCGCGGCGTGCTGCTCACCGCACGCGCGCTGGAGTTGGAAACCATGGACCGCGACATCGCGCGAGAGAGCGTGATGGAGGCGATCAAGCTCGCGCCGACCCTGGTGCCGGCGGCGGTGCTTGCCGCGAAGTTCGAGAGCGAGGCGCATCAGGTGCGCCGCGCCATGAAGCTGGTCGAGGCCGCCTGGCTTGCCAATCCGCATCCCGATCTCGCGGACGCCTACGCGCATGTGAAGCTTGGCGATGCCGCGCGGCAACGCCTGCAGCGGGTCGAGACGCTCGCGGCGAAGACGCCGGCTGACAGGCCCGGCCACGTCGAAGGCCAGCTCGCAATCGCGCGCGCCGCGATCGATGCCTCGGAATTCGCCCGTGCGCGCGAAGTTCTCGCGCCCTACGTCAACGATCCGACCCAGCGTGTCGCACTGTTGATGGCCGAGATCGAGCGCACCGAGCATGGCGATGGCGGCCGTGCCCGTGCCTGGACCTTGCGCGCGGTGCGCGCCCGCCACGATCCGGCCTGGACCGCGGATGGCTATGTCAGCGACCGCTGGCGTCCGGTCTCCCCGGTCACCGGCCGGCTCGACGCCTTTCAGTGGCAGACGCCTGTCGCGAGCCTGCCCTCCGACAGGGGCACCACGATCGACTCCTCGGCCTTTGAGGAAGCCATGCTCGCCGCCCCGCCGCCGAAGCGGGTGACGGTCGCCAGCAACAGCCCGGCGGAACCAGCCGTCGCCGAACCGGTTCCGGCCGCGCAGGACAACTTACCTCCGGTCGCGGAGCAGCCCGAAGCAGCGCCCGCTGAGCCTGTCCAACCGGCCCCAGAGCCCGCCGAATCGACGCCGCTGGCGGCAACGCCGGTGTTCCGGACCCGCGCCGACCTCGGCAAGCCCGCGACTGCACCGATTCCTGCGCCGATCCCCGCCGTCATCCCGATCGTCCGCGCCCCGGACGATCCCGGGATCGATGACGACGGTCCGAGCGATGAATTTACGGAACAAATCGGCTCGTCCAGGGCCAACGGAAAGGCCCAGGTCGGCGGCTGGCGCGGATTCTGGTCGCGCTGGGGCGCGTAAGACGCAATTCGGACCCGGCTTGTTCTTGCCAATTCGGGCCATGCCCGATATCAGGAGCGCGCGTATCGAGACCGGCTCGCCGGTCTCGGCAGGTTCGCCGCAATAGCTCAGCTGGTAGAGCACGTCATTCGTAATGACGGGGTCGGGGGTTCGAGTCCCTCTTGCGGCACCAGCGCCTTGATCTATCCCACCACGATGCTTCCCGCGACGTCTTGGCTGGCGCATCCAGCCATCGTGAGCGCGCGCATTGTGCGCGAATTTGATGTCACTACGATGCGCCAACGCCAAGAGTTCGCGTGATGGGGCAGGTGGTGGGCATCGAGGACGGGATCGGAACAACCGATCGGAACGCATGGGCACGGCTCTCCGGTCTCATCGTCCTCGCCGTGGTGCTCACGGCCATCGTCGCCTACAAATCGCTGGAAGCATCGCGTCTGAATGGCAGGTTGGCCGCGCCTCCCATCTATGACGATGTCGTTTACTTCATTGATGCGATCACGTGGCGGCATGGGTTCGAAAGCCCGGGCCTGATCGGCAACATCGTGAGCTTGTTGCACCAGCATGCTCCGTTTTCGACGCTGGTTGCTGCTATCGGCTTTCGGCTCGTTCCCGACGGCTACGTGGGGCCCTATCTCGTCAATGCGGTCTTCGTTCTCGCGTTTCTGCTCGCCCTCATTTGTCTGACCTGGAAGCGGCCGTTCCATCAGGTTGCGACCTGCTTGATCGCTGCGGGATGTGTGCCGGTGCTTTGGCACACCGTTTCCGAAGGGCGTCCGGATCTGCCCTGGGGCCTGGCCCTGGGAGCTGCGACAGGCGCTATCATTCGACGTGGGGTGCTCGAGCGCGGATTATTGAATCTCGTGCTGATCGGGGCAGGCTGCGGCTTCGCCGCCAGTATCAAGCCGACGGCGTTCCCCGCCTCACTCGCCGTTGTCGGAAGCATGTTCGCGCTCCGCCTGCTCCTCGATTGCGTCCATGCGGGAGGGCTACGATCGTCTTTCCGCAGAGCTGCCCTGGCACTGCTCTGCTTTGGCCTGCCGCTCCTTGCGGTTGGTGGCTTTTTGCTGGGACCAAACCTGGTTCACACGATCAGCTATATCTTCAATGTATTCGTCACCCAGCGAGATCTCTGGACCAGCGGTGAGAGCTTCTCGCGCGGATTGCTGTACTTCCTGGTGGGCCCAGGTGGAAAAGCCGGGCTGAATTTCTGGCTATGGGTTGGGCTCGCGCTGATGGCGCTGCGTCTCCTGTTGGCCGCGACGATGGGTCGAGCCGAGATCCACGACGCACTCATCCTGCTGGCTGCGATCGTCGTCGCTTACGCGATTCCGTCGGTGGCGGAGATCAAGAGCTATTTCTTCGGCGCCAGTTTCTACGCGATCTTCATCGTCGCGATAGTGCTGAACTTCTGCGTCGTCCAATCGCGGATCGAAGCCTGGACTGCGACCAGCCGCATCGATGTAGCCAAACGGCGCCCTGTGCTTGCCGGCGTGCGCTTGCTGCCGCTGACCGCGACCGCCCTGCTCTTCGTCAAGATGGTGGTTGTCGGTCCCGTCACTGTCTCGCTGTCCCTCAATGGGCAGCAGCAGGAGGAAATTCGCATCGGGACGGATCGCGTCTGGAAGCTGGTGCGTGAGTTGACGGCGGATCGATCTGGTTCGCTTGTCGTCAGCTTCTCCGGCGCTTATCCGGTCGCGCCCGCGACCATTCAGCTCTACGCCGTGCAAACGGGGCTCAATCTCGACATTCGCGCGGAGCTGTTTCATCGGACGCGCGAGGAGACCGAGAAGGCGTTGCTTGCGGGAGATATCCTGGTCGTACCGAGCTCCATCACCCACACCCTGATCGGACCGCGTGTGGGTGACGAGCTCATTCGCACATTGGATACCGATCACGATATTTGCCCGCTCGATTCCATCACCTTCCCGGACGTGACGCTGCGGGTCTATCGGCGCGGGTGCTGAGCCCGGCCGCGCGGGTTCAAGGCAAGACGCCCATCTGCGTGATCTGCATCACATACCCTCGCGCACGTCTCCCGTAATGTCCCGGTCACGCAAACACGGGGAGATTTCTCATGCGCAAGATCATTCTGGTTGCTGCCATGGTTCTGGTCTCTGCATCCGCCTATGCGGGCGACCGCAGCCTCTCGATGTCCCCAGCGACCGAGCAGACCTCCGCTTCGCAAGTCAACACGACCGCCGCTCCCACGACGCACATCAGCGAAGTCGCTCCGGTCGCCGTGGCTCCGAAATATGTCGATCGTCCGCCATTGGTCTCGCTTCCCGCACCTGCTGTGGCGACGGCTCCTGCCGCGACCACCACGGCGGCACCGACGTCAACGACCAAGCCCGCCAAGATGGCAAGGGCAGGCAAACCGAAGCACAGGCCGTACTGGACCGAACGCCGCATCATCGCCGAACTGCATCGCCACGGCATCTACTGGTAACCGTTTTCCCAAAACGACAATGGCCGGGCAAAAGCCCGGCCATTGTGCGTATTGGAAAGCGTGTCGATCGAGCCTATTGCGAAACCGTCTGCACTACGCTTCCGATCGGACGTGCGCTCGAGGTCGGCACCTTCAGCTCCTTCAGCAGCGCCTCGTCATATTCCGGCAGCGACTGGAAGGTGGTCTTGGCCTTGATCTGCACGATCTTGTAGCCGCCCGCCTTGAGGCGTGCGAGCAATGTCGGCAGCGCTTCGCCGGTGTGCTTCTGGAAGTCGTGCATCAGGATGATGCCCTTGCCGAGCTTGTCGAGTTTCGTCATCACGGTCTCGACGATCTTTTCCGGCGTGGCACCCTTCCTGAAGTCGAAGGAATCGAGATCGGTCGACCACATCGCCACGTTGCGGGTGCCGAGATAGGTCACCATCGCCGGATTGTGCTGAAGCTGCGGGAAGCGGAAGAACGGCGCGGGCTCGGTGCCGAGCGCCAGCTTCACGGCGCTAAACCCCTTCTCGATCTCGTCCTTGGCCTGCTGCTCCGTCAACTTCTTGCTGTTGAGATTGAGGTGCGACCAGGTGTGCGTGCCGACGGTGTGGCCCTGGGCCAGCACCTGGCGCAGGATTTCCGGATGATAGGTCGCATGCTTGCCGACCGAGAAGAACAGGCCCTTGGTGCATTCATCCGCGAGCGCCTTCAGCACTGCGGGCGTGTTGACCGGCCAGGGACTGTCGTCGAAGGTCAGCACGACCTCCTTGTCGGTGAGGAAGTCGAACTGTTTGAAAGTTTCGAAGCCGAAGCCGGGTCCGCCGGTGGTGTCGATCTCGACCACGCGGGAAACGCCGAGCGCGTTCGGATTGGCGCAGGTCGACTTCTGCTGCACCGGAATGGTCGGTGCGGCGGCAGGTGCCGGCGCTGCCGCAAGGACGGCAGGCTTGCCCGCAAGCGCCGCGGTGGTCTCGACGTCATCCTTGGCGCCAAGCTTCGCCGGCAGCGGATCGGCGGCACGGGCGGCTGTTGTCTTGGGAGCGCCCTGGTCGGCGCGCGAGGAATAAAAGAACCAACCTCCGGCGATCACGACCGCCGCAAGGACACTGGCCAGCATCAGGCCCAACGCATTACGCATCGTTACTCTTTCCAAATACGCAACCAAACCAGCGGAATTTCCCGCGCGCCGAGCCATTAATGCGAAGGAACAGTTAACGTGACACCAACACGACAGCGGTTGCGGAGGAATTTCAGCAGCGTAGGGCCAAAGTGACCAACATCACAAAGGGCAACGCGATTGTGATGATCATCACAGAAGAAGCAGCTTCCTTGGAGCATCATCGCTCCATCAACAACGGGCATCGCTCCGGCGGGCCAACGGGAGCTTCAGATGACCAAGTCATTCTCTGCCAAGATCCGCGACACCAGCCTTGCTCTGGGCTTTGCCGCTATCGTCTCGATCATCTCGACCGGCTCGAGCTTCGCCTTCTCCGAGGAAGCGAAGCAGGCATGCTACAGCGACGCCTTCCGCCTTTGCTCGTCGGAAATCCCCAACGTCCCGAAGACCTCGGCGTGTATATTGAAGCATCGTTCGGAGCTGAGCACCGGTTGTCGTTCCATGGTGGACAAGGAACTCGCCAAGGGCGGCTCCGGCAAGGTCGCTGACGCCCGGGACAACCAGTAAGAGTGCGTGTAACGCGCCGAACGTTGCATCCCCCAGAGCTCCGCGCGATGTGTTCCGGCGTCAAGCCGGGGCCACGCGATGGCGCAAGATAGCCTACTCATAAAGCCGTTGCGGCCACGGCATCACCGCACTAGCTTCGCCCGCATATCTTCCGGGTAAGAGGCATTACGCGATGACCAGATTTCTTTTCATCATCTCTTTGATCGTGTGCGCATCAGGCGCCTCTGCGCAGCAGCAGCCCGGCCAGGACGCCTGCGCGCGCGATGTCACGCGTCACTGCCGCGCTGTCATGAACAATGGCGATGGCGCCGTGCTCGCCTGCTTGAAGCAAAATCGCGCGCGCCTGAGCAAGGGCTGCGACAAGGTGCTGACGGATCACGGGCAGTAACTGTCTTTGTCGTCCCGGCGAAGGCCGGGATCCATACCGCGTGATGCATCGATAGAGCGCGGCTAGCCGGACTGGGCGCAGTCGCAATTCCGAGTCTTGGCCAAACTTCTGTCTGTGGTTATGGGTCCCGGCCTTCGCCGGGACGACGGCGGAGTGCCTGACAAGACCTACGTACTGCTCCCTGCCGCGGTCGCGACCACCGGCAGCACCTCGGCACCGGCGCGGTCCGGCGTCTCTTCCTTCCAGCGCACCGAGCCGAACGGACGCTCCAGCATGCGGCGGATCCGCACCGGATCGGGGCCGATGTGGAAATCGATCGCGCTCTGATGCAGCGCGCGTTCCGACTGCGTCGAACGGTTGCGCTGGCGTAAGTAATCGAACCAGGTCGGGCAGTGATAGCGCTCGGTCCACAATTCGGAGTCGGCGATGTCGCGCGCGATCGACCAGCCATAGGCGCCGTTGCGCTGCCTGGAGAGCTGCACGTCCTGCATTACATTGTGGAAGGCGCGCGCGTTCTCTTGGCTCACCCGGTATTCGATCTCGACCACCAGCGGCCCGCTGCGTCCGGTCAGCGATAGTTTGACTTCCGGATCGGCCAGCACCTCGGCGTCCTCGTTGCGCGCGCCGACGCGCGGCATCGCCAGCCAGATGCCCAGCAGCGGCGAGATCAGCATCAATCCGGCTGCCGTCAGCAGCGCGACCTCGACGCCGGCATAATCGGTGAGATGGCCCCAGCCCCAGGCGCCGATGGCGATACCGCCGGAGATCGAGGCCTGAAACGCCGCGAGCGAACGGCCCGCGACCCAGCGCGGAGCTGAGAGCTGTACGCCGATATTGAACAGCGCGACGGCCGCCATCCAGACCGCGCCGGCCAGCACCAGCGCGGCCGCGGTCAGCACCGGTTCGCTGGAGAGCGCAAGCGCAGCCATCGCGAACGCCATCGAGATGGTGCAGGCGCGGATCGCGGACTCGCCGCTCATGCGCTTGCGCAATTCGTGAATGTTGAGTGCGCCCACGACGGCGCCCATGCCGAAGGCGCCGAGCATGATGCCGTAGGTCTGCGCGCCGCCATGCAGGAGATCGCGCGCGACCAGCGGCATCAGCGCCATCACGGCGCCGCCGCACAGGCCCATCACCAACGTGCGCAGCAGCACGATCTTGATCGGCGGCGAATTGGTGATGTAGCGGAAGCCTGAGACCATCGCGCGGCTGAGCCTTTCCCGCGGCAGGCGCGAGGGCTCGGTGCTGCGCCGCCACAACAGCAGCACCACCAGCAGCGGCAGATAAAGGATCGCATTGCAGGCAAACGCAGCCACCGCGCCGGCAGAGGCGACGATGACGCCGCCGATCGCGGGACCAAAACTGCGCGCGATGTTGTAGCTGATGCCGTTCAGCGCCACCGCCGACGGCAGCGAATCCGGCGGCACCTGCTCGCTGACCGAGGACTGCCAGGCAGGTCCAAACAGCGCGTTACCGCTGCCGACGATGAAGCAGAAGGCCAGCAGCGTTTCCGGGCTGCTGAGTTGGAACCAGGCGAGCAGCGTCAGGGCAGTTGCTCCAGCCAACGCGATCGACAGCGCGATCAGCGTCACGATACGCCGGTCATACATGTCGGCGATGGCGCCGGCCGGCATCGAGATCAGCATGATCGGCAGCATCAAGGCGGTCTGCACCAGCGCCACCTTGTCGGCGGAGGCCGCCATCTGTGTCATCGCCCAGGCCGCGCCCACGCCCTGGATCAGGAGGCCGAGATTGGAGAGCAGGCTGGCGAGCCAGATGCGCCGGAACACGGTGTACCGCAGTGGTGCCGTGATGCCATCGGCGGAACGTTTCTGACGGTGCGTCTGCTCGGTCATATCCTCTTCCAAATGGGCTGTCAGAAGCAGCTTTTGCGAATCCGGCAGGTTCAGTGATGCCCGCGAAAGTCCTTCGCTGTCCAGTCGTTAGGCCGCTATAAGCGGTGCAAAGACGCGGTTTTACCGGGGGAGGAACGCATGAAGCTGTCACGACGGACAATCCTGTTGGGTGCGGGTAGCTTGCCTTTCGCGGTTGCGAGCTTCCGGATGGATGCGCTGGCGCAATCTCCATCCGTGGCAAAGAGCTCCGAGGTGCCGCCGATCCTGTTCGTCCATGGCAATGGCGATTACGACGCGCTGTGGATGACGGCGTTGTGGCGGATGGAATCCAACGGCATTGCGCACGACCGCATGATGGCGATCAACTTCACCGATCCCACGGCGCGCAAGGACGACACGGTCGAGCAGGCCAACTGCTCTTCGACCGAGGATCAGCGCCGCGAGCTCGCCGCCGCCATCACCGAGCTGAAGCGCCGCACCGGCGCGGCGCGCGTGGCGCTGGTCGGCAATTCGCGCGGCGGCTACACGATTCGCAACGTCGTCAAGAACGGCGGCGGCGCTGATGTCAGCCATGCCGTTCTGTGCGGCACGCCCAATCACGGCGTGTTCGCGTGGGATACTCTGCTCGGCAGCGAATTCAACGGGCGGGGGCCCTTCCTGCGTGGCTTGAACGATGGCGACAGCGAGGTGACGGCGGGCACGGCTTTCCTCACCTTGCGCAGCGACGGCATGGACAAATATGCGCAATCCGACGGCCGCTTCATGGGCCAGCCCGGCGTGCCGACCGGTGTCACCCCCGACGGGCCCGCGCTGAACGGCGCCGTCAATCTCGTGCTCGGCACGCTCGACCATCGCGAGACGGGGTTTCATCCGCGCGCCTTCCGCGAGATCTATAAATTCATCGCCGGCCGCGAGCCCGCCCGCATCGCGATCGTGCCGGAGCGGAACGTCCGGCTCAGCGGGCTGGTCACGGGCACGCCGGGCGGCGTGCCGACCAACCGCCCGGTGGCGGGAGCGAAGGTGGAGGTGTTCCATGTCGACCGCGAAAGCGGCGAGCGCAAAGGCCATGCCGTGCATCGCTCGACGACGGCGGCCGACGGCCGCTGGGGGCCGGCCGAGGTCGAGTCCACCTGGCCGCTCGAAATCGTCATGACCTCGCCCGACGCGCCGACGACGCATTTCTACCGCTCGCCTTTTCCGCGCTCCTCCGACGTCGTGCATTTGCGCGCCGCGCGTCCGTTCGGGCCGGCGGACAAGGACGCCGGCGCGGTCGTGATCATGTCGCGCCCGCGCGGTTATTTCGGCCTGCCGCGCGACATCGTGCTGTTCGACGGCAAGGAGCCCGCCGACGTCAAGCCGGGTGTGCCCACGGATTCGACAGCGACCCTGCGCTTTCCGGCCAGCGAGGTCGGGCGTAACGTCGTGGCCCAGTTCAACGAAGAACGGATTGTGGCACGCGTCTGGCCTGCCTCCGAGAACAGGATTGCGGTTGCCGAGCTGACTTATTAGCTATCTGCATACGTCAGATCCGCGGGAGAGAGCCATGAACATCGCCAGCGTGCGTCGGCCCATCGTCCCTCCGACCCCGCCGCGCGCGCCGGACGATATGTCGTTCCTCGGTCGGCTTGCGGTGATCAGGCAGAACATGATCGCAACCTGGGGGCAGCGCGCCTACGAGGAAGAAATCATCCAGGGCCGCCTCTTCCTGCACAAGAGCTTCATTCTGAACCGTCCGGACGCGATCCGGCATGTCCTGCTCAGCAATTACGAGAACTACTCGCGCACACCGGCGGGCATCCGCATGCTGCGTCCCGTGCTCGGCGAGGGTCTCCTGATTGCCGAAGGCCACGACTGGACGTTTCAGCGGCGCACGCTCGCGCCCGCCTTCACGCCACGGGCCACCGCAAACCTCGTCCCGCACATGACGGCGGTGCTCGACGAGACCATCGCGAAGCTCGACGCGCAAACGGGCGAGGCCGTCGATCTGCGCGAGGTGATGCAGCGCATGACGCTCGAGATCGCCGGACGCACGATGTTCTCGTTCGGCATGGACCGGCACGGTCCTGCCTTGCGCAACTTCGTCGTGGAATATGGCGAGCGGCTCGGGCGGGCCTATCTCCTCGACATGGTGTTGCCCGTGTCCTGGCCGACGCCGATGGATCGCGCCCGCGCGCGCTTCCGCAAGCGCTGGACCGCATTTGTCGCCACGCTGATCGCCGAGCGGCGCGCAGCGGGCAAGAAGGATGGCGCGCCGCCGCGCGATCTCTTTGATCTCATGGACGAGGCGCGCGACCCTGAGACGGGCAAGGGCTTTTCGGACGCGCAGCTCGTCGACGAAGTCGCGACCATGATTCTCGCCGGTCACGAGACCACGGCGACCGCGCTGTTCTGGGCGCTCTATCTGCTTGCGCTCGATCCGGACACGCAGGAGGAGGTCGCCTCCGAGACCCGCGGCGAGCATCTCGATGCCATTGCCGACATCGATCGCCAGAAATTCACCCGCGCGGTGATCGACGAGACCATGCGGCTCTATCCGCCTGCGTTCCTGATCGCCCGGGCGGCACGCGACAAAGACAATGTGGCCGGCGTTGCGATCAGCAGGGGTGACGTCATCATGATCGCGCCGTGGCTCCTGCACCGGCATGAGAAGCTGTGGGATCAGCCGAACGCGTTCATTCCAAAGCGTTTCATGTCGACGGAGGCGCCCGACCGCTTCGCCTATCTGCCGTTCGGCGCGGGCCCGCGCGTCTGCATCGGCGCGCCGTTCGCGCAGGCCGAATCGGTGCTGGCGCTGGCCCGGCTGATCGGCGCGTTCCGCGTCGAGCTTGTCGACACCACTCCGGTCATTCCGTATGGCGTCGTCACCACCCAGCCGGACCACTCACCCATGTTCCGCATCACGCGCCGGTGACAGACGCTCGTCTGGCCGTTGGCGTGATCCACCCTAGATAGAGTTACGCCATGAGCGACATCCAGGCCCAGTTTTCCGTTCTGAAGCAGACCGCCGATCCCAAGGCGGTCGACGCAATTGTGCGCCTCATCGAGGACGGCGAGGATCACGAGCTCAACCGTGTCAACGTCCTCGACTTCTCCCGGCAGCATGGTCTCGACGAAGAGCGCGCGATCTCGGCTTTCCTGCATTCGGCGCGGCTCGGGCTGTTCGATCTCGGCTGGAATGTGCTGTGTCCGGGATGCGGTGGCGTGCTTGGCGCGCATTCGACCCTGAAGGCGCTCAAGCCCGATGACTATCACTGCGCGCTCTGCGCCTGCGGCTACAAGGCATCCGTCGACGACCAGGTCGAGGTCTCCTTCACGGTGAATCCGCGCGTGCGGCGCATCGCGGCGCACGACCCCAACTCGCTTCCGGTGTGGGAGTATTTCAAGCAGGTGTTCTGGAGTTCCGGCGTCGACTTCGACAAGGAGTCGTTTGCGACGCTGTCCGACGAGGTAACGCTGGATACGATGGAGCTGCCGGCCGGCGAGAAGGCGACCATGTCGCTGCAACTGCCGAACGACTTCATCATCATCTTCGAGCCGGTGACGCACGCTGCCCATTTCATCGACGTCCAGGGCGAGCCGACCAAGGACCGCCAGCAGCTTGCCATCATGTACAACAAGGTGCAGGCCCCGACGGGGACTACGACCATGCGGCCGGGGCCGCTGCGGTTGTCGCTGGAGAACCAGGCCGGCGTGCGCGTGCTGCCGTCGGTGTTCATCGCGGCCGAGGCGCTCCATCATCTGATAGGCAAGCGCAAGCCGTTTCTCACTGCCAAGCGCATGTTGTCGAACCAGACGTTTCGCGATGTGTTCAAGGCGGACAATCTCAGTCTCGACCAGCGGCTCCAGATCACCTCGCTGACCTTCCTGTTCACCGATCTCAAGGGCTCGACCGCGCTCTACGAGCGGGTCGGCGATCTCGCCGCGTTCGATCTCGTGCGGGCGCATTTCCACGCGCTGCTCGAGATCATCTCGTCCGAGAAGGGCGCAGTGGTGAAGACCATCGGCGATGCCGTGATGGCGACGTTCGTGCGTCCCGAGCACGCGATCGTCGCGGGTTTGCGGATGCGCGCGGCGATGGACGCGCTCAACAAGCAGCGCGGCACCGCCGACCTCATCGTCAAGATCGGCATCCATGAAGGCCCCTGCCTCGCGGTGATGCTCAACGAGCGGCAGGATTATTTCGGCCAGACCGTCAACATCGCCGCGCGTGTGCAGAGCCTGTCGACGGCGCAGGAAATCCACATCACCGGGCCGGTGCTGGACGCGCCGGCGGTTGCAGAAGTCCTCAAGCAGCGCGAGATCAGGCCGATCCAGAAGCAGGCCGCGCTGCGCGGCATCGCCGACAAGATGGTGGTGTACGAGATACCGTAAAGTCCATCGCTGTCGTCCCGGCGAAGGCCGGGACCCATACCGCGGAATCTATCCGGCCTTCGCCGGGACGACATCCGGGAATGAGGCGGGCGCCGAGCGCGTTAACGCTATCCAGATTGCCGAAACGTAATCAGCGCGCGGAACTGACGCACGTTGCGCTGGTTGAGTTTCCCACTCATATAATGGTTTGTAGCGGCCGCGCTCCAAGCGGCTTCATCGATATCGGTAGGACTCCATGCTCGACGGTCTGCGCCAATTCATCGCTGAGATTGTTGCCCCTCATGCCGGGGATCGCGCCTTCGGCGACAGCGATTATCGACTGGCGGCAACCGCACTGCTGGTCCATGTGGTCTCGCTGGACGGCCAGCCGACGGCGGCCGAGCAACGCAAGCTGCACAGCCTGATCGAGAGCCATTTCGGGCTCGATCGCGGCACCGCGGACCGGCTGATTGCGGATGCGACCCAGGTCGAGGGTGAGGCGGTCGACCTCTATCACTTTACCAGCGTCATCATGCGCTCGCTCGACGAAGAGGGCCGCAAGCGCATCGTGCAAATGATGTGGGAACTGGTCTATGCCGACGGCCAGGTGACCGAGTTCGAGGACAATGTCGTGTGGCGCGCGTCCGACCTGCTCGGGATCGCCCAGCGCGACCGGATCGATCTCAAGCATGCGGTTGCGGATCGTGCCGGCGGTCAGGTCAAGGACGGCGCCGTCAACGGCTGATCCGCCTCAGCACGGCGAATTGCGGGCCGTGTGGGCACATGACGAAACTTTAATATTGCGGCCCGGCCGCGCCGGTGCCGAAAAGCCCTGCAAATCGTGGGTTTTCCCTGCACTCCCTGTCGTTCGCTCACGGTGCCATGCGGCTAGCCAGCTTGCGTGTCGCGCACGGCTTATGCTCTCGTCCCGTCGTTGTGGGCCAAAAAAACTTAAATTAAGAGACTTCCATCGTGACTGAGCGGGTGACGCTGATAACCGGTGCCTCGGCGGGCATAGGCACGGAGCTGGCGCGCGTATTCGCCGCGAACGGGCATCGCTTGGCTCTGACGGCGCGCCGCGCAGATCGTCTCGAGGCGCTCGCCTGCGAGCTCTCGGCCAAGGGCGGCAAGAAGCCGATCGTGATCGCCTGCGATCTGCAAGAAGCCGACGCTGGCGAGAAGATCGCGGCGGCGCTCGCTGCCGAAGGCGTTGAGCTCGACCATCTCGTCAACAATGCCGGCTTTGGCGCGTTTGGCGACGCAATCGAGTGCGATCGTGTCGCGCAGCTCGGCATCGTCGATGTCAACGTCCGGGCGCTGACAGATCTGTCGCTGCGATTTGCCGATCAGCTCATCAAGAACAAGGGCGGTCTTCTCAATGTCGGATCGGTCGCCGGCTTTCTGCCCGGCCCCGGCATGGCGGTCTACTACGCGTCCAAGGCCTATGTGATTTCGCTCACCGAGGCCCTGCGGGCCGAGCTCGCGCCGCGCGGTGTTCGTGTCACCGTACTTTGCCCGGGTCCGGTGCCCACCGAATTCCAGGCGCGCGCTGGCGTTGGCTCCGGACATAATACGGCTCTTCTCAATGTGCCTGCCGCCGATGTTGCACAGCAGGCCTATCGTGGCCTGATGGCCAACAAACGGGCAGTGTTGCCCGGCCTGGGCATCAAGATTGTGCCATTCGCACTGCGTTTCTTCCCGCGCGGCTTCATCCTGTCCGCCACCAGTCGGTTTCAGCGGCAGAGGCACTGAGCAGGCCCGAAGCGCCCGTTGTGGCCCGGCGCTTGCTTTCTGTATCGGGAAGGTGTGTGCGAACTCACACGAAATTAACCCTCGCTTAGTTATGCTGGCGGTCTGAACCGATAGCACTTGGAAAGGCGATGTCGTTCCGGACGGACAGGTTTGGTAGCGCAGAATTGGTACCCTTCCCCAAGCGAAGGGCCGTTGGCGCATCTGCTGCCCGTTCTGAAGCCCGGCTGCCGGTCCTCATCATCCTGCACCAGGAATCCTCGACGCCCGGCCGCGTCGGCAATGCGCTGCGCGCGCTCGGCCATCGCCTCGACATCCGCCGTCCGCGCTTCGGCGATCCCCTGCCCCATACGCTCGAGCAGCATGCCGGCGCCGTGATCTTCGGCGGTCCGATGAGCGCCAACGATCCGGACGACTACATCCGCCGCGAGATCAACTGGATCGAAATTCCGCTCCGCGAACAGAGGCCGTTCCTCGGCATCTGCCTTGGCGCGCAGATGCTCGCGATGCAGCTTGGCGCCCGCGTCGCGCCACATGCGGCGGCGCTGACCCAGATCGGCTATTACCCGATCCGCCCGACGGCGGCAGGACACGCGCTCTGCCCGGACTGGCCGGCGCAGGTCTATCACTGGCATCGCGAGGGTTTTGAGTTGCCGGTCGGCACTGAGCTGCTTGCGGAAGGCGACGATTTTCCGACCCAGGCGTTCCGCACCGGCAATGCCTTCGGCGTGCAGTTTCATCCTGACGTGACCTACGCGATGATGCATTGCTGGACCACGCGCGGCTATGACGGCCTGGGCGCGCCCGGGGCGCGCGAGCGGCATCATCATTTCGCGGACCGCGCCGTCTACGATTTTGCGGAGCGCGCCTGGCTCGATCATTTCATCGATGGCTGGCTGTCGCGCCGGCCGGTGCTGGCGCAAGCCGCGGAGTGATCGCGCGGCTCCGGCCCTTGCCTCATCCCTGGATATGCTAGGCTTGCTCTCAACGCGCACGCGCGAAGGCGTGCCGAAAAACAGGGAGAGCGCCGTGGCCTATGAACACATTCTCTACGAGGTGAGCGACAAGATCGCGACCATCACGCTCAATCGTCCTGATCGCATGAATGCGTGGACGCCGGTTATGGAGCGCGACGTACGCCACGCGATGGAAGCGTCAAGCGCCGATGACAATGTCCGTGTCATCGTGCTCACCGGCGCGGGCCGCGCCTTCTGCGCCGGCGCCGACATGGATGCGCTGAAGGGGCTCGATCCCAACGACATCAGGCGCGCCTCGAACCTGCCGCCCTTCGACATGAACAGGCGTCCGGACTGGCAGACGCGCTACGGCTTCTATCCGTCGATCGGAAAGCCGGTCATCGCGATGCTCAACGGTGCGACCGCCGGCATCGGCCTCGTGCACGCGCTCTATTGCGACCTGCGCTTTGCCGCCGACAACACGGTGTTTACGACAGCGTTCGCGCGGCGCGGCCTGATTGCCGAGCACGGCATCAGCTGGATGCTGCCGCACATCGTCGGCCATGCCAACGCGATGGATTTGCTGCTCTCGGCGCGGCGCGTCGGAAGCGAGGAGGCGTTGCGGATCGGGCTGGTGAACCGGCTCTGCCCGCCCGAAAAATTGCGCGAGGAGACCTATGCCTATGCGCGCGACCTCGCCGATTTCGTCTCGCCGAGTGCGATGGCCGTGATCAAGCGGCAGCTCTACGAGGTGCCGTTCCAGACGCTTGGCGAGGCCACCATCGAGGCCAATCGCGAGATGCTGGTCGCGCTCAACGGCAGCGATTTCCGGGAGGGCGTGGCGAGCTTTATGGAGAAGCGGCCACCGAGGTTTACGGGGAGGTAGGGCTTGTAGAGGAGGTCCGCCGTCGCCCTCCGGGCTATGGCGGGACAGCCGTCGCTTCCTTCGCTAGGAAAGAGCCCGGCTGGCTTGCCTAGCCGTAGCTCGCGAAGCGAGCGAAGGCTGGTGGAGCCAGGCGGGATCGAACCGCCGACCTCGTCATTGCGAACGACGCGCTCTCCCAGCTGAGCTATGGCCCCGTAGTCCGCCGCTCTGGTCAATGCGGCCGACAACCGGGCGCCATTTAAGTCCCCGCCAAGGTCAAGTCAAGGACGGGTGTAACCCGGTTTTAGCCATCCGGGCACCGACTTCCCTTGTTTGGGCCGGGGGGAACCGATATCTAGCCATGACCATTCCACGACACAGGCTCAGAGAGTGTTTCGCTGATGCGCCCGATAGTCTTCATTCTGATCCAGATCATCAATCTGTACATCTACCTGCTGATCGCATCGGCAATTCTGTCCTGGTTGATCGCCTTCAACGTCGTGAATACCCGCAACCAGTTCGTCGGAGCGGTCGCGGAGTTTCTTTATCGGATCACCGAACCGGTCCTCGGTCCTATTCGGCGCAGGCTGCCCAGCATGGGCGGGCTCGATATGTCTCCGATCGTCGCATTCTTCGTGCTCTGGTTGATCCAGCTCTATCTCGCCGAGTACGTTTATCCGAACGTGCCATAAGCCTTGGAGCCTTCATGGTTCCTTGGCGCACCTCCATCACGGGCGTCAGCATCGCGTTGCGGGTGACGCCACGCGGCGGCCGTGACGACATAGACGGGATCGAGCAGCTCTCCGACGGCCGCAGCGTGTTGAAGGTGCGCGTGCGTGCCATCGCCGATGGCGGCGAGGCCAATCGCGCGGTGCTGGTGCTGTTGGCGAAATCGCTTGGCGTCCCCAAGGCCAGCGTCAGTCTCCTGTCCGGGGCGACGTCGCGGCTGAAGCAGATTGCGGTCGAGGGCGATCCGGCAGACCTCGCCGAAGCGTTGCGGCAGCTCGCATCAGTCAAATCGATAGGCATAAGGAACTGACATGACGGCCAAGATCATCGACGGAAAAGTCATCGCGGCGGAGCTTCGCGCCCGCGTCGGCGATGAGGTCGCCCGCGTCAAGCGCGAGCACAATCTGGTGCCGGGGCTTGCGGTTGTTCTGGTCGGCAGCGATCCCGCGAGCGAAGTCTATGTCCGCTCAAAACATACCCAGACCCAGGCTGCCGGCATGGCCTCGTTCGAGCACAAGCTGCCTGCCGATGTCTCGCAAGCGGATCTCCTGGCGGTCGTCGCAAAGCTCAACCGCGATCCCGCCGTGCACGGCATTCTGGTGCAACTGCCGCTGCCGAAGGGGCTGAACACCGAGGCCGTGATCAATGCCATCGATCCCGCCAAGGATGTCGACGGCCTGCATCCGAATAATGCCGGCCGGCTCGCCGGCGGATTCGAGGCGCTGTCGCCCTGCACGCCGCTCGGCTGCATCATTTTGACCAAGAGCGTGCATGCCTCGCTCGCAGGCATGAACGCCATTGTCATCGGCCGCTCCAATCTGGTCGGGCGCCCGCTGGTGCAATTGCTGTTGAACGAGAACGCCACGGTGACGATCGCGCATTCGCGCTCGCGCGATTTGCCCGGTCTCGTGAAGCAGGCCGACCTCGTCTATGCCGCAGTCGGCAAGCCGGAGATGGTGCGCGGCGATTGGCTGAAGCCTGGCGCGACTGTGATCGACGTCGGCATCAATCGTATCCCGAAGGACGACGGCAAGACGCGGCTCGTCGGCGATGTCGCCTATCAGGAAGCGCTCGCGGTTGCCGGTGCGGTGACGCCGGTGCCGGGCGGTGTCGGCCAGATGACGGTCGCCTGCCTGCTCGTGAATACACTGCGCGCCGCCTGCGCGATCGCGGGCCTGCCGAAGCCGGCGGTGTAAGTTTGCTTCACCTCGCCCCGCAAGCGGGGCGAGGGAGCAGAACTTACGCCTTCTTCTTTTTCTCGCGCTCGATGCCTTCGAGGATCAGCTTCTGTGCGTCTTCCGGGCCGCCCCAGCGCAGGATCTTCACCCACTTGCCGGGTTCGAGATCCTTGTAGTGCTCGAAGAAGTGCTGGATCTGCTGGAGCGTGATGTCCGGCAGGTCGGAATACGACTTCACCTTGTCGTAGCGCTGCGTCAGCTTGGACGACGGCACTGCCAGAATCTTCTCGTCGCCACCGGCCTCGTCTTCCATGAACAGCACGCCGACGGGGCGCACGCTCATGACGGCGCCGGGGATGATGGCGCGGGTGTTGACGATCAGGACGTCGCAGGGGTCGCCGTCATCCGACAGCGTGTGCGGGATGAAGCCGTAGTTACCGGGGTAACGCATCGGCGTGTAGAGGAAGCGGTCGACCACCAGGGTGCCGGCCTCCTTGTCCATCTCGTATTTGATCGGTTCGCCGCCCACGGGGACTTCGATGATGACGTTGACGTCGTGGGGTACGTTTTTCCCGATCGAGACCGCATCGATACGCATTGAAAAGGCTCCGTTATTGCCGAGGCTAAATCGCGCCCGGCAGCGATTTTCGCACTGTCATACGCGGGCTTGGCCCGCCTATCCATCGCGTTTTTGTGAAATAATGAATCCCGCGATCACCGGCTCAGACGGCAACGGGATCGACGGAAGGGGAACGCTGCCCGTTAACGTTTCAGCAGCTCAATTGGTCCAGGCGAAGGCAACCTTGTCGAGCGACTTCGGCCCGAACCGCTCCGAGGAGCGCGCCACCATGCGGCCACCGAGCGCCCGGTAGAACTCGGTCGCTGGATCGTTGTCCGAGAGCGCCCACACCACCATGCTCTTCAGATTGCTCTGCATGAGGTCGCGGCGGGCGGCGGTGAACAGGCGGCGACCGAAGCCGAGGCCCTGGAACTCCGGACGCAAATAAAGCTCGTAGATCTCGCCATCGAAGTGCAGGCTGCGGGCACGGTTGCGGCCATAGTTCGCATAGCCCGCGATCTTGTCGCCGAACACCAGCACGCTGACGCGGCTGCCCTTGCGGATCGCGCTGTCCCACCACTGCGGACCGCGGCGGTTGATCAGCTTCTCCAACTCGGCGCCGGGAATGATGCCCTGATAGGCCGAGCGCCATGCTTCGTCATGGGTGGACGCCACCGCAGTTGCGTCTGCAGCTTTGGCCGGCCGGACCTCGATCAGGGTTGTGCTCATGGACGCGATCAAACCAAGTCGCCGCGCCGGCGGCAAGACCTATCGTTAATTATCGGTTAACCTGTGGACTTTCTGCATCAGTATTTTAACCATGTTGTACCGAAAGAAGACAAGCCGCCGCCTTGAACGGCATTGGTGTGCCGTGTGTCGGTGCAAAACTGCTGTGCCGGAACGAATGAACGGCGATGACAGCGCAGAAAGTCCGCCCAGGATGATTCGTTCCGACTAGTCTGGCCTACGCTATTCGTGTTCGCCTCCGGCAATTCATGCGGCTCCTCAACATCCTCGCCCTCCTGCCTCTGCTGTTCCTGCTGACGGCGCCGCCTCTGTGCGCTCAGGTCACGTTTGGGTCATCGGGTGAGGAAGGCGAGCCGTTCCGCCGGCAGCAATGGCGTGTGCCGTCACCGGATACCGATATTGCCGCGCGTGCATTGCTGTTTCGTCCCGTTGGCACAGGTCCGTTTCGGCTCGCGGTGATCGCACATGCCTCGACGCAGAACGGCTTACGTCGTGCGCAAATGCCGCAACCGGAATACCGCGCGCTCGCAGCGTTTCTCGTTGCGCGCGGTTTTGCTGTGCTGGTGCCGGAACGGCTCGGCCATGGCGCGACCGGCGGCCGCTATGTCGAGGACCAGGGCGGCTGCGACGAGGCGGACTACGCGCATTCCGGCCGCGCAACCGCAGAGGAGATTTCGCTCGCGCTCGACTATTTGCTGAAGCAGGATTTCATTCGCAAGGATGCGGCGATCGTGCTCGGCCATTCCGCCGGCGGCTGGGGCGCACTGGCACTTGCGAATGCCGATCCGAAGGTGATCGCCGCGATCATCGCACTCGCACCAGGGCGCGGTGGCCACGCCAACGACGAAGCGAACCGGATCTGTGCGCCGCATACGCTCACTGCGGCCGCAGCCGAATTCGGCAAGGCGGCGCGCATTCCCGTCACATGGCTTGTTGCCAGCAATGACAGCTATTTTGCGCCGCCGTTCTCGCGAAGTTTGGCCGATGGGTTTCGTGGCGGCCGTGGAAAGGTCGATTTTCGCACATTGCCGGCCGTAGGCAGCGAGGGCCATTGGATGGTCGAGACCGAGGCCGGCGTCAGAGCCGCCAGCAACGAGCTTGATCGCGCGCTGACGCCGGTCACGGCGAAGAAACCATGACGCTGTATTTCCTGATCAAGTATCTCCATGTGCTCGGCGCCATCGTCATCCTCGGCACCGGAACCGGTATCGCCTTCTTCATGCTGATGGCGCATCGTACGCAGGATGCGGCGTTCATCGCGCGCACCGCCTCGGTGGTGGTGATCGCGGATGCGATCTTCACGCTCTCGGCCGTGATCCTCCAACCGGTTACGGGCGGCCTGCTGATGATGCTTTCGGCCACTGATATCACCGAGCGCTGGCTGCTCGCCTCGCTCGTGCTCTACGCCATCGCCGGCCTGTTCTGGATCCCTGTCGTCTTCATGCAGATCGAGATGCGCGATCTCGCGCGCAAGGCCGCCGAGCAGCGCGTGGCTCTGCCGGAGCGCTATTTCGTGCTGTATCGCCGCTGGTTCGCGTTCGGCTTCCCTGGCTTCGGCGCGACCATGCTGATCCTCTGGCTGATGATCGCAAAACCGTTGTGAGGGAAGCGATGGACCCGCGAACCATTTTGGTGCTCGGCGCCTCCGGCCTGATCGGCCGCTTCGTCACCGACGATTTGCGCACGCGAGGCTTTCGTGTCGTCGGCGTCGCGCGAAAATTGTCGCCGGCGCAGAGGATGAGCGCGCTCGATATCGAGCTGCCGATCCTCTCCCTCGATGCGGCCGCGATGACGCGCCTTCTGAGCGAACATGCGGTGGACGTCGTCGTGAATTGCCTCGGCGTGCTCCAGGACGGCCCCGGCAGCGATACCAATGCGGTTCATCGCGATTTTGTCGCCCGCTTGCTTCAGGCCATCGCCGGCAGCGGCCGTGCGATCCGGCTGGTGCACATCTCGATCCCCAGGGCCGCTGAGGCCGATCGCACCGCGTTCGCCATGACCAAGCGCGAGGCCGAGCGTCTTATCGCGGCATCCAGCATTCCCCACGCCATCCTGCGGCCCGGCTTCGTGGTCGCGCCCTCAGCCTACGGCGGCAGCGCCATGTTGCGCGCGCTTGCTGCTTTTCCGCTCGACCTGCCGGACAAGGAAATGGCGACGCCGTTTCAGCCCGTCGCGGTCGAGGACATCGCCGCCACCATCGCCTGGCTCGCTGCGCGTGATACCGACGACGGCTCCGTGAAAGCCGTGAGCTGGGACTTGATGCAGTCCGAGCCGGTTACCATGGCCGGTGTCATCAAGCAGTTTCGCTTCGCGTTCGGCACCGCAGGTTGGCCGCGCATCGCGATGCCGACCTTCATGCTCGATCTCGGCGCGCGAATCGGCGATTTCGCCAACTATCTCGGCTGGATGCCGCCGATGCGCACCACCGCGATCGCCGAGCTGCGCCGTGGCGTCACCGGCGATCCCTCGATGTGGATCGCCGCCACCGGCATTGCGCCGAAGACGCTGGCGGAGACGATCGGGCGTCATCCCGCGACCATCCAGGACAAATGGTTCGCACGGTTGTTCCTGATCAAGGCGCTGATCTTCGCGAGCCTGGTCGCGTTCTGGGTCGTCTCCGGCTTCATCGCGCTGTTCGTCTCCTACCGCGCCGCCGCCGGCATCTTGAGCGCGCACGGCTTTCCGGCTGCATTGGTCGATCCCATCACCATCGGCACCAGCCTGGTGGACATGAGCATCGGCGTCCTGATCGCCTTCCGCCGCACCGCTGCGATCGGGCTCGTCGCTGGCATAATTGCCTCGCTCGGCTATATGGCGGGTGCGGCGATCCTGACGCCCGATCTATGGATCGAACCGCTCGGCGCGCTGGTGAAGACCGGGCCAGCGATCGTGCTGATGCTGGTCGCGCTTCTGATGCTGGATAATCGCTGATGCCCAAATGGCCCGATGACGACGTGATCCTGTTCGACGGCGTCTGCATCTTCTGCTCGCGCTGGGTGCGGTTCGTCGCGCAGCGTGACACGGCGAAGCGGTTTCGGTTCACGCCGATTCAATCGGACTATGGAACGAAGCTCGCGCAAACGTTCGGCATCGACCCCGATGATCCCGACACCAATGCGGTGGTTCACGGCGGCGAGGCGTTTATGAAGTCAGACGCTGCGCTGACCGTGTTGTCGAACCTGCCGGGATGGAGTTGGACACGCGTGCTGTTTGCTGTGCCGAAGCCGCTGCGGAATGCGGTGTACAGTCTCATCGCACACAACCGTTATCGCATCTTTGGCAAGTATGACGCGTGCTTCGTGCCGGATGCGGATTTGCGAGCACGCGTGATCGAGTAACTCGATTGCGAGCGTAGCGAAGCAATCCAGAATCTTTTCGCGGTGACGGTCTGGATTGCTTCGCAGCGCTCGCAAAGACGGAGGTTGCGGCTATGGCTTCCCGAGAGTGGCCAGCACTTCCTGCGCGGCCCGCTCGCCGCTATCCCGCGCTCCGTGCGCCGTCGTGAAGAAATTCGGTGACGTTGCTTCACCCGCAAAGAACAGCCGCCCCTCCACCGGCGCGGCCAGCACCGCGCGGTCGCCGGCGTGTCCCGGCAGCGCGTGCGAATAGGAGCCTCTCGCGAAGGGATCGTGGCCCCACCGCGACTCGCACAGCGGCTTCAGCTTGCGTCTGATGTCGTTGCCGAGAAAGCCCGCAATTTCGTCGATGCTTTGCGCGGCGATCGCGCCCTCGCCCGCGTCTTCCAGCTCGCGCGCGAAGGTGCCGCCAAAAAAGCCTTCGATGCAGGGCTGGCCGAACGGGCGGATGTGGTAGGTGCCCATCTCGGTGCGCATGGTGGCGCCGCGCAGATTGCCTTCCTTCGGGAAGGCTTCGGCACCGTCGAGCGCCAGCGTCACCTTGTCGTCGACGCCGAGCGGCAGGCCGGCTGCCGCATCGACCTTCGCCGGCAACGCTGGTGAGAAGCGGATCGCTTCATCGGCGATCAGATTGGTCGGCACGGTGACGATCACCTTGTCGGCGGTCAGCGTGCCCTGCGATGTCTCGAGACGGATGCGTTGGCCGGAATGGTCGACCAGCGTCACGTTGCAGTTCAAGGCCACTGGACAGTCTTCGCCATAGGCAGCGACCAGCGCGCCATAGCCGCGGCGGATGCGCCAGTTGGCGTTGGTGTCCTCGTAAGCGTCCCAGTCGAGCGTCGACATGTCCTTGAGTTCGCAGCCGTTGATGTAGGTCGAGACGGCGTCGATCATGGGATTCCAGCGATTGCCGGGCTCGAGGCTGCGGCTCGCGGGTTCGTCCTTGCCCTTCTGCGCGGCCTCCCAAAGACGCTCGTAGAACGCGTCCATCGCGCGCATGAAATCGTCGCGCTCGCTTTGCGGAAACGCGGTGCCGAAGGCGCGCTCGCGCCAGGGCGGCAAATCCTTGTTGACCTCGAAATCGAGCTGTCTGGCGATCGTGACGAAGGAGTTCTTGTCGGCCGAGTGCAGCCAGCCGCAGCCGACGTCGAAGGTGACCTCAGGCGAGGCCTGCACGGTCCAGGCGCGGCCGCCGAGGCGATTGCGTGCCTCCAGCACGATCACGGAGAGGCCGGAGCCGGACAGCGTGTGGGCTGCGCCGAGGCCGGCTGCACCGGCGCCGATGATCGCAACATCGACGGAGGAGGGAAGGGAACTCATCTGCGGGATCTAGCACGTTCGCTGAGCGTGCTGAAGCGGCCGCAAGCATAGCCGTCATCACCCGCCTTATGCGCAACTGCGCACCGGAGCGGGTGATCCGACTTCGTAGGGTGGGCAAAGGCGCTCTTGCGCCGTGCCCACCGTTGCTGACCGGGATCTCAAGTGGTGGGCACGCTGCGCTTTGCCCACCCTACGGCACTACGGCGTGGACCGAGTTACGCCACCGCTTCCTTGGATTTTTCGGCGCGCTTGCGCTCGTTGGCGTCGAGGTGCCGCTTGCGCAGACGGATCGACTTCGGCGTGATCTCGACCAACTCGTCGTCCTCGATATAGGCCAGCGCCTTTTCCAGGGTCATCCGGATCGGCGGCGTCAGGCGCACCGCTTCGTCCTTCGAGGTGGTTCGGATGTTGGTGAGCTGCTTGCCCTTGAGAATGTTGATCTCGAGGTCGTTCTCGCGGGTATGCTCGCCAACGATCATGCCCTTGTAGACCTTCCAGCCCGGCTCGATCATCATCGGACCGCGATCTTCCAGCTTGAACATGGCGTAAGCCACCGCTTCGCCCTGGTCATTGGAGATAAGCACGCCGTTGCGGCGGCCCTGGATCTCGCCCTTGTAGGGCGCGTAGCCGTGGAACAGACGGTTCATGATCGCGGTGCCGCGGGTGTCGGTGAGCAGTTCGCCCTGATAGCCGATCAGGCCGCGGGTCGGCGCGTAGAACACCAGGCGCAGGCGGTTGCCGCCGGACGGCTTCATCTCGACCAGCTCGGACTTGCGCTCGCTCATCTTCTGCACGACGACGCCGGAATGCTCCTCGTCGACGTCGATCACGACTTCTTCAATCGGCTCCAGGGTGGCGCCGGTGGCCTCGTCCTTCTGCAGCACGACGCGCGGACGCGACACCGAAAGCTCGAAGCCCTCGCGGCGCATGGTCTCGATCAGGATCGCGAGCTGCAATTCGCCGCGGCCCGAGACTTCCATCGCGTCCTTGTCGGAGGCTTCGACGACGCGCAGCGCGACGTTGCCTTCGGACTCGCGCAGCAGGCGGTCGCGGATCATGCGGCTGGTCACCTTGTCGCCTTCGGTGCCGGCGAGCGGCGAGTTGTTGACGATGAAGGACATCGACACGGTCGGCGGGTCGATCGGCTGCGCCACGAGCGGGATCTCGACCGACGGATCGCAGAAGGTGTCGGCGACGGTGCCCTTGGTCAGGCCCGCGATCGCGACGATATCGCCTGCGTCGGCTTCTTCGAGCGGGGTGCGCTCGATACCGCGGAAGGCGAGGATCTTGGTAATGCGGCCCTGCTCGATCATCTTGCCGTCGGCGCCCAAGACCTTCACGGCCTGGTTCGGCTTGATGGAGCCTGAGGTGATGCGGCCGGTGATGATGCGGCCGAGATAGGGGTTGGCTTCGAGAATGGTGCCGATCATGCGGAACGGGCCTTCCTCGACGGTCGGCGGCGCGACATGGCGCACGATCAAGTCGAACAGCGGCTGCATGCCAGCTTCGTGCGACCCATCCGGGCTCTCGGCCATCCAGCCTTGCTTGGCCGACCCGTAGAGGATCGGGAAGTCGAGCTGTTCCTCGCTGGCGTCGAGCGCCGCGAACAGGTCGAACACCTCGTTGATGACTTCGGTCGCTCGCGCGTCGGGACGGTCAACCTTGTTGATGACGACGATCGGCTTCAGACCGACCTTGAGCGCCTTGGAGACCACGAATTTGGTCTGCGGCAGCGGGCCTTCGGCGGCGTCCACCAGCACCAGCGCACCGTCCACCATGTTGAGGATGCGCTCGACCTCACCGCCGAAATCGGCGTGGCCGGGGGTGTCGACGATGTTGATGCGCGTGTCCTTCCACTGCACCGAGGCCGCCTTGGCCAGGATGGTGATGCCGCGCTCGCGCTCCAGATCGTTGGAGTCCATGGCGCGCTCGGTCACCTTCTGGTTCTCGCGATAGGTGCCGGATTGCTGGAGGAGGCGGTCGACGAGCGTGGTCTTGCCGTGGTCGACGTGGGCGATGATGGCGATGTTGCGAAGGTTCATGAGTGAGCTTCTTTGCGGTCAGACAATGGGTTAAGCGCGATCTCGCCGGTCAAGCCGGGACCTCTTCTCGGACAACGCTGGAAACGTGGAAAACGGGGGCCTATTACGCCCAAAAAGGAAGCCCGGCCAGCTCGACCGGGCATCCTGCGCGTTTGCAGCGCAATATAGGCAAAAAACGCCAAAAAACAATGCGTTCTTTCGGGATTGGTTGACTGAATTTTGTCCGGGAATCCCCGGGGCTTACGGAGGGTCCCGGGCCTTTTCTGGCCCATGGCCCACAAATGGCCGCCCAATCAGCCCGCCGGTCAGCCCTGGGCCGAGCTGCGACCCGCCTCCTCGGTCGGGTAGACCCCGCGCAGCACCTCCTCGAAATGCATCTTCACGGCGTCGTTGCAGAGGCAGGCGCGCAGGCGCAGGCCGTCGCGGTTGCGGACCAGGATCGACCCTCGTCGCGTGTCGAGCACGCCTTCCGCCTTGAACGACTGGAGCACGCGGCTCGCATAGCTGCGGCCGACGCCGAGCAATGTCGCAAGCTGCTCATGCGTCAGCGGCACGCTGTTCTCGTCGCCCGTCCGCTCCATCGCCGCCAAGATCCATTTGGCCGTGCGCTGCTCGATCGAGTGGATGGCGTTGCAGGCGGTCGATTGGAAGATTTGCGCCAGCATACAGTCCGCGTAGCGGGCGAAGACATGGCGCAACGACGTCGAGCGCAGCTTGGCGGCTTCCAGCTTGCCGACGTGGATGCGCGCAAATGGGCCGCCGAATTTGACGACGATGCGGGTGTAGGCCGGCAAGTATCCTTCGCTGACGATGCCGCCCACGGCACCTTCGCGACCGACCAGGATGGTCTCGACGTCGCGTCCGTCCTCGTTGGGAACGAGAAACGTCGCAAGCGCCGGTCCACAGGGGAAGTGGACGACCTGGACATCGTCTCCGGGATTATAAAGCAGCTCGTTCGCGTCAGCGTCATCGACGGTGATGTGCGGCGCGAGCAGCGCGTAGTCCGCCTGGTTCAGGCGCCGCAGCAGGTTGTTCGTCGGCCGGGTGTTGACCTCGGTTGCCTTGGCGGTGCGCGCGTCCATGGTGAGCTCCCATCCTCCTCTCACATTAGCGAGTTCCGTCCGATCCCTGTGTGCACAAGTGGACAGACCAGAGAACGGCGATGTGGTGGGTTTCGTTCCGGGAACCCTCCGATGCGCTGGGCACAGGCATCGTGTCGCGGCAGTCCTGATCCGAGAAACCTCATGTTCCAAGATGCGATGATGGCACCCGCTCTTTCCGACGGCTCAGACTGTCCTGCCGATGTCCTGATCGTCGAGGACGATCCGATCATCGCGATCGATTTCGAGGACCGCCTGCTCGGGTTTGGCGTGACGAGTGTGCGCACCGTGGGGTCGGTCGCGCAGGCGCTGGAGGCGATCACGAAGCGTGCGCCCGATTTCGCGCTGCTCGACGTCGAGCTGATCCGCGAGAAGAGCTTTGCGATCGCCGACCGTCTCGTCGTTCTGAAGATTCCGTTTGTGTTCGTGACCGGTTACGGCGCGGAGACGAGCATTCCGCCGCAATTCGCAGCGCGACCGCGCCTGCAAAAGCCTTGCTCCAGCGATGCGCTGGAGGCGGCGTTGCGGGCGCGCGGCAGCTGACGGCGCGCCGTCGCCGTCGTCCTCAGGCGAATTTCGGATCGAGCGTGGTCGACCACAGCGCAACATCGGCGCGGTCGCGTAGCGTCACAATCATCTGGCCGGAGGCTCCGTCGATCTTGACGTGACCGAAGAATTGCATGCCGGCCGATGGCGGCAGGTTCTGGTTGTCTTTGCCCGGCGCCTTGATGAAGCGCACGTCCGGCCCAAAAGTGTTGTCGAGATCGTTCGGACCGAACGTGCCGGCGTGCAGCGGGCCTGAGACGAACTCCCAGAACGGATCAAAATCCTGGAACTGCGCCTTGTTCGGATCGTAATAATGCGCGGCGGTGTAGTGCACGTCAGCCGTCAGCCACACCGTGTTGCGGATCGGCGCCATCTTGATGAAGCGCAGGATGTCGGCGATCTCGAATTCGCGGCCGCGCACCGGCCCGTCTCCTTGTGCGAAAGCCTCTGAGCCGCCCTGCGGCGTATCCGGCACAACGAGGCTGAGCGGCATGTCGGAGGCGATCACCTTCCAGGTCGCGCGCGAGTTGAGCAGGCCACGCTTGAGCCACGCCATTTGATCCGGCCCGAGGAAGTAGCTGGCCGGGCCGTATTCCGTCTCGAGATTGGCGCCGTTCGGGCCGCGATAGCTGCGCTCGTCGAGCACGAATACGTCGAGATGCGGGCCGTAGGAGATCTGGCGATAGACCCGGCCCGGTTCGACGATGCTCTCGCGCATCGGATACATCTCGTGGAAGGCCCGGCCCGCGCGGGCCGCGAGCAGCGAGACGTCGCGCACCTTGTAGGTCGCCGGCAGGTCCTTCGACAGCGACCAGTTGTTGGTTACCTCGTGATCGTCCCACTGCACGAAGATCGGCACCTCGGCATTGAAGGCGCGGACATTGTCGTCGGTGAAATTGTATTTGTGCGCGGCGCGATATTCGTCGAGCGTCTCGGCGACCTTGGCCTTCTCGGGAATGGTGACGTTCTTCCAGACCTTGCCGTCGGGGAGCTTCACCTCGGACGCAATCGTGCCGTCGGCATAGATGGTGTCGCCGGAATGCAGCAGGAAATCCGGACGGTGCTTGCGCATCGCCGAGAAGGCGACCATGCCGCCGTCGTCGGGATTGATGCCCCAGCCTTGGCCGGCGACATCGCCGCCCCAGACGAAGCTGACGTCGCGGCGGTCGGCCGGCGCGGTGCGGAAGCGGCCGACCACCGGCTCGCCTTCGACCGCAGTGTGGGAGAGATCGCGGAAGCGGACGCGGTAGAAGATGTCCTGTCCGCTGGGAAGATTCTCGATCAGCATCTTCGCGGTGAAGTCGCTCTCGGGGAGCGCTGCGATCGGCGGCAGCGCGCGGGCGTCCTTGAAGGATTCCGTCGTCGCCACCTCGACCAGCATCTGCGCGGGCCGATCCGCACGCGCCCAGACCACGCCGCCATCGACGGTGACGTCGCCGGACTGTACGCCATGGGTCACCGCCGGCCGGTCGGCCGCGCGCGACAGATGAGGCATCGCGATCGCGCCCAGCGCGCCGGCGCTGGTGGTGAGAAAACGGCGGCGGGAGAATTTGATCTTCATGGAGACAGCCTCGATCTCGCGTGAAACGGCCCGCCCGGGAGGCCGCCACGATGGAGTCCGAAGCTATATTGAGACAATGTGACGCAGCGATAACGCGCGCAAGCGTTTACGCGTTGCTGGCGGCCCGGAATTGCGCGCCGGCGCGTTGCAAATTCTGCGGCATGCTGAACAGCACGGCCTTGCGATCGGCAACCGCAGTATGGAACTGGTCGAGCACGATGTTGAAGGCGGTCAGCGCGCCTTCCTCGATGGCACCGTGATCATAGCAGCGCAGCGTGTCGCGCAGGATCTCGTCGGCCTCGGCCTGCATCTGGTCGAGCTCCTCGGTCGTCTCGCTCTTGCGTGCCGTCGCGATCATGTCGAGCAGGCGTTCGCGCAGATGGCTGTTGTTGTCGCGCTCGTCCTTCTTGAGATAGCCCGCAAACCACGCGCCGATCGAGCCCGTGGCCGAGAGCGCCATCAGGGTCCACCAGATGTAATCGCTGTATTTGTCGAGGAAGGTCTTTTCCTCGCCGTCGACGAAGGCGGCGGCACCGGGATGCACGGGGATCACGGCATCCTTGTCGGTGTCGGGCGTTTCGATCTTCGCGGCCATCGGGAATTCCGCCACCAATTGCTGGCGTACGGCGAAGAGCTGCCGCGTGAACGCCGCGACGGTGGTATCCGACAGGCCTTTGCGGGCCACGATGTGGTGCGAGAAGCTGATCGTCTTGACCTCGTCCTCGGGACGATCGGGCGAGCCGCCGTAGGTGCCCGCGGGAATCTCGGACGCTTCATAGACCGGATGGTTCTGTGCGATCGCATCCGCGGAATCGATGGCGAGGAAGGACGGCGTGCCGCCGTCCTTGGCGGAGGCGGCGATCGCATCCGAAGTGATCTTGCTGTTGACGGGGCCTGCCGCGAGATAGGCGTCGACCTTCTGGGTGCGGATCGCCTCGGCCACCTCGCTTGCCGGGAATTGCACGATCTCGACCTTCGCGGGATCGACGCCGTATTGCTGGAGGATCACCTTGAGCAAATTGACGTTGGCCGGCGTGCGGCCGACCACGCCGACGCGATGGCCGGCGAGCTGCGCGATCTTGGTGATCTTGGCGCCCTTCTTCTTGCCCTTGCCGGGCACGCTCCACAGCACCACGACGTTCTTGCGCAGCGTCGCAACCGCTTGCGCGTTCTTGGGCACGTCGAGGTCGCCGCGCACGATGGCGAGATCGGCCTTGCCCTCGGCGAGCAGATCGGCGCTGGCGGTGGCGCCGTCGGTCTGGATCGGACGCAGCCGCACATAGCCTTTGCTCTGCGCAAAGGCTTGCGTCAGCGCCTGCACCACTTTGATGTCATCGCTGTTGGCCGGACCGACCGCGACCTTCAGTGTCACCGGTCGCATTGCGAAATAATAGCCGCCGACAAGCGCACCGATGATTGCAAGGACGAGCGCCAGAGACACGAGCGCGGTCTTCCGCGCCGCGGATCGCGGCGAAGGCGGAGAGGGCGTTTCGGCCAGGTCCAATCCCCCGGTCATCGATCTCCCAAACAGGCGCTTCAGGCTCAGTTTCATCTTGGCCGGCGATTTACGCCCGCAAGTGTAGCAAATTTCTTGTCGCGCGGGGTTACATCTCCGTCATGGTTAGCGGATCGACGAAATCCCGTATGAACCCGGGCGTCAGCACGGTGTTAGGGTAAAGTTCCCCTGAAGGACGGAGACGATCATGGCAGAGCGGTTATCGGCGGACGCGCGCAAGCAGGCGCTGGGCGGTATCCTGGGCTGGACCGAGGTGCCGGGCAGGGAGGCCATCGGGAAGACCTTCGTCTTCAAGGATTTCAACGAGGCTTTCGGCTTCATGACCCGCGCGGCGCTGGTCGCCGAAAAGATGGATCACCACCCCGAATGGCGCAACGTCTACAAGACGGTGGAGGTGGTGCTGGCAACCCATGACGCCGGTGGAGTCACGGGGCTCGATATCGAACTCGCCAGGACGATGAACGCCATTGCCAAGCTGACGCAGGGCTGACGTCTTGCAGGGACCACCAGCATCCCCATCTTGTGATCGTCATCGGATGCGGCGATCGGCCGCGCCGGGCGGAACGGGAGTTTTCGAATATGGCTGCCGAACACAGCGTCGGCTTCGAGCCGGCCGATCGGCTCGCGGAAGATCGTGAAAGCGTGCGCCGCCGCTTCTGGCGCAAGCTGAAGCGCGTCGCCGCGCATCTGCCGTTCGCGGAAGATCTGCTCGCCGCCTATTACTGTGCGTTCGACCGGCAGACGCCGCGCCATGTCCAGGCGTCGCTGCTCGGCGCCATCGCCTATTTCATCCTGCCGTTCGACTTCATCCCCGACATGATGCCGATCCTCGGCTTCACCGATGACGCCGCCGTGCTCGCCACCGCCCTTCGCATGGTCGCCAGCCACATCACGACAGAGCATCGCGAAGCCGCCCGCACCGTGCTGAAGCGCGGGGTGGATGGGGCGGAGCAATAGCGGGGCCTCATATTCCGCTGTCATTCCCCGCCACCGGGTCTCGCCTTCGGCGAGCCCGATGACAGGCTCCGGCGGGGAATCCAGTACGCCGCGGCTTCTCGATTCAATAACGGGCGTCACGGAGTACTGGATCGCCCGGTCAAGCCGGGCGACGACAGCGAGCGTGTGGTCGCCCGCTACTTCTTCTCCGCCCGTGCCTTGTCCGCATCCCACGCCTGGAATTGCCTGAACAGCGTCTCCCTGTCGGCGTCGGAAACTTTTCCGGCCGTGGGACTCTGCTTCAGGAACGCCTCGAAGCGTTGCTGCGTCACCGGCTCGACGCCGTGCCGGTCGAGCCATTGCTGCGCCACCGGCAATCTGCTCCAGCCCGCCAGAGGTGCCGCCAGCGAAACCTCCTTCCATTTCGGATGGAAGGGCGGGTTCTGAAGTGCCGGGAATTTGGTGAAGAACGCGTCCACGAACAGCGCAAGCTTGCGGTAGCGCTCGGTGTTGGGCGCCCAATTATACGCCGCGAGCACCGCCGGCACCGCGATGGTGTCCACGCTCTCGCCGTCCTTGATCAGGTTCGGATAGTCCTTGGCGGTCAGCGTCGCCGGCAGATAGTCGCTCTGGAGCGGCTTTGCATAATCCACGCGGGCGAGGTGGAAGCGGCCGTCATTGCCGAAGGTCGAGACCGATTTGTAAGGTTTGCCGCCGACCACGATCACGGCGTCGATCTCGCCGGCCTTCAGCTTCTCCATTGCGATGCGCTGCTCGACATAGACGAATTTCGCCTTGATCCCGAGCCGTTCGAACACGGTGAGCGCGGTGACGAAGGTGCCGCCGTTGGGCAGGTCGACGCTCACCGTCTTGCCTTCGAGGTCTTTCAGCGTCGCGACCGATTTCGGTGCGATCACCTGCATCTCTTCGTTGTAGAGCTTGGTCACGTAGGTGAATTGCCGCTTGATGTCGTTGGCGAAGCCTTTTCGTTCGAGATAGTCGAGCGTGTCGGCCCGCACGATTCCGAGATCGACGCCTTGCAAAAACAGGATGTCGGCAACGCTCTGCACCGAGCCGCGGCCGACGATCGGCAGCACGCGGATCTTGTTGCCGTCGTCGAGCACGGAAGCGAGGTCGGCGCCGAATTGCACATAGGTGCCGCCGATCGTGCCGGTCATCAGCGTGACGGTGTTGGCGTTCAGCGCCTGCTTGGTCGAGGTCGAGCCGAATTGGAAGATGGCCTTCAGGCTGTCCGAGACCTTGGCCGGATCATATTCGGTCTGCTCGGCGCGTGCCGCGAAGGCACAGATGGTCATGATGGCGGCAAGCGCCATTCTCAAAGCGTTACGCATGATGTCCCCTGATAAGTTCTAGTTCGAGAGCTGAGCGAGGCGCTGCTGCGCGTCTGCGGATCCGAGGGCTGCGGCTCTCTGGTACCAGTCGCGTGCCGCGGTCGCGTCGGCGTTGACGCTTCGCGAATCCCTGGTGCGGAGCACTGCCGGATCATAGGTCTGGGCCAGCAAAAGTGTTGCCGTTGCATCTTGCGCATTGGCCGCGCGTTCGAGCAGCAGGCGCGCGGCGGCGATATCGCCAACGCCGATCAGGCTCTTCGCGCGCGTCATCAGTCCTGCCAGCGTGTCGGCGTCTAGCGCTCTCGCAGGCTGAGGCGGTGCAGGTTGAGGCGGCGCAGGCTGCACGGCGACGGGCACGGGCGCGGTCACAGGCGCCTGGGCTTGCAGCGCAATCTGGTAGGCGGTCGCGATCGCTTCGCGGCTTGGCGTCGACGGTGCTGGAAGGTCCTGCGCGTCGGCGCTCGCCAGCCTCGTGTTGGTCACGCGGGCCGGGTCCTTGATCGGAGCCTGCCGTGCAATTGGTGCGCTCGGCGGAGCCACAGGCTGATCAGCAGCTGTGCTCGTCGCGCCACCGGCATTGGCGGTGACGAGGCTGCGAAGATCGGGCTGAAATAGCCCGACCAGGATTGCCATGGTGGATATCGCCAGAACGCCGGCGAGAATGCGTGGGACCAGTCGGGACCCCAGGCGCAACTCCCGCGGCGCATATTCCCGCGGGTCGGGCGCGCCGAGCGGATCGGACAGGAAGAGTGGAACTGGATCGTCGTGCGAAAGACCGGCACGCTCGGCGTGCGCACGGATGTAAGACGCGGTGGACGGATGTGATGCAGATCGATCGGAGTCGAACGCCCTCGACTCCCTGGACGGACGGTACGCCGTCGTCTCCATGGTGATGCTCCCCATTACTGACGCAACGCGAGGGCCTTCCAGGCTTCAGTCTTGTTGTTGTTGTCCAGGAGCGCCCCGCAAAATGGAACCGGTAAATCGCAATTTGAATCAGCCCAAAAAACGACGGCGGTTGGCGCGAATCGGGAGATATTTGGGTTTGATTGGGGCGAGCCCGCGGAATGCACCGCAATTTTGGCGGCCATGGTTGACGGCGTTTTTACCGTGCGGTGGTGGACACACCGCGTGTCCCGCGCTCGCTGTCATTCCCCGCGAAGGCGGGGAATCCAGTACGCCGCGGCTTCTCCGTATCCTCGCACTGTCTCTGGAATACTGGATCGCCCGCTTTCGCGGGCGATGACAGTTGAGTGTGTAGAAGCAGCACCGCGATTACGGATGCAAAATCACTTTGCCCATGGCCTGACGTCCTGCGAGCACCTTCAATGCATCCGCCGTCTGCGCCAACGGGAAGGTGCGGTCGACATGCGAGGAGATTCTTCCTTCGGCCGTCCACTGCACGAGCTTCTCGAGATTGGCGCGGTTCTTTGCCGGGTTGAGCCTTGTCCAGGCGCCCCAGAACACGCCGCGGATGTCGCAGCCCTTCAGCAGCGCGAGGTTCAGCGGCATCTTCGGAATGTCGCCGGCGGCAAAGCCGATCACCAGGAAGCGGCCTTCCCAGGCGATCGAGCGCAACGCCTGCTCGGCATACGTACCACCAACCGGATCGAAGATGATGTCGACGCCCTTGCCGCCGGTGAGCTTGCGCAGGCCCTCTTTCAAATCTTCCTTGCCGTAGTTCAGCGTCAGCTCGGCGCCATGCGCCTTCGCAAACTCAAGCTTCTCGTCCGACGAGGCGCAGGCGATCACCTTCAGGCCCATCAGCTTGCCGAGCTCGCAGGCAGCCAGGCCCGTGCCGCCGGCAGCACCGAGCACGGCGAGCGTCTCGCCCGGCTTAGGGCTCGCGCGATCTTCCAGCGCATGCAGCGCCGTGCCGTAGATGATGATGATGCCGGCCGCGCGGTCATAATCGAGATTGTCGGGGATTTTCACGATCGAGGCTGCGGGCAACGCGATCTTTTCGCGCGCACCGTTGTGGCCGCAGGACGCGACGACGCGATCGCCGACCTTCACCTCAGTCACGCCGGGGCCGATGCTCTCGATCACGCCGGCAACTTCGGCGGCCGGCGAGAACGGGAACGGCGGCTTGATCTGGTACTTGCCCTGAATCATCAGGATGTCGAAGAAGTTCAGCGCCGCGGCCTTGATCGTGATCACGGCTTCGCCGGGACCCGCTACCGGATCCGGTATGTCCGCGAGCACGAGATCGTCGGGCTGGCAATATTGCGAGCAGAGGATGGCTTTCATGGCGACACCTTCTTGAGAGCACTTGGCGTTTCGAGGCAGAATTATAGTTGGCTGTTTCTGCCGGATTTAAGCACGGGCGACAATCCGGTTTCTTTGCCCAAAGCGATGCGCAAGCCTATCCTCGCGTTATTGCGAGTGCAGCGAAGCAATCCAGGCTATTTCCGCAGGACGGACTCTGGATTGCTTCGCGGAGCCTGTCATCGGGCCGCGCGTCGCGCGGACCCGTTGGCTCACAATGACGAAGTAAGAAGAAAAGGGAGGATTCAAACGATGTTTGAAACAGGTTTGCTCAAGGACAAGCGCATCCTCGTCACCGGCGGCGGCTCGGGCCTCGGCGCCGCGATGGGGCGGCGCTTCCTTTCGCTTGGCGCGGAGCTCGTCATCTGCGGCCGCAAGCTCGATCGGTTGGAGACCGCGGCAGCCGAGATGCGCGGAGAGACCGGCGGCAAGGTCACCGCGATCGCCTGCGATATCCGCGACGGTGCCGCCGTCGACGGCATGATGGACGCGATCTGGCGCGAAGGGCCGCTCGACATTCTCGTCAACAATGCTGCCGCGACCTTCATCGCACAGAGCGAGCATCTGTCGTTCCGTGCCGCGGATGCGATCTTGGCGCCGACGCTGCATGGCGCGATGTATTGCACGCTCGCCGCCGGCCAGCGCTGGATCGAGGGCGGCCATAAGGGCGTCGTGCTCTCGATCCTCTCGACGTCGACCATCACCGGCCGCGCCTTCACCGTTCCGTCCGCGATGGCGAAGTCGGCGGTGCTGGCGATGACCAAGAGCCTCGCGGTGGAATGGGGGCCGAAGGGCATCCGCACCGTCGCGATCGCGCCGGGCCCGTTCCCGACCGCCGGCGCATCCGGGCAGCTCCGTCCCGAGGGCCGCGACGAAGGCTGGACCGCGCGCAACCCGCTCGGCCGCACCGGCGAGCACAGCGAGCTTGCCGATCTCGCCAGTTTCCTGGTCTCGGATCGCGCCGGCTACATCAATGGCGAGATGGTGGTGATCGACGGCGGCGCGCATTTGCGCAGTTCCGGCGCCGAGGATCTGTTGCGCTGGACCGACGCGCAATGGGCCGAGCAGCGTGCCGCGCGCGCCAAAAGCTAGTCGAGCGCCAGCCGCGTCGTCCCGCTAACTGCCTTCCCAAATTGGGCTTTCCCGGCTATCCCTGCTCGGGGACAAAACGCGGCCGGGCCATCTTCCAGTCACAATATTGAGGGAACCACTCCAGCATGTGGCGGGCGCTATTTTTGGCTTTGATGATTGGTGTGACGGCGTGTGGAATCAGTGATTCCGCGCGAGCGCAGACGCCGCAACCGGCGCCGAAGGCCGCGGCAAAACCGGCCGCTCCGGCTGCCAAGACGGCCGCCAAACCCGAGAGCAAGCCGGCGGCGGTTCCCGCTGCGGTTGCGGGCGGTGCGGACCCGACCCTGATCGGCCAGTTCGGCACCTGGGGCGCCTATTCGGCGACCCCCAATGGTAAGAAAGTCTGCTTCGCGCTGGCAAAGCCCTCGTCGTCCAAGACCAATCCGCCGAATCGGCCGCGTGACCCCGCCTATGCCTTCGTCTCGACCCGGCCGGCGGAAAAGGTGAACAACGAAGTCTCGGTGATGATCGGCTATGCGCTGAAGCCGGGCTCGGAATCGTCGGTCGAGGTCGGCGGCGCCGCCTTCGCGATGTACACCCAGGGTGACGGCCTCTGGATCAAGAACGCGGCCGAGGAGGAGCGGATGGTCGAAGCCATGCGCAAATCCGCCGATCTCGTGGTCAAGGGCGTCTCGGCCAAGGGGACGGAGACGACCGACACCTTCTCGCTGAAGGGCCTCGCCCAGGCGCTGGACCGGATTTCGCAGGATTGCCGGCGTTAAGGGCGTAGGCTTAAGCCTTTAAGGCTAGGCAACAGCCACGGTCGCAATCGGGTGTTCCGGTTGCTATATAGGGGCGGTTCCAGATTTTCTGTCGTCACGGCGACGCCGTCCTTCGAACGGTCATGCTGGGCATGACGAATTTAGACACCGGTGACACTAGGCCATTCAATGCAACCGACGACCGAGCCGCACAACGCAACATTGGTGGAGAAGACCCCACTCGAAGTCTATGTGCCGCCGGCAAAGCCGTCGCTGATCGGCTTGTCGCGCAACGAGCTTGCCGATCGTCTCGGCGAGATCGGCGTCGCTCCTGCGCAGCGCAAGATGCGGGTGCAGCAGCTGTGGCACTGGATGTATTTCCGCGGCGCCCAGAATTTCGACGAGATGACCTCGGTCTCCAAGGGCATTCGCGGCGATCTCGCCCAGCATTTCACCGTCGACCGGCCCGAGGTCGTCGCCGAGCAGATCTCAAACGACGGCACCCGCAAATGGCTGCTGCGGCTGCCGAGCGGCGACAATGTCGAGAGGGCGCACGAAGTCGAATGCGTCTACATTCCCGAGAATGATCGCGGCACGCTGTGTGTTTCTTCCCAGGTCGGCTGCACGCTGAACTGCTCGTTCTGTCACACCGGCACCCAGCGTCTGGTACGCAATCTCACTGCCGGCGAGATCGTCGGTCAGGTGATGGTGGCGCGCGATCGCCTGAATGATTGGGCCGATCGCGAGGACGGCACGCGTCGCGTCACCAATATCGTGATGATGGGCATGGGCGAGCCGCTGTACAATTTCGACGCGGTGCGCGACGCGCTTTTGATCGTCGGCGACAATGAAGGCATCGGCATCTCCCGCCGCCGCATCACACTGTCGACCTCCGGCGTGGTGCCGAACATCGTGCGCGCCGGCGACGAGATCGGCGTGATGCTCGCGATCTCGCTGCATGCGGTGCGCGACGAATTGCGCAACGAGCTGGTGCCGCTCAACCGCAAATATCCGATTGCTGAATTGTTGCAGGCTTGCCGCGATTACCCCGGCGCGTCGAACGCCCGCCGCATCACCTTCGAATATGTGATGCTCAAGGGCGTCAACGATTCGCTCGATGATGCCAAGCTCCTGGTGAAGATGCTCAAGGGCATCCACGCCAAAATCAACCTGATCCCGTTCAATCCCTGGCCCGGCACGGCCTATGAATGTTCGGACTGGGACCAGATCGAAAAATTCTCCGAATACATCTTCAACGCCGGTTATTCCTCGCCGGTGCGCACCCCGCGTGGCCGCGACATCCTCGCCGCCTGCGGCCAGCTCAAGTCGGAGACTGAAAAACTGTCCGTCCGCGAACGCCAGGCGCTACGCGCCATGGCGATGACGGATTAACGATGCGTGCCCGCGCTGTCGCATCCTCGTCATTGCGAGCGAAGCGAAGAGACAGTCAGGATTGCTTCGCTGCGTTCGCAATGACGGCGAAGCTGGCTTTCCCGTCATGTCCCTGATCGGCCGCCTCGTCGTCATCTTCATCGGCTTCCTCGCCGCCTGCTTCGTCGGCGGCATCATCGTGGTCGGCGCGCTGCTGTTTCCGGAATTCTCCGATCTCGGCGCCGGCCCCGTCGATCAGGGCACGATCGATATCCTGCTTGGCTTCGGCTTCATCTTCGTCTCGGGCTTTGCGCTGGTGCCGGCGGCGGTGATCGTCGCGATCACTGAAGCGCTCTACATCCGCAGCGCGCTGGCTTATGCCGTCGCCGGCGGCTTGGTCGGGCTGGCCTGCTATCTCGGCCTCGTTCCCTTTCACTCCGATACGCTGCAATTCGAAGGCATCGTGCGGCGTCACCTCGAGATCATGACCGGTGCGGGCATCGTCGCCGGCGTGGTCTACTGGCTGATCGCCGGCCGCAACGCCGGCGCCTGGCGCAATCCGCCGCCCCCGCGCAATCCACCCCCGCCGCTGCCGCTGCAGTCGCGGCCCGATGCACCGTGACGGTACGCGGCTGCTCTGGAGCAAAGACCACATACTCAGTGTCGTCCCGGCGAAGGCCGGGACCCATACCGAGAGGTCTATCCATAGAGGCTCGATAGCGGTACCGGACGACGAGTCTTCGCCAAACGTCTCCCTGTGGCTATGGGTCCCGGCCTTCGCCGGGACGACGTTGTGGAGGCATCGTGCTTTGACAATTTCGTTATGGCTTGCCGCGCCAGCCGCGACCGATTCCGGGGTTTTCATCCCCTCCCCACTCCGCTAAACCGCGCGCCATGAACCGTACTGGACTCTTCATCGCCCTGGCGCTGTGGCTCGTGATCGGCGTCGTCTTCGGCCTCTATCCCGAGCTCGATCTAAAACTTGCCGCGCTGTTCTTCGACCCCGATACGAAGACGTTTCCGCTCAAGTTGATCGGCTGGGCCGGTGTTGCGCGTGACGCGGCAATGTGGGTTGCCTGGGCATTCGTGCTGCCTCCGCTGATCGCGCTCGTGGTCAAGATGATCCGGCCCGACCGGCCGCTGATGGTGTCGGGGCGCGCGATCGTGTTCCTGCTTGTCACGATCATCATGTCGGCCGGCATTCTCACCAATCTCACCTTCAAGACCTATTGGGGCCGACCACGGCCGGTGGTGGTGACAGAGTTCGCCGGTGATCAGCAATTCGTGCCGTGGTGGGATCCGCGCGGCGATTGCGCGCGCAACTGCTCGTTCTTCTCCGGCGAGGGCGCGACCGCGTTCTGGACGCTGGCGCCGGCCGCGCTGGCCCCGCCGGCATGGCGGCCGCTCGCCTATGCCGGCGCGGTTGTCTTTGGTCTGGTGACCAGCGGGCTCCGCATGGCCTTTGGCGGACACTTCTTCACCGATGTCTCGATCGCCGGCCTCGTCACCTTCATCGTGATCTGGTTTGCCTACGCGCTGATTTACCGCTGGCCGCGGACCCGCTTCTCGGACGAGGCGGTCGATGCCGCCCTGACCCGGCTGAACTGGCCCGCTTACCGGCTCCGCCAGCGCCTGTTCGGTGGCAAAACAGGCGCCGCGCCATCCGTGTGAGTCTGCCGGGGCGCCATTAAACGCGTGCCCCGGCTCTCAAAATTTGATATTCGCGCGGTCAAACCACACCCGCCATCCGCCCCTTGAGACCCGATTGGAAGCCCCATGACCACGATCCTGAAAAGCCTGCCCAAGGGTGAGAAAGTCGGCATCGCTTTTTCCGGCGGCCTCGACACCAGCGCGGCGCTGCTCTGGATGAAGCAGAAGGGCGCGCGTTGCTACGCCTATACCGCCAATCTCGGCCAGCCGGACGAAGCCGACTACAACGAGATCCCGCGCAAGGCGATGGAGTTTGGCGCGGAGAAAGCGGTGCTCGTCGATTGCCGCACGCAACTGGTCCATGAAGGTATCGCGGCGATCCAGTCCGGCGCCTTCCACATCTCGACCGGCGGCATCACCTATTTCAACACCACGCCATTGGGGCGCGCCGTCACCGGCACGATGCTGGTTGCGGCCATGAAGGAGGACGGCGTCAACATCTGGGGCGACGGCTCGACATTCAAGGGCAACGACATCGAGCGCTTCTACCGCTACGGCCTTTTGACCAATCCGGGCCTGCGCATCTACAAGCCCTGGCTCGATCAGCAGTTCATCGACGAGCTCGGCGGCCGCGCTGAAATGTCGGCGTTCATGACTGCCCAGGGCTTTGCCTACAAGATGAGCGCCGAGAAGGCGTACTCGACGGACAGCAACCTGCTCGGTGCCACCCACGAGGCCAAGGACCTCGAAAGCCTCGACAGCGGCATCAAGATCGTCAACCCGATTATGGGCGTGCCGTTCTGGCGCGACGACTGCAACGTCAAGGCCGAGAAGGTCGTGGTGCGCTTCGAGGAAGGCCAGCCGACGGCGCTGAACGGCCAGACCTTTACCGATCCCGTCGCGCTGTTCCTCGAGGCCAACGCCATCGGTGGCCGCCACGGCCTCGGCATGAGCGACCAGATCGAGAACCGCATCATCGAGGCCAAGAGCCGCGGCATCTACGAGGCGCCCGGCATGGCGCTGCTGCACATTGCCTATGAGCGCCTCGTCACCGGCATTCACAACGAAGACACCATCGAGCAGTACCGCATCAGCGGCATGCGCCTCGGCCGCCTGCTGTATCAGGGCCGCTGGTTCGACTCGCAGGCCTTGATGCTGCGCGAGACCGCACAGCGCTGGGTCGCGCGCGCCGTCACCGGCGAGGTCACGCTTGAGCTGCGCCGCGGCAACGATTATTCGCTGCTGAACACGGAAAGCCCCAACCTGACCTACGCGCCGGAGCGGCTCAGCATGGAGAAGGTGGAGGACGCCGCCTTCACGCCGGCCGACCGCATCGGCCAGCTCACCATGCGCAACCTCGACATCGCCGACACGCGGACGAAGCTGAAGCTTTACACCGACACCGGACTGCTCTCGGGCAGCGAAGGCTCGCAGATTTTCAAGCTCGAGAACGACAAGGGCTGAAATCGTAGGGTGGGCAAAGCGACTTGTCCGCCGTAGCTCGAAGAGCGAAGGCGGAAGCGTGCCCACCATCTTTCTACGACGGCAGTGATGGTGGGCACGGCGCGAACGCGCCTTTGCCCACCCTACGAGTTCGCGCCGTGTCGCCGCCTCGCGTGCAATCGCCTCAAACAAAAATGGCCGGGATCGCTCCCGGCCATTTTGCATTTGTGGACTTCGCCTCAGCGCGGCGGCGTGGTGCCGGGCGGGGGCGGCGGCAGCGAGGCCTGGCCGCCGTTGAGCAGCGGCGTGATGCGGCGCACGGTGACGCGCCGGTTGATCCGGCTCGGTCCTTGCGTCTGCTCCTTCAGATACTGCTCGCCGTAACCCTGCGACGTCAGGTTCTCAGCGGGCACATTGAACTGCTGCGTCAGCAATTCGGCCGCGGACTGCGCGCGCCGGTCCGACAGTGACAGATTGTCGACGTCGTTGCCGGTCGCGTCGGTGTGGCCCTCGATCAGGAACACCTCGCGTGGGTTGCGCTGGATCGCCTGGTTGAGGCCGTCGGCGATCGCCTGCAGCCGCGCAGCCTGGTCCGGCGGGATGGTCCACGATCCCAGCTCGAAGGTGATCGTGTTGACGTCGATGCTCGGCATCTGCATGCGAACGTTGGGGCTGTAGCGGATCTCGTCGAGCGAGTAGCGCCGGTCGATTCGTTGTACGGGCGGCGCTGCCATCGTCTCGTAGATCACCTGCGGCGAAGCCTCCTCGGCGTCAACGATGTAGCGATCATAGGGGATGTTGACCACCGGCGGCGGCACGTCGACATAGAAGCCGCCGACCGCGCGCGGATCGCGATAGCTGTTGTCGATGATGACGAGCTCCTGCCCGCGGGGGTCCCGGCGGATTCGGCGCAGCAGCGATCCGTCCGCACCGACCACTGTGATGATTTGACTCCCGTCAGGACGGATCACGACGGTGCGGGTTTCGCCGCCGACGGTGTCGGTGCGGATGTCGCGGGCGCCATAGCGGAAGCGATAGAGATCGTTGCCGCGGACATAGGCCTGTCCGCCCGGATCGCGGATGATGATGCGGTCCGGCTCGGTGTAGACGGTGCGGCCGCCCTCGACGACCTCACGGCGCTGGTTGTGCATGTCGGCGATGGTGGCGCCGATCACGACACCGGCGACGACGCCTGCGCCGATCGCAATCGGCGTCAGGTCACGCTGCTGTGGGCGCGGCGGTGGCGGCAGCGGTGTGGTGGTCGTAGGCGCGGCGCGGAAGGCCGAACTGACTGTCGGCGGGGCGTTCTGAGCCCTGTTGGCCGGAACCGCGGCCGCCGCCGAACCAGGGACAACAGATGGCGCTGCGGCGCCGGCGGGCGGCGCGGGTGGTCGGGCCGGGACGCCTGCCTGCGGTGCTGCAGGCGGTGTGCCTGCCGGAGGCGTTCCGGCAGCAGCCGGCGCGCCAGCGGGCGTCGTGCCGCCCTGACGTCCGGGAGGCGGCGTCATCGCGCCACCAGGAGCTGGGGTTGCGCCGGGAGCTTGCGATCCAGCAGCCGGAGGAGCGCCGGGACGTCCAGGCGGCGGCGCGCCAGGCGTACTGCCGGGGGCCGGCGTCGCGGGTGTGGCGGACGGGGCAGCAGGTGTCGCCGGGCGAGCTGCGGGAGCCGCAGGCGTCGGAGCGGGCGTTGCCGTTGGGGCTGGCGCCGTCGGGAGAGGTCGCGCCGTAGGGGCCGCTGCAGGAGGCGTGGCTGCGGGCGGCGGAGGCGTCGGCGTGGTGGCAGGACGTGCTGGTGCCGCGGGTGGCGGTGTCGGCGCGTGCTGCTGCGGGGCCGCGGCCGGAGGCGGCGTCGGTGCCTTGGGCGCAGCAGGTGGTGGCGGAGGCGGCGGAGGTGCCTGATGAGTCGGAGCCGGCGGCGGCGGTGGCGTCGGACGTGCCGGCGCGGCAGCCGGCGGGGGCGCTGCGGGAGGATGCGGAGGTGCTGCCGTCGGCGGCGGTGCGGTCGGGCGTGCGGGAGCCGCAGGCGGTGGCGGAGGCGGCGCTGCCGGGCGCGCGGCCGGCGGAGGTGCCTTTGGCGCTTCCTTCGGAGGCTGCTTCGGTTTTCCGTCAGGGCCCGTCTCTGGCTGGGCCTGCGCGACCACGAGCGGCGCGCTTTGCGCATGTGATGCGGAGCTTGCGAATTGCATCGCGGTCAGAGCCGTCGTGGCGAGCAGCACGAAACGAAGATTGGTCATGATGGTGAACTTCCCCGGAAGGTTCTTTGACGAAGTGTTGGGATCAACAGCTACGCGTTGGGCCGCATTGTGGCGGGCGAAGAGGTCGCGGCCCGATTTATTTCTGCACGCAAATCACGTCACGCTGGCGACGTTCATTGCGCATTCAGAGGCAGGTTGCAATCGCCTCACATGTGATGCTTCGCCCGATGTGTGATCCTGCGGCGAATTGGCATCCGTCGCTGGATTCGGTGTGAGAGGACCAGTCGGGCCTCGCGATGGAATCTCTTCAGGCATATGGCCCGGCAATTCGTCGGGCCGTGGTGATTCGCCGGGCTCGCGCACCGGCGGCGCAATTTCAGGCTGCGGATTGCCCGGCGGAATTCCGGGCGGCGGTTCGGTGGGCGTGCCGGGTGTCGACGGCGGTATCTCGGGCGGTTCGATCGGCATCGGCATCATCGAGATCAGTTGTCGGGAGAACGACAACGATGATGCCGCGCCGATGTTCCGTCTCGTGTCGCCGTCTTATTCGGGCGCGTGGCAGACGGCTTCGATATTGTGGCCGTCGGGATCGAGCACGAACGCGCCGTAATAGTTCGAATGATAATGCGCGCGGATGCCGGGTGGTCCGTTGTCGCGTCCGCCGGCCGCCATCGCCGCCTTGTAGAAGGCCTCGACTGTGGCGCGGTCCTTCGCCAGGATCGCGACATGCACCGGCTTGTTGAGCGCGCCTTCGCCGCCGATCCAGAAATCCGGCTTGCCGTCGGCGCCGAAGCCCGCGGCCGGATCGTGCCCGGTCTGCTCTTGCGTCACTTCCTTGATCAGGCTGTAGCCGAGCGGCGCCAGCGCCCGGGTGTAGAACGCTTTGGCGTGCTCATAGTCCGAGACGGAGAAGCCCATATGATCGATCATCGCAACCTCCGTTGTTCGTCGTCGTCAGCGTGACAGGAACGTATTGCTCCGCGTCTTGCGCGCAACAGCAAAGCCGCGCGCGACCATGTCTGCAATACAATCGTCCCGCCATTCGTCTTGTGACAGATGCTCGATGACAACCGCGCGCGGCCACAAAGAGGGCGGCGCATCGCGGAAGAAGCCGATCAGCACGCGGTCCTCAAAACCCTCGACGTCGATCTTGAGCGCATCGACTTGCGTGACACCAGTCTCGTCGAGGATGCGTGTCAGCCGCAGCGACGGGACCTTGATGGCATCGGCGCTGGCCGCGCCAGTCACGACGTGCGTAGCGCCGAGATTGACGCCATCGGTCTCGATCATCAGCTCGCCGTCGCTGTCGCCCGCAGCCGCCTGCACCAGGCGCACCTGGGTCGCTTTCGACGCGCCGTGATTAAACGAGAGCCGTCCAAAGGTCATCGGATGCGGCTCGATCGCGACCACCTTGCCCGCGGGCCCGACCTGCCGAGCCATCACCAGCGCAAAGGTGCCGACATTGGCGCCGACATCGACGAACACGCCGCCCGCTTTCGTGTACTGACGCAGGAAGTCGAGCTCATCGAGATTATAGTCGGGATTGAACAGCGCGCCGCGCTCGGTCGCGCTGCCCTGGTGATAGAAGCGGAACGAGGCGCCCTGATATTGCACGTCGATCGGACCGCCGCGCAGCAGATTGACCAGCCGCGACATCCAGGGCCGGAATGCGCCGCGCTTCAGCCCCGATCGCTGTGCGAGGCGAATGATCGCGGCCTGCGCCGTGTTCGGTGCGAACGCGCCGAACGGCGCGGACGATGGGGCGTTGTCGGGCGTCAAGCCAAGGATCCTCGTTGCAAGCGGCGCATGCATAGCCGGTTTTACCGGGGACTCCAACGCTCGATCCGAACCACAATCTCGATGTCGTCCCGGCGAAGGCCGGGACCCATAACCACAGGGAGGATTTTGGCGAAGACTAGCAGTTAAATGGTTTGCCGCGGTACGTGCACCACCTTCCCACGATACATCACGCGGTATGGGTCCCGGCCTTCGCCGGGACGACGAGGAGAGAGATACAACGCCTCACGCCGCCTTCTTCGGCGCCGGCTTGCGCTGGCGCAGGAAGCGGCCGAGCAGCTTGCGCTTGCCCTTACGCGGGATCAGGTCGATGTCGCTGACGAGTTTTGCGCCGCCCTTGCGGCGCTCCAGCACGATCTTGCGGCTATGGAAGGCCTCCAGCTCGACACGATGCGCGACGCTGACGATGGTCGCCTTGGGCAGCTCGTCGGTGACCATCTTCATCATCTTGTCCTGGCTCTTCTCGTCGAGCGCCGAGGTCGCTTCATCAAGCACGACGATGTCGGGGTTGTGCAGCAACAGCCGCGCAAAGGCGAGACGCTGCTTCTCGCCGCCGGACAGGGTCTGGTCCCATGGCGCTTCCTCCGCGATCTTCTCCTTGAGATGGTCGAGGCCGACCTTGTGCAGGGCCTCGCCGATCTCTTCCACGCTCCAGTCATCCTCGGCACCGGGATAGGCGACCGCACGGCGCAAGCTGCCGGACGGCACGTAAGGGCGCTGCGGCAGCATGAACAGCCGCCGGTCGGGATGAAAATTGACGCTGCCGCCGCCCCACGGCCATAGCCCTGCGATGGCGCGCACCAGTGTACTCTTGCCGGTGCCGGATTCGCCGGCGACCAGCAGGCGCTCGCCGGGCGCGACCACCACCTCGGTCTCGCCGACCACGGCGGTGCCGTCGTCGAGCGTGACCGAGAGATCGTTCAGCTCCAGCATGGCGTCATTGCTGGTCTCGCCGCGTTTGATGCGGCCGAGGCCGTCGCCCTGCTCGGCGCGCTCGAGGCCGTCGAGCGACATCATCAGCGAGGCGATGCGGCGCGCGCAGGCGTTCCAGTCGGCGAGCCGCGGATAATTGTCGACCAGCCAGCCGAACGCGCTCTGCACGATGGTGAAGGCGGATGCCGCCTGCATCACCTGTCCGAGCGACATGCTGCCGTCGAGGAATTTTGGCGCGCAGAGCAAGAGAGGGACCACGGGAGCCACCAGGCTCGATCCCTGCGACACCAGCGTGGTGCGCATGTGCTGGCCGGCGAGCCGCGCCCATTGCCGCAGCACGTTGGTGAAGTTGCGATCGATGCCGCCGCGTTCTTCCTCCTCGCCGCCGAGCAGCGCGATGCTCTCGCCGTTCTCGCGCACGCGCGTCAGCGTGTAGCGGAAATCGGCCTCGGCCTGGTTCTTGTCCTCGGAGATCTGCACGAAGCGCCGGCCGATCACCAGGATCGAGCCGGAGGCGATCGCGGCGTAAAGGATCGCGGCGATCACAAGGAAGCCGGGAATGGTGATCGCCGAGCCGCCGAGCGTGACGGTGAGCGCGCCACCGATGGTCCAGAGCACGACGATGAAGGTTGCCGCCGACAGCAACGCCGAGGTCACGCCGGCGAGAAAATCGACCGGCGAATCCGTCGCGATGCGGAGATCCTCGGCGATCCGGTATTCCGGATTCTTGTGATCGCCGCTGACGAGGTTGAGCTGATAGTAGCGGCCATGACCGAGCCACCGCGTCAGCACGCTCGCCGTGAGCCAGGCGCGCCAGCGCCGCTGGATGCCCATGCGCGAAAACACCTGCGCCACGCCGAGCACGATGCTGCCGATCGCGAGCGGGAAGAACACCGCGGAGAGATGGAAGACGGCCGTCGCATCGCGCTTCTCGATCGCGTCGAAGATCGCGCGATTCCAGACATTGATGCCGTACTGGAAGCCGACGGTGAGGACGATCAGCACACCGAGGCCGATCGAGTAGGGCCACGCCAGCCGGTCTCCCTTGCGGCCCCAGAAGCCGCGGGCGCTGATCCAGAAGCGCGTCAGCAGATAGTCTTTGCGCGCCTGCTCGGCCTCTTCAGGCGATAGCTCGGGATCGGGCTCGACCAGTTCGGGCGGCGGCGGAGCGACGTCCTCGCCATTCTCGCCAGTGATTTCGACAATGGGCGGCTTCCTGCCCTGCTCATTTTTTCCGGCCGGCTTTTGCATGGCCGGATAACGCAAAAGAAATCAAACGGTTCCCGCGAGTTCCGGTGCCGTGGTTCATTCGGCGGCGCCGTCGCGAACCCGCCGTAGCCGCGCCGCCCGGTGCAGCACGCGCGACAGTTCGTCGATGGAATAGGGCTTTTGCACGAGGTCGAAGCCGAGGCTGCCTTCCTGTGACAGTGCCTCGCTGTAACCCGTGGTCAGCACGACCGGCACGCCAATGCTGCGATCGCGGATCGCCTGCGCGAGATCGAGCCCGGTCATATCAGGCATCACCACGTCCGAGAACACGACGTCGAACCGATCCGCATCGACGAGCAACTCGGCGAGCGCGTCGGTGGCATTGTCGATCAGCGTGATGCTGTAGCCGAGCTCGGTCAGCCCGTCGGCGGCGAAATTGCCGAGCTCGATATTGTCCTCGACCACCAGAACCGACATGCCGCTGCCGGCCACCGCCGGCGCCGTGGTCGGCGCCTGACTCCGCGGCAAGAGATCCGGCGGCACGCGCGGCAGATAGAGCGAGAAGGTGCTGCCCTGGCCGACTTCACTCGTCACCGTCACCTCGCCGCCGGATTGTCGCGCGAAGCCGAACACCTGCGACAGGCCGAGGCCAGTGCCCTGGCCGACCTGCTTGGTGGTGAAGAACGGTTCGAAGATGCGCCCCAATCGGCCTGCGGGAATGCCGATGCCGGTGTCGCCGACGGCAATGCTGACGAAGCCATGACTACCCGAGCCATGACTACCCAAGCTATGACTGCGGGTGAGATGAGCCAGCGTATCCGGAACATTCGTCGCGGCCTGAACCGTGAAGACGATCCGGCCCTTGCCCTGCATGGCATCGCGCGCATTGGTCGCCATGTTGATCAGCGCCGTTTCGAACTGGCCGGCATCGGCATTGACGAGGCAGGACTCCGCCGGCAGTCGCATGACGATCTCGATCGCCGGTCCGAGCAGCGTGGCCAGCATGTCGTGCAACGATTGCAAGCGCTCGCCGACGTCGAACACTTCGGGCTTCAGGGTCTGCCGCCGCGCAAAGGCCAGCAGCTGCGAGGTCAGCTTGGCCGCCCGCGCGACCGCGTCCGCGATGGCGGTGATGTAGCGCTGCCGCCGCTCCTCGCTCAGTTGCGGCCGGTTCAACAGATCGACGGAGGCGCGGATCACGGTCAGGAGGTTGTTGAAGTCATGCGCGACGCCGCCGGTGAGCTGTCCCAGCGCCTCCAGGCGCTGGCTGTGCTTGAGTGCCTCCTCGGCCTCGCGCCGCCTTGCGGCCTCCGTCTGGAGATGCTGCGTGCGCCGGAATGCGAAGGCCAGCAGAACAAACAGCAGCGCGGTGGCGGGAACGCCGAACACCAGATGCTGGCTCATGGTGGCGAGCCAGCGCGCGCGGATCGCCGACGTCTCCAGCCCTGCGCTGATATAGATCGGGTATTCGGCGATGCGCCGGTAGCCGATGCGCCGCTCGATCCCGTCCGACGGCCAGGCGATGGTGATGAGGCCGTGATCCGGGTGGGCTGCGATGTTCCGGCCGACCGGCCCGTTCGGATCGAGCCGGAGGTCGCGGTCGAGCCGCGGGAAATGCGCCAGCAGCGTGCCGTCGGTGCGTCCCATCGCGAAGAAGCTGCCGGGATCGGAGCCGATCCTGGCGTAGAAGCTCTCGAAATATTCCGGGAGGACGGAGGCCTGGATCACGCCGATGAAGCTGCCGTCCTCAGCATCGCGGCGGCGGCTCACGCCGAAGAAGCGCGCACCCTGATAGGGCGGCCGCGGCGTCAGCGAGGCGCCGATGAAGGTGCCGATGGTCTGGTCGACATGGGCGTAGAAATAATCGCGGTCCGCGAAACTCAGGTCCTGCGGCGGTGAAGCAAGGCTGTTGACCAGGGCCTTTCCGTCCGCATCGAAGATCCAGGCCGATTTGAGCTGCGGCAGGGAGTCGCTCAGCTGCTTCAGGCGCTGGTGCAGCACAGGTTCGCGCGCGCGAATGTTGTCGTCGGGAAGGCTGCGCACGACTTCGTTGAGCTCGGCGAGGCTGCGGTCGATGGTCTCGAACACCTTGAGCGCATGCTCATGCGCGACATCGAGCGTGCGCTCGATCTCGCGGTCGGCGATGTCCAGTGTGGAGGTGTAGGAGATCGTGGAGGCGATGGCGAACAGCGCAATCGGCAGCGCCAGGGATGCAGCCATCATCCACTGCAAATGTCTCAGCGAGTTGCGTTGCGCGCCCTGCACAGTCGCTCCGGTCCCAGACCGGCGAGCTTACTTGAATTTCGCGCCGGGAAGGAAGCGGCTTATGGCGAGAACCGGAGGTTGCGGTCCGCAGGATCGCTCGCTGCGCGGGTTAGTGAAAAATTCTACTTAAATTGGCGCCGGCGGTGGAATGCCCCGGCCGCTCAGGCCGGGGTCGCAGCACAAATGACGCCTAGATCTGCCGCTCGACCATCTTGAGCTTGAGCTCGGCGATAGCTTCCGCCGGGTTCAGGCCCTTCGGGCAGGCCTTGGAGCAGTTCATGATGGTGTGGCAGCGATAGAGCCTGAACGGGTCCTCGAGATTGTCGAGCCGCTCGCCGGTCGCCTCGTCGCGGGAGTCGGAGACCCAGCGGTTGGCCTGGAGCAGGGCGGCGGGGCCGAGATAGCGGTCGCTGTTCCACCAATAGCTCGGGCACGAGGTCGAGCAGCAGGCGCAGAGAATGCACTCGTAGAGCCCATCGAGCTTCTCGCGGTCCTCATGGCTCTGGCGCCATTCCTTCTGCGGTGTCGGCGAGGTCGTCTTCAGCCACGGCTCGATGGAGGCGTACTGCGCGTAGAAATTGGTGAGGTCGGGAACGAGATCCTTCACCACCGGCTGGTGCGGCAGCGGATTGATCTTCACCGCGCCGTCCTTGACGTCGTGCATCGAGCGGGTGCACGCGAGCGTGTTCTGGCCGTCGATGTTCATGGCGCAGGAGCCGCAGACGCCTTCGCGGCAGGAGCGGCGGAAGGTCAGCGACGGGTCGATGTGGTTCTTGATCCAGATCAGGCCGTCCAGCACCATCGGACCGCAATCATGGGTATCGATGTAATAGGTGTCGACGCTCGGATTCTTGCCGTCGTCCGGATTCCAGCGATAGACGCGGAATTCGCGAACTTCTGTCGCGCCCGCGGGCTTCGGCCAGGTCTTGCCGCCGGTGATCTTGGAGTTCTTCGGAAGTGCGAATTCAACCATTTCGATTAAGGCCTTCGCTGTTCGCTCAGTACACGCGCGCTTTCGGCGGGATGTACTGCACGTCGTTGGTCATGGTGTAGTCGTGAACGGGGCGGTACTCGATCTTGACCTTGCCGGAATCGTCCAGCCAGGCCAGCGTGTGCTTCATCCAGTTCTTGTCGTCGCGCGCGGAAAAGTCTTCGCGCGCATGCGCGCCGCGGCTCTCGGTGCGGTTGGCGGCGGAGTCCATCGTCACCACGGCCTGCGAGATCAAATTGTCGAACTCGAGCGTCTCGATCAGGTCGGAATTCCACACCAGCGAACGGTCGGACACAGCGATGTCGGTGATCCCGCTGTGGACCTTCTCGATCAGATTCTGGCCTTCGGTCAGGATATCGCCGGTGCGGAACACCGCGCAGTTGTTCTGCATCACGTGCTGCATGCCTTCACGCAGCTTTGCGGTCGGCGTGCCACCGGAGGCGTAGCGGTAATGGTCGAGGCGGCCGAGCGCGAGGTCGGACGAATTCGCCGGCAGCTCCGGCTGGCTGGCGTTGGGCGTAAGCTTCTCGGCAAGGCGTAGCGCAGCCGCGCGGCCGAACACGACGAGGTCGATCAGCGAGTTGGAGCCGAGGCGGTTGGCGCCGTGCACGGAGACGCAGGCTGCTTCGCCGATCGCCATCAGGCCGGGGATGATGGCGTTGTCGTCGCCGTCCTTCTTGGTCAGGACTTCGCCGTGATAATTCGTCGGGATGCCACCCATGTTGTAGTGCACGGTCGGCACGATCGGGATCGGCTCGCGCGTCACGTCGACATTGGCGAAGATCTTGGCGGATTCGGAGATGCCCGGCAGCCGCTCGGCCAGCACCGCGGGATCGAGATGGTCGAGATGCAGGAAGATATGGTCCTTCTTCTTGCCGACGCCGCGCCCTTCGCGGATCTCGATGGTCATCGCGCGCGAGACCACGTCGCGTGAGGCGAGGTCCTTCGCCGACGGCGCATAACGCTCCATGAAGCGTTCGCCCTCGGAGTTGACGAGATAGCCGCCTTCGCCGCGCGCACCTTCGGTGACGAGGCAGCCCGAGCCGTAGATGCCGGTCGGGTGGAACTGCACGAACTCCATGTCCTGCATCGGCAGGCCGGCGCGCAGCACCATGCCGCCGCCGTCACCGGTGCAAGTGTGCGCCGAGGTGCAGGAGGCATAGGCGCGGCCGTAGCCGCCGGTCGCGAGAATCACAGTCTGGGCACGGAAACGATGCAGCGTGCCGTCATCGAGCTTGAGCGCGACGACGCCGCGGCAGGTGCCCTGGTCGTCCATGATCAAATCGATGGCGAAGAACTCGATGAAGAACTCGGCCGCGTGTCGCAGCGACTGGCCGTACATCGTGTGCAGCATGGCGTGGCCGGTGCGGTCGGCAGCGGCGCAGGTGCGCTGCGCCTGGCCCTTGCCGTAGTCCAGCGTCATGCCGCCGAACGGGCGCTGGTAGATCTTGCCGTCCTCGGTGCGCGAGAACGGCACGCCCCAATGCTCGAGCTCGTAGACCGCTTCGGGCGCGTTGCGCACCATGTATTCGATCGCGTCCTGGTCGCCGAGCCAGTCCGACCCCTTCACGGTGTCGTACATGTGCCAGCGCCAATCGTCCTTGTGCATATTGCCGAGCGAGGCCGAGATGCCGCCCTGCGCCGCGACGGTGTGCGAGCGGGTCGGAAACACTTTTGTGATACAGGCCGTGCGGAGGCCCGCTTCGCTGCAGCCGACCACGGCGCGCAGGCCCGCGCCGCCGGCACCGACCACGACGACATCATAGGTGTGGTCTTCGATCGGATAGGCTTTTCCGTTGGTGGCGGGTGCGCCGTTGCCCTTGCCATTCGCTGCTGTGGCCATGGCTTACACTCCGGATGAAAGCTTCAGGATCGCGTAGGCCGAGGCGAGCGCTACGGCGACCGAGAAGAAATTGTTGAGCATGATCGAGACGAGCTTCAGCTTCTCGTTATGGACGTAGTCCTCGATCACGACCTGCATGCCGATCTTCATGTGCCAGGTGCTGGCAGCGATGAAGAGCAGAAGGATCAAGGCGACAGGAGGCGAGCTGAGAATCTGCCCGGCGCCGGCATGGTTGCTGCGGAGAAGCATCATGACGATGACCAGCGCCGGGATCATCAGCAGCGTCATGGCGACGGCGGTGATGCGCTGGCGCCAGAAGTCGGACGTGCCGGAATGGGCGGCGCCGAGATTGCGGACGCGGCCGAGCGGGGTGCGCATGCTGCGCTTTGGCGTATCGGGTGCGCTCATCGTCCACCTCCGATCGCGAAGGCGATGATCCAGATCAGCACCGTCAGCACGATGCCGCCGATCAGCGCGCCCCAGGTCAGGGCCTCGCGCTCATTGGCCTTGAAGCCATAGCCAAGGTCCCACACGAAGTGCCGGATGCCGCTGAGCATATGGTGCATCAGCGCCCAGGTGTAGCCGAACACGATCAGGCGTCCGATGATGCTGCCGGTGAAGGCCTGGACGTTGGCGTAGGCGGCAGGTCCCGAGGCCGCCGCGACCAGCCACCAGACCAGCAGCAGGGTTCCGACATAAAGGGCGATCCCGGTGGCGCGGTGGACGATGGACAGCGCCATCGTCAGCGTCCAGCGGTAGACTTGCATGTGTGGTGAAAGCGGTCGTTCGATCCGTGCGGTCATGGGCTTTGATGTTTATGGCGGCCCAGCAGAGGGCGCGCGGGGATCGCGAAAGGTCGGCTCTATTTACGGAGTCGATTTCACCTGCGCAATCTCCAAATCGTCATAAATCGAACCGGCGTTCAGCACTACGCCGTTGATGCAACAGGCCAATCAGAGGCTTGGTATACCAGAGCGATGGTGCACCGACCAAGGATAGAACAGTAATTCATCTTTTGTGGCGACGGCCGAGGCGCATTGAAATCACTATTGGAACGGCTCTAAGCCACCGACCGGCTGCCGCCGTTCGAACCAGTCAGTTCATGGCGCCCACGGCGGCGCGGTTGGCCGATGCGCCTTCTCCAATTTCCGCCTAGCGCACCGATTTTCCGTCAGGCGGCGGATATGCGCACCTTGCATTCCACCCCAGCCGGGAGGGGTGGCGTGTCGACCACGCAAATCGGATCGCCTACAGCTTGCTCCGCAGCTCATTCCGAACGAACGAATCGGAAAGGTTGCGGCCAGTTGTCGGGGCAGATCCGGGTGATTGCAGGTCTTGATATCAACGAGCTCGTCGAGCTCGCGCTACTGCTGATCGCAGTCGGGGCGCTGTCCGGATTTCTGGCCGGCGTATTCGGCATCGGTGGCGGCGCGATTCTCGTGCCGGTGTTTTACGAATGCTTCCGCATCGCCGGCGTGCCGCTCGAGGTGCGGATGCCGCTCTGCGTCGGCACCTCGCTCGCCGTGATCATCCCGACCTCGATCCGCTCGTTCCAGGCGCATTACAAACGCGGCGCTGTCGACATGTCGATTCTGCGCGTGTGGTGGCTGCCGATCCTGATCGGCGTCGTCGTCGGCAGCGTGGTCGCGCGCTACGCGCCGGAGCGGCTGTTCAAGATCGTCTTCGTCTGCGTCGCCTATTCCGCCGCCGTGCGACTGATCTTCGCGCGCGAGAGCTGGAAGCTCGGCGACGATCTGCCGAAGGGGCCGCTGATGCGCGTCTACGGCTTCTGTGTCGGCATCCTGTCGACGCTGATGGGCATCGGTGGCGGCCTGTTCTCGAACCTGCTGATGACGTTTTACGGCCGGCCGATCCACCAGGCGGTCGCGACCTCATCAGCGCTCGCCGTGCTGATCTCGATCCCGGGTGCGCTCGGCTACGTCTATGCAGGTTGGCCCGCGGCCGCGACCTATCCCGGCGTCGCCGCGCTGCAGGTCCCGTTCGCGCTTGGCTATGTCTCGCTGATCGGCGCCGTGCTGGTGATGCCGATGAGCCTTGTCACTGCACCGCTCGGAGTGAGGGCGGCGCACGCGATGTCGAAGCGCACGCTGGAGATGGCGTTCGGCTGCTATCTCTTCATCGTCGGCAGCCGCTTCGTGATGAGCCTGCTAGGCGGGCAGTAAGCGCCACAAACTCCGTCATTGCGCGCGCAGCGAAGCAATCCAGAATCTTTCCGCGGTCGCAGTCTGGATTGCTTCGTCGCAAGGGCTCCTCGCAATGACGGTGATGAGAGTGCTCGCAATGCTAACTCCATCGTCGTCCTGGACAAGCTCGCGTAGCGAGCGCCGATCCAGGACCCATTGCCCCAGGGAGTGGTTTTGCGATGACTCGTGGTCACCAGCTTCGCGCCAAACTTCTCCCTGGGGCAATGGGTCCTGGCTTTCGCCAGGACGACTGCGAGGATGTGGCGCGGTCGTGCGGCTAAGTCGCCGCTATTTCTTCGCGAAAATATCCTTGTACGTATCCCGCAGCACGTTCTTCTGCACCTTGCCCATGGTGTTGCGGGGCAGCTCGTCGACGACGAAGACCCGCTTGGGCATCTTGAATTTGGCCAGCCGCCCGTCGAGTGCCTTGAGCACCGCGGCTTCAGTCACATCGGTGCCCTTGCTGCAGACCAGCACCGCGGTGACGCCTTCGCCGAAATCGGCATGCGGCACGCCGATCACGGCGGATTCGACCACGCCGGGCATGGCGTCGATCTCGCTCTCGATCTCCTTCGGATAGACGTTGAAGCCGCCGGAGATCACGAGATCCTTGCCGCGGCCGAGAATGTGGATGTAGCCCTTGCCGTCGATCTTGCCGAGATCGCCGGTGATGAAGAAGCCGTCGGAGCGGAATTCCGCCTTGGTCTTCTCCGGCATGCGCCAATAGCCTTTGAACACGTTCGGGCCCTTGACCTCGATCATGCCGATCTCGTCGCGCGGCAATTCCTTGCCCGTCTCCGGATCGGTCACGCGCACGGAAACGCCGGGCAGGGGAAAGCCGACTGCGCCGGGGACGCGCTCGCCGTCATACGGGTTCGACGTGTTCATGTTGGTCTCGGTCATGCCGTAGCGCTCGAGCACCGCGTGGCCCGTGCGCGCCGACCATTCGCGATGGGTTTCGGCCAGCAGCGGTGCCGAGCCCGAGATGAAGAGGCGCATATGCTTCGTGGTCTCGCGCGACAGCGCGGGATTTTGCAGCAAGCGCGTGTAGAACGTCGGAACGCCCATCAGCACCGTGGCGCGCGCCATCAGCTTGATGATGAGATCTGAATCGAGCTTCGGCAGGAAGATCATCGACGCGCGCGAAAACAGCGTCACGTTGGTCGCCACGAACAGGCCATGGGTATGATAGATCGGCAGCGCGTGGATCAGCACGTCCTTGTCGGTGAAGCGCCAGTAGCCGACTAGGCTCAGCGAGTTCGACGCCAGATTGTCGTGGGTGAGCATCGCGCCCTTGGAGCGGCCGGTGGTGCCGGACGTGTAGAGGATCGCGGCGAGATCGTCGTTCGCCCGCGAGACGGTCGCGAATTCGCTGCTCGCCTTCTCGGCGGCTTCGGTCAGCGAGCCCTTGCCGTCAGGCCCGAGCGTCTCGACCTTGGCCTTCACCTTGGCGGCGATGGCGGTGAGGCCCTCCGCCTTGGAGGGATCGCAGACCACCAGCGACGGCTCGGCGTCGCCGATGAAGTAGTCGAGCTCGTTCAGCGTATAGGCGGTGTTGAGCGGCAGATAGACCGCGCCGGCCCGCACCGTGGCGAGATACAGCACGATATTCGCGACCGATTTCTCGACCTGCACGGCGACGCGGTCGCCAGGCTTGACGCCGCGTGCGACCAGCACATTCGCCATTTGCCCGGCCCGCGCGATCAGATCGCCATAGCTGATATGCGCGCCGTCATGGGTCTCGATCGCGAGGCGCGCAGGGCTGTCCAGGCCGTCGAACAGGCGGGAAAACAAATTGGCGTTGGCAGCTTGGTTCATGCAAGATTTCCTCGACCGCTCAGCCGGTCAAAACCGAGGGCTGGATTAGCAAAAACCGCCCCGCAGAAGCAACGGAGACAGTTGGCATGACCAAAAATGGGAAACGCGTGGCCTGGGTCACGGGCGGCGGCAGCGGGATCGGGGAGGCCGGTGCTGAGGCGCTCGCAGCCGATGGCTGGACGGTGGTGGTCTCCGGCCGGCGCAAGGACGCTCTGGATACCGTGGCTGCGAAGATCGCCAAGGCCGGCGGGGCCGCCGAGGCGATCGCGCTGGACGTGGCGGTCGCCGCCGACGCCCAGAAGGCGGCCGATCAAATCGTCGCGAAGCACGGCCGGATCGACCTTCTGGTGAACAACGCCGGCATCAATGTCCCCAAGCGGAGCTGGAAGGACATGGAACTGGAGGGCTGGGACAAGCTCGTCCAGGTCAATCTCAACGGCGTGCTCTATTGCATGCGCGCGGTGCTGCCGACGATGCGCAAACAGCAGGACGGCTCGATCATCAACGTCTCGTCCTGGGCCGGCCGCCATGTCTCAAAGATGCCGGGCCCGGCCTATACCACCACCAAACATGCGGTGCTGGCGCTGACCCATTCCTTCAACATGGACGAATGCGTCAACGGTCTGCGCGCCTGCTGTCTCATGCCGGGCGAGGTGGCGACGCCGATCCTCAAGCTGCGCCCGGTGGTGCCGAGCGAGGAGGAGCAGGCCAAGATGCTGCAATCCGAGGATCTCGGCCGGACCATCGCCTTCATCGCCAGCATGCCGCCACGCGTCTGCATCAACGAACTACTGATCAGCCCGACGCATAATCGCGGATTCATTCAGACGCCGCACAACAGGGATTGAGTCTTAGCACGCGCGACAATCTCAACTCGTCGTCCCGGCGAAGGCCGGGACCCATAACCACAGGAAGTAGTTTGGCGAAGACTCGTGGTTACCTGTCTCGCGCTACGACTGCTTTTCGGGAGTATGGGTCCCGGCCTTCGCCGGGACGACAGTGGAGCGTGAGGCGCGCTCGCGCACCCCACGCAGCATCCCGCGTATAGTTTCACGCATCACAATAAGTTATTCCCCGAAACCGCTTCGCAAACCGTCCCGTAGTTCGGACCAACGACGCGTGACTGCTTCACGTCAAACTGTCGCAGGCGCCGTTGTTGCCCAACGCAAACGCCGGCAATCGCCGGTCACAATTCAATCGGGAGTTTCTCCATGTCGAAGCGCATTGCCTATCTCACCGCCGCAGCCTTCAGCGCGCTGGCCATCACCGCGACCGTCGTCGCGCCCGCCCGCGCCGAGGAAAAGACCGTCATGGTTGGCGGCGCCGCGATGTTCCCGTCGAAGAACATCGTCCAGAACGCGGTCAACTCGAAGGATCACACCACGCTGGTGGCAGCGGTGAAGGCGGCCGGCCTCGTCCCGACGCTGGAAGGCAAGGGCCCGTTCACGGTGTTCGCGCCGACCAACGCCGCCTTCGGCAAGCTGCCGGCCGGCACCGTTGACACCCTGGTCAAGCCTGAGAATAAGGCGACCCTGACCAAGATCCTCACCTACCATGTGGTGGCCGGCAAGCTCGAGGCCTCCGACCTCACCGACGGCAAGAAGCTGAAGACCGTCGAGGGCGAGGAGCTCACCGTCAAGAAGCAGGACGGCAAGGTCTGGATCGTCGATGCCAAGGGCGGCACCTCGATGGTGACGATCTCCAACGTCAACCAGTCGAACGGCGTGATCCATGTGGTCGATACCGTGCTGATGCCGGCGACGTAACACCGCGGAACCCTGTTTAGTCCCCCTGAGCAGGGAAGAACGGCAAGGCGAGTCGGGGGTACCCCCGGCTCGCTTTATTGTGAGAAGCTGCGCGCCAGATTCGCGAAAGCGCTGATGTAACGAACGCCGAGCCGCTGGCGTATAATGGTCAACGCGATCTCACAGGACGGAACCACCATGTCGAGCCTCACCGTATCCGACCAGCAGGTCAGGGCCACCCCGGGCAAAGTGATCCAGCCGGTCTGGGTCCGGGTCATGCACTGGATCAACGCGGTCGCCATGGTCCTGATGATCCTGTCGGGCTGGCAGATCTACAACGCCTCGCCGCTGTTCGGCTTCAGTTTTCCGCGCGAGTACACGCTTGGCGGTTGGCTCGGCGGCGGCCTGCTCTGGCATTTCGCGGCGATGTGGCTGCTGATGGTTAATGGCCTCGCCTATCTCATTACCGGTTTTGCCACCGGCCGCTTCGCTAAGAAGCTGCTGCCGATCACGCCGGCGGGCGTGATCCACGACGTCAAGGCGGCGCTGACCTTCAAGCTCAGCCATGACGACCTCAGCGTCTACAATTCTGTGCAGCGCGTGCTCTATGCCGGCATCATCGTGGTTGGCGTGTTGATCGTGCTGTCGGGCTTGTCGATGTGGAAGCCCGTGCAGCTGCATTGGCTGGTGACGCTGTTCGGCGACTATCCGACCGCGCGCTACGTCCATTTCTTCTGCATGGCCGCGATCTGCGCCTTCCTTGTCATTCACGTTCTGCTCGCGCTGCTGGTGCCGAAGAGCCTGCGTGCGATGATCATTGGCCGCTGAGAGGGAGGAAGTCATGACGAAACGTTCATTCCTGATCCCCGGCGTCGACAAGCGGCTGCTGATCAAGGATTCCATCAAGACGATGCCGGACGTCACCCGCCGCCGCTTCATCGCGGGCGGCGCCAGCCTCGGCGCGCTGACGCTGTTGACCGGCTGCGACGTGGTCGACTCGTCGTCAGCCGATGCGCTGTTGGCAAAAATCTCGAAGTTCAACGATGCGGTGCAGTCCTTCATCTTCAATCCCGACGCGCTGGCGCCGACTTTCCCCGAGAGCGCGATTACAAAACCGTTCCCGTTCAACGCCTATTACGATCTCGACGACGCGCCCGAGGTCGATGGCGAAGCCTGGAAGCTCGAGGTGCGCGGCCTCGTCGACAACAAGAAGTCGTGGACGCTTCCGGAGCTGTACAAGCTGCCGCAGTTCACGCAAATCACCCGACACATCTGCGTCGAAGGCTGGAGCGCGATCGGCAGCTGGACCGGCACGCCCTTGCGCGATTTCCTCAAGCTGATCGGCGCCGACACCCGCGCGAAATATGTCTGGTTCCAGTGCGCCGACAAGGACGGCTACAACTCACCGCTCGACATGCGCACCGCGCTGCATCCGCAGACCCAGATGACGTTCAAATACGCCAACGACATCCTGCCCCGCACCTACGGCTTCCCGATGAAGATCCGCGTGCCGACCAAGCTCGGCTTCAAGAACCCGAAATACGTGATGTCGATGGAAGTCACCAACGACTACAAGGGCGGCTATTGGGAAGACCAGGGGTATAATTCGTTTAGCGGGAGTTGAGCTCCGAACTTGTAGGGTGGGCAAAGCGAAGCGTGCCCACCAATTCGGCATCGCGTTGATGAACGATGGTGGGCACGGCGCTACGCGCCTTTGCCCACCCTACGACACTGAGCCCTTCGGCCCCACCTTCCGTTGAAGCAACGATAGCACCGCTCCCAACGCCAGCAACGCAGCCGACACATTCAGCGCATAGGACAAACTCCCCAGCGCGTCCGTGATCGCGCCGACCACGATCGGTCCCAACGTCTGCCCGACGCCGAACGAGACCGTCATCGCGGCGATCGCGGTCGGCCATTCCTCATGCGGATAGTTGAAGCGGACGAAGGCGGTGGTTGAATTGACGACCGCGAAGAAGGCGACACCGAACACCACCGCGGAGACCGCAAGCCACGCCGTCGAATGTCCGAGCATCGGCAGGCCGGCGCCGATCGCGTTGGTGCCGAGGATGATGGCGGTCGCCAGGCCACCGCGATCGAGCGCGAGCACGCGGCGCCAGACCCAAGGCGTGACGAAGGCGCTGGCGCCGATCAGGCCCCAGAACGCAGCCTGTGCCGTCGCATCGCCGCCGCCGTCGCGTACATAAGCGATCATGAAGGTCATGTAGGCGATGTAGCCCGCGCCAAACAGGAAATAGGCGGCGAGATAGATCAGCACCGGCGGAAGCGCGAAGGCGGCGTGGCTGGCTTCCGCGAAGCGCGCACTGCTCTCGATGCGGATCACGAACAGCGGCACGGTCATTGCGGCCGAGAGCAGCGTCAGCGCCCACCACACGATCCACCACGAGCCCGGCCCGAACCATTGCAGCGTGAAGGGCGCAATCAGCCCGGAGGCGAGGATGCCGACGCCGGGGCCGGCATAGAACAGGCTGAGCAGGAAATTGGCCCGCTCGGGATGCGACTGCGCGATGTTGGCAGCCAGCGCGCCGCCGGCGACGAAGCCGGCCGCAGCGCCGATGCCCAGCACCAGCCGCGCCAGGCTCAGCGCGGCAAAATTCCCGGTCAGCGCGCAAGTGGCGAGCGCGGCGAGGCAGGCCAGGGTTCCGCCGCGGATGGCCGCCGACCAGCCGACGCGCCGGATCAGCCGGGACGCAGCAAGCGCGCCCACGAGGTAGCCGACGGCGTTGATGGTGTTCATGAAACCGGCCGCCGAGTAGGACCAGCCGAGGCTCTCCCGCATGTCCGGCAGCACCAGCGCATAGGCAAAGCGGCCGATGCCGAGCCCGACCGTCGCCGCCAGCGACAGGATCAGGATCAGTCGCGCGGGGTGCGCGTCAGAGAGGGGACGGCGGTCTTGAGCGGCGTGCAAGGGGTACTCCGGCGTGCGCAGTGTGGCAGGCCCCGCTCCCCTTGCACAGCCGCGCCCCGGCAATGGTGTCTTGCCAAGCGCGCAACGCCGCTCTAGCACTCCCGCCGAATTCGATCTCGGAGGAAACGACCATGGCGACCCACAAACTGCTGCTGCTCCCCGGTGACGGTATCGGCCCCGAGGTGATGGGCGAGGTGAAGCGGCTGATCGACTGGCTCAATACGGCCGGAATCGCCAAGTTCGAGACCGACACCGGGCTCGTCGGCGGATCTGCCTATGACGCCCACAAGGTGTCGATCTCCGAGGGCGACATGGCCAAGGCGCTTGCCGCCGACGCCATCATCTTCGGCGCGGTCGGCGGCCCGAAGTGGGATGCGGTGCCCTACGAGGTGCGCCCCGAAGCAGGTCTGCTGCGCCTGCGCAAAGATCTTGCTTTGTTCGCCAATCTCCGTCCGGCCGTGTGCTATCCGGCGCTGGCCGATGCCTCCAGCCTGAAGCGCGAGGCCGTCGAAGGCCTCGACATCGTCATCGTGCGTGAGCTCACCGGCGGCGTCTATTTCGGCGAGCCCAAGACCATCACCGATCTCGGCAACGGCCAGAAGCGCGCCATCGATACCCAAGTCTACGACACCTATGAGATCGAGCGCATCGGCCGCGTCGCCTTCGAGCTTGCCCGGAAGCGCAAGAACAAGGTGACGTCGATGGAGAAGCGCAATGTCATGAAGTCGGGCGTGCTCTGGAACGAGGTCATGACCCAGATCCACAAGCGCGAATACCCGGACGTGACGCTCGAGCATCAGCTCGCCGATTCCGGCGGCATGATGCTGGTGAAGGCGCCGAAGCAGTTCGACGTCATCGTCACCGACAATCTGTTCGGCGACATGCTGTCCGACATCGCGGCGATGCTCACGGGTTCGCTCGGCATGCTGCCCTCGGCCTCGCTCGGCGAAGTCGACGTCAAGAGCAAGAAGCGCAAGGCGCTGTACGAGCCCGTGCACGGCTCGGCGCCTGATATCGCCGGCCAGGGCCTCGCCAATCCGATCGCGATGATCTCGTCGTTCGGCATGGCGCTGCGCTATTCCTTCGACATGGGCGCGCTCGCCGACAAGGTCGATGCTGCGATCGCCGCTGTGCTCGCGAGCGGCCTGCGCACCGCCGACATCAAGTCGGAAGGCACCAAAGCTGCCTCGACCACGCAGATGGGCGAAGCGATCTTGAAGGAATTGCAGAAGCTGCACGCGTAAGGCTTGCACCGCAATCGTAGGGTGGGCAAAGCGAAGCGTGCCCACCACTTCCAAGCTATTGGATAGAGATGGTGGGCACCGCGCGTTGCGCCTTTGCCCACCCTACGGCACCTGCTCTCGGAGCTACATCATGGATAAACCCCGCCCCAAACTCGCGGAAACAATCATTCATGAAACGGCGCGCCTGCGCGAGGCGCAGATCGGGCGGCGTTGCGAAATCCTGTCCAACACGCGGATCGAATATTCCGCGCTGGGCGACTACTCCTATCTCGGCGAGAATTGCGAGGTCGCCGACGCGGGAATCGGGAAGTTCACGGCCATCGCCAACTCGGTGCGGATCGGCGCGCCGAACCATCCGATGGGCCGGCCGTCGCAGCACCGCTTCACCTATTGTCCCGAATACTACGACGCGACAGCGACGCGCGATCGCGACTTCTTTGCGGATCGCCGCGGTGATCGGGTGATCGTCGGCAACGATGTCTGGATCGGACACGCTGCGATCCTGCTGCCGGGCGTGACGGTTGGCGACGGCGCGGTGATCGCCGCTGGCGCGGTCGTCAGCCGCAGCGTTGAGCCCTACACGATTGTCGGCGGCGTTCCCGCGCGTGCCATCCGCAAGCGCTTTGACGATTCGGTCGCGGCAAGCCTGCGCCGCATTGCCTGGTGGGATTGGCCAGACGAGCTGATCTTCGATCGCCTCGGCGATTTCCGCTCCGAGGCGATCGAGGAATTTTGCAGGCGTTATGACCCGGCGGCCAACGCGTAGAACAGGAATCGTAGGGTGGGCAAAGCGCAAGCGTGCCCACGCATTTTTCGCGATCGAGAGAGATCGTGGGCACGGCGCAAGGGCGCCTTTGCCCACCCTACGGCGCCAACAAAAATGGCCGGGCGCGAGCCCGGCCATTTTGATTCGATAGGTCGCGTCCGCCTCAGTACAGCGGGAAATTCTGCGGATAGCCGCCGAGGTCGGCCGGCGTGGGGAGCGGCTGGCGATCGATCGGGCGGTTGTTGTTCTCGCGGGCGAACGACGGATAGCCGACGGCCGGCGGGAACGCGTAGTCGGAGAACTTGCGGTCGCCCGGATTGACCTCGGTGCCGCCGTCGAGCCAGGAGCGCTTGCTCACATAGAGGCGGGTGCGGCCCTGCTGATAGACTGCGTTGGGACCGCTCGGTCCGTAATAGGTCCGGCCGCGATCGTCGGTGCGCGGCTTCTTGGTATCGGCCGAAGCCGGCGTCGCGAGACTCATGGCGATGACGGCGCCCGCCGCAAGCCAGGTCGCCAGATTAGTCGCGGAGAATTTCGAGCTCATCACGTCCCCTTCAGCGGCAAGCCGCCAATCGATTTCACGCCCATACTAGCCCGGCCGGGGTGGCTGCAACTAGGTCTATTGGGTCACACCACGTCGGAATAATGAGGGGTGCGGTCAAAAGTTGCATGCAAACCAGCCACTTGAGCTGGATGGCGATCTAGAGCGCCCCGCGCAATTGCGCGTTCGCGGCGCCCAGCAACCAGTCAGACGACCCCGCCGGGTCGCATGCGCGGCGCTTGAGCTCGGCATGGGCGAACAATTCTGCCAGCTTCGGGTCGTTGCCCGAGGCGAGCTGCGTCAGCCGGTTCAGCGTGCAGGCGATCGCCGCGCGCTGGGCGGGCAGCGTGTCGCCCTGGCAGGAGAAGCCGGAGATCTGGAGCGCGGGCTCCTCGTTGCGCTTGAGATAGCCGAGGCAGGCCTGGGTCCCCTTCGCGGTGACGCTGGGACGGAACAGCACGACGGGTCCGAATTTCGTGTCGATCAGGCCGGCCTGCTCAAGCAAGGCACCCGCGTCCAAGCCCATCCGGATGGCCAAATCCGCGGTCGCCGGGCGAGCCACATCGAATTCGGCGCCTTCCCGGTAGATTTCAAGCTCGGCGACAGGCTTGTCGGCCTCGCCGGTCCAGCGCATCACGTCCATGCGGCCGCCTTCGGGGTGCCTGAGGATGATGTAAGAGGCTGTTTTTTCTGATGAATCTGCTCGACCGACGGCGAAGGCCGGATGCGAATGGGAGGCCTCGCTCCAGCTGGGTTTCTGCGCGGGCTCATCGTCGCGGAGGTCCGGCAGCTGGCCGAGCGCCGCAAGGCCAAGGATGGCAAACAGCACCAACACACCCACATAGAGGAACAGGCGCGCCAGCGTGCCGACGACCTCGTCGGCGAAATTGGCGAGCGCAAGATGGATCTGGGCGGGGGTTGCGGCCGTGCTGGCCTCAGGCGACTGCATCCACGGCCTTCGGGCATGGTCCAACGTTGTCTTGAGGCCGGTTCTCGCATAGAAGCGCTGCTCTTCCTGTTTAAGCGTCAGCTTCAGGAACGAGCTTTTTCATCGGAGAGTGAACGATGGGTTACAAAGTCGCAGTCGTCGGCGCGACCGGCAATGTCGGACGGGAAATGCTCAACATTCTCGATGAGCGCAAATTTCCCGCGGACGAGGTCGTGGCATTGGCCTCACGCCGCAGCATGGGCGTCGAGGTCTCCTATGGCGACCGCACCCTGAAGTGTAAGGCGCTCGAACACTTTGATTTCTCCGATGTCGACATCTGCCTGATGTCGGCAGGCGGCGACGTGTCGAGGGAATGGTCGCCGAAGATCGGCGCCGCCGGCACGGTCGTGATCGACAATTCGTCGGCCTGGCGCATGGATCCGGATGTGCCGCTGATCGTGCCGGAAGTGAATGCGGATGCGGCGGCGGGCTTCAAGAAGAAGAACATCATCGCCAACCCGAACTGCTCGACCGCGCAGCTCGTGGTCGCGCTGAAGCCCTTGCATGACAAGGCGACCATCAAGCGCGTCGTGGTTTCGACCTATCAATCGGTGTCGGGCGCCGGCAAGGACGCGATGGACGAACTGTTCTCGCAGACCAAGGCCGTCTACACCAACCAGGAGCTGGTTAACAAGAAATTCCCCGCGCGCATCGCCTTCAACGTCATTCCCCAGATCGACGTCTTCATGGAGGACGGCTACACCAAGGAAGAGTGGAAGATGATGATGGAGACCAAGAAGATTCTTGATCCCAAGATCAAGCTCTCCGCGACCTGCGTGCGCGTGCCGGTGTTCGTCGGCCACTCCGAAGCCGTCAACATCGAGTTCGAGAATCCAATCACCGTCGACGAAGCGCGTGACATCCTGCGTAAGGCGCCCGGCTGTCTCGTCATCGACAAGCACGAGCCCGGCGGCTACGCCACGCCGTATGAAGCAGCCGGCGAGGACGCCACCTATATCAGCCGCATTCGCGAGGATGCGACCGTGGAGAACGGCCTGGTGCTGTGGTGCGTGTCCGACAATCTGCGCAAGGGTGCCGCACTCAACGCGATCCAGATCGCGGAAGTCCTGATCAACCGCAAGCTGATCAGCGCGAAGAAGAAGGCGGCGTAACTCCGCTGTCGTAGGGTGGGCAAAGCGAAGCGTGCCCACCACCTGCGTTTCAATTGAAGAAGACGGTGGGCACGGCGCGTTGCGCCTTTGCCCACCCTACGAATTCACGCCGCGTCGCGCACGCTCTTGAATTCCTTCGCGACCTTGTCCAGCACGAACAGCGATCCCTCCGCGACGCCGAAATAGGCGCCGTGGGTCTGCATCTGGCCTGAGTCCACGGCCTTCTGCACGAACGGGAACGTCATCAGGTTTTCCAGGCTGCGGAACACCGCGGCCTTCTCGATGCGCTCGACGAATTGCGCCATGGTCTCGCGCTCGCGCTGCTCGACCACTTCACCCGGCTTGATGAACATCTGCATCCATTTGCCGATGAAATCGCCGGGCGTGAGCGGCTCGATCTTGTCGACAAAGGCGCGGATGCCGCCGCATTGCGCGTGGCCGAGCACGACGATGTGCTTCACCTTCAGCACCGTCACGGCATATTCCAGCGCGGCCGAGACGCCATGCGCGTTGCCGTCGGGCTGATAAACCGGCACCAGATTGGCGATGTTGCGGACAACGAACAACTCGCCCGGCCCGACATCGAAGATCACTTCGGGCGAGACGCGGCTGTCGCAGCAGCCGATCACCATCACTTCCGGGAACTGCCCCTTCACCGACAGCTCGCGATAGCGGCTCTGCTCGGTCGGCAGCCGCTGGGTGGCGAAGGCCTTGTAGCCTTCCAGCAAGTGCTCAGGGAATGTGATCATGGCCTATGCCTAACCATAGACCAGAGGGACGAACAAGCCTTTCGAATAGGCAAGCCAGATGCTATCGGCTTCGGTCAGAATAGAGACGAGGAAACCGGAAGGAACGCTTGCATGACCCGCCCGCGCCGCAGCCACCTGTTCATGCCCGGCTCCAACCCCCGTGCGCTGGAAAAAGCGCGCAACCTGGCCGCTGACGGCCTGATCCTGGATCTGGAAGATTCCGTCGCCCCCGATGCGAAGGCGGTCGCGCGCGACCAGATCGCCGCCGCGATCGCGGCCAAGGGGTTTGGCAAGCGGGAGATCTTGATCCGGACCAACGGTCTCGACGCGCCCTGGTGGGCCGATGACGTCGCGATGGCCGCCAAGGCCTCGCCGGATGGCATCCTGGTTCCAAAAGTCTCAAGCATTGAGGACCTCCAGACGATCGGGCGTCACCTCGCCGATCTCGGCGCCGCGCCGACCGTAAAGGTCTGGGCCATGATCGAGACCGCGCGCGCTGTGCTGCATGCCGAGGAGCTGGCCGAGGCCGGTCGTGATCCCAAGACGCGACTGTCAGGCTTCGTGTTCGGCCCGAATGACATCTCGCGCGAAACGCGGATCAAGATGCTGCCCGGTCGCGCCGCGATGATCCCGATGATCACCCACTGCATCCTGGCGACGCGCGCCCACGGCCTCGAAATCCTCGACGGCCCCTACAGCGACATCAACAATCCGGACGGTTTTGCCACCGAATGCGCGCAAGGCCGCGACCTCGGCTTTGACGGCAAGACCCTGATCCACCCCTCGCAGATCGAGGCCTGCAACGCGATCTTCACGCCGCCGGAAGAGGAAGTCGCCCGCGCCCGAAAGATCATTGCAGCGTTCGAATTGCCGGAGAACGTCTCGCGCGGCGCGATCCGGCTCGACGGCGCAATGGTGGAGCGGCTGCACGCCGACATGGCAAAGCGCACGATCGAGATTGCGGATGCGATTGCGGCGATGGGGAAGGGCTGAGGCGCGGCCAACTGAGGAGGCTGATCGTATTGCTATGCGCACCATAGAGCTCGACGCTTCCAATTGGAGAACGCCTCCTGATTTTGTGTCAGCGCTCAAGGCGGCGTTGGGAGCGCCGGAATGGCATGGTTCAAACGTGGTTGCTTTCGTGGACTCCATGGTCGCAGGCGGCATTAACGCGCTCAAGCCTCCCTACGTGATCAAGGTCGTGAATGCGACCAAACTGGCGCCTGAAGTGATAGATTTGATTCGCGCAGTTTCATCGGCGGTTGAGAGGACGCGTGTTCGTAGACTTGCGCGAACGGGTGAGGACGTTGCGGTCAGTCTTGCGATCGGAAATTAAGGCGCCGATGTATGCAGATAGTGCTCTACATGTCCGCGCTGGCTATGTGGATCCTGGTGGCATGTATCATTTGGTGCGCGGCAGGTCTCATGTTCCTGGCTCCGCGAACACGCTCTTCGGCATGGCCGATGTCGCTGGCGATGGCCTCAACATTTCCTTTTGTGTTTGCCTATCAAATTATGGCGTTGCCGGCCGTCATGGTGATGTTGCTGCTCGCCGCGGCTCTCAGTTGGTTTCTTGAGCCCAGCACCTCAACAACCCAAAATCCGGTCGTTATTGCAGTCACGATTCTCATCGCTCTTGGCGTGGTCATCGTCGTGCTCGTTGCGTCCGTTATCGGCTTTTTTGATGGTTGGCGCGCGGGCTGGAGGCTCGCCCGTGGCCGCGCGATCAGAGAGACGTTGTCGGACACGATCGCGAAGAAGTGCTTCGATCGCTTGAAGTCCCGCCGTACATAGAAGGCTCTGGACCTCAGCTCGGCGCGAGGTCGGCGCGATCGAGCTGCCCCATCTCGTTCATCTCGCGGCGCTGCTTTAGCCAGGCGGCCAAGGACTCGAAGCTTCATTGGGCGCGTGCGATTGGAGCCGAATTAGAGCGCAGTGGTGCAGATGTGCGTTGCGCTGGATCAAAATGCTCTCTTGTCCCGGACGCGGTGCGGCGCGAAGTGCCGCCCCGCAGAGCCGGGACCCATCTCGCCGCAATACTGGGCCCCGGCTCAGCATCGCACCGCTTCGCGCTGCGCTGCGTCCGGGGCAAGAGACCTAACCAAACCGCTCCGCCGCCCAAGCATACAGGCTGCCTGGGATCGGCTTCTCGCCGCCGCGCCCCTTGGGCGAGATGTGCAGGCCGATGATCTCGGGGTCGGTGACGAGGCCGAGATAGCTCGAGGGATCGAAGAAAAGTTTTGGCTCGGCATGCACGGCGTAGAACGACTGCTTCGGCAGGGCGTTCTGCAATTCGCCGGTGCGGCGGGCGAGTGCGGTCAGCGCCGCCGGCCCGAAGATCGCAACACGAATATCCGAGAGGCGGTTCGAACCGCCGCGCAGGCGGCGCATCGCAAAGGTGATGCGATGGCGCAGCGACAGCCAGTTTGGCGTCAGCTCTTCCTGCTCCATCAGATCTTCGAACGCGGTGACGATGCCGTGCTCGGGCGGCAGATAGATCACGGAGTTGCCGAGCTGACGCGGCCGCTCCCAGGCGAAGTAGGGTTTTGCCGGGTCGATCGTTGCGGGCTTGAGCAGCAGTACGTCGGCATCGAGCCAGAGACCGAGGCTCTTCGCCATCAGCTTCATGCGGAAGAAGTCGCTGAACTGAAGCGTGGTCCAGTCGCGCCAGCTGCCGTCCGGCTGCGGCGGCCGCAGCCGTTCGGAGAACGCATGCGGCAGGATCGCCTCGGCATCTGAGTTGCCGACGCCCGCGGGCAGGCCGGGAATCGTGTCGAAGCTGTAGACCGTGACCTTGTGGCCGGCCGCAAGCTGCGAGCGCAGACAGGTCTGGCGCAGTGCGTCCATCGGGCCATGCCAGAAGGTGACGATCTCGGGCAGCATCGGTGTCAGCTATAAGGGAAATCGAAGGCAAAGAAAAAGCCCCGGCGCCGATGACGCCGGGGCTTGAACGAAAAGTCGAGCTTAGGCCCAGGCGCGCTCGGTCTTGAGCTTCTCCTCATAGGTGTCGATCGAGGCCTTCTTCTCCATCGTCAGCCCGATGTCGTCGAGGCCGTTGACCAGGCAGTGCTTGCGGAACGGGTCGATCTCGAACTTGACCGTGCCGCCGTCGGGACCGCGGATCTCCTGGTTCGGCAGGTCGATCGTCAGCGTCGCGTTGGCGCCGCGCTCGGCGTCGTCGAACAGCTTGTCGAGGTCTTCCTGGGAGACGCGGATCGGCAGAATGCCATTCTTGAAGCAGTTGTTGTAGAAGATGTCGCCGAACGAGGTTGAGATCACGCAGCGGATGCCGAAATCGAGCAGCGCCCAGGGCGCGTGCTCGCGGCTCGAGCCGCAGCCGAAATTGTCGCCGGCGACCAGCACCTTCGTCTTGCGATAGGCCGGCTGGTTGAGCACGAAATCCGGATTCTCGCTGCCGTCGTCCTTGTAGCGCTGCTCGGAGAAGAGCCCCTTGCCAAGGCCGGTGCGCTTGATGGTCTTGAGGTACTGCTTCGGAATGATCATGTCGGTGTCGACATTGATGATCTTCAGCGGCGCCGCGACGCCTTCCAGCGTGGTGAACTTGTCCATGGTTGCGCTTCCCGAGGGTGGTTAGGGACCGCGTATTTATCGCGATCGGGGCCCGAATCCTAGGCCGAATTCGGCAGATCTAGTCTGCTTGCGCCTCAATCGCGGCCATATCGTCGTCCGAGAGGCCGAAATGGTGGCCGATCTCGTGGATCAGGACGTGGCGGACGATGTGGCCGAGGCTCTCGTCGTGCTCGGCCCAATAGTCCAGGATCGGCCGGCGGTAGAGCCAGACCATGTTGGGCAGCCGCGCCACATCGCCGAAGCTTTGCTGGGGCAGGCCGACGCCCTGGAACAGGCCGAGCAGGTCGAACTCGCTCTCGCATTCCATCTCGTCCAAAACCTCCTCGGTGGGGAAGTCGTCGACGCGGATGATCACGCCCTCACAGAGGCTGCGAAACTCCGCTGGCAGCCGCTCGAAGATGTCGTACGCCGTCACTTCCATCTCGGCTAGCGAGGGCGCTTTCAATTCCGTCCACATGGGCCCCTCTTAGCGCGGCTTTCCCGCTGATGCATCTGGCTTTATAAGCGCGGCGAGGTTGACGGGCGCCGCCAAAACGGGGAGCGTGGGCCTCGAACGGGACCTTTCAGGTGGGCGGTAAAATGCGAGCGAAAACAGCGCTGACGCTACTGTGCATGGGGTTGTTTTCGCAGTTTTGCGTCCCCGCGGAGGCCCAGACGGCTGGCACCGAAGTTCGTATAGCCCAGGCTGGCTCGCCCGATGCCCCGCCGCCGCGCAAGCGGCCCCAGACGCGCTTGCGCGTCACGCCCTATTACAGCCCGGACGGTGTCTATCCGCGCTACAACCCCGGCCCCGATGCGGTCCGCGAGTGCAACGCGACCTATGTGCAGGAATATAGGCCGAGCGGCACGGTGATCGTGCCGCGTATGAGCTGCTACTGGCGCCGCGGCTGACGCTTCGTTCAATGCCTGCGCAGCGCGCCGATCAGTCCGGCGCCGACGATGAGCGCGGACGCGCCATAGACCAGGATCGCCATCACCAGCTGCGTCAGCGGGCTTGCAGTGCCGCCTTCGACGCCCGGCCCCTGCGAGGCAAGGGCTGAGCTCGCGCCGAGCAGAACGCTCGCCGTGATCGCGAGGCTGGATATTCGCAATGCTCGAAACTGTGCCATGACCATCTCCTGCATTCGCTCGACAAGAAGATACGTGCGTCGCTGACGGCTGGTTTTGGTGGCGCATGAAATGTTGCGCCGATGCTCAGGAACTTGCCCGCGTTCTGTGCATTCAAACCCGGGGCGCGTTCATCCATATCAGATTCAGGCCCATGGTTCCAGGTTCGGCTCTCTGTCGCGCCCGTGCCGCGACGTCTGATCAGTGCGTGCACCGCAAACGATGTCAGGAGATCCAACCAAATGCAGTCCTTGAAAGTGTTCGGCCTTGTAGCCGCCGGTGCGTTGTTCGTCATCGCGGCGCCAGTCGAGCGTGCGCAGGCAGTGTCGCTGATCAATCCCGGTGCCGCGCAATCGGTGCAGGATGAAGTTGCACCAACGACCGAAGTTCGTTGGCATTGGCGCCGTCATCATTGGCGCGGGCACCGCTGGCATCACCGTCGTTGGTGAACGAAGGCTGGATACGAACAGGCCCGGATTCCGGGCCTGTTTTAACTTGCAGATAGCCTCGCAAAGCCCGCATGCTGAGGGTTGTGGAGGTCGTCATGCCGAAATGGATTGTCTTGGCCGTGGTTGTCGGGCTCGCTGCAAGTCTGCCTCACGCTTCCTGTGCGCAGATGGTGGCGACGCCGGATGCCTCGGCGGGGCGCGCGATCTTCGATGTGCGGCGACACGCGCGACATGACGACATTGCGCGGTCCTATCCGCGCCATGATCCTCACTATTACGCGCGGCCCGTCTATTACCGGCCTTATCCTTACCGCGTGCCCGCACCTTTCGTGCTCGGCTTCGGGCCGTGGTGGTGACGTCACGCGCGGGGCGCGCGGCCGTTGTTCATTCATGAGGCATTCACGTCGCTGTCCCTAATTTAATCTTGGGAGCGACCGCACATGAGCAGGGATGACGCGAGGTGGAAACCAGCGTCGCAACTCCGCTGTTCAGATTCAGGGAGAATTCGATGCTGAGGATTTTGGGTCTCGGGACAAGCCCGATGCGCTTGTTCGGGATTGCGGCCGTTGCCACGCTGATGCTGTCGGCCGGGACTGCGCGCCGCGCTGAAGCGATGACACCCATCAATCCGACGGCGTTGCCGGCGGCAAAAGCCACGACTGACGACATGATCACGCAGGTTCGTCACGGCGGCGGTGGTGGTGGCGGCGGACATGGTGGAGGTGGAGGTTTCCACGGTGGCGGAGGCTTTCACGGCGGCGGTGGTGGCTTCCATGGTGGCGGCGGACATTTCGGCGGCTTCCATGGCGGTGGTTTTCATGGTGGCGGTTTCCGCGCCGCGCCGGCCTTTCATGGTGGCGGCTATCGCTACGGCGGATTTCACCACTATGGCGGATTTCATCGCTACGGTGGCTATCGCCCCGCTTACTACGGGCATCGCCACTTCCATCGGCGCTTCTACGGCGGCTACTATCCCAGTTACCACCATCCGCGCCGCTGCCGGATCATCTGGACCTATTACGGCCCGCGCCGAATCTGCCACTGGCATCATTGGCACCGCTGGCATCATCCGTACCGCTATTGGTAAGCGGAGCTTCATCGGTTGAAATGAAAAGGGCGCCTCAAGGGCGCCCTTTGTTCATCGCGTGGCTCAGAGCCAATCCTTCAGCTTCCACGACGCCGATTTCCACGGCATCAAATTCTCGAGCTTCCACTGCTTGAACATCGCCGGCGGCCAGCGGCTGAGTCGCGAGGTCTCTTCGATCTCAGGCTCGGCGACGATGCGCAGCGGCGTTGCGCGCCGCCGGTGCTGGCGGGTCGCAGCGCTGATCAGATCGACATATTCAGGCTTGTTGGTCATGGCGCGCGTCCTCGCGAAACGGTCGCGAGGACGCAATGTGGGCGATGCCGCTTAACGGCCTTTTGCCGCTTTAGCTCAAATTGCAGCGAGTGACTCAGCGCCACTCCCGCACGTCGACGAAGTGACCTGCGATCGCGGCGGCCGCCGCCATCGCCGGCGACACCAGATGCGTGCGGCCCTTGAAGCCCTGGCGGCCCTCGAAGTTGCGGTTCGAGGTCGAGGCGCAGCGCTCTTCCGGGGCCAGCTTGTCCGGGTTCATCGCAAGGCACATCGAGCAACCGGGCTCGCGCCATTCGAAGCCGGCCTTGATGAAGATCTTGTCCAGACCTTCAGCCTCCGCCTGCTCCTTCACGATGCCGGAGCCCGGCACGACCATGGCGTTGACGCTGCCTGCGACCTGCTTGCCTTCCGCGATCTTGGCGGCGGCGCGTAAGTCCTCGATGCGGCCGTTGGTGCAGGAGCCGATGAAGATGCGATCGAGCTTGATGTCGGTGATCTTTGTGCCCGCGGTCAGGCCCATATATTTCAGCGCGCGATGCTTGGAGAGACGCTTGGCCTCGTCCGCGATCTTGTCCGGATCAGGCACGAAGCCGGTCACCGAGATGACGTCCTCGGGGCTTGTGCCCCACGTCACGATCGGCGGAAGTTTTGCAGCATCGAGCCGCAGCTCGTGGTCGAAATGCGCGCCCTCGTCGGAGCTGAGTTTCTCCCAATAGCGCATCGCCGCGTCCCAGGCCGCGCCCTTCGGCGACTTCGGCCGATCGCGCAGGAAGTCGAACGCCTTCTGGTCCGGCGCGACGAGACCGGCGCGTGCGCCGCCTTCGATCGACATGTTGCAGACCGTCATGCGGCCTTCCATCGACAGCGCGCGGATCGCATCGCCGGCGTATTCCAGCACGTAGCCGGTGCCACCCGCGGTGCCGATCTCGCCGATGATGGCGAGGATGATGTCTTTGCCCGTTACGCCCTCCGGCAATTTGCCGTCGACGCTGACGCGCATGTTCTTCGCCTTCTTCTGGATCAGCGTCTGCGTCGCCAGCACGTGCTCGACCTCGGAGGTGCCAATGCCGTGCGCGAGCGCGCCGAACGCGCCATGCGTCGAGGTGTGGCTGTCACCGCAGACGATGGTGGTGCCGGGCAGGGTAAAGCCCTGCTCGGGGCCGATGACGTGGACGATGCCCTGGCGCTTGTCGAACTCGTTAAAATACTCGATGCCGAATTCCTTGGCGTTCTCCGCCATCACGCGCATCTGCTCGATGCTTTCAGGATCCGGGTTCGGCTTCGAGCGGTCGGTGGTCGGGATGTTGTGGTCGACGACGGCCAGCGTCTTCTCGGGCGCGTGCACCTTGCGGCCCGTGGCGCGCAGACCTTCGAACGCCTGCGGCGAGGTGACCTCGTGCACCAGGTGGCGATCGATGTAGAGCAGGCAGGTGCCGTCATCGGCCTCGTGCACCAGATGGTCGTTCCAGATCTTGTCGTACAATGTGGTGGGCTTGGACATGAGCTTAAGCTCCAAACAATGCGTGGTAGCGATGAGCGCGGGTGGCGCGCGGGGCAACAAAATCGTCTTCAGCGCAGCCTTTAAGCTGCGGGACTAAGCTCTGACGTTGCCGAGGTCGCGAAGCGTCCGAAGAACCGGCCAGGCAGCCGCGAGCGATCGTCGATGACGATGCGCTTGATGGTCGCGAAGCTGGTCAGATCTGGAAACATTCCAGGAATATATAGCAGGGAGATTTGGAAGCGCGAGGGCTTTGACGCGCACGGCTGAGGCAACAAAAAAGCGCGGGGTGTTGGCCCCGCGCTGTTCGAAACTCGTCTGTAAGCGGAGCTTACTCGTTGACGGCCTTGGCGTGCTCGGTCTTCTCGACGATACGGGCCGACTTGCCGCGCAGCTGGCGGAGGTAATAGAGCTTGGCGCGACGCACCTTGCCGCGGCGCACCACCTTGATCGAGTCGATCATCGGCGACATCACCGGGAACACGCGCTCGACGCCCTCGCCGTACGAAATCTTGCGCACGGTGAAGCTCTCGTTGAGGCCACCGCCGGAACGGCCGATGCAGACGCCTTCATAGGCCTGCACGCGGGTGCGGTCGCCTTCGACGACCTTCACGTTGACGATCACGGTGTCGCCGGGACCGAACTCCGGAATGACCTTGGTGGCGGAGAGCTTGTCGAACTGCTCTTTTTCGAGCTGTTGAATCAGGTTCATGGGTAAATCTCCATCGGCGCGCCCAGCCTTGGAAAACGGGGGCTGCGCGAAATTCGTTTATCCAGCTATTGCGGATTTGGCGCTGCTATAAGGCAAGCCGGAGCGTTTGTCACCCGTCTGTCGTGCTTTTTGGCGTTTTTCGGCGTCCGGGCCGATTCGGGACCTTGCTCGGGATCTTGGCCCACAAATCCGGTCGCCGGGCCGCCGTCAGGGCCTCGGATTCCGCCCGTCGCCAGGCCGCGACCTTGGCATGATCGCCGGAGGTCAGGATCTCGGGGATCGGAACCCCCTCGAACAGCTGCGGGCGGGTATATTGGGGGTATTCGAGGAGGCCGTCCGAGAAGCTTTCCTCGGTTCCCGAGGCCTCCTTGCCCATCACTCCCGGCAGCAGCCGGACGCAGGCGTCAACCAACGCCAGCGCGGCGATTTCACCCCCGGACAGCACGTAATCGCCGATCGAGACCTCCTCCAGGCCGCGGGCATCAATCACCCGCTGGTCGATCCCCTCAAATCGCCCGCAGACGATCAGGGGGCCGGGGCCCTGGGCCAGCTCAATGACGCGGGCCTGGGTCAATGGCCGACCGCGCGGGCTCATGAGAAGTTTCGGCCGATCCGAGCCGATTTCAGCCGCGTCGACGGCCGCAGCCAAAACGTCGGCCCGCAGCACCATGCCCGGCCCACCGCCGGCCGGGGTGTCGTCGACGCTGCGGTGGCGGTCGGTCGCAGAGGCCCGGATGTCTCGGGCCTCGAGCTGCCAGAGCCCCGAGGCCAGTGCCCGCCCAGCCAGGCTCACGCCAAGCGGCCCCGGAAACATCTCCGGAAACAGCGTCAGCACCGTCGCGCGCCAGGGTGAGGAAGTCGTCATGGCCGCTGGTTAGGGCATTGCGGCCGGGAGGTCGAGACCTCGGATTGGTCAGGCCCGCCGGCTGTCGGTGAGATGCGATGCCAGCAGAAGCGCGAGCGGACATATGGCAAGGGCGGTGACGGCCGTCGCTATCGTTGCCAGTACCGGACCGACGGCGTCGCCGAGCAGCCCGTAGAGCACCGGCGCGGTCGCGCCCGATCCGATCGTGCCGGTGTAGAACAGCGCGAAGGCGCGTTCGGTGCGGTCAGGCGATGTGAGCTCGGGGACCGTCCCATAGAGCACCGAGGATGTGCCGTTGAGCATCACGCCGAGCAACGGCAGCACGATGATTGCTGGCACCAACGGCAAAGCGAGCACGGCGAGGATCAGCGCTGCCGTGCCGCCCTCGGTGATAAGCACGGTGCGGATTGTGCCGACGCGTTCGCCCAGCCAGCCGCACGTGAACTTGCCGGCGGCGCCGCCGATGAAGACCAGCGCGAGCGCGAAGCCGCTCGTCGGCAGCGAGGCGCCCTTGTCGCGCAGCAGGAAGGGCAGGAAGGTGAGAAAGCCCATCCGCACCGCGCTGTCGAGAATCCCGATGGCGAGCAGCCAGGAGAAGCCGCCGCGGCCGGCCTGCGCGCTCTGTGTCGTGACCGCTGGTTTTTGCGCAAAGCCCTTGCCGACGGCCGGCATAAGCACGGCCAGGCAGAGCGCAACCAACAGGCCCGCCAGTGCGACCAGCAACAGCGCGTGCCGCCACGACATGATCACCAGCAGCATCGCGATGAGCGGCGGCAGCGTCGCCTTGCCGAGATCGCCGCTGAAATTATAGATGCCGAGCGGTCCGCGCGCCGCCTTGCCATAGGCGCGCGACACAGCGGCGGATGCGAGCGGATGCTGGGTGCTGGAGCCGGCGCCTGACACCAGGAGCGCGAGGCCCAATCCCACGACACTGCCGGACAGTCCGGCCAGGACATAGCCGAGCGCGGCCAGCATCGTGCCAAGCGCAAGCAGGATCTTTCCATCGACCCGCTCGGCCAGGCGGCCGACTGGGATTTGCAGCGCGGCCATCGCGCCGGAATAGAGCCCGCGCATCACCGCCAGCAGTCCGTAGCTGAGGGCGAACTCGGTCTGCCAGACCGGCAGCAGCACGTAGATCAGGTCGGTGAAGCCGTCGTGAAGGGCGTGGTTGATGCCGGTTGCCGCGAGGGTGCGGCGGGCCTTGTTGTGCATTGCTGCCTCCCCGTCGCGGGCAGTCGTTTGCGTTTGCGACAGAAAACCTAAAGGCAGGATGGCCACGGCGCAGGTCCCAGCTTTGTCAAAAGATGGAGCTATGTGAGTGCTTTGGTGCTCATTATGCGGCCTTTAAAAATCTGTCACAAACGAGTAATAGTCGGGTCATGCGCTAGAAATTCTCTTGTATGTCCCAATGTTCGTTCCCCGCCGCAGCCTGCCGCCGCTGAATGCCGTCCGCGCCTTTGAGGCGGCCGCCCGGCTCGGCAGTTTCAAGGAAGCCGCCGTCGAGCTTGGCGTGACGCACGGCGCAGTCAGCCAGCAGATCCGCCTGCTCGAGACATGGCTCGGGCCGCCGGCGCTGTTCCGGCGATCGGTGCGGCGGGTGGTGCTGACGCCGGCCGGTGCTGCCCTGCTTGCGGAGTTCGCGCCCGCGCTCGATCGAATCTCGGCTGCCGTGCAGCAGCATCGCAAGCGCCGCGGCGACCCGCCGGCTGCGGTCTTGCGCGTCAATGCGCTGGCGACATTCAGTCTGCGCTGGCTCCTGCCGCGCATGACCAGGTTTCGCGCCGAGCATCCCGATATCGAGGTGCGGCTGTCGACGTCGAATGATCAGGTGGATGCCTTGCCCGAACTCTTCGACGTGGTGATCCGCGGCGGCCCCGACACCTTTCACGGCTTTGCATCGCGCTTCCTGCTCTCGGAGCAACGGCTTCCGGTGTGCAGTCCCGCTCTGCTCGCGCAATTGCCACTGACGGAGGTCGCTGATCTCAGCCGGCATACGTTGCTGCACGTCACATCAATGCCGCGACTGTGGCGCGACTGGCTGGCTGATGCAGGCGAGTCAGCACTGGAGCCGGCGTCCTCGCTGACATTCGATCATTTCTATCTGACGCTTCAGGCCGCGCTCGACGGCCTCGGTGTGGCCATGGGACCGACGGCGTTGATCGCCGACGATCTCGCAGCCGGGCGTCTGGTGACGCCGTTTCCGAACATCAGACTGCCGGCCCGCAGCTATTTTGCGTACTTCCCGGAAGGGCGCGACGATGATCCGCATCGCGCGGTGTTTTGCGACTGGCTCGAGCAGCAAGGTCGGCAGACGGGTTGAGCGCGGGCGGGGCTAACGCTCTTCGCCTTCGATCTCCTGCGGCAGCGCGATCACGACGCGCTCGCCGGCGATATCGACCTCGGGCACCACCGCATTGGTGAACGGCAGCAGCAGCGTCGGTCCCTTCGGCGGGGCGATCTCGATGATGTTGCCGGCACCGAAATTATGGATCGCGAGTACGCGGCCAAGGGCGTCGCCCGCCGTGGTGACGGCGGCGAGCCCGATCAGATCGGCGTGGTAATATTCGTCATCGTCGGTCGCGGGCAGTTTGTCGCGCGCGACGTAGAGCTCGATGCCGTTGAGGCGTTCGGCTTCATCGCGGGTCGTGACGCCCTTGAACGTCGCGACCAGATGATCCTTGGCCTCGCGCGCCGTTGCTACCTCGAACTGGCGCTTGCCGTCCTTGGACAGAAGCGGACCGTAGCGCCGCACGGCCAGGGGATCTTCGGTGAAGGTCCACAATTTGACCGCGCCGCGCACACCATGCGCGGCGCCGATCCGCGCGACGCAGATCAGCGCCGGCATCTTCTCGCCTTAACCCTTCGCGGCGGCTTCGGCCTGCGCCTTGCGCTCCTTGCGCGGCACGGCCTTTTCCGGGTTGTTGCGCGCTTCGCGCTTCTTGACGCCGGCGGCGTCGAGGAAGCGCGACACGCGGTCCGACGGCTGCGCGCCCTTGGCGAGCCAGGCCTTCACCTTGTCCATGTCGAGCTTCAGCCGGGTCTCGTTGTCCTTCGGCAGCAGCGGGTTGAAGTAGCCCAGACGCTCGATGAAGCGGCCATCGCGGGGAAAGCGCGAATCGGCGACGACGACGTGATAAACGGGGCGCTTCTTGGTGCCTGCACGAGCGAGGCGGATAACGACGGACATTTAGTTCTCCTTCAAAATACGGTTTGTTCGGTTGATTGGTATTCCGCGTTGCGCAGGATGCTTGCGATCCTCCGCGACGAATTCCTCATTTCTTCTTGCCCGGAAATCCGCCGAGGCCCGGCAGCATCGGCTTGCCGCTCAGCCCGGTCAGTCCGGGAACGTTGGGCAGACCTGTGCGCAGACCCGCCGGCAGATCCTTCGGCAGGCTGGGCAGACCCTGTCCACCGCCGCCCTGCATCTTGTCCTGCAGTGCCTTCATCTCTTCCGGTGAGGGAGGCTTCATGCCGCCGCCAAAGCCCATCGCCTGCGCGATGCCGGCGAGCGGGCCACGCTTGCCCGAACCCATCGCCTTCATCATGTCGGCCATGTTCCGGTGCATCTTGAGCAGCTTGTTGACCTGCTCGACGCTCTGGCCGCTTCCGGCTGCGATGCGCTTCTTGCGGCTGGCCTTGAGCAGGTCGGGATGACGCCGCTCGTCGCGCGTCATGGAATCGATCACCGCGACCTGGCGCTTCAGGATCTTGTCATCGATCCCTGCGGCCGCGATCTGGTTCTTCATCTTGGCGATGCCGGGCATCATGCCCATCAGGCCGCTGATGCCGCCCATGTTCGCCATTTGCGAGAGCTGTTCGCGCATGTCGTTGAGGTCGAACTGACCCTTGCGCATGCGCTCGGCGGTGCGCGCGGCCTTTTCGGCGTCGATGTTGGCGGCGGCCCGTTCGACCAGCGACACCACGTCGCCCATGCCGAGGATGCGCCCCGCAATACGGTCGGGATGGAAATCTTCCAGCGCATCGGTCTTTTCACCGGTGCCGATCAGCTTGATCGGCTTGCCGGTGACCGCGCGCATTGACAGCGCGGCGCCGCCGCGGCCGTCGCCGTCCACGCGCGTGAGGACGATGCCGGTGAGGCCGACGCGCTCGTCGAAGGCGCGGGCAAGATTGACGGCGTCCTGACCGGTGAGGCTATCGGCGACCAGCAGCACTTCATGCGGATTGGCGGCGGCTTTGATCGCAGCCGCCTCCGCCATCATGTCTTCGTCGAGCGTGGTGCGGCCGGCGGTGTCGAGCAGCACGACGTCGTAGCCGCCGAGCTTGCCGGCTTCGAGCGCGCGCTTCGCAATCTGAGCCGGCTGCTGGCCGGCGACGATCGGCAGCGTCGGAATGTCGAGATCGCGCCCGAGCACGGCCAGCTGCTCCATCGCCGCCGGGCGATAGATGTCGAGCGAGGCCATCAGCACCTTGCGCTTATCGCGCTGGACCAGGCGGCGGGCGAGCTTTCCGGTCGTGGTCGTTTTACCCGAGCCTTGCAGGCCGACCATCATGATCGGAACCGGCGGCACGGAATTGATGTCGATGGTCTGGCTTTCGGCGCCGAGCGTGTTGATCAGCTCGTCGTGGACGATCTTGACCACCATCTGGCCGGGCGTCACCGACTTCACGACGGTGGCGCCGATCGCCTGCTCGCGGACGCGCTCGGTGAAGCTGCGCACCACTTCGAGCGCGACGTCGGCTTCCAGCAGCGCGCGGCGCACCTCGCGCATCGCGGCGTCGACGTCCTTTTCGGTCAGCGCACCGCGCCCCGTCAGACGATCGAGAATGCCGCCAAGCCGTTCCGACAGATTGTCGAACAATGCCGTTGTTCCTTGTTCTGCTCGCGCAGGGTTGCCGCGTTCACCACTGTCATGCCCCGGCTTGACCGGGGCATCCAGTACGCCGCGGCTTCTCGGTTCAAACCGAGATGCCTCTGGAATACTGGATCCCCCGCCTTCGCGGGGGATGACCACTTCCTCGTTTCCCGACGACGTCGGATAGCAATCTCCAAACACCTTTACGCCCGAGGGCGCATAGCGCTGTCGGGCGTTAACCTCTGGCCTCCAGGGCCAGTCGGCGGGTCGAATAGAAAGCCTTTCCGAGAAAGTGGGCGGGTTAAACGCCGCTCCCGGCCGAAAGTCAAGGAAAGTTAGGGGTACGGGAGCCGATTCGGAAGGCAAGGCCTTGAAAACATGACGTTTCCGGCGATGGGTTCCTTTTCCGGCGGCCCCGCCCATATAGGCGGTGATGTCTTGCCGCCCCGACCAGCCCTGAAGCCCGCCCGTGCCGATCACCCGCCGCCGCATCTTCGGACTGCTTGCCGGGGCGGGCGCGCTGGTCGGTGTCCCGTCCCTCTGGATCTCCCGCATGAAAAACTACGACGGTCCCGCCTCCGACCATTTCGACGGCCTGCACTTCTTTGATCCTGACGGCGCGCCGCCGAAATCGCTCGGCGAAGTCTTTCGCTGGCAGTTCGGCGGCGGACGGAAGCGTGCGGCCTGGCCGGACTGGACGCAGAGCCCTCATGCCGACACCCCGCCGGATCGCGTTGATGGCGACAAGGTGCGGCTCTCCTTCGTCGGCCATGCGAGCTGGCTGATCCAGGCCGGCGGCCTCAACCTCCTCGTCGATCCCGTCTGGTCGATGCGGGTCTCGCCGGTGGGCTGGGCCGGACCGAAGCGGCACAACGATCCCGGCATCGCCTTCGATCATTTGCCGAAGATCGACGTCGTGCTGGTCTCGCACGGGCACTACGATCATCTCGACATCGCGACGCTGTCGCGGCTCGCGAAAAACTTTTCGCCACGCGTGGTCACCCCGCTCGGCAACGATGTGACGATGCGCAGCGCCGATTCCACGATCAAGGTGGAAGCGTTCGACTGGCATGATCGCGTCGAGCTTGGTGGCGGTATCGCCGTGACGCTGGTGCCGACGCGGCACTGGTCGGCGCGCGGCATGTTCGATCGCAATAAGGCGCTGTGGGCGAGTTTCGTGCTGGAGACGCCGGCGGGAAAAATCTACGTCGTCTGCGATTCCGGCTATGGCGACGGTGGGCACTTTCGCCGCGTTGCCGAGAAGCATGGGCCGTTACGCCTGGCGATCCTCCCGATCGGCGCCTACGAGCCGCGCTGGTTCATGCGTGATCAGCACATGAACCCGGAGGATGCCGTGAAGGCGCTCGCCGATTGCGGCGCGCAACAAGCGCTCGGGCATCATCACGGGACGTTCCAGCTGACGGATGAGGAGATCGATGCGCCGGCGAAGGCGCTGGTCGAAGCGCTCGATGCTGCGAAGATTCCGCAGGAGCGGTTCGTGGCGATGAAGCCTGGGCAGGTGGTGGAGATTTAGTCACGCTGTCGTCCCGGCGCAGGCCGGGACCCATACCGCGTGATCCATCGGGGATGATTCGATAGCAGTACCGCGCTGTGACGAGATAACTGGCGGTCTTCGCCAAACCACTCCCTGTGGTTATGGGTCCCGGCCTTCGCCGGGACGACACCATCGCTGTAGTGCGCAGCGTGCCTCTTACGGCCTACTGCCCCGCCTTGATCGCCCAGCTCACGTTCACCGTCACCGACAGCGTTTCCTCGCCCGGCGCGACTGCTGCAGGCGCTGCGGCCATCGGTGCAACAGCCATACGGCCCTTGAACAACGGCATCGGAGCGTTGCCCTCCGAGACACTGAGCGGCGCACCCAGCGTCACACCGGTGGCCTTGGCGTAGATCTCCGCCTTGCGCCGCGCATCGACGACCGCCTGCTCGCGGGCGTCGTCGAGCAGCTTTGAGGCCTGCGTCACCTCGAAAGAAATATTGCCGATATCGTTGGCGCCGGCGCCGACCAGCGTGTCGATGATGCTCGCAACCTTGGTCACGTCGCGAATTTTCACGGTGACGCGGTTCGAGGCGCGGAAACCGACCACCGGCGTGGCGCCGGTGGATTTGTTCTGGCCGTATTGCGGCTGAAGCGACAATCGCGAGGTCTGATAATCCTTCTCGGCGATCCCGGCGCCCTTGAGCGCCAGCAGCACCTTGCCCATCGCGGCGTTGTTGGCGTCGGAGGCTTCCTTGGCCGTCTTGGCGTCGTTGGCGACGCCTGCATCGATCTGCGCGAGATCGGGTGCTGCCGAGACGGTCGCCTCGCCACTTACCGAGATGGCAGCCGGAAAATCGTCGGCGAGCGCGGGCGTTGCCAGCAGCGCGGCGGCGAAAATTGCGACGAGGGTGGCAGGCTTTTTCATCGGTCTCACTTCAGCGGCACGAACACGTTGATCACGAGCTTGTCCTCGGCCGTCTTCAGGGGATCGGTGAGGTACTCCTCGATGAAGGTGTCCTTGGCTTCCAGCTTCTTGTCGTCGAGGTGATTGGTGATCGCCTCATAGGTGTTGTCCATGTTGTCGTAGGAGCCGCGATGGACGAATTTCAGCGCCTTGCCCTCCGGCGATTTGCCGACGCTCATGTCCTTGGGCAGGTTTTTCGGATCCTGCTCGATCGGGATCTCGGCAAGGAAGGTGAAGCCGGTGTCGTCCGTCGATGTGTAGACGATCATCGAATTGCCGGCGTGCTTGATACCCTGCTTGTCCAGCAGCGTGTTCAGCGCCTTGAAGGCGTCGATCAGCGTGTCGAAGGCTGAATCCCAATTGGCGGTGCCCTTGACCATCACGACCTTCTTGGGCTCGAGCGTGGTCTCCAGGCCGAAGGGATCGGCGGTCTGCACCGGTGCAGGCGTCGCTGCCGCAGCGGGGGGCGGTGCCGCCGGGCTTGGTGAGGCGCTGGCTGCGGGCGAGGGCGATGCTGCAGGGGCGGGGGAGGCGCTGGCCGCAGGAGAGGGCGTTGCGACCGGCGCGGGCGAGGCGCTCGCGACCGGGGAGGGCGAGGCCGACGGAGCCGGCGAGGGACTTGCCGATGCGGCGGGCGCCGGGCTCGGAGTCTGCGCCGGAGCGCCGGAAACTCCAAGCGACAAGGCCGCCGCCGGGATCAGCGCGACCAGAGCGAGACGGTAAAAACGATTCATTCTATTCTCCCCACGTCTTAGTCCAAGCTTAGTTCACGAAGGCCTAAGCCCATCAAGACCTTAACCCACCAAGGCCCCTAAGTTCGGCCGCGCGTCCCGGTCCTCGCGCGAACTGCGCCGTTCTAACACGCGACCGCCGAATTCGTCCCATGACAGATGCGTCATGGCAGACGTCTTGGCAGACCTCTTGGCCCCTGGCGGCAAATCACTGGCCAAGCCGTCAAGGATCGCCATATAAGACGGGCGAAATTCAGGAATTTTCATGAGCGCGCTGGACAACCACGCATTTGCCAAGATGAACGGCATCGGCAACGAGATCGTCGTTGTCGACATGCGCGATTCCGCCTCGCCGGTGACGCCGGATGACGCCCGCGCGGTCGCGTCCGCGCAAGGCGGCGTGCCCTACGACCAGCTCATGGTGCTCCAGAAGCCGCGGCTCGACGGCACCGAGGCCTTCATCCGCATCTACAACAATGACGGCTCGGAGGCCGGCGCCTGCGGCAACGGCATGCGTTGCGTGGTGCGGCGCTTGTTCGAGAAGACTGGGCAGACCGCGGTGACCTTCGAGACCGCTGCGGGGCTTCTCAATTGCTGGCAGGGTCCGGCGCCCGATCTCTACACCGTCGACATGGGCGCGCCCAAGTTTGGCTGGCACGATATCCCGCTGGCGGAAGAGTTTCGCGATACCCGCTACATCGAATTGCAGATCGGGCCGATCGACAATCCGATCCTGCATTCGCCGTCCGTGGTGAGCATGGGCAACCCGCATGCGATTTTCTGGGTCGACGACGTCAATGCCTATGATCTCGAACGCTTCGGGCCGTTGCTGGAGAACCACCCGATATTCCCGGACCGCGCCAACATCACGCTCGCCCATATCGTCGATCGCGAGCACATCACGATCCGCACCTGGGAGCGTGGCGCCGGTCTGACCAGGGCGTGCGGCTCGGCGGCCTGCGCGACCGCGGTCGCCGCGGCGCGGCTGAAGCGCACCAACCGTATCGTCGAGATCACGTTGCCCGGCGGCAAGCTCGGTATCGAATGGCGTGAGCGCGATGACCACGTGCTGATGACGGGCACGGCGACCTTCGAATATGAGGGCAATTTCGATCCGGCGCTGTTCGCGCCGGTCGGCTGATGGCCGTCGACATCGTCACCTTCGGCTGTCGCCTCAATGCCTTTGAGGCGGAAGTCATCCGCCGCGAGGCGGAAGGCGCCGGCCTTTCCGATACCATCGTCATCAACAGCTGTGCCGTCACCAACGAGGCGGTGGCACAGGCGCGCCAGTCGATCCGCAAATTGAAGCGCGAGCGGCCGAGCGCGCGCATCGTCGTCACCGGCTGCGCGGCACAGACGCAAAGCGGCATGTTTGCCGATATGGCCGAGGTCGATCGCGTCGTCGGCAATGACGACAAGATGCGCGCGTCTGCGTGGCGCGAGGCGCGCAATGCGTTCGATCTCGGTACGAGTGAGAAGGTCGCCGTCAGCGACATCATGGCAGTGAAGGAGATGGCGCCGCATCTCATCGACGGCTTTGCCGCCGGCCTGCCGCGCGTGTTCGTGCAGGTGCAGAACGGCTGCGACCATCGCTGCACCTTCTGCATCATTCCTTATGGCCGCGGCAATTCGCGCTCGGTGCCGATGGGCGCGGTGGTCGATCAGGTGCGGGCGTTGGCGGAGCGCGGCCACGCCGAGATCGTGCTGACAGGCGTCGATCTAACCAGCTATGGCGCCGATCTTCCGGGCGCGCCGAAGCTCGGGGTGCTGACCAAGCAGATTTTGCGGCATGTGCCGGAGCTGAAGCGCCTGCGCATCTCCTCGATCGATTCGATCGAAGCAGACAGTGACCTGTTGGATGCCATTGCCGACGATGCACGGCTGATGCCGCATCTGCATCTGTCGCTGCAATCCGGCGACGACATGATCTTGAAGCGCATGAAGCGGCGGCATTCGCGAGGTGATGCGATTGCATTCTGTGACCAGGTGCGACGCCTGCGCCCGGACATCGCCTTCGGTGCCGACATCATCGCGGGCTTCCCGACCGAGACCGACGAAATGTTCTCGCGCTCGCTGGATCTCGTCGCGGAATGCGGCCTGACCTTCCTGCATGTCTTCCCCTATTCCCCGCGTCCCGGCACGCCCGCAGCGCGGATGCCGCAGGTGGCGGGGCCGGAGATCAAAGAACGGGCGAAGCGGTTGCGTTTTGCCGGTGAAGGCGCATTGCGTCAGCGGCTGCAAGCCGAAATCGACGCGACGCGCGATGTGCTGATCGAGAGCGAGAGTCAGGGGCGCACGGAGCATTATCTGCCGGTCGCGATTGCGGGCGAGTGCGTTGGGAGTGTCGTGGCGCGAAGGATCACCGGCAGCGATGGCGAACGACTCATTGCGTAACTCAGGTGTTGTTTACGACGCGCTACATCCCCAACGTCGTCCCGGCGAAGGCCGGGACCCATACCGCGTGATCTCTCGGTGATGCGCGGTGCTTGTCCCAACGAAGCAGAGTAACGGACAGTCGTCGTCAAACTGCTCCCTGTGGTTATGGGTCCCGGCCTTCGCCGGGACGACACCGAGGGTGTGGATGCGGGGCGCTTAAGTCGCGAGAGCCTTACGACGCCCTGACCTGCCAGAACCGCAGCGTCCGCCGCGCGTTCTCCGGTGTCATGCGGGCAAAATTTCCCTGCGCCCTCGCGATGTCGGCTGGCTTCATCGCACCTGTCGCAAAGCGGCTTTCGAGCACGGCGGCGGTGGTTTCCCAGCTGAGCTGCGCCGCGCGGCAGGGCACGAGCAGGCCGTCCTCGCGCAAGCTCTGCATCAGCGGGCGAATCACTTCGACGGTCGATCCGGACAGCGCCGCCAAGGCAGCCACGGTTTCTTCATAACGTCGCTGCCTGGCAAAACCGAACAGCGTCGTTTCGCTGAGCTGGCCACCCGCCTTGAGATTCGCAATCGCCCGCTTGGCGCCCTCGAAATCGCGCACCCCTGACATCTCGCGCTCGACGCCGACGGTGACGGCGGCGATCGCGCCCTGGATTTCCTCGAACAGATGCGGCGGCGCGCGCGACAGCAATCTCGTGCGCACGGCATCCGTCGCCGAGCGCAGCAATTGGCGGCGCATATCCGACGGCAGATCGACGCGGACGCCGACGCTGACGGCGAGCTCCGGGTCGCTCTCGGCCTGGCCGACGATGACGGCGAAACCGCCTCCGGAAACGCGCGCGCCGGGATTGGCGGCGAGCCGCCGGCTCACACTCGGATAACGGCGCGCCAGCAGCGCGTCGGTGACGATCTCCTTGAGCCACCAGCGGCCGGCGACCGCGAGCAGATGCGGTTCGCCCTTGGACGCCGCGATCTTGACCAGTTCGCCATCGTCGAGGCGGGCGGATTCCTGGAGCACGGGGCCTGCGATGCGGATTTCGTCATTGTTGGCGAGGCGGCGGATCACCGACGGCGGCGCCTGCGCGATCGGCGCGAGCTGAGCGCTGATTTCGGCGAGCGCCACGCGCGCGCCCATGTCGGCAATCGCGCGCAGCTCGATGGTGCCGATCAGGCGTTCGAGCACGTCGTCGAACAGCGCGATCTGCTCGTCGTCAAAACTGCCGGCGGAGGACAGGAACAGGTCGGTGACGCGTCGGGCGGTTTCCAGGCCCTTTTCCGCCGAGCCGATCCGAATAGCGGATTCGACCTCTTGGATGATCGATAGCTCGGCCTTGGACATGACGCGTTGCTCGTCCTGAGCGATTGACGGAAGCTTGTTCTAAGCAGCCGCTATCATTAGAGACGAGCACTGAACGTTTCGTAAACCATGCACCCGGGCGGGCGTTATTCCCCATTCCAGCCGCAGGCGCGGAGCCGCTCGTGCATGTGGGGCGGGGCGGGCGCCACCACGCGGACCGGCTCTTTATTCCGGGAAATCGGCACCACGATCTCGCGGGAATGCAGGTGCAGCCGCGGCTCGCCGAAGCGCGGGCCGTTGCCGTAAATGTTATCGCCGAAGATCGGCCATCCGGTCGAAGCCGAATGCACCCGCAATTGATGGGTCCGGCCCGTGACCGGTTCCATGGCGAGCCAGGTCAGGCCATCGCCCCGGCCCATCACCTTCCAGTTGGTGACCGCCTTCTGGCCCTCGGGATCCGGCTTCTGCCACCAGCCGCGTTCGGCGTTGAGCCGGCCAAGCGGCATATCGATCGTGCCTTCATTCTCGGCAGGTCCGCCCTCGACCAGTGTCCAGTAGGTCTTGCCGATCTTGCCGTGCTTGAACAGCAGGCCGAGCGAAGCGGTCGCCTTGCGATGGCGGCCAAGCACAAGGCAACCGGAAGTGTCCTTGTCCAGCCGGTGGGCCAGCACCGGCGGCCGCGGCAGGCCGAAACGAAGCGCGTCGAACGAGGTTTCCAGATTGGCGCCGCCCTTGGGGCCGCGATGCACCGGCAGGCCGGCCGGCTTGTTGATCACCAGCATCAGCCCGTCGCGATGGAGCACGCGGCCTAAGATCTCGTCGGCGGTCAATTCGGGAACATCGAGCAATTGCAAGACTTTCGTTTAGAAGCGGGAACGGCTAACACACCGCCATCATGAACGATACCACCTCCGAGACCCCCAAGCTGAGCTGGTGGCGCCGCCTGTCCGACGGGCTGAAGCGCACCTCGTCCTCGCTCGGGACCGCGGTCGCCGACCTCGTCACCAAGCGCAAGCTCGACCGCGCCATGCTCGACGATATCGAGGACGTGCTGCTGCGCGCCGACCTCGGTACGCAGGTTTCGGTGCGGATAGCAGACGCCGTCGGCACCGGGCGCTATGACAAGGCGATCTCGGCCGACGAGGTCAAGGACGTCGTCGCGACCGAGGTCGAGAAGGTGCTGTCAGCGGTCGCCAAACCGCTCGAGATCGATGCGGCGAAAAAGCCGTTCGTCATCCTCGTGGTCGGCGTCAACGGCTCCGGCAAGACCACCACCATAGGCAAGCTCTCGCAAAAATTCGCCTCCGAAGGCCGCAAGGTGATGCTGGCCGCCGGCGACACGTTTCGCGCAGCAGCCATCGAGCAGCTCAAGGTGTGGGGCGAGCGCACGAAGACACCGGTCATCGCGGGCGCGCAAGGCTCGGATTCGGCAAGCCTCGCCTTCAACGCGCTGACGGCTGCGAAGGAGCAGAACATCGACGTGCTCCTGATCGATACTGCCGGCCGCTTGCAGAACAAGACCGAGCTGATGAACGAGCTCGAGAAGGTCGTGCGCGTCATCCGGAAGGTAGACGTATCAGCGCCGCACGCGGTGCTACTCGTGCTCGACGCCACCGTCGGCCAGAACGCGTTGTCGCAAGTCGAGGCCTTTCATCGCACCGCAGGGGTCACCGGCCTCGTGATGACCAAGCTCGACGGCACCGCCCGCGGCGGCATTCTGGTGGCGCTCGCGGAAAAATTCAAACTGCCGGTGCATTTCATCGGCGTCGGCGAAGGTGTCGACGATCTCGCGCCGTTCACCGCGCGCGATTTCGCCCGTGCCATTGCCGGAATCGAATCGTAGGTTTCTCTCGTCATGCCCCGCGCAGGCGGGGCATCCAGTGCGCCGCGCCGCTAGTTGTAGATCACAGGCGCCTCGGAATACTGGATCCCCCGCCTTCGCGGGGGGATGACAGCAACAAAGGTCGAGGAATGGACAAAACCCAGCCGCATCCGTTGTTCAAGCTTGCGACCGAGCTCGGTCCGCTGCTCGTCTTCTTCTTCGTCAATGCGAAGTTCAATTTGTTTGCTGCGACCGGCGCCTTCATGGTCGCGATCGTGGCGGCGATGATCGCCTCCTATGTGGTGACGCGCCACATCCCGATCATGGCGATCGTCACCGGCGTGATCGTGCTGGTGTTCGGCACGCTAACGCTGGTGCTGCACGACGAGACCTTCATCAAGGTCAAGCCGACCATCATCTACGGCCTGTTCGCCGCGATCCTCGGCGGCGGCCTCTTGTTCGGCCGCTCCTTCATCGCCGTCATGTTCGACCAGATGTTCAATTTGACGCCGCAGGGCTGGCGCATCCTCACGCTGCGCTGGGCGCTGTTCTTCGCCGGCATGGCGGTGCTGAACGAAATCGTCTGGCGCACCCAGAGCACGGACTTCTGGGTGAACTTCAAGGTGTTCGGCGTGACGCCCCTGACTATGATCTTCGCCATCGCCCAGATGCCGCTGACCAAGCGCTATGGTGTCGAGCCGGTGTCGCTGGAGACCAGCGAGGCCGAGGCGGGGGATGTGCGGGAGGGGTAGGTGCTCGCCACATACTCAACTGTCATCGCCCGCGAAGGCGGGCGATCCAGTACTCCGAGACGATTGTGATTGATCGATAGGCTGCGGCGTACTGGATGCCCCGCCTGCGCGGGGCATGACGGCGGTGTGTGGGGCTGGCCTCTTTCGCTGCCAGTTGAGCGCGATCAGCTCCCCGCCTTCAACGCCTTCTCCATCTGCGGCAGCAGCACGCTCCGGAAATTCTCCGGCGTGATCGGGCCGACCAGCTTGTAGACGATGGTGCCTTCGCGGCCGACGACAAAGGTCTCCGGCACGCCATAGACGCCCCATTCGATCGAGGCGCGGCCGTTGGCGTCGGTGCCGACGCGGCCAAAGGGATTGCCGTAGCGGCCGAGGAAGCGCCGGGCATTGTCGGGCGCATCCTTGTAGTTGATGCCGACGATCTGGAAGCGCTTGTCCTTCGCGAGCTCCGTCAACAGCGGCGCTTCGTCATGACACGGCACGCACCAGGAGGCCCAGACATTGACGAGGCTGACCTTGCCCTTGAACGCGGCGGGATCAAGGCCCGGGATTTGCGCGCTGTCGGCCTGCAATCCCTCGAGCGCCGGCAGCGTGGTCTGCGGCGCCGGCCGTCCGATCAGCGCGGAGGGAATCCGCGAGGGATCGCCGCTGCCGAGCCGAAACCAGAACAGCAGGGCGAGACCGATGAAAGCGATCAGTGGCAGCACCATCAGGAAGGTGCGTCGCGGCGGCGTCGCGGGGGTCGATTGATCGCTCATGGTGTGTCCACAGCGCTGCGGCCTGAGCGGCGGGTGATGCCGCTGCGATCGAGCTCGCGCAGCCGCCTTGTCTGGTTGCGATAGTCGAGCACGACCCAGCCGATCAGAAGCGCGACCACGATCGCAGCTGCGGCATAGGACGTCACGATGAACGACGCGTAGGGACCAAGCGACATCGTCACGCAGCTTTCTGGCTCGCCTGCATCATTTGCAGGGAGCGAACGCGGCGGCGCAAGATCTCGTTGCGCATTGCCGCCAGATGCAGCGTGACGAACAGCAGCGTGAATGCCACCGCCATCACCAGGAGTGGGATTAGGAAAGACTTGTCGAGTGTCGAGCCGCCCATGCGCATCACCGAGGCCGGCTGGTGCAGCGTATTCCACCAATCGACCGAGAATTTGATGATGGGCAGGTTGATCGCACCGACCAGCGTGAGCACTGCAGCGGCGCGCGCCGCGCGCGAGGGGTCCTCGACCGCGCGCCATAGTGCCATCAAGCCGAGATACATCAGGAACAGAATCAGCACGGAGGTCAGCCGCGCATCCCATTCCCAATAGGTGCCCCACATCGGCCGGCCCCACAGCGAGCCCGTGAGCAGCGCGAGGAAAGTGAAGGCGGCGCCGATGGGAGCTGCCGATTTCGCGGCGACGTCGGCGAGCGGATGCCGCCACACCAGCGTGCCCAATGAGGCCACGCTCATCACCCCCCACACGAACATCGACAGCCAGGCATTGGGCACGTGGATGAACATGATCTTCACCGTCGCGCCCTGCTGATAGTCGTCGGGCGCGGTGGCGGATTGATAGAGTCCGATCGTGAGCAGGATGACGGTCGCGGCCGCGAGCCACGGCAACACCCGCGCTGACAGCGCGAGGAACCGTGAGGGATTGGCGAGGTCGATCAGCGTCATTGTATTCTGATAGTCACCGGAGGCTGCTCACGCAATCAGCATCAAAGCGCGCAGCGAAAGTTGATCGGGGTCAAGCTCAATCCAGTCCATGCTTCAGGCTCGCTGCTGCTGCAAACGGGCCGATCACGAGGCTCACCAGCGACAGCGCGCAGAGGATCGAGAACGGCGCGCCGAACGACAATGGCCCGGTGATCGCAGCCTGCGAGGCCGCAACCCCGAAGATCAGCACAGGAATCGACAGCGGCAGCACCAGCACGGCCATCAGCAGCCCGCCGCGATGCAGCGTCACCGCCAGCGCCGCGCCGATCATGCCGGTAAACGTCAGCGCCGGGGTGCCCGCGAGCAGCGTCAGCGCCACCGCGCCGGTTGAGACCATGTCGAGGTTGAGCAGCAGGCCGAGCACGGGGGTTGCGACAATCAGCGGCAGGCCGGCAGCCAGCCAATGCGCCAGTGCTTTCGAGGCGCAGGCCAGTTCCAGCGGCGTCCGGCTCATCGTGATCAGGTCGAGCGAGCCGTCTTCATGGTCGGTCATGAACAGCCGGTCCAGCGTGAGCAGGCTCGCCAAGAGGGCGCCGAGCCACAGGATCGCCGGCCCCAGCCGCGCGAGCTGCGCCAGGTCCGGCCCCACCGCGAACGGCATCAGGACCACCACGGTCAGGAAAAACAGCACGCCAATCAATGCCCCGCCGCCAACGCGGAGCGCGATCCGGATGTCCCGGCGAATGAGGGCGGCGAGGGCGGTCATGAGGTGCCTTCCGAGTGAAAGGGCGGCACGCCCGAAAAAAGCTGAGGGTCGGGTCGTTTCATGCCGTCCCCCCGATCCGCAGCTCCTGCGCCTCGATCCCCAGCGGGGCGTGGGTAGCAGCCACGATCAGGCCGCCGCTTGCGAGATGATCGCGCATCAGGCCGCCGAACATGTCCTGGCCGGCCACATCCAGCGCCGTGGTCGGCTCGTCCAGCAGCCAGACTGGGCGGCGCACGGTGAGCAGCCGGGCCAGCGACAGCCGGCGGCGCTGGCCGGCGGACAGGAAGGCCGCGGGCAGGTCGGTGGTGTGGTCGAGGCCGACGGCGGCGAGGCTATCAGTCGCGTCAAATCGCTCGCCGCCCAGGAAATCAGCCCAGAATGACAGATTTTCCGCCACGCTCAGCGCCGGCTTGAGGGCATCGCGGTGGCCGAGATAGTGGCACTGCTCGGGCAGCGTCAGCTCTGCGTCGCCCCCGTCCAGTGCAATTGTGCCGCCAGCCGGAATGAGCAGGCCCGCGATCAGCCGCAACAGCGAGGTCTTGCCCGACCCGTTGCGGCCCACGACAGCCATCGCTTCGCCGGAAATGGTCTCGAAATCGAGCCCGGTGAACACCTCGCGGCCGCCCCGCACGCAGGTGACCCCGCGTCCGGACAGCTGCATCTTGGCTCGTGTCGACCCGCTCAAAGCCAGGCCTCAGAAAATCTTGGGGTAGCGCATCAGAATTTTTGGCTCGCGAATTGCTGCGGTACGATTGTGGCTGTGGCGGCGCCGTTAGAAAGCTTCTATAAGCCCGGAACTACTTGATGCAGCAACTCAACCTGCCCCTGCAAGCGACCCAGCTGGATTCGCTGACGGTGTTAAAATACCCTTTGCCGGGTATAACTAACAATTGGGATTTCCTTTCATGACCTCGCTCGACAGCTTCAAATGCAAAAAGACCCTCAAGGTCGGCGCCAAGACCTATGTCTATTACAGCCTGCCCACGGCCGAGAAGAATGGTCTGAAGGGAATTTCGAAACTTCCCTATTCGATGAAGGTCCTGCTCGAAAACCTCCTCCGCAACGAGGACGGCCGTACGGTCAAGAAGGAAGACATCGTCGCGTTCTCGAAGTGGTTGCGCAAGAAGTCGCTGGAGCATGAGATCGCCTTCCGCCCCGCCCGCGTGCTGATGCAGGATTTCACCGGCGTTCCCGCGGTGGTCGACCTGGCCGCGATGCGCAACGCCATGCAGAAGCTCGGCGGGGATGCCGAGAAGATCAACCCGCTGGTGCCGGTCGATCTCGTCATCGACCACTCCGTGATCGTGAACTTCTTCGGCGACAACAAGGCCTTCGGCAAGAACGTCACCGAGGAATACAAGCAGAACCAGGAGCGCTACGAGTTCCTGAAGTGGGGCCAGAAGGCGTTCACGAACTTCTCCGTCGTGCCGCCCGGCACCGGCATCTGCCACCAGGTCAATCTCGAATACCTCTCCCAGACGGTCTGGACCAAGAAGGAGAAGATGACGGTCGGCAAGAAGACCGGCACCTTCGAGGTCGCCTATCCCGACTCGCTGGTCGGCACCGATTCCCACACAACCATGGTCAACGGTCTGGCCGTGCTCGGCTGGGGCGTCGGCGGCATCGAGGCGGAAGCCTGCATGCTCGGCCAGCCGCTGTCGATGCTGCTGCCGACCGTCGTCGGCTTCAAGCTGAAGGGCGCGATGAAGGAAGGCGTCACGGCCACTGACCTCGTGCTGACCGTAACCCAGATGCTGCGCAAGCTTGGCGTGGTCGGCAAGTTCGTCGAGTTCTTCGGCCCCGGCCTCGACCATCTCTCCGTCGCCGACAAGGCGACCATCGCCAACATGGCGCCGGAATATGGCGCGACTTGCGGCTTCTTCCCGGTCGACGCTGCCGCGCTCGACTATCTGAAGACCTCCGGTCGTGCGGCGCCGCGCGTCGCGCTGGTGCAGGCCTATGCCAAGGCACAGGGGCTTTTCCGTACTGCCAAGTCGGCGGATCCGGTGTTCACGGAAACGCTGACGCTCGACCTCGCCGACGTCGTGCCCTCGATGGCCGGCCCGAAGCGCCCCGAAGGCCGCATCGCGCTGCCGTCGGTCGCCGAAGGCTTTTCGCTCGCGCTTGGCACCGAATACAAGAAGGCCGATGAGCCCAACAAGCGCTTCGCAGTCGACGGCAAGAATTTCGACCTCGGCCATGGCGACGTCGTGATCGCCGCCATCACCTCCTGCACCAACACTTCGAATCCGAGCGTCTTGATCGGCGCCGGTCTGCTCGCGCGCAACGCCGCCGCCAAGGGCCTCAAGGCCAAGCCGTGGGTGAAGACCTCGCTCGCCCCGGGCAGCCAGGTCGTTGCAGCCTATCTCGCCGATTCCGGTCTCCAGACCGATCTCGACAAGGTCGGCTTCAACCTGGTCGGCTTCGGCTGCACCACCTGCATCGGCAATTCCGGTCCGCTGCCGGAGGAGATATCGAAGTCGATCAACGACAACGGCATCGTCGCGGCTGCCGTGCTCTCCGGCAACCGCAACTTCGAAGGCCGCGTCTCGCCGGACGTGCAGGCGAATTATCTCGCCTCGCCGCCGCTGGTCGTCGCCCACGCGCTCGCGGGCAGCGTGACCAAGAACCTCGCGATCGAGCCACTCGGCGAAGGCAAGGACGGCAAGCCGGTGTACCTCAAGGACATCTGGCCGACGACGAAGGAGATCAACGCCTTCATGAAGAAGTTCGTGACCGCGGCGATCTTCAAGAAGAAGTATGCCGACGTGTTCAAGGGCGACGCCAACTGGCGCAAGATCAAGACGGTCGAGAGCGAGACCTATCGCTGGAATATGAGCTCGACCTATGTGCAGAACCCGCCCTATTTCGACGGCATGAAGAAGGAGCCGGAGCCGGTCACCGACATCGTCGAGGCGCGCATCCTTGCCATGTTCGGCGACAAGATCACCACCGACCACATCTCGCCGGCTGGTTCGATCAAGCTCACCTCGCCCGCTGGCAAGTATCTCAGCGAGCATCAGGTGCGGCCCGCCGACTTCAACCAGTACGGCACGCGGCGCGGCAACCATGAAGTCATGATGCGCGGCACCTTCGCCAACATCCGCATCAAGAACTTCATGCTCAAGGGCGCCGACGGCAACATTCCCGAAGGTGGTCTCACCAAGCACTGGCCCGACGGCGAGCAGATGTCGATCTACGACGCCGCGATGAAGTACCAGCAGGAGCAAGTGCCGCTGGTCGTGTTCGCCGGCGCTGAATACGGCAACGGCTCCTCGCGCGACTGGGCTGCCAAGGGCACGCGTCTGCTCGGCGTGCGCGCCGTGATCTGCCAGAGCTTCGAGCGCATCCATCGCTCCAACCTGGTCGGCATGGGTGTGCTGCCGCTGACCTTCGAGGATGGCACCTCGTGGTCGTCGCTCGGCCTGAAGGGCGACGAGAAGGTCACGCTGCGCGGCCTGGTCGGCGATCTGAAGCCGCGTCAGAAGCTGACCGCGGAGATCGTGTCCGGCGACGGTTCGTTGCAGCGCGTTTCGCTGCTTTGCCGCATCGATACGCTGGATGAGCTCGATTACTACCGCAACGGCGGCATCCTGCACTATGTGCTGCGCAAGCTCGCGGCGTAAGCGCGGATTTGTGAACGGTGGCTCACTGGTAAGTGAGTAGAAGGTTAGTCGAAGGCGGCCTATCACAAGGCCGCCTTCGTGCGTTACGGCATGCTTCGGATGGGCCCGCCCGGCGGAAAAGTCCGCTTTGGACGGTTGAATGTGCCGTGCCCGTAAGACTACGGTGACCATCAGGCGATAGGATCTTCCCCCAACGAGTTACGGTATGTGACGTTCGATATGACTGGAATGATGGCTTCTCATTTGGTTTCGCGGTGGTCCGGGGCACTCTGGTCGGGAGCACTTGGTATCTGTGCGATCGTCGCCGTCATCCGTCCCGCCGAGGCCGATCCCCGCGCCGTGGTCGAGCTCTTCACCTCGCAGGGCTGCTCGTCCTGCCCGCCCGCTGACAAGGTCATCGGCGATCTCGCCAACGATCCCTCGGTCATCGCGCTGAGCATGCCGATCGACTATTGGGACTATCTCGGCTGGAAGGACACGCTGGCGGATTCGCGCTTCTCGGCGCGGCAGCGTGCCTATTCACGGATGCGCGGTGACCGCGAGGTCTATACGCCGCAGGTCGTCGTCAACGGCTCCGCACATGTCATCGGCAGCGACCGCGCCGGCATCGAAAGTGCAATCGGCAAGACCGACAAGGGCACAGGTGTAATGAGCGTGCCGGTGACGATGTCGCTCTCGGGCAAGCAGATCAACGTGTCGGTGGCCGCGAGCAAGGAGCCGGCGATCTCGCATGGCGAGGTCTGGATCTGCTCGATCACGAAATCGGTGCCGATCGAGATCAGCCGCGGCGAGAATCGCGGACAGCAACTCACCTATCACAACGTCGTGCGCAATTTGCTCAAGGTCGGCGACTGGAACGGACATTCGGAAAGCTGGACGGTGCCGATCGAGAACCTCACGTCGCGCGACGGCGTCGACGGCGCGGTGGTCTATGTCCAGGACGGCAGCCGCGAGAAGCCCGGCCCGATGCTCGGTGCCGCGTACACGTCGCTGCACTGAAGCGTAGGCTTCACACTTCTTCCCTGACTCGCAAAACACTATCCCCTCGTGGTGAGGAGGCGCGTTAGCGTCTCGAACCACGCAGGCGCGCGCTGCTGCAGCTCGGCCTCATCCTTCGAGACGCCGCTTCGCGGCTCCTCAGGATGAGGGAGAGAGTTTTCGCGCGGATGTTCGGAGAGCACGCGACGGCAGCTATATCCCGCCACAAACAAAAAAGGACCAACTTGCGTTGGCCCTCTTTTTCGTGCGTACAGACCCGATCCCAACGACCCCGGGGGGCTGGGGGCTGAGGAATCCGGAACCGAAAGGACCGGGTCAACGCACACAAGTCTTTTCGCAATGCAGGGCGGCAGTCGCTAGGCAGAAAAGAGGCGATACTATGATTCCTGCTAACGATCCCGTGACGGTTTGCCGCTGAGAAGTTCCACCGTTGCGTGTGTCATGATTCGCAACCTATTTGGCGGGTTGAGCCGGAGCCCGTTCGCAGCCTTTGCAACAGCCTCTTGCGGTGGCGAACGGTTGGAGCAATCATGCAATTGTCATGATCCGCGGTCCGGGGACGGTCTTCGCGGACGCGATCATGCTGGTGTGACAGGAGGCGTTCCATGAGTCTGACGTCGGAGGATGCCGATCCGAGCGAGCAGCGCGCAGTGGCGCGTCCCGCCGCTGCGAATGCCCACCCGAACCGGGTGACGTTCAACCGGCTCGAACTGAACCGTATCCTCAATCTCTATGGCCGCATGGTCGCCGACGGCGAGTGGCGCGACTATGCCATCGACTTCCTGAAGGACCGTGCGGTGTTCTCGGTGTTTCGCCGCGCGTCCGAAGTGCCGATCTATCGCATCGAGAAAGACCCGCGGCTCGCGCGCAAGCAGGGTATGTACAGCGTGATCTCGGCGACCGGTTTGATCCTGCGCCGCGGCCAGGAGCTCGAGCGCGTGCTGCTGGTGATCGACCGCAAGCTGGCAGTGGTGTAGCGGCCGTTGTCGTAGCCGACGTAGGGTGGGCAAAGGCGCAACGCGCCGTGCCCACCATCTCTCCTCAATGGCCGATCATGGTGGGCACGCTTCCGCCTTCGCTCTTCGAGCTATGGCGGACAAGTCGCTTTGCCCACCCTACGAAACTATCTCGTGGGCACCGTGCTCGCACCCTCGCCGAGATCCCGCTGCATCATCACCGTGTCGAGCCAGCGGCCGAATTTCAGGCCGACATTGGGATGGGTGCCGATCATCTTGAAGCCGCCCTTGGTGTGCACGCCGATCGAGCCGGCATTGGCGGAATCGCCGATCACGGCGATCATCTGGCGGAAGCCGCGCGCCTCGCATTCGGTGATCAGTTGCTCCAACAGCAACATGCCGATGCCGCGGCGATGGAAGGACGGATCGAGATAGATCGAGTTCTCGACCGTGAAGCGATAGGCCGGCCGCGGCCGGTAGGCGCCGGCATAAGCGTACCCTGCGACGCGGCCGTCGAGCTTGGCGATGAAATAGGGATAGCCGCCGTCAACCAGCGCGCGATAGCGCCGCATCATCTCGGCGAGGTCGGGCGGTGCCAGCTCGAACGTCGCGGTGCCCTCGCGGACGGCCTGCTGGTAGATGGCGGTAATGGCGGGAACGTCGGCCTCGGTGGCGGGCCTGATTTCGGGTGCTGACATGGGGAGAAGATTAGAGCCTTCCGGCGGCCGCTGGAAGGGGCAGCGTCGTTGCCACACCCGTCATTGCGACCGCAGCGAAGCAATCCAGAAATGCATCCGCGGAGGGACTCTGGATTGCTTCGTCGCAAGGGCTCCTCGCAATGACGGAGCGCGAGGAAACACCAGGCTCAAACAAAAACCCCGGCCTCACGGCCGGGGTTCGTATCCGTTCTCTCAGTCTCTCGCTTAGTCGCGCTGGCCGAGGAGCTGCAACAGCAGCGTGAACAGGTTGATGAAGTTCAGGTACAGCGACAGCGCACCGGTGATCGCCGCACGCTCTGCGATGTCACCGCCGGCCGAGGCGTAGCCGTAGATGTAGTCGTTCTTCAGCCGCTGGGTATCCCAGGCGGTGAGGCCCGCGAACACCAGCACGCCGACCACCGACACGACGAACTGCAGCAACGTGCTTCCCAGGAACACGTTGACCAGGCTCGCGATGACGATGCCGATCAGGCCCATGAACAGGAACGATCCCATCCCGCTCAGGTCACGCTTGGTGGTGTAGCCGTAGAGGCTCAGTGCGCCGAAGGTCGCCGCGGTGATGAAGAACACCCGCACGATCGAGGTGTGCGTGAACACCAGGAAGATCGAGGACAGCGAGACGCCCATCAGCGCCGCGAACACCCAGAACAGGATCTGGGCGGTCGAGGGCGCGAGACGGTTGATGCCTGCCGAGATCACGAACACCATGGCGAGCGGCGCCAGCATGAACAGCCATTTCAGCGGGCTCACGAACATTGCGTAGCCGAACGGCGTCAGGAACAGCTTGCCGACGCGGACGGCTTCCGGCGTCGGAACGTCCGTCACGGCGGCCATGTAGACGCCGAGCGCGGCCAGGCCGGTGATGGCCAGGCCAATGCTCATGTAATTGTAGATGCGCAGCATGTAAGCGCGCAGGCCGGCGTCGACCGTCGCGGCGTCAACACGCCCGGCGGCCCTGCCGAAAGGAGAAGCGTAGTTACGGTCTAGGTCCGACATGGTCGATTCCCGTTGGTTGCCCGGTCCGGCACGAGGGTTGTCGTGCCCGCCGGTTCGTCAATTCTATCTCGGATACCGATGTCTGCCGACATTAAATTTGCATAACAATCGGGGATCCGAACCCACTCGATATGTGGGAAACTAACACATTCGCTGCAACCGTCCACGCGCGGCTGAATGTCGCCCTTGCTCGCAATCATGGCGAGCGGACGTGGTTAACCGCAGAAATCCCGGGATTCCGCTCGCGCGCGGCCAGCCGCTACCATTTGTCACAAATTCCGCAACACCGTGGCGGGCTTTTTGTTCAATGCCAGGAGCGTGCCGGCGAGGCCAAGCCCGACGGTGACGATCAGGGCGGCCGCGACCACGCCGGCGGCGCTGCCGGCCTGCCAGACGAAGCTCAGCGTCATCAGCCGCGTCACGATCATCCAGGCCGCGATGCTGCCGGCAAACACGCCGAACATCGCGGTGGCGAGCCCGATCAGCAGATATTCGAGCGCGTAGGCGCCGAGCAGCCGCAGCCGCGTCGCACCCAGCGTCTTCAGGATCACCGCATCATAGACCCGGTGGCGATGGCCGGCGGCGAGCGCGCCGCCCAGCACCAGGATCGCCGAGATCAGGGTCACGGCGCTGGCGCCGCGGATCGCGAGCGCCAGATTGGTCACGACCGCGCCGACCGTCTCCATCACCTCGCGCACGCGCACGCTCGTGACCATCGGGTAAGCATCCGCGACCTGCTTGATGATCTTGCCGTCGCCGGCCGCGTCGCCGCCGGCTTCCGTCAGCGTCGCGATATGGGTGTGCGGCGCGCCCTTGAAGGCGTTCGGCGAGAACACCAGCACGAAATTGATGCCGAGCCCCTGCCAGTCGATGGTGCGCAGATTGCCGATTTTCGCCGGGATGTCGCGCCCGAGCACGTTGACGACGACTTCGTCGCCAAGCTTGAGGCCGAGCCCGTCGGCGATCTTCTTCTCCATCGAGACCAGCGGCGGGCCGGAATAATCGGCGCCCCACCATTCGCCCTCGACCACCTTGGAGCCTTTCGGCAGCTCACCGGTATAGGTCAGGCCGCGGTCGCTTTGCAGCACCCATTCGGAATCGGTGGTGGGCTTGAGGTCTTCGGCGCGGACGCCGCGCGCAGCGACGATGCGCCCGCGCAGCATCGGCACGTCCTCGACCTTCGCGCTCGGCACGATCTGGCGGAGGTAATCGTCGAAGGGTGCTGCCTGCGTGCTCGGAATGTCGATGAAGTAGAACGACGGCGCGTGCTCGGGAAGCGCCGCCAGAAATTGCCGGCGCAGATTACCGTCGATCTGGGTGATGGTGACGAGCACCGCGAGCCCGAGGCCGAGCGACAGCACCACCGAGGGCGTCAGCGCGCCCGGCCGATGGATGTTGGCGATGGCAAGCCGCAGCATGGTGAAGCGCGAGCGCGGCAGCCGCCGTGCGATCGCCATCAGCAGCGCAGCGACGCCGCGCAGCAGTGCGAACACGACGACGGACGAGAGCACGAACACCGCGGCGATGCGCTTGTCGAACGACAGTCCGATCACGACGGCGACCAGCAGGGCGACGACGACGGCCATGAAGGCGAGATAGCTCAAGCGCGGCCGGTGCCATTCGGCGGCGACGGTGTCGCGGAACAGTGCCGCGACCGGCACGTCGTGCACCCGCCCGAGCGGCCACAGGCCGAAGGCGAGCGCGGTCAGCAGGCCGTAGACAAAGGACAGCGCGAGTTCGTCGGCATGCACGGCCGGCACCACCGGCAGCGGCAACAGTTTGCCGAACAGGCCGACGATAGCGAAAGGCATCGCGGCGCCGAGCGCCAGTCCGATCAGGGAGCCGATCGCGGCAAGCAAGACGACCTGGGCGAGGTAGATGCCGAACACGTCGCGGCCGGTGGCGCCGACGGCCTTGAGGGCCGCGATCACCTCGAGCCGGCGGTCGATATGGCTCTTCACGGCATTGGCGACGCCGACACCGCCGACCAGCAGCGCGGCGAGGCCAACCAGCGTCAGGAACTGCGTGAAGCGGCTGATATTGCGTTCGAGCTGCGGCGAGGCATTGGAACGGCTGCGGACTTCCCAGCCGGCCTGTGGCGCGGCATTGCGCGCGTCCGCGATAAAGGCGTCGGTGGCGCGGTCGCTGTTGGCGGTATCAGGCAACTTCACCCGATAGACCCAGCGCACCAGGCTACCGGGCTGGATCAGGCCGGTGGCGCGCAAGCCGGCCTCGCTGATCAGGAAGCGCGGGCCGAAGCCGATGCCGCCGGCGAGCTTGTCGGGCTCGGCCTCGACGGTGCTGCGGATCTGGAAGGTCGCGGAGCCAATGGTGACGCGGTCGCCGGTCTTGAGCGACAGCCGCGCGAGCAGTGTCGGATCGGCGGCGGCGCCAAAGGCACCATCGCGCTCGACCAGCAGATCGGTCAGCGGCAGTGGCGGCGCCAGCGTCAACTGGCCGAGCATCGGATAAGTGTCGTCGACAGCCTTCATCTCGACCAGCGCCAGCTGGCCGTCGGCCGAACGCGCCATGCCGCGCAGAGTGGAGGCGACGGAGACGGTGCCGCGCGAGCGCAGGAAGGCGACCTCCTCTGGCTTCGCCTCGCGCTGAAACAAGACGAAAGAGACGTCGCCGCCGAGCAGCGTACGGCCTTCGCGGGCGAGACCGTCGCTGAGGCTCGCCGAGACCGAGCCGACGCCGGCGATCGCCATCACGCCGAGCGCGATGCAGGCGATGAAAACGTAGAAGCCGCGCAGGCCTCCGCGCAATTCGCGCAGTGCGTAACGCAGCGCCAACGCGGCACCATTGGGCCGCGTGAACGGTTCGACAGCAGCGCTCATGCTTGAATCGTCTGCGTGTCGATGCGGCCCGAGCGCAGGCGGATCACGCGATCGCAGCGATGCGCGAGCGAAGCATCGTGCGTCACAAGTACCAGCGTCATGCCGCGCTCGGCATGCTTGCCGAACAGCAGATCGACAATTTGTTTTCCCGTGGCCTCATCGAGATTGCCGGTCGGCTCGTCGGCGACGAGGATGGCGGGATCGGGCGCCAGCGCGCGCGCGAGTGCGACGCGCTGCTGCTCGCCGCCGGACAGCTGCGTTGGATAGTGATGCAGGCGATCGCCGAGCCCGACCGATTGCAGCTCCTCGGCTGCGCGTTTGTTGGCGTCCGGATTGCCGGCGAGCTCGAGCGGCACCGCGACATTCTCGAGCGCCGTCATCGTGGGGATCAAATGGAAGGACTGGAAGACGATGCCGACCTGGCGGCCGCGGAAGCGGGCCAGCGCATCCTCGTCGAGGGCATTGAAAGGTGTGCCGTCGACCACCACCTCTCCGCTATCAGGACGCTCCAACCCCGCCATCACCATCAGCAGCGTGGATTTGCCCGAGCCTGACGGGCCGATCAGGCCGATCGTCTCGCCCGAGCCGACGCGCAGGCTGATATCCTTGAGGATGTGAACGCGTGCCGCCCCCGTACCCAATGAGAGGTTAACGTTGGAGATGGCGATGGTGTCCGGCGTGGTGCCGGCGAGCGAAGAGGATTCGATGCGACTGTCCATGGTCCGGTCATATGGCAACTCCGATAGCGCGGTCGAGAGGCGTTACGGATTCTTCATGCACATAGCCGTGTTGATGTTCGCTTTGATGACAATTGCGACAAGTGCGTCGGTACAAGCACAGCCGGCCGCCAAGCCGATCAAGCTGGTGGTCCTCGGCGATTCCTTAAGTGCTGGTCTTGGCCTTCCGGCCCAGGAGGCATTTCCCGCAAAGCTTCAAAAAGCCTTGCAGGCCAAAGGCATAGACATCGATATGGTCAATGCCGGAGTGTCCGGCGACACCTCCTCCGGCGGCCGCGACCGGCTCGACTGGTCGGTGGCGGAGGGAACCGAGGGCGTGATCGTCGAGCTCGGCGCCAACGACGCGCTGCGCGGCATCGACCCGGATTTGACGCGCGCTGCGCTGACCGACATCGTTACGCGGCTGAAGGCGCGCAAGATTCCGGTGATGCTCTGCGGCATGATGGCGCCGCCGAATTACGGCGCCGATTATGCCGTGCGCTTCAATTCGATTTATCCGGATCTGGCGAAACAATTCGATGTGCCGCTCTATCCATTCTTCCTCGATGGTGTCGCGGCCGACGCCAAGCTCAACCAGGCCGACGGCATTCATCCGACCGCGGCCGGCGTCGACATCATCGTCAACAACATGCTGCCCACGGCGGAGGCATTCTTGCGCACGATCAGCGAGCAACGCCGTTGAAAAGCAGGCAATGCTAACCCTAATAACCAGGGTTTTCCCGGTGTAGTGTTGGGCACTCTTCGCAGAGTCACACAACTGCGATAGGAATCAGGGTACCGGTGATTCGTCACCGGCTCTACAATTTGGATAGGGTCCTTCCCAAGGATCATGCCCAAGCATCGGGAGTGCGAAACGATGCCGCGTTTGTTCACTGGTCTGGAAATCCCGGCCGAAGTCGGCCAGACGCTTTCCAATTTGCGGGGCGGCCTTCCAGGCGCCCGCTGGATCGATCCCGAAAATTATCACGTCACCTTACGCTTCATCGGCGATATCGACGGCATGTCCGCCAACGAGATCGCCTCGATGCTGTTTCGCGTCAACCGCAAGCCGTTCGAGGTGAAGCTGCAAGGCCTCACGAGCTTCGGCGGACGCAAGCCGCGCGCGGTGGTCGCGGCTATCGAGCCGAGCAGGCCGCTGATCGAGTTGCAGGCCGAGCTCGAACGCATGATGCAGCGGATGGGTCTCGATCCCGAGGGCCGCAAGTTCATCCCGCATGTCACGCTGGCCCGGCTGCATGACGCCTCCGACCGCGACGTCGCCGACTATCTCTCGCTGCGCGGCTATTTTCCGAGCAAGGCGTTCGTGGCCGAACGCTTCGTGCTGTTCTCGTCGCGCGCCTCCACCGGCGGTGGCCCGTATGTGGTCGAGGACGCCTACGAACTTTGCCCGTGAGGTCTTCACCTCGCCCCGTTCCGGGGCGGGCAACGGAACGCATAGCGCCCCGCACCAATTCACGGCTTGCAATTTGCCGCCGTCTCTGGCGGTAAAGAGCAATGCTCTCGACCCCCAGTTCCTCATTCCGCGACGCCTATCAGGCCCAGATCGCGTCCGGTGCGATCGAGCCCGATGCTGCGCAGGCCGAAGTCGCCGAGGCTTATGCCGCGCTCGACCAGCGGCTCGCGAACTACAAGCCGCCGCGCAAGCAGGGCCTGCTCAGCCGTCTGTTCAGCAGCGACAAGGACGAGGCGCCGCGCGGGCTCTACGTCCATGGCGAGGTCGGCCGCGGCAAGACCATGCTGATGGATTTGTTCTTCCAGCACAGTACCGTCGAGCACAAGCGGCGCGCGCATTTCCACGAATTCATGGCCGACGTGCATGAGCGCATCTACGACTATCGCCAGGCCATCGCGCGCGGCGAGATCGCCGATGGCGACGTCATTACGCTGACCGCGCATGCGATCTTCGAGGAGAGCTGGCTGCTCTGCTTCGACGAATTCCACGTCACCGATATCGCGGACGCGATGATCCTCGGCCGCCTGTTCGCAAAGCTGCTCGAGCTTGGCACCGTCGTGGTTGCGACCTCCAACGTCGCGCCGGATGATCTCTACAAGGGCGGCTTGAACCGTTCGCTGTTCTTGCCTTTCATCAAGCAGATCACCGACCACATGGACGTGCTGCGGCTGGACGCGCGCACGGACTTCCGGCTCGAGAAACTTCAGGGCGTGCCGATGTGGCTGACGCCGGCCGATGCCGACGCGGACACCGCGCTTGACCGTGCCTGGTCGAAGATGACCGGCGGCGCCCAGTGCAAGTCGCGCGATATTTCGATCAAGGGCCGCATCCTGCACGTGCCGTGCTCGGCCCATGGTGTGGCGCGGTTCACGTTCGCTGATCTCTGCGAGAAGCCGTTAGGGGCATCCGACTACCTCAGGCTCGCGCACGACTATCACACCATCCTGGTCGACCATATTCCAGTGATGGACTTGTCTCAGCGCAACTCCGCCAAGCGCTTCATCACGCTGATCGACACGCTCTATGACAATGCCGTGAAGCTGATGGCCTCGGCCGATGCCAACCCGATCTCGCTGTACCTGGCCCACGAAGGCAACGAGGCCAACGAGTTCAAGCGGACCTCGTCGCGGCTGATCGAAATGAGCTCGGAATCCTATCTGGCGCTGCCTCACGGCCGCAAGGATTCCACCGCCAGTGGCTCGACCAAGGGCCTGGTGGAGACTTAAGTCCTATTTGCCAGCGTTGTCATTCCGGGCGTCGCGGCTTGTCCGCCGAAGCTCGAAGAGCGAAGGCGGAAGCGACAGCCCGGTGTCCATTCATCAGTGCGCTCTGTTGCCCGATGGATTCCGGGCTCGCGACTTGCGTCGCGCCCCGGAATGACAGGGCTGCGTGCCCGAGGCGTCAGCAAGCCCGACAATTGGGCATCCACCGACTTGAACGGGGGAAGCGAAAGGGATAACCACCCTGTCAGTTTCCCCTCCTTGGATGTCTAGAGGACAGGCTCACATGGCGCGCGACAAGATTGCTTTGATTGGCTCCGGTCAGATCGGCGGAACGCTGGCTCATCTCATCGGCCTGAAAGAACTGGGCGACGTGGTGATGTTCGACATCGCCGAGGGCGTGCCGCAGGGCAAGGCGCTCGACATCGCGCAATCCTCGCCGGTCGACGGGTTTGACGCGCACTACACCGGCGCCAATTCCTACGAGGCGCTCGACAACGCAAACGTCTGCATCGTCACCGCCGGCGTGCCGCGCAAGCCGGGCATGAGCCGCGACGATCTCCTCTCCATCAACCTCAAGGTCATGGAGCAGGTCGGCGCCGGCATCAAGAAGTACGCCCCGGACGCCTTCGTCATCTGCATCACCAACCCGCTCGACGCCATGGTCTGGGCACTCCAGAAAGCCTCGGGCCTGCCGCACAAGAAGGTCGTCGGCATGGCCGGCGTGCTGGATTCCTCGCGCTTCCGCTACTTCCTGGCCGACGAGTTCAACGTCTCGGTCGAAGACGTCACCGCCTTCGTGCTCGGCGGCCATGGCGACACCATGGTGCCGCTGGTGAAGTATTCCACCGTCGCCGGCATCCCGCTGCCTGACCTCGTCAAGATGGGCTGGACCTCGCAGGCACGCCTTGACGAGATCGTCGACCGCACCCGCAACGGCGGCGCCGAGATCGTCAATCTGCTCAAGACCGGCTCGGCCTTCTATGCGCCGGCAGCCTCGGCAATCGCGATGGCCGAGAGCTATCTGCGCGACAAGAAGCGCGTGCTGGCGAGCGCCGCCTACCTCAACGGCGAATACGGCGTGAAGGACATGTATGTCGGCGTGCCCGTCGTGATCGGCTCCAAGGGCGTCGAGCGCGTCGTCGAGATCGAGCTCACCGGCAAGGACCGCGAGGCCTTCGACAAGTCGGTCGGCGCGGTGCAGGGTCTGGTCGACGCCTGCAAGAAGATCGCACCCGATCTTCTCGGCCGCTAATCCCAACAATCCCGCCGAAGATCGAAAAAACCGGTCTTCGGCGGTTTCACTTCCGGACCCCGCCAAACCTTAGTTTAAGGCTGGGCGGGTTCCGGGTTCGAAAGTCCAGAGATCTCGATGTCAGAGAATCCGGGTTGCAGTTCCTGTGGTATATGGTATGCCAGCCACAAGACTGAGGTGGGCCTACGAGGTCACCGCCCGCGGGTTCAGGGAGCGACTATATGAATATCCATGAATATCAGGCCAAAGCGCTGCTGAACGAGTTCGGCGTGGCGATCTCCAAGGGCGTTCCTGTCCTGAAGGCGGCCGACGCGGAAGCCGCCGCCAAGGCGCTCCCGGGTCCGGTCTGGGTGGTGAAGAGCCAGATCCACGCCGGCGGCCGCGGCAAGGGCAAATTCAAGGAGGCCTCGGCCGGCGACAAGGGCGGCGTCCGCATCGCCAAGTCGGCCGCAGAGGTCACCGAATTCGCCAAGCAGATGCTCGGCGCGACGCTCGTGACGATCCAGACCGGTCCCGCCGGCAAGCAGGTCAACCGCCTCTACATCGAGGACGGCTCCGACATCGACAAGGAATTCTACCTCTCGATCCTGGTCGACCGCGAGACCTCGCGCGTCTCCTTCGTGGTGTCGACCGAGGGCGGCGTCAACATCGAGGACGTCGCCCACAACAGCCCTGAGAAGATCGTGACCTTCTCGGTCGATCCCGCGACCGGCATCATGGGCCATCACGGCCGCACTGTCGCGAATGCCCTGAAGCTCACGGGCGACCTCGCCAAGCAGGCCGAGAAGCTCACCGCGCAGCTCTACACGGCGTTCGTCGCCAAGGACATGTCGATGCTGGAGATCAACCCGCTGGTCGTGACCAAGCAGGGCCAGCTCCGCGTGCTCGACGCCAAGGTGTCGTTCGACGACAATTCGCTGTTCCGTCATCCCGAGGTGCTCGCGCTGCGCGACGAGACCGAGGAAGACGCCAAGGAAATCGAGGCGTCGAAATACGACCTCAACTACGTCACCCTCGACGGCAATATCGGCTGCATGGTCAACGGCGCCGGCCTCGCCATGGCGACGATGGACATCATCAAGCTCTACGGCATGGCGCCGGCGAACTTCCTCGACGTCGGCGGCAGCGCCAGCAAGGAGAAGGTCACGGCCGCCTTCAAGATCATCACCGCCGACCCGAACGTGAAGGGCATTCTCGTCAACATCTTCGGTGGTATCATGAAGTGCGACGTCATCGCCGAAGGCGTTACGGCGGCGGTGCGCGAAGCGGGTCTCAGCGTGCCGCTGGTGGTCCGCCTCGAAGGCACCAATGTCGAGCTCGGCAAGAAGATCATCCGTGAATCCGGCCTGAACGTGGTGCCGGCCGACAATCTCGACGACGCTGCGCAGAAGATCGTGAAGGCCGTCAAGGGAGGCTAAGGCCATGACCCAAGACCATCTCGCCGCATCATCCCCGCTGCCCGAGCACGCGCGCCTTGCCGCGTTCGCCGGCGAATGGAATGGCGAAGAGGTGGTCTTTCCGTCGCGCTGGACCGCCGGCGGGCCGGCGACCTCGCACACCGTCGCGCGCATGGATCTCAACGGCTTCTACCTGATCCAGGACTCGGTGCAGATGCGCGACGGCAAGCAGATCTTCGCCACCCACGGCATCTTCACCTACGACCGCGAGGACCGGACCTACAAATTGTTCTGGTACGACTCGCTCGGCTACACGCCGCCCTCGCCCGCCTCCGGCGGCTGGGTCGGCAAGACGCTGACGCTGGTGCGCGGCTCGCTGCGCGGCAATGCGCGCCACGTCTACGAGATCATCGACGACAATGCCTATTCGTTGAAGATCCAGTTCTCACCGGACGCGGAAGGCTGGGCTGACGTGCTCACCGGCGTCTACCGCCGCATCCACTGACCTCTCACTGTTAGTTTCGCGAAAGCAGACCTCATGTCCATCCTGATCGACAAGAACACCAAGGTCATCTGCCAGGGCTTTACCGGCAAGAACGGCACCTTCCATTCGGAGGCCGCGATTGCCTACGGCACCAAGATGGTCGGCGGCACCTCGCCGGGCAAAGGCGGTGCGACGCATCTGAACTTGCCGGTGTTCGACACCGTGCGCGAGGCGCGTGAGAAGACCGGCGCCGATGCGTCGGTGATCTACGTGCCGCCGCCGGGTGCGGCCGACGCGATCTGCGAAGCCATCGACGCCGAGATCCCGCTGATCGTCTGCATCACCGAGGGCATTCCGGTCCTCGACATGGTCCGCGTGAAGCGCTCGCTCGCGGCCTCCAAGTCGCGCCTGATCGGACCGAACTGCCCGGGCGTCATGACCGCCGGCGAGTGCAAGATCGGCATCATGCCGGCCAACATCTTCAAGACCGGCTCCGTCGGCATCGTCTCCCGCTCCGGCACGCTGACCTATGAAGCCGTGTTCCAGACCTCGCAGGAGGGCCTCGGCCAGACCACCGCGGTCGGCATCGGCGGCGACCCGGTCAAGGGAACCGAGTTCATCGACGTGCTGGAAATGCTGCTCGGCGACCCCAAGACCGAATCGATCATCATGATCGGCGAGATCGGCGGTTCCGCCGAGGAGGACGCCGCCCAGTTCCTCAAGGACGAGGCCAAGCGCGGCCGCACGAAGCCGATGGTCGGTTTCATCGCCGGCGTGACCGCACCTCCCGGCCGCCGCATGGGCCATGCCGGCGCGATCATTTCGGGTGGCAAGGGCGACGCCGGTTCCAAGACCGACGCGATGAAATCGGCAGGGATTACAGTGTCTCCGTCTCCCGCCCGCCTCGGCCACACGCTTGCCGAAAAGTTGAAGGGCTAATTCACTTCTTCGTGCTTTTCCGGGCGAAATTTCGCAGCAAATAGGGTAAATGGTGCCTGTCGCGCTGAGCCTCTGCCGGGGAGCTCAGCGCCAGCGCCGTTTGTTATGCGCGAACCGAAATCGCCAGGAACTCAAGTATGTCTCGCCAAGACGCGAACGCAGCCTTTGCCCTCTCCTCCTTTTTGCAGGGCACCAACGCCACCTACATCGACGAAATCTACGCCCGCTACGAGAAGGACCCGTCCTCGGTCGACGCCGAGTGGCAGGAGTTCTTCAAGAGCCTGAAGGACCAGCCGGACGACGTCCGCAAGAATGCCCAGGGCCCGTCCTGGGAGCGCGCCAACTGGCCGCTGACGCCGCAGGACGATTTGACCTCCGCCCTCGACGGCAATTGGGCGGAAGTCGAGAAGGTGGTCGGCAGTAAGATCGCCGCCAAGGCGCAAGCCAAAGCGGGCGACAAGGGCTCCGCCATCTCCTCCGCCGACGTGCTCCAGGCGACGCGCGACTCGGTCCGTGCGTTGATGCTGATCCGCTCCTATCGCATGCGCGGCCACTTCCACGCCAAGCTCGATCCGCTCGGCATCGAAGCCCCGCGCAACCGCGAAGAGCTCGACCCGCGCACCTACGGTTTCAGTGAAGCCGATTTCGACCGCAAGATCTTCCTCGATCACGTGCTGGGCCTCGAATACGCCAGCTTGCGTGAAATCACCGCGCTTTGCGAGCGCACCTACTGCCAGACGCTCGGCGTCGAGTTCATGCATATCAGCAACGCTGCGCAGAAGGCCTGGATCCAGGAGCGCATCGAAGGGCTGGACAAGGAGATCTCGTTCACCCGCGAAGGTCGCCGTGCCATCCTGATGAAGCTGGTCGAAGCCGAAGGCTTTGAAAAATTCTGCGACACCAAGTTCACCGGCACCAAGCGCTTCGGTCTCGACGGTGCTGAATCGCTGATTCCGGCGCTCGAGCAGATTATCAAGCGCGGCGGCAATCTCGGCGTGAAGGAAGTTGTGGTCGGCATGCCGCATCGCGGCCGTCTCAACGTGCTGACGCAGGTGATGGGCAAGGCGCATCGCGCCCTGTTCCACGAATTCAAGGGTGGCTCGGCCAACCCCGACGCCGTCGAAGGCTCGGGTGACGTCAAGTATCACCTCGGCGCGTCCTCGGACCGCGAGTTCGACGGCAACCGCATCCATCTGTCGCTGACCGCGAACCCCTCGCATCTCGAGATCGTCGATCCCGTGGTGCTCGGGAAGGTCCGCGCCAAGCAGGATCAGCACGGCGATCCGCCGGACCAGCGCATTTCGGTGATGCCGCTCTTGATGCACGGCGACGCCGCGTTCGCCGGCCAGGGCGTGGTCGCGGAATGCTTCGGTCTGTCGGACCTGAAGGGCTACCGCACCGGCGGCTCCGTGCACTTCATCGTCAACAACCAGATCGGCTTCACCACCTATCCGCGTTACTCGCGCTCCTCGCCCTATCCGTCGGATGTGGCGAAGATGATCGACGCGCCGATCTTCCATGTGAACGGCGACGATCCGGAAGCCGTCGTGTTCGCGGCCAAGGTCGCGACCGAGTTCCGGCAGAAGTTCCACAAGCCTGTCGTCATCGACATGTTCTGCTATCGCAGGCATGGCCACAACGAGGGCGACGAGCCGGCTTTCACCCAGCCGGTGATGTACAAGAAGATCGCAGCTCATCCCACGACGCTCGAGCTCTACGCCCGCCGCCTCATCAGCGAAGGCGTGATGACCGAGGGCGAGGTCGACAAGGCCAAGGCCGACTGGCGCGCGCGGCTCGATGCGGAGTTCGAGGCCGGTACCTCCTACAAGCCGAACAAGGCCGACTGGCTCGACGGCAAGTGGGCCGGTTTCAAGATCGCCGACCAGGAAGAAGATGCCCGTCGTGGCGTCACCGGCGTCGACGTCGCCGCGCTGAAGGACATCGGCCGCAAGATCACCAAGGTGCCGGACGGTTTTCGCGTTCACCGCACCATCCAGCGCTTCCTCGACAACCGCGCCAAGGCGATCGACACCGGCGCGGGGATCGATTGGGCGACTGGCGAGGCACTGGCGTTCTGCACACTGCTCAACGAGAACCACCATGTCCGCCTGTCGGGCCAGGATTCCGAGCGCGGCACCTTCTCGCAGCGCCACTCGGTCCTGATCGATCAGGAGGACGAGAGCCGTTACACTCCGTATAACCATCTCGGCAACGAGCAGGGCCATTACGAGGTCATCAACTCGCTGCTGTCGGAAGAAGCCGTGCTCGGCTTCGAATACGGCTACTCGCTCGCCGAGCCGAACACGCTGACCCTGTGGGAAGCGCAGTTCGGCGACTTCGCCAACGGTGCGCAGGTCGTGTTCGACCAGTTCATCTCCTCGGGCGAACGCAAATGGCTGCGCATGTCCGGTCTTGTCTGCCTGTTGCCGCACGGCTACGAGGGCCAGGGACCGGAGCACTCCTCGGCGCGTCTCGAGCGCTATTTGCAGATGTGCGCGGAAGACAACATGCAGGTGGTCTATCCGACCACGCCGGCGAACTACTTCCACGTGCTGCGCCGCCAGCTCCACCGCGAGATCCGCAAGCCGCTGATCCTGATGACGCCGAAGTCGCTGCTGCGCCACAAGCGGGCGGTGTCGCGTCTCGAAGAGCTTGCCAAGGGAACGACCTTCCACCGCATCCTCTATGATGACGCCCAGATGCTGCCGAACGAGGCGATCAAGCTCGTTCCGGACGACAAGATCCGCCGCATCGTGCTCTGCACCGGCAAGGTCTATTACGACCTCTACGAGGAGCGCGAGAAGCGTGGCATCGACGACATCTATCTGATGCGCGTCGAGCAGCTCTATCCGGTGCCGCTGAAGGCGCTGGTGGCCGAGTTGTCGCGCTTCAAGAAGGCGGAAGTGATCTGGTGCCAGGAAGAGCCGCGCAACATGGGTGCGTGGCACTTCATCGAGCCCTATCTGGAATGGGTGCTGAACCAGGTGAACGGCGCGAGCCGGCGTCCGCGTTATGTCGGCCGCGCCGCTTCCGCTGCGACCGCCACTGGTCTGATGTCGAAACATCAGGCGCAGTTGAAGGCGTTCCTGGACGAAGCATTGAGCTAAGAAGTCTTTACACCTCGTCATGCCCCGCGAAGGCGGGGCATCCAGTATTCCGCGGTGTTCGTTCTGATCACGAAGGTCACGGCGTAATGGATTGCCCGCCCCGGTGCGCAAGCGCGCACAAGGCGGGCAATGACTTATGAAATTCACGACCGCATTGGCGATCTCCTTAAGGAAAAGACCATGACTGAAATTCGTGTGCCGACGCTCGGCGAATCCGTCACCGAGGCCACCATCGGCCGCTGGTTCAAGAAGGCCGGCGATTCCGTCGCCGTCGACGAGCCCTTGGTGGAGCTCGAGACCGACAAGGTCACCATCGAAGTCCCGGCGCCGTCCGCCGGCACGCTGAGCGAGATCGTCGCTGCCGATGGCACGACCGTTGCGGTCGGTGCACTGCTCGGCCAGATCACGGAAGGCGCCGCAGGCGCTGCCAAGCCGGCTGCTGCGCCCGCCAAACCTGNCCTGCCGCTGCCGCTCCGGCTGCTGTGGCTGCTGCTCCCGCGCCGGCTCCTAGCGCGCCGAAGGCGCCGCCGGCCGACGCCCCTCTGGCCCCGTCCGTGCGCAAGCTGTCCGCCGAGACCGGCGTCGACGCCTCGACCGTTCCCGGCTCCGGCAAGGACGGCCGCGTCACCAAGGGCGACATGCTCGCCGCGATCGAGCGCGCGGCTTCCGCGCCGACCCCGGTCAATCAGCCCGCCGCCGCCGTTCAGGTGCGCGCACCGTCGCCGGCCGATGACGCCGCCCGCGAAGAGCGCGTCAAGATGACCCGGCTGCGCCAGACCATCGCGCGCCGCCTCAAGGACGTGCAGAACACCGCGGCGATGCTCACGACCTTCAACGAGGTCGACATGACCAACGTGATGGCGCTGCGCGCGCACTACAAGGATGCGTTCGAGAAGAAGCACGGCTCGAAGCTCGGCTTCATGGGCTTCTTCACCAAGGCCGTCGTGCAGGGCCTGAAGGATATCCCGGCCGTCAACGCCGAGATCGACGGGACCGACCTGATCTACAAGAACTACTACCACATCGGCGTCGCCGTCGGCACCGACAAGGGTCTCGTCGTGCCGGTGGTGCGTGACTGCGACAACAAGTCGATCGCCGACATCGAGAAGGGCATCGCCGATTTCGGCCGCCGCGCCCGTGACGGCCAGCTCAAGATCGACGAGATGCAGGGCGGCACCTTCACCATCACCAATGGCGGCATCTACGGCTCGCTGATGTCGACCCCGATCCTGAACGCGCCGCAGTCCGCCATCCTGGGTATGCACAAGATCCAGGAGCGTCCGATGGCGATCGGCGGCAAGGTCGAGGTCCGCCCGATGATGTATCTGGCGCTGTCCTACGATCACCGCGTCATCGACGGCAAGGAAGCCGTCACCTTCCTGGTTCGCGTCAAGGAGAGCCTGGAAGATCCGGCGCGGCTGGTGCTCGATCTCTGATCGCTGATGCTCTGCAAGCGCCGTCGCTCTTTGGCGCGACGGCGTGTGTCGAACCTTGGAGGCGCGCGTGACCGATAAAGTCGTTGTCATCACCGGCGGCAGCCGCGGCATCGGGCGGGCGACTGCGCTTGCGGCGGCTGCGCGCGGCTTCCGTGTCGTGGTCGGCTATGCCAGCAACAAGACGGCCGCCGACGAGGTGGTCAGCCAGATTGCGGCGAGCAACGGCAAGGCCATCGCGGTGAAATGCGATGTCGCCGAGGAAAGCGATATCCTCGAACTGTTCAAGGCGGCGGACAAGTTCGGCACGCTCGGCGCGCTCGTCAACAATGGCGGCATTGTCGGCCAGAGTGGCGTGCGCGTCGACGAGATGTCGGCCGAGCGTATCCAGCGCGTGATGGCGGTCAACGTCACCGGCTCCATCCTCTGCGCGCGCGAAGCTGTAAAGCGGATGTCGACCAAGCATGGCGGCAAGGGCGGCGTCATCGTCAATCTGTCATCGGTTGCTGCCAGGCTCGGCGCACCGAACACCTATGTCGACTATGCGGCGTCCAAGGGCGCGATCGATTCCTTCACCATCGGCCTCGGTTATGAGGTTGCCGGCGAAGGCATTCGCGTCGCGGGCATCCGGCCCGGCCTGATCGACACCGAGATCCACGCCTCCGGCGGCGAGCCCGATCGGCACCATCGTCTGGCCCATATGGTGCCGATGAAGCGCGTTGGCACGGCGGAGGAAATCGCCAACGCCATCGTCTGGCTCCTGTCGGACGATGCCTCCTACATCACCTCAGCCATTCTCGATGTGTCCGGCGGACGCTGACGCGCCGCGCGGACGCTGACACCTCTCCTAACGCTTAACTCACGGGACTTTCTCTCATGGCTTCCTACGATCTCGTCGTCATCGGCACCGGACCAGGCGGTTATGTCTGCGCGGTGCGTGCAGCACAGCTCGGCATGAAAGTCGCCGTGGTGGAAAAGAACGCCACGCTCGGCGGCACCTGTCTCAACGTCGGCTGCATGCCCTCGAAGGCGCTGCTGCACGCGTCCGAAATGTTTGAGGAAGCCGCGCACTCCTTCGCCAAGATGGGCGTCAGCGTTTCTGCGCCGAAGCTCGAGCTGCCTGCGATGATGAACTTCAAGCAGCAGGGCATCGACGGCAACGTCAAGGGCGTCGAGTTCCTGATGAAGAAGAACAAGATCGACGTGCTCAAGGGCGCCGGCAAGATCCTCGGCACCGGCAAGGTGGAAGTCTCCGCCGACGGCAAGTCGCAAGTGGTCGAGACCAAGAGCATCGTCATCGCCACCGGCTCCGATATCGCGCGGCTGAAGGGCATCGAGATCGACGAGACGCGCATCGTGTCCTCGACCGGCGCGCTGTCGCTGGACAAAGTCCCCGGCAAGCTTCTGATCGTCGGCGCGGGCGTGATCGGTCTCGAGCTCGGCTCGGTCTGGCATCGTCTCGGCGCCGAAGTCGTCGTCGTCGAATTTCTGGATCGCATCCTGCCCGGCATGGACGGCGAGATCGCCAAGCAATTCCAGCGCATCCTGGAAAAGCAGGGCTTTGCGTTCAAGCTCGGCGCCAAGGTCACCGCCGTCGATACCTCCGGCAAGACGCTGAAGGCGACGATCGAACCGGCTGCCGGCGGCGCCGCCGAGACGCTGGAAGCCGACGTCGTGCTCGTCTGCATCGGCCGCGTGCCCTACACCGACGGGCTCGGCCTGAAGGAAGCCGGCGTTGCGCTGGACAATCGCGGCCGAGTGCAGATCGATCCGCATTTCGCCACCAGCCTGAAGGGCGTCTATGCGATCGGCGACGTCGTCGCCGGTCCCATGCTCGCGCACAAGGCGGAGGATGAGGGCGTCGCGGTGGCGGAGATTATCGCAGGACAGGCCGGCCACGTGAATTACGATGTTATCCCAGGTGTCGTGTATACCACGCCGGAAGTGTCCTCCGTCGGCAAGACCGAGGAGGAACTGAAGCAGGCGGGTGTGGCTTATACTGTCGGGAAGTTTCCCTTTACCGCCAACGGCCGGTCCAAGGTCAACCAGACCACTGACGGCTTTGTGAAGATTCTCGCAGATGCGAAAACCGATCGCGTGCTGGGCGTGCACATTATCGGCCGCGAAGCCGGGGAAATGATCCATGAAGCATGCGTTCTCATGGAGTTTGGCGGCAGTGCGGAAGATCTCGCCCGCACCTGCCACGCGCATCCGACCCGCTCGGAAGCCATCAAGGAAGCCGCGCTTGCAGTCGGCAAGCGGGCCATCCATATGTAGATACGCGCCCAGCGCTGAATCGGGCGGGAAACACATGCTGCGCCGCCTTCTTCAACCGGTCTGGGTCCTGCTGGCGATCATCTTCCTGATCGAAGCTTGGCTGTGGGACCATCTCGAACCGATCGTCGCGCGGGTTGTCGCAATCATTCCGCTCGCCCGGTTCAAGCAGTGGCTGTCGGACCGCGTCGATGCGCTGTCGCCGGCCATGACGCTGATCGTGTTCGCGGTCCCGATCATCCCGCTATTTCCGCTCAAGCTGGTCGGCCTGTGGCTGCTCACGCATGAATACTGGACCAGCGCGGTGTTCACGATCCTGTTCGCGAAGTTGCTCGGCGTCGGCGTCACGGCCTTCGTGTTTGATGTGACGCGCGACAAGCTTCTGGAGATGCACTGGTTCGAGCGACTCTATGAGCTGATGCTCAAGCTGCGCGGCAAGGCCGCCGAGATCGTCGATCCGGTCAAGCGGCGCATCAAGGACATCGTCCGCGGCAACGGCGAAGGCTGGTCCTCACGCACGCTCCGCCTGATCCAGCGTTTTCGCAAGAGCGTGCACGAAGCGCGCTGAGCGCTGTTTGCCACACACTCGCCGTCATCGCCCGGCTTGACCGGGCGATCCAGTATTCCAGAGACGTCAATTGGTCACGGAGAAGCCGCGGCGTACTGGATGCCCCGGTCAAGCCGGGGCATGACAGCTGAGTTGGTGGGACGAGTTTGCAGCCTCGTACGAAGTTCTACCCGTGCAGATGCAGCAGATGCGGCCACCACGCGCCGAGTATGGTCATCGCAAGGCCGGCCAGCGTCAGCAGGCCGCTGATATAAGCGAGCGCGACCATGCCAGTGATGATGGTCGCCGACGCCAGCACGATTCCGATCTGGAAGGCCGCGGACGCAAGCTCGAAGTGGTGATACTTCGCGGTGGCCTCGTCGCGCTCATGCTCGGCATCCTTGGCCTTCTCGGCGAGCTGTTCGGTACCTTCCTTGGTCTCCGGCTCGGAGCGGTAGCGTGCCGCGGTCTTCTGCCAGTCGTCGATCTGCTTCTGCACCGCGGCCTTGGTGGCATCGTCTGGCGTGGTGATCAGCTTGGCCCCCTCGGCCGCGGTCTGCACCACCGTGCGGCGGATGCTCTTGGCCTGGAAGAAGGCCCAGAGGTTGGAGGCCTCGACGTTCTTGCTGATCGATTCGGTCTGGGCGCCCTTGCCGAGCGTTTCCGAAATCGCCAGGAACAGCGCCAGCACGGCGATCAGAAGGGCGATCTTCCTGTTCTCGCCGGATGCGTGCTCGGCATGCTCCGCATGCTCCATGCTTTCATGTGCGCTCATGATTCCCCCTCCTGCCTGTCGTCCGCTACGATTGACCGAATGTCATGTCGGACGCAAGCGCGAAGCCGCGCTCGACGGCATCTGGCACAGCAATGCCCAGAGTCTATTTCACGCGCTCGGGCGGATATTCATACGCGCGGCCGAAATCCGCATTGTCGTCATATGGCGTTACAAAAAATCGCGGATGATGCGGTTTGAACGCCGTGCCGGACAGGCAGGATTCGACCAGGGGGAAGGTGTCGACCAGCGTCAAATCTTCGGCCGCCATGGCACGACAGGGGCGGGGTAGCCGCATCGCGTTCAAGGCGCCGAACCGTTCGTGCAAATCCTCGTCCGTCCATTCGTTCGGCGGCTTCTTGAATTGGCCGCGAAACGCGGTGCCGTGATCCGATTGAAGAATGATCAGTCCGTCGGGGTCGGTCCCGATGATGTCGTGCAGCAGTGCCGTCGTCTGAAAGTTGATGCAGCCGAGTTGCTCGATGAAGGCCGGCCGCGCCTCGGGACTCCAGCGCTGGAGATCCGGATCGGCCGGACGAAAACTGCAATCTGACCGGAAGCGGATTGGCGGATGCGGCGCCAGCACATGCGCATAGAGGAAGAAAGGTGAAGGCATCGCGCGGATGACGGCCAGCTTCGCCGTAAGGTCGTCAACTCCGCCCCACGCGAACGGTGTCGATTGCCGGTGCTGAACGATCAGGTCAACGATCGGCGTGTTGGAGAGGATCGCGATGTCGAGCTCGTCGAGACCCAGATTGCCGCGAACGCATCGCGGCTCGTCCGACGCGCATTCGGTGAGATAGTCATAGCCGTTCTCGAAATGCACATAGGTGTAACCCGCCGATCTGAGACGGGCGACGGTGCGGTTTTTGCCTCTGACGCGGGCCTGCATGTCCTGCGCCGACAGCGCCCTCAGTTCGTCGCCCTCGCCCTCGACCGTATAGTCGGCGCTGACGGTGCTCGAGATCGAATTGACGGTAGCCGGAAAATTCGAGCGGCTCTTGCCAAGCACGACAAAGTCGAGCGTGCGCAGCGACGCGATGAATCCACTGTTGTCGAAGGCGAAATCCTGCTTGAGGACATCCTGCCGCGGATAGCCGTCGAGCACGATCCAGTAGATGTTGGGCGACAAGGCAAACCGCTCCGCGCTCGCAGCCCCGGCGGCGGCCTGTGCCGGATGGCCGCGCGTCGCAAAGGTCGCGATTCTCGCTAGTGATGGCGCCACGAACGCGGCCGAGAGGACCAGCGCGACCGTCACGGCGCCGCGCCGGCGGATGGTGGCCAGCGCCAGAATGCCGGCGCCCAGGGCCGCCGATGTCCAGGCGAATGGCGCGAGCTGACCGAGATGCGCTTTCAGCTCGCGCTGGATCAGATCGACATCGTAGGCGAAGAAGACGAAGACCATCAATCCGGTCGCGATCAGGATGCACCAGAGCGGAAGTTGTCGCAGCAGCATCTTCAGACCGGCGGCGATGATTGCAGTCGCCGCCAGCGTTCCGGCCGCGTAGTGCAGGACTCGCCAGGGATCGGCCAGCGCATTGATGTTGCCGGCATAGAAATCGAGCAGGGCGGCCGTCGACAACAGGGTAGCGGTCAGCAGCGATCGCAGCAGAATCCAGTCGTCATCTCGAACCTGCATCGTCGCTAACCTGCCAGGCGCTCGAACTCGTACAGCGTGCGGCCGCCGGGTGCGAGTTCGAGCCGTTGCACGATCCGCGCATGGCGTCCGAGCGCCTGCTCGAACTGATCGCTGTCATAGCTGTCGAAGATATCGTGTCGTAGCCGCAGCATGCGCTGGATCATCGGATCCGGCTTCGGCACGAATTCGATCACGCCGCGTGGCGCGAGACCCGTGAGCCATTCCACGACAAAGGGCAGCGGGACATTGCGGCCGATGGCGAGATGGTGCACCAGCGCGAGCGCAATGACCGCGTCGGCATTGCGGCGCGAGGTCAGGCCGGCCCGCTCGGCCTCGGCCCAGCCCTGTCCCGGGCTTGGGTTCGCTGCATCCGAGAACAGCGGCAGGAAGTTGAGGCTCTTGGCCGGGGTTCGCGACGCCGCGATCTCCAGCGCGTCGAGGTCAGTATCGAAGCCGATCACCGATCCCGCGCCGTTTTGCAGCAGTGCCTCGGCATAACGGCCGGTGTTGCAGCCGATGTCCCAGGCGCAACCGGGCGCATGGCGCCGCGCGAAGTCGGCGACGAAATCCTGCTTGCTGCGCTCCTCGCCGCCGGAATAGGACACGTTCGCATGCTCATATTGCTGCCATTCCGTGGGCCCGATCGGCTTCGGCGTCAGCCCTGAAATCCAGCGATGCAGCCGTCGCAGCATCAGTTGCAGGGCGGCCTTGGGAAGCGGCTTGGCAGCGCGGGCGCCGGCATCCGGTGCGCTTCGCGCGCGCCGCTGCATGAGATCGGGCAGCGTGATATTGGCGAGGATGTCGGGCGCGAGCCAGCGCCTGAGCCCGCCGATCAGCGCGACGATGTCGCGGCTCGCGACGCCTTCGAGCGCGCCGCGATACCACGCGTTGTGCGCAATCCCGAACAGCGCGCGCAGCAATAGCGGATTGACGAACTGCTCGATGAATTGCCGCTGGCCGGTCCAGTACTCGCCGTCGCGGTAGGGCACGAAGGACGGGATGTCGATGAAGACCGGCCGGCCGCCTGCAAACTGCAAATTGTAGGCGCTCGCGTCCGACAGCGCGAAGCCGAAATCCAGCGCGCGCAAATGCACGTCCAGATGCAACAGCGCCGCGCGCTTGAGCAGCGCGAAGGGCCACTCGTAGGGGTAGGAGATAAACGGCAATCTTGGATGGACGAGGACAGGCGCGGTTTTCGCAAGATCCGGCACGTCCGCCAATTGCTCCGCGTCGGCCTCCTGTGCGCCGATGATCCAGCCTTTGCCGATTAGATCGTCATAGGCCCCGGACGATTTGAGCAAGGCGAAATTCCGCGCGGCCTCGGCGTTGAGCGAACGAAGGATACTGTCGCCGGACGAGAAGATGGTGCCGGACGGATCGCGGAATGAGCCGGGATCACGCGTGGCCATTGCCGTCGGGGTCCTCGGTCCAGTTCGATGTCTTCGAGCGTCGCAAAAATCCCAGGAGTCGCCGCCCGTAGGCACGAACGGCGATGAGGCTGCCGGCAATACCTGCGATCAGACCTTGCACTGCAAACGTCCCCGTTCCCGGATCGAGATAGGCGTATGCGCTGGTCGGCATGAGCACGGCAAGACATGCCAGCACCGCAATGATGGCAGCAGGAGATTTTTCGTTCTTCATTCGAGCCCCGTCGTGACAAAGCGGCCCGGACGTAAACGGGCCAGCTACGCTGTCTGTGACGGATCGTAGCATTCCACCTGGGCGCGTAACCTTAAATCTTGTCCATCAAGGCGACGGTGGCCCGAATTTCGCCACGCCCTCACTGCGGCATTCCGCAAATAAGGCAGGTGGGAAATACCCGGAAACGATTTTTATCGCCGCGGATGCGCGCTCGCATAAACCTCCAGCAGCCGCTCGGAATCGATGCCGGTGTAGATCTGTGTGGTCGAGAGCGAGGAATGGCCGAGCAATTCCTGGATCGCGCGCAGATCGCCGCCGCGCGACAACAGATGCGTGGCGAAGGAATGCCGCAGCGCATGCGGCGTGGCGCTATCGGGCAAACCAAGCGCGCCGCGCAGCCGCTCCATCGCGAGCTGGATGATGCGCGGGCTCAGCGGGCCGCCGCGCGCACCGAGGAAGATCGGGCCTTCCGGCGGCAGCGGATGCGGGCACGTCGCGTCATATTCGTCGACCAGCGCCAGTACATTTTGCAGCACCGGCACCATGCGGGTCTTGTTGCCTTTGCCCGTGACGATGAGCACGTCGCCTTCGCCGGCCCGCGGCACCTCGCGGCGCTTCAGGCCGAGCGCTTCGGAGATGCGCAGGCCCGATCCGTACAAGAGCGCCATCACGGCGGCGTCGCGCACCAAAATCCAGGTCTCGCGGTCCTCACCGGCGCGCTCGTCGGCGTCCGCGAGGCGTTTTGCCGACGCCATCGGCAGCGGTTTTGGTAAGGTCTTGGCTACCTTCGGCGCGCGGATCGCCGAGAGCGCTCCGACCTTGCCCTTGCCCTCGCGTTCGAGGAAGCGGCCGAACGAGCGCAGCCCCGCCAGCGCACGCATCAAACTGCGGCCGGCAATATCGTCGGCGCGGCGCATCGCCATGAAGGCGCGGATGTCAGTGGCTTCGAGCGCGGCGAAGCGCTTCAGCGTCACGCGCTCGCCCCAATGGGCGCAGAGGAAGTCCAGGCATTGCCTGAGATCGCGGCCATAGGCCTCCAGCGTCTTCGGCGACAGCCGCCGCTCGGCGCCGAGATGCGACAGCCAGCGCGCCATCTCCTGCGCGATCGACGGATCGGCGCTGGCGAGCTCGATGTGTGGGGCGGCCGCTTTGCTCATGCGCTCTGGACGTGGTGATTCCGCACAGTATATCGCATCACACCCGTTTACTGTTCGCTAAGGCCGGCGCGTGGCGCTAGCCTTGAGGCCCCAGGTTCCGATTCTCCGCCCCAAAGACCCCCCTTGATGGATCATTCGTCGCGTAGCCACACTGCCTCTCCCAACGCGACCCAAATGGTCGACGTGCTGGTGCCGGTCGCGCTCGACCAGACCTATTCCTACAAGGTGCCGCGCGGCATGGAGCTGAAGGCCGGCGATCTCATCGGCGTACCGCTCGGCCCGCGCGAGGTGCTGGCCGTGGTCTGGGCGGAAAACGCCAATCCGGATCCGCGCCTGCATAACCGTCTCAAGGAGGTCAACGAGAAGCTCGATCTTCCGCCCCTGAAGCCCGAGCTGCGCGCGGTCGTCGACTGGGTCGCCAATTACACGCTGAGCCCGCGTGGCATGGTGCTGCGCATGTGCCTGCGGATGGGTGAGAATCTCGGCCCTGAGCGGGTGCGCGCCGGCGTGCGCCTGGTCGGCGATCCGCCAAAGCGGCTGACGCCGGCGCGGCAGCGCGTGATCGAACTGCTGTCGGACCGGCTGTTGCACGGCAAATCCGAGGCCGCCAAGGACGCCGGTGTGTCGGTCGGTGTGATCGACGGGCTCGTCGATGAAGGCACGCTCACGGTCGAGCCGATGCCGCCGCCTCCGCCGCCACCCGCGCCCGATCCGGATTTTGGCCGGCCGGATTTTTCGCCGCTTCAGCGCGCCGGCGTCGATGCCATGCGTGCGCTCGCCGCCAACGGCACCTTTCATGTCGCGCTGCTCGACGGCGTCACCGGCTCGGGCAAGACCGAGGTCTATTTCGAGGCGATTGCGGAGGTCATCCGCCGCGGCAAGCAGACGCTGATCCTGATGCCGGAGATCGCGCTGACCGGCCAGTTCCTCGACCGCTTCGCGCAGCGCTTCGGCGTGCGGCCGCTGGAATGGCATTCGGAGCTGACGCCGCGCACCCGCGCGCGCAATTGGGCGGCGATCTCCGACGGCAGCGCGCCGGTCGTGGTCGGCGCGCGCTCGGCGCTGTTTCTGCCCTACGCCAATCTCGGGCTCATCGTGGTCGATGAAGAGCACGACCAGGCCTACAAGCAGGATGACGGCGTGCATTATCACGCCCGCGACATGGCGGTGGTGCGCGCGCATATCGCAAAAATTCCGGTCGTGCTGGCGTCGGCGACGCCGTCGGTCGAGTCCGAGGTCAATGCGCGCAAGAACCGCTATCAGCGCATCGCGCTGCCCTCCCGCTTCGGCGGCCAGCACATGCCGCATATCGAGGCGATCGACATGCGCAGCGAGCCGCCGGCGCGCGGCCGCTTCATCTCGCCGCGGCTGGCTGGCGAGATCAAGATCGCGATCGAGCGGCGCGAGCAGGCGCTATTGTTCCTCAATCGCCGCGGCTATGCGCCGCTGACGCTGTGCCGCGCCTGCGGGCATCGCTTTGCCTGCACCATCTGCGATGCCTGGCTGGTCGATCACCGTTTTCGGCAGCGGCTGGTCTGCCATCACTGTGGCTTCTCGATGCCGCGCCCGCAGACCTGCCCGCACTGCGCGGCGGAGGAATCGCTGGTCGCGGTCGGCCCCGGCGTTGAGCGCCTACAGGAAGAGGCGGCTGCGCTGTTCCCGGACGCGCGCACCATGGTGCTGTCGAGCGATCTCATCACCTCGATCGAGACGATGCGCAGTGAGCTGAACGACATTGCCGAAGGCCGCGTCGACATCATCATCGGCACGCAGCTCGTGGCCAAGGGCCACAATTTCCCGAGGCTCAATCTGGTCGGCGTGGTCGATGCCGATCTGGGCCTCAGCAATGGCGATCCGCGCGCCTCGGAACGCACCTGGCAATTGCTCAACCAGGTGATCGGCCGCGCCGGGCGCGAGCAGGGCCGCGGCGTCGGCTATCTCCAGACCCACCAGCCCGACCATCCCGTGATGAAGGCGCTGATCGCCTGCGACCGCGAGGCCTTCTACGACAGCGAGATCGATCTGCGCGAGCGCACGCTCTATCCGCCGTTCGGCCGGCTCGCGAGCCTGATCATCTCCGCAGGCGATCGGCCAAGCGCGGAAGGTTTTGGCCGCCGCCTCGTTGCGCTCGCGCCACGCGACGAGCGCGTGGTGGTGCTGGGCCCGGCGGAAGCCCCGCTCGCCGTGATCAAGGGCCGCTACCGTTTCCGCATCCTGCTGAAATCGGCGCGCGGTTTCGATCTCTCGGACTATTTGCGCAATTGGCTCGCCGTTTGCCCGAAGCCGAAGGGCAATCAAAAGTTAGAGGTGGACGTCGATCCGCAGAGCTTTTTGTAAGGGCAGCGCTTGCAATGATGCGCCTGTAGCCCGGATGGAGCGAGCGCAATCCGGGACAAGTCGATCCGCATACGAAGACCCCGGATTTCGCTGTGCTCCATCCGGGCTACGAATCGGGGCTCGCAATGACGGAGCCAACAAAAAGCCCGCCGTCCCCCAAGACGGCGGGCTTGTTTCACCTGCGCTGATCCGGCCGCTCACACGTCCCCACGGACGATGACGAGACCAGCGCTTGAGGCGCGTCGCGTGTCGTTAGGAGACGACTTCCGCGGTGACGCGGCCGACGCCGGCGCCGGTGAGGCCGATGGCGCGGGCAGCGCCCGTGGAGAGGTCGAGCACACGGCCGCGCACGAACGGGCCACGGTCATTGATGGTGACGATGACGCTCGAGCCACCATGGGTGACGCGCAGCTTGGTGCCGAACGGCAGCGAACGGTGCGCCGCGGTCATGGCATTCTGGTTGAAGCGCTGGCCCGACGCTGTCCGGCTGCCGGACTCGTTGCCGTAATAGGAGGCCATGCCGGAGAAGCTGCGGCCCGTGCCCGACGACGGCGTCATCGACGCATTGGCGTTGCGCCAATCGGAGGTCGCGTTGGAATCGTCCTGGGCCTGGTGGCGGTGATGGTGAGAGTACCGGTGGTGATGCCTGGATTTGGCGGAAGCTTCGGTGGCAGTTCCGCCAACGAGGAGAGTTGCAGCGACAAAAGCGATCGCCGTACGCGGCCGGGTCACAAAGCCCAGCGTCTTCAAAGACAGCATTTAGTGGTCCCTAAGCTAGTATTGCCACATATGTGGCCAGTGGAGCCCCCATCAGGTTGCGAGCGAGTTGGCGTTTCGTTGGGCAATGAGGCATGAATTGGGCAGTAATTCCGCTATGTGTGCGGCTGAAACATCTTGTTACTCGCGCCGATATTCAGCCGATGCTCCGTCATCTTTCGCTTTAACGATTTGTTAACTGATCTATTACTGGCGAATACTGTAAAACTAAGTCTTTTCTCGAAGTGTTTAGAATTGGGTAAGTATTCGGCGGGTGAAGCGAACGAGCTCCGAGTCACGGCTCTGCGAGCCGTGTTCATGGCCGCTATGCGCTGAGGGCAGGAACGAATGGGCGGGTTGCCGCCGTTAAGGTTCGCGGCAATTCCGTGGCGCGGCAGGTCGTCGTGCAAGTCAGCGTGTCAGGGTCGCCGAGTGCGACGAACTGGCGACAGAACGTCGTGCCTTTAATTTGGCGTCATGTTGCACGTGCGCGCCTGCTATGTTAGCAAAGCCGCGATTTTAACGATCCCGGCGCTTCCCGTGCCGGTCGAAAATCGAAGTCCCGCTTGAATTCCAAGGGCTTGGATCGCTAGGCGCCGCTTCGTGGCGACGGTTTTTCCCTTGCGAATTTGACAGCTAAAAGAGCACGTCTGTGGCTGCAGAAGATACCTCCGTTTCCGGTGTGTCCGGCCGTTATGCAACGGCCTTGTTTGAATTGGCCCGCGACCAGAAAGTGGTCGACGAGGTCAAGGCCGATCTCGACAGGTTCGAGGGGTTGCTGAACGAAAGCGCCGATCTGAAGCGCCTCGTCCGCAGCCCGGTGTTCGCGGCCTCCGACCAGTCCAGGGCCCTTTCGGCCGTGCTGGACAAGGCCGGTATCGCCGGCATCTCCGCTAATTTCCTGAAAGTGCTGACCGCCAACCGCCGTCTGTTCGTGGTGGCTGACGTCATCCGCGCCTATCGCGCCCTCGTTGCCAGGTTCAAGGGCGAGGCGACCGCAGACGTCACCGTCGCGGAGGCGCTTTCGGACAAGAATCTCGATGCCCTCAAGGTTGCCCTGAAGTCGGTAACCGGCAAGGACGTCGCGCTCAACGTGAAGGTCGATCCCTCGATCATCGGTGGCCTCGTGGTCAAGCTTGGCAGCCGCATGATCGATAGTTCGCTTCGCACCAAACTCAATTCGATCAAGCACGCGATGAAAGAGGCAGGCTGATGGACATCCGCGCCGCGGAAATTTCCGCGATCCTCAAGGACCAGATCAAGAATTTCGGCCAGGAAGCTGAAGTCTCCGAAGTCGGACAGGTGCTGTCCGTCGGCGACGGTATCGCCCGCGTCTACGGTCTGGACAACGTCCAAGCCGGCGAAATGGTCGAGTTCGAGAACGGCACCCGCGGCATGGCGCTGAACCTCGAAACCGACAACGTCGGTATCGTTATTTTCGGTGGCGACCGTGAGATCAAGGAAGGCCAGACCGTCAAGCGCACCCGCGCCATCGTGGACGCGCCGGTCGGCAAGGGCCTGCTTGGCCGCGTCGTCGACGCGCTCGGCAACCCGATCGACGGCAAGGGCCCGATCCAGGCCGACAAGCGTATGCGCGTCGACGTCAAGGCGCCCGGCATCATTCCGCGCAAGTCGGTGAACGAGCCGATGGCGACAGGCCTCAAGGCGATCGACGCCCTGATCCCGATCGGCCGTGGCCAGCGCGAGCTGATCATCGGCGACCGTCAGACCGGCAAGACCGCGATCGCGCTCGACACCATCCTGAACCAGAAGCCGCTCAACGCGCAGACCGACGAGAACATCAAGCTGTATTGCGTCTACGTCGCGATCGGCCAGAAGCGTTCGACCGTCGCCCAGTTCGTGAAGGTGCTGGAAGAGCAGGGCGCGCTCGAATACTCGATCATCGTCGCCGCGACCGCCTCCGATCCGGCGCCGATGCAGTACATCGCGCCGTTCACCGGCTGCACCATGGGCGAGTACTTCCGCGACAACGGCATGCACGCGGTCATCATCTATGACGATTTGTCCAAGCAGGCCGTCGCCTACCGCCAGATGTCGCTGCTGCTGCGCCGCCCGCCGGGCCGCGAAGCCTATCCCGGCGACGTGTTCTATCTGCATTCCCGCCTGCTCGAGCGTGCGGCGAAGCTGAACAAGGACCAAGGCTCGGGCTCGCTGACGGCGCTGCCGGTCATCGAAACCCAGGCCAACGACGTGTCGGCCTACATTCCGACCAACGTCATCTCGATCACCGACGGTCAGATCTTCCTGGAAACCGACCTGTTCTTCCAGGGCATTCGCCCCGCCGTGAACGTCGGTCTGTCGGTGTCGCGCGTCGGTTCTTCGGCGCAGACCAAGGCCACCAAGAAGGTCGCCGGCAAGATCAAGGGTGAGCTCGCGCAGTACCGCGAAATGGCGGCGTTCGCGCAGTTCGGCTCCGACCTCGACGCCTCGACCCAGCGCCTGCTCAACCGCGGCTCGCGCCTCACCGAGCTCCTGAAGCAGCCGCAGTTCGCGCCGCTGAAGATGGAAGAGCAGGTCTGCGTGATCTGGGCCGGCACCAACGGCTATCTCGATCCGCTTCCGGTCAGCAAGGTGCGCGCGTTCGAGGACGGCCTGCTCTCGCTGCTGCGCGGCAAGAATGTCGAGATCCTCAACGCGATCCGCGACAGCCGCGATCTCTCCGACGACTCCGCCGCCAAGCTGAAGTCGGTGGTCGAAGGCTTCGCGAAGAGCTTCGCATAAGAGAGCCGTCCGGCCATCCACGCCTCACCGCGTGGATGACGAAGGCCTGGACGTCGAAGATTTGGATGCCCGGGGCAAGCCCGGGCATGACGATAGAGATAGGCTAGCGGTTTGACCGCAAGGGATCGAACCGTCGGGGACGAAGAATGGCGTCACTTAAAGACATGCGGGTCCGCATCGCCTCCACCAAGGCGACGCAGAAGATCACCAAGGCCATGCAGATGGTTGCGGCGTCCAGATTGCGCCGTGCCCAGCAAGCGGCCGAGGCGGCGCGACCCTATGCGGACAAGATGAGCGCGGTGATCTCCAATATCGCCGGCGCCGCCGCAGGCTCGCCCGGTGCGCCGGCGCTGCTCGCTGGCACCGGCAAGGATCAGGTTCACCTGCTTCTGGTCTGCACTGGCGAACGCGGCCTGTCCGGCGCTTTCAACTCCTCGATCGTGCGCCTGGCGCGCGAGCGTGCCCAGGCGCTGATGGCGCAGGGCAAGGAAGTGAAATTCTTCTGCGTCGGTCGCAAGGGCTATGAGCAGCTCCGCCGCTTGTTCGACAGGCAGATCGTCGAACATCTCGACCTGCGCAGCGTGCGTCAGCTCGGCTTCGTCAACGCCGAGGACATCGCCAAGAAGGTGCTCGCTCGTTTCGACGCCGGCGAGTTCGACGTCTGCACGCTGTTCTACGCGCAGTTCAAGTCGGTGATCGCGCAGATCCCCACCGCGCAGCAGATCATCCCGCTGGTCGTCGAGGAAAAGGCCGCGAGCGGTCCGGCGACCTCATACGAGTACGAGCCCGAGGAGGACGAACTCCTCTCCGGCCTGTTGCCGCGGAATATCGCGGTGCAGATCTTCCGCGCGCTGCTGGAAAACAACGCATCGTTCTACGGCGCACAAATGAGCTCCATGGACAACGCCACCCGCAACGCCGGCGAAATGATCCGCAAGCAAACCCAGATCTACAACCGAACCCGTCAAGCCCAGATCACCAAGGAGCTGATCGAGATCATCTCCGGCGCCGAGGCGGTCTGACGCACGAACCAAACGACGGTTGTTCAAGTCCAGAATTTCGCAAGTACAGAATTCCGAAGGAGAGCTAATCATGGCCACAGCAGCTAACCAGGTCGGTCGCGTCACCCAGGTCATGGGCGCCGTCGTCGACGTTCAGTTCGAGGGCCATTTGCCGGCCATTCTCAATTCGCTGGAAACCAAGAACGGCAGCATCCGCCTCGTGCTGGAAGTCGCGCAGCATCTCGGTGAGTCCACCGTGCGTACGATCGCGATGGACGTGACCGAAGGTCTGGTGCGCGGCCAGGAAGTGACCGACACCGGCCAGCCGATCTCGGTTCCGGTGGGCGCTGGCACGCTCGGCCGCATCATGAACGTGATCGGTGAGCCGATCGACGAAGCGGGCCCGATCCAGTCCGAAGGCATGCGCGCCATCCACCAGGAAGCGCCGAGCTACACCGACCAGTCGACCGAAGCTGAAATTCTCGTCACCGGCATCAAGGTCGTCGACTTGCTCGCGCCCTATGCCAAGGGCGGCAAGATCGGCCTGTTCGGCGGCGCCGGCGTCGGCAAGACCGTGCTGATTCAGGAGCTGATCAACAACGTCGCGAAGGCGCACGGCGGTTATTCCGTGTTCGCCGGCGTCGGCGAGCGTACCCGCGAGGGCAACGACCTCTATCACGAGTTCATCGAGTCCAAGGTCAACGCCGATCCGCACAATCCGGATCCGAGCGTGAAGTCGAAATGCGCGCTGGTGTTCGGTCAGATGAACGAGCCGCCGGGCGCGCGCGCCCGCGTCGGCCTCACCGGTCTGACCGTCGCCGAGCACTTCCGCGATCAGGGCCAGGACGTGCTGTTCTTCGTCGACAACATCTTCCGCTTCACCCAGGCCGGCTCGGAAGTGTCGGCGCTGTTGGGTCGTATTCCTTCGGCCGTGGGTTATCAGCCGACGCTCGCAACCGACATGGGCGCGCTTCAGGAGCGCATCACCACCACGCAGAAGGGCTCGATCACTTCGGTGCAGGCCATCTACGTTCCGGCCGACGACTTGACCGATCCGGCGCCCGCGACCTCGTTCGCGCATTTGGACGCCACCACGGTGTTGAACCGCGCGATCTCGGAAAAGGGCATCTATCCGGCGGTGGACCCGCTCGATTCGACCTCGCGCATGCTCTCGCCGCTCGTCGTCGGCCAGGAGCACTACGACACCGCGCGTCAGGTCCAGCAGGTGCTCCAGCGCTACAAGTCGCTGCAGGACATCATCGCCATTCTCGGCATGGACGAGCTTTCCGAAGAGGACAAGCTGACGGTGGCCCGCGCCCGCAAGATCGAGCGCTTCCTGTCGCAGCCGTTCCACGTCGCCGAAATCTTCACCGGCTCGCCCGGCAAGTTCGTCGACCTCGCGGACACCATCAAGGGCTTCCGCGGCCTCTGCGAAGGCAAGTATGACCATTTGCCGGAAGCCGCCTTCTACATGGTCGGCACCATCGAAGAGGCGATCGAGAAGGGCAAGAAGCTGGCGGCTGAGGCCGCCTAAGCTGGCGAATAGCGAATAGGGAGTGGCGGATAGCTGCTCCCTGTTTTCACACTTCGCAATTCGCACCTCACCATTCGCAAGGCGTTCTCCATGGCCTCCTTCCACTTCGATCTCGTCTCTCCGGAAAAGCTCGCATTCTCGGGCGAGGTCGACCAGGTCGACGTCCCCGGCGTCGAGGGTGATTTCGGCGTGCTGGCGGGTCATGCGCCGGTCGTGGCTGCGATCCGCCCCGGCATTCTCACCATCACCACCGGCGGCAAGCACGAGAAGATCATCGTGCTCGGTGGCCTCGCCGAAGTCTCCGAGAAGGGCCTGACCGTACTCGCCGACGTCGCGACGTCGCTGACCGAGCTCGACCGTGCCAAGTTCGCCGAGACCATCTCGGACATGGAAGAGAGCCTCAAGGAGCACGAGGGCAGCGAGCTCGATCAGGCCATCGAGCGGCTCGACCACTTCAAGAGCATCCAGCAGCAGCTCAACTCGACGGCTATGCATTAAGCCCCGGGGTACCGCTCCGGGGCTCGATCGAAATTTCCCGAATAAGTTCAGCGCTCGTCACGACCGTGACGGGCGCTGAAACTTTGTTGCACCTCGCCGCCGATAGCGGCATTCTGCGCGCGAGCTTTGTTCCGGGGCGGGTAGCAGATGAAACGCAAGATCGCGGCGATTTTCGCAGCCGATATTGCCGGTTACTCAAGGCTGGTCGCGGAAGACGAGGAAGAGACGCTGCGGCGTCTGGCCTCCTACCGTGAATTCATCGACGATTTCATCGCCAAGGCAAACGGCCGCATCTTCAATACCGCCGGCGATGCCGTGCTCGCGGAATTTCCGAGCGCCGTGGATGCGGTGCGCTGCGCGATCGACATCCAGGAAAGCTTGCGAACCCGCAACATGGCTTATCCGCCGAGTCGGCAGATGTCGTTCCGGATCGGCATCACCATCGGCGATGTGGTCGAGCGCGACGGCGATCTTCTCGGCGACGGCGTCAACATTGCCGCGCGACTGGAGGGCCTTGCCGAGGTCGGCGGCATCTGCGTCTCCCGTGCCGTGCACGAGCAGGTCGCCAACAAGCTGTCGGTGCAGTTCGCCGATATCGGCGCGCAGGAGGTCAAGAACATCCCGACGCCGGTGCACGCCTACATGGTGGCGATGCGGCGCGAAGACGGCACTTACTCCACGCCCAAGGTGAAGAAGGTCGCGAAGGCAGGCTCCGCGCCGAACTGGATGTGGCCGCTGGTGGTCGGCGTGGTCTCCGTCGTCGCCATCGGTGTCGGTGGCTTCCTCTATTTCACCAAGCTCGAGACCTCGACGGGACCGTCGACGGCCGCCGCGATAGCGCCGAGCCCGACGGTAACACCGAGCCCGACGCCCACAATGGCCGCGAAGTCGCCGATGCCCATGCCGACGCAAAATGCTGCGGCCACGCCGGCGCCGATGCCTTCGCCGCCGGCCGCATCAAGCGGCAAGCTCCCCGCGGACGCCGTGCCGTTCATCGGCGAACGCCTGCGTACCTATCTGGCCAACGAATATTCCGCCGCCGGCGACTACAAGGCCTTCGCCCTGAACATCGGCGGCTTTTCCGGCTCTGCGCTCAATCAGCCAAACGAGGAAGCCGCGCGCAATGCCGCGCTAGACCAGTGCCAGAAGCGCGCGGATGCCGCGCAATCGCCGCGGCGCTGCGAGCTCTATGCGGTCGGCAACAACGTCGTCTACACGCATGGCGGGCCGCCGATGCCGCCGAAGCCCTGGGTTCGGCACGACACCATGACCGAGCGCGCCTTCGTGACGAAGGACTTTCCGATGCTGCGCGACCAGGCGAAAGTCCGCGTCGAGAACATGTATGTTCCGGCGGCGAAATCGCGCTCGATCGCACTCGGTCCCGGCGGACAATATTTCATGGTGCTGGGGGCATCGTCGGTCGACGAGACGACGCGGCGTTCGCTGGAATCTTGCGGCGCGATCGCAGGCGTGGCCTGCATGATCGTCGCGGTCGACGATGTCTTCGTCGTGCCGATCCCAACCCTGCTCAGGGTCACCGGCTTCTTCCACGCCGCGAGCAATTCCTCGATCGTGGCCGATGCGCGCGACAATGTCGTGCGCAAGCTTGGCGAGGGCATGGGCTGGAACGCCGTCGCTGTCGGCAGCGCTGGTCGCCCCGGTCTCGGCCTGAAAGCCGCCGACGAGCAGACCGCAATCAACACGGCCCTCGCCGATTGCGTCAAGCACGACAGCGACTGCCACGTGATCGCGATCGGCCCGTTTACGGTGGGACCGACGAATTAAACTTGCTTCGGCCTAAGCAGCAAACACCGCAAACTGCGTCGCCACGGCGCGATACACGTCGCGGCGGAACGGCACCACGAGATCGGCGACACGGTCGAGGCGCTCCCAGCGCCACGCGTCGAACTCCGCGGGCTGATCGTTGCGCGGTGTGAGCGGATCGATCTCCTCGTCGCGGCCGGTGAAGCGCAGCGCGAACCATTTCTGGCGCTGGCCGCGAAACTTCGCCAGCCGGTGCGTCTGTGGCCCATCGTAAGGCGGAAACTCGTAGGTCAGCCAGTCGGTCTCGCCGAGATAGGTTGCGCTCTTGACGCTGGTCTCTTCCCAGAGCTCGCGTATCGCGGCATCGCGCAGGTTCTCGCCCTCGTCGACGCCGCCTTGCGGCATCTGCCAGTCGAGGCCCGGCAGGATGATCTCGGGGCCGTCGCCCTTGAAGCGGTGCCCGATCAGCACGCGGCCATCGGCGTTGAACAGCGCGATCCCGACATTGGGACGGTAGGGTTTTTGATCAGTCACTCATGCATCTTTCGTCGTCATTCCGGCTCGATGCTGCGCATCGAACCGGGACGACAATAAGGACTATTCTTCCGCCAGCGCGGAGAATTCCTTCACCACGCGCTCATAGACCGGGCGTTTGAAGGGAATGATCAGCTCGGTCAGGTTCTTCATCGGCTCCCAGCGCCAGTTGACGAACTCGGCCTTGTGGCCACCACCGGGGTTTTCGACGTTGATCTCGCTGTCCTTGCCGGTGAAGCGGACCGCGAACCATTTCTGACGCTGGCCGCGATAACGGCCCTTCCAGGCGCGCCCCGCGACCGTGCGCGGGATGTCGTAGATCAGCCAGTCCGGGACCTCGCCGAGCCGCTCGACCGAGCGCACGCTGGTCTCCTCATAGAGTTCGCGCCTGGCGGCGTCCCAGGTATTCTCGCCGGGATCGACGCCGCCTTGCGGCATCTGCCAGACATGGGTTTCGTCGACATGCTCGATGCCGCCGGCGCGGCGGCCGATGAACACCAGGCCCTTATTGTTGATCAGCATCACTCCGACGCAGGTTCGGTAGGGCAGATCCTCATAACGCGCCATTCCGCCAGACCTCTCGCGTACTGCCGGCAGGCATGTCGAGGACCCCTGCCGTACCAATTCGTTGATTTAGCTGGATTTTGATTTCAGCATCGCGGTTGTCAATGGCACCAAAAGGATACCCCGGTCGCTCAATGTCTTGGTCCAGGCGCCGAGCCGCTCGATCGAGACCGGGAGGGCGGAGGCGGTGCCGATGGCGACGCCGCGTTCTCGCGCTGTCGATTCCAGCTTGTTCAGGGCACGGTCGATCTCAGCCGGGGTCGGCACCGCGTCGATGGCGATGTCGCCCTTCCCGAACGGTACCGCCAGGCTACCCGCGGCCTGCGGCGCGATGCTGCGGGGCGAGGAACCATCGTCGAAGAAACCGAGCCCGCGCTTGGACGCCTCACGGATGATCGGCTGCATCGCCGCGTCGGTCGCCACGAAGCGGGCGCCCATGAAATTGGTGATGCCGGCATAGCCCTGCATCCGGCTCAGATGCCAGTACAGGCGGTCGGTGTTCTGGTCGACGCTCAGCGAGGTCAGCAGCGTCTGCGGCCCCGGATCATTGTCCGGGAAGTCGTAGGGCTCCATCGGAATCTGAAGGAAGATCTCGTGGCGTTGGGCGCGGGCCCGCTCGGCAAGTTTTCCAGGATCTGATCCATAAGGCGTGAAGGCCAGCGTCACCGCCGCCGGCAGCTTCATGATTGCGTCGGTGGTCTTGGCGGCGCCGACGCCGAGGCCGCCGATCACGATCGCGACCACCGGCATTTTGGCGGCCTTGGCGCGGTCGGCATCGGCCGCATAGACGTTGAACGGCTTCAGATCTCCGGAAACCACCGGGATCATGCCGTAGCGCGATTTCTCCAGCAGTTTGGGGTCGATCCCGGCCATGACGGCCGGCGCAGCGGAAGCTGCCTCGCCCTTGTCAGCGGCGTCGCCACCGCCGATCACCACGTCGCGGCGTGCGCCGGTGGAGCCGTCGATCATGGTGACGGTCTTGTTCTCGCCTGAAGCGGCCGGCTTCGGCGCCTCCTTGGTCTCGTGCTTGCTCTCTTGCCCATGGCCGGTCGCGGCCGCCTCGGCGGCGGGCTTCTCGTCGGTGGCTTTCGAGTCGCGGATCGCGATCCGCGTCATCGGTTCGCCGCCGAGCGGATCCTTGTTGAAGATGGCAAAGCCGGCAAAGGCGACCAGGAACAGGCCGAGCAGGATGGCGAGTGCCTGCATGGCCGTGAACGGCAGCCGCAGCCGCCGTTTCCGGCGCGGCTTCTCCTGTCCGAGCGGGGCGCTCAGATCATCGGCCGTTTCAGTCATGCGCGATCCCGAATCACTGGTGCCGACGATACCACGCCGGGGTCAAGCGGCGGCAGGCCGGGATAGGCCGGGGGCGCGACGCGGAAGTTCCAAGCAAAAAGGGCGGCTCCAGGAGCCGCCCTTTTCGACAGATCGGATAATGCGCTTAGTTCGCAGCTTTCGGCTTGTCGGCAGCCGCCTTGTCGGTGGTGCCCGGCGTGGGTGCCGCGGAGGCGCTGTTCTTGATGCCGTGGAGCAAATCGTCGGCCATCTTGAGCGCCTTGTCATCCTTGGCGTCCGGCGGGACGTAGGACTGCGAGCCGGTCTTCTCGTCGCCGTCGTTCTTGAGATGGCCGCGCAGCGAAGCCTCGCCCTTGGTGTCGGTGCGGGACTTCAGCTCATCCGGCACGTCCTGGAGCACTTCGATGTCGGGCACGATGCCCTTGGCCTGGATCGACTTGCCCGACGGCGTGTAGTAGCGCGCCGTGGTCAGACGCAGCGCGCCATTGCCCGAACCGAGCGGGATGATGGTCTGCACCGAGCCCTTGCCGAACGAACGCGTGCCGACGATGGTCGCGCGCTTGTGGTCCTGGAGCGCGCCGGCGACAATTTCAGACGCCGAAGCAGAGCCGCCGTTGACCAGCACGATGACAGGCTTGCCCTTGGTGAGGTCGCCTGAATGCGCAGTGCGGCGCTGGGTCTCCTCGGCATTGCGGCCGCGGGTCGACACGATCTCGCCCTTCTCCAGGAACGAGTCAGACACGGTGACCGCTTCCTCGAGCAGGCCGCCCGGATTGTTGCGGAGGTCGATGACGTAGCCCTTCAACTTGTCGCCGATCTGATTCGAGAGGTTGGCGACCTCCTTCTTCAGGCCTTCGGTGGTCTGCTCGTTGAAGGTGGTGATGCGGATATAGGCGATGTCGTCGGCCTCGATGCGAGCACGCACCGAACGGACGCGGATGTTGTCGCGCACCAGCGTGACGTCGATCGGATTGTCCTGGCCCTTGCGGATGATCTTGAGCTTGATCTTGGTGTTGACGGGGCCGCGCATCTTCTCGACCGCCTGGTTCAGGGTCAGGCCCTGCACCGCCTCCTCGTCGAGATTGGTGATGATGTCGTTGGCCATGACGCCGGCGCGCGAAGCAGGCGTGTCGTCGATCGGCGAGACCACCTTGATCAGGCCGTCTTCCATCGTGACCTCGATGCCGAGGCCGCCGAACTCACCGCGGGTCTGCACCTGCATGTCGCGGAAGCTCTTGGCATCCATGTAGCTCGAATGCGGATCGAGGCCGGAGAGCATGCCGCTGATGGCGGACTCGATCAGCTTGGTGTCGTCGGGCTTCTCGACATAGTCCGAACGCACGCGCTCGAAGACGTCGCCGAACAGATTGAGCTGGCGATAGGTGTCCGCGGTCGCGGCTCGCGCGCTGGAGCCCATGAACACCGCGCGCGGCTGGGTCACGAACAGCGTCAGCGCCGCACCGGTGGCAGCGCTGAGGAGGATAACTGAAGTCTTGCGCATCATCCGCGAACCTTCTCGCCTTCATTTGCGGCCCACCATGGGCCTGGATCGATTGGAGTGCCGTCTTTGCGGAACTCGACATAGAGCACAGGTTGACTCGCGTTCGTGGCAAGAATGGAGGCGACTTGAGAAGTCGACCCCATGGTCGCGACCGGCTCCCCCGTGAGCACAAACTGGCCGATGTTTACCGAAATGCGCTCCATCCCGGCGATCAGGACATGATACCCGCCCCCGGCATTGAGGATCAAGAGTTGTCCATAGCTGCGGAACGGTCCGGCATAGACCACCCAGCCGTCACACGGCGTTGTGACCTGCGAACCGGGCCTGGTCGCCAGTGAAATGCCCTTCTGGACCCCGCCGACCCCGTCGGAACCGCCAAAGTCCCTGATCTTGTTACCGTTAACCGGCAAGGGCAGCAGGCCCTTGGCCGAGGCGAAGAGAATCGCCGGGGTGGTCCGGGAACGGTCCTTGAAAGTGGCCGGGCCGGGCTTGGCGTTGGCGGCCGCGTTTGCAGCTGCCTTGGCCTCCTTGGCCTCGGCCTGCTTTGCGGCCTCAGCCGCCTTCTCAGCGGCCTTGGCGGCGCTTTGCAGGTCCTGCTCCATCTTGGCGATCAGCCCCTGGAGATCGCCGACCTGCTTTGACAGCGTGATCGCGCGCGAATTCTCGGCGTCGAGGTCCTTTTCCCGCGCCGACTGCTGGCGCTGCCGTTCGTCGACCAGGGCGGTGAGCCGGGTCTGGTCGTTGCGGACCCTGTCGCGGTCGGAGGCGAGCTGGTCGCGCTCGGCGGCGATGCTCTTGCGCAAGACAACGAGCTCGCCAAGCTCGCCTGCGATCTTTTCAGCGCGGCCGCGCAATTCCGGCACGACGGCGCCGAGCAGCATCGCGGTGCGCAGGGATTGCAGCGCGTCTTCGGGCCGCACCAAGAGCGCCGGCGGCGTGCGCCGGCCGGCGCGCTGCAAGGCCGCCAGCACCTCGACGATGTCGGCGCGGCGCGAATCAAGCGAGGCGCGTGTCTCCTGCTCGCGGCCGTTCAACGTCCGCAGCCGCGCTTCGGCCTCGTCGATCTTGGTCTCGACGGCGCGGACATTGGCGGCGGTGTCGATCAATTGCTGATTGAACTGGGTGCGGTCCTGGCCAAGCGCAGTGATCTCGCTTTTCAGCTTGGCTTGCGCTTCCTCCGCGCTCTTCTTGCTCGCGCGCGCGGCTTCGAGCTCCTGCTCGCGCTGCTTGATGGCGTCGGGTGAAATGGCTGCGGTCTGTGGCGCCGGCGTTGCCGTCTGAGCTTGCGCGAGGCTCTCTTCAGCGAAGAGGCTTGCGCCGGCGCAGCTTGCAATCAGCAACAAATTGAGGATCGGCGCTCGCATCGCTTTAAGCAAAGGTGCTCGTTGTGGCGCGCATCACGCGCGGTGATAGGGATGGCCGGCCAGAATGGTGGCGGCCCGATAAAGCTGTTCCAGAAGCATGACGCGGACCATTTGATGCGGCCAGGTCGCAGAGCCGAACGCGATCGCGAGCTTGGCCTTACGGCGCAATTCGGGCGAAAGTCCGTCCGCCCCTCCGATCACGAAGATAGTATGACCGGCGCCCTCGTCGCGCCAGCGTCCGAGATTCCGTGCGAATACGGTGGAATCGAGATTCTGGCCGCGTTCGTCCAGCGCCACCAGGATCGACTTGTCGGGAATATGCGCGGAGATCGCCGCGGCCTCCTCAGCCATCCGCGTCGCGGTATCGCGGGCACGGCTTTCGGGAATTTCGTGGACGGAGAGCTCGCGGAATCCGAGCTTGCGGCCGGCTTCGTCGAACCGCTCGAAATAGCGGTCGGCAAGCTCCCGTTCGGGGCCCTGCTTCAGCCGGCCCACCGCAATGACAGCAACACGCATGATATTTTCAGGGTCGCGTTTCCAAGACCGCGCGCATGATGCGCGCGCACGACGCTAGCATGCGCGTCAGCCGATTTGAAATCGGCTCGTCAGGCCTCTAGATCGCCTTCGCCGCCCCTGGGCCCTGCGTGTACAATCTTTCCAGACTGTAGAACTCGCGGACCTCGGGTCTGAACACGTGCACGATCACATCGCCGGAATCGATCAGCACCCAGTCGCAATTGGGCATGCCCTCGACATGGATGTTCTTGATGCCGGTTTCCTTGAGGCTCTTCGTCACGTTCTCCGCGATCGCGCCAACGTGCCGGTTGGCCCGGCCCGTGGTGACGATCATGTAGTCGGAGTATGCCGATTTGCCGCGAAGGTCGATGGTGACCGTCTCTTCCGCCTTCATGTCCTCGAGGCGGGAGAGGATCAGGCTCAGCGTCTTGTCGGCGTCGGGTTGCGCCTTCAAGGCCGCAGCTTTGGTCGATGTTTTACGCGCCGGTTTCGTTGCCTTGGGTAAAACAGACTTGGGTGAAGCTGACTTGGACAATACAGACGTGGCCAGGGACCATTCCTTTCACTGTATCGCGAAGGCCGAATCCGACCTTCACTGGTTACACTACATCATGTGGGGTTAAGGGTTTCAATATGCCAGAGAGCCCCAAAATCCACACGACTTCCGCACACTCCGTCTCACTTCGTACCTTTCCAGCTCCCGTCCGGGTTCCGTAAGCCCGTCGAGGAGAGATTCAGCTTCAATCCGGTCAGGAAGACCCAGGCGGGCGCCCGCTGGTCCGCAAGCAATGCTGCCTTATTCTCGGGCATGCGATAGCGCGAAAGCGCCTGGGCAGCCGGCGAGGCGAGGGCGCGAAAACTCTGTGGCGGGCGATCGATGACCGCAATCGGCACCTGGTCGGCGATGCGCCGCCAGTGCTGCCAACGATGGAATTGAGCGAGGTTATCGGCGCCCATAATCCAGACAAAGCGCAAGCCACTGAGACGGCGGCGCAAAATGTTGATCGTGTCGATAGTGTAGCGCGTACGAATGACGGATTCGAGACAGGTGACCTCGATCCTGGAATCGTTGGCGACGTCGCGCGCGGCCTGCATGCGCTCGCCGAGCTCATGCAGCGTGCCGTTCTCCTTCAGCGGATTGCCCGGCGTCACCAGCCACCACACGCGGTCGAGCTGAAGGCGTTTCAGCGCAAATTGGCTGATGGCGCGATGGGCCTGATGCGGCGGATTGAACGAGCCCCCGAGCAGCCCGATGCGCATGCCCTCGGTATAGGGCGGTATGGCCTGCGCGAAGAAACGTGGCGCGACGAAATTGTTACTCAATGCCCCGCGCCTCGCGACATGACTTACGGCCGCGTCTGACCTGTGCCGTGGACGCGATACTTGAAGCTGGTCAACTGCTCGGCGCCGACCGGGCCGCGGGCATGAAATCGCCCAGTCGCGATGCCGATCTCGGCGCCGAAGCCGAACTCGCCGCCATCGGCGAACTGCGTCGAGGCGTTATGCAACACGATCGCGGAATCGACCTCGCTCAGGAATTTCGTCGCAGCCGCCTGATCCTCACTCACGATCGCATCGGTGTGTTGCGAGCCGTGGTTCTGGATATGCGCGATCGCGCCGTCGACGCCGTCGACCACTTTCGCTGCGATGATCGCGTCGAGATATTCGGTGTCCCAATCGTCAGCGCTCGCAGGTTTTACGCGCGCATCGATCTTCTGCACGGCGTCGTCGCCGCGGACTTCGCAGCCGGCCTCGATCAGCATCTCGACCAGCGGCTTCAGGCTCTTGGCCGCAGCGGCGCGATCAACCAGCAGCGTCTCGGCGGCGCCGCAGACGCCGGTACGGCGCATCTTGGCATTGAGCACGATCGACTTGGCCATGGCGAGGTCGGCGCTGGCATCGATGTAGACGTGGTTGACGCCTTCGAGATGGGCGAACACCGGCACGCGTGCTTCGGCCTCGACGCGCGCGACGAGGCTTTTTCCCCCGCGCGGCACGATCACGTCGATCGCGCGGTTCAACCCGGACAGCATCATGCCGACCGCGGCGCGGTCGCGCGTCGGCACCAGCGTGATCGCGGCCTCGGGCAGTCCGGCTTCACGCAAGCCCTGCACCAGGCATTCATGGATGGCACGGCACGAACGAAAACTGTCGGAGCCACCGCGCAGGATCACGGCATTGCCCGCCTTCAGGCACAGCACGCCGGCGTCTGCTGCAACATTGGGTCGGCTCTCAAAAATCACGCCGACGACGCCGAGCGGCACGCGTACGCGCTCGATGGTCATGCCGTTCGGCCGCTGCCAGCTCTCGGTGACGACACCGACGGGATCAGCGATACCGCGCACGATGCCGATGCCTTCGGCCATGGATTCGACCCGCGCCGGCGTCAGCGTCAGGCGGTCGATGAAGGAGGAGGTCATGTTGCTGGACGCGCGGGCCTCTGCGACGTCCTCGGCATTGGCGGCAAGGATCGCCGACGCATTCTGGCGGATCGCCCGTTCCATGGCTTCCAGCGCCCGGTTCTTCTGCTCCGGCGGCGCCAGCGCCAGCACGCGCGCGGCAGCGCGGGCACGGGTGCCAAGATCGGTCATCAGCGCCTGGAGATCGGCATTGCCGTCGACGGCTTTGAGGGGGGCGGCCATAGGAGAGTTCAACCTTCTGCTAAGGCAGTGTCCTAGCACGGAAATCCCGCTTCTGCGAAGGGTCGGGAGGGTATGGCTGGTCTCCCGGCCGCGTGCCGGCTAGGTCATTGGCCTAGCAAATTCCGTGAAAAAGCGGCCGTTGCGGCCTTACCCGCCCACCACCAGATCGTCGCGGTGGATCATCTCGGAGCGGCCGCTGCTGCCGAGGATGGTCATGACGTCCGGGGAGGAGCGGCCCTTGATCCGCTCGGCAACCTCGGCGTCATAAGCGATCAGGCCGCGGCCGATTTCGCTGGTGTCGGGGCCGCGCACGATCACCGCGTCGCCGCGGGCGAACTGGCCCTCGACCTTGATCACGCCGGCCGGCAACAGGCTGGCGCCGGCGCGCAGCGCCGTCACCGCGCCGGCGTCGATGGTCAGCGTGCCCTTCGGCTCCAGCGTGCCCGCGATCCAGCGTTTTCGTGAGGTGATGGGATTGGCCGGCGTCAGGAACCAGGTGCAGCGGCCGCCATTGGCGATCGCCTGCAACGGATGCTCGATCTTGCCGGAGGCGATCAGCATATGCGTGCCGCCGGTGGTGGCGATCTTCGCCGCCTCGACCTTGGTGCGCATGCCGCCGCGCGACAGCTCGGATTCGGCGTCTCCTGCCACAGCCTCGATCTCCGAGGTGATGCTGTCGACGACGGGAATGAGCTTTGCGTTCGGGTTGTTCTTCGGCGGAGCGTCGTAGAGCCCGTCGATGTCGGACAGCAGCACGAGCAAATCGGCGCTCGCCATGGTGGCGACGCGCGCGGCGAGGCGGTCGTTGTCGCCATAGCGGATCTCGTTGGTGGCGACCGTGTCATTCTCGTTGATCACGGGGATGGCGCGCCACTCTAGCAGCTTGCCGATGGTGGAGCGCGCATTGAGATAGCGGCGGCGCTCCTCGGTGTCCTGGAGCGTCACCAGGATCTGGCCGGCGCCGATGCCGTGGGCGCCGAGCACCTCCGACCAGATGCGGGCGAGCTCGATCTGGCCGACGGCGGCGGCAGCCTGGCTCTCCTCGAGCTTCAAGGGGCCGCGCGGCAGTTTCAGCCGGCTGCGGCCGAGCGCAATCGAGCCCGAGGAGACGACGAGGACGTCGCGGCCCTCGCGGTGCAGCTTGGCCATGTCGTCGGCGAGCGCGGCGAGCCAGGACGCCCGCACCTCGCCTTTGTCTGAATCGACCAGCAGCGCGGAGCCGACCTTGACGACGATGCGGCGGAATTGACTGAGTTCGGGGCTGGCCATGTGTGTATGTATTGGCGCGTTGCGACGAATTGCTCTGCTTCGAAAGACGGCGGAGCGACAGGCGGCGCCGATGAGGCCTGCTTTTGCAGCAGGACGATGGCCGGCGCAAGGCGGCAGGCCCGGTAAACGGCCTTGTCCGGGACGCCCGCCTGGCTCTAATTGCAGCCAACTATAGTGGGCCAAACGAGGAAACGAATGGATCGCCGCAATTTCGTCGCCGGATGTCTGGGGCTGCCGCTGCTCGCGCAGGCAGGCGGGGCACAGGCGCAGGCCGGGCTCACCAAAATCATCTTTCCGTTCGCAGCGGGGGCCGGCGGCGATACGCTATGCCGCCTGATCGCGCAGGAGATGGCCCCGGTGCTGCAACGGACCATCGTGGTCGAGAACCGCACCGGCGGCGACGGCCTGATCGGCATCAAGGCGGTGAAGGGCGCAAGCCCCGACGGCAGCATGGTGCTGGTGACGACGGGTCCGACCATGTACCTGCTGCCGATGGTGGAGACGGTGCCGAGCTTCGACACCGCCAAGGACTTTATGCCGGTGTCGCTCCTGGCGCGGTTCGAGTTCGCGCTCGTGGTCGGTCCGGCAGTCGATGTCACGGATTTCAAAGGATTCGTGGCGTGGCTGAAGGCGCATCCCGACAAGACGTCGTTCGGGGTACCGAGCAACGGCACCATTCCGCATTTTGCCGGATCGAAACTGGAGAAGGATCTCGGCATTCCCTTGACCCGCGTGCCCTATCGCGGCAGCGCGCCGATCCTCAACGACCTCATTGGCGGCCACATCTCGTTCGGGATCACGACGTTGGCCGACGCACTCCCGCAGCATCGCGCCAAGGGCGTGACCATCATTGCGGTCTCGAGCGCGGAGCGTTCGCCCTTCGCGCCAGAAGTCCCGACGCTGAAGGAGAGCGGCATCGATCTCGTCGCGGATGCCTGGTACGGCATGTGGCTCCCCGCCGGCAGCCCGCCGGAATTCGCAAGCAAGCTCGGCGCTGCCGCGAGCGCGGCGCTCGCCAAGCCTGACGTGAAGGAAAGGCTCACCGCGATCGGCTTGATTCCGGTCGGCAGCAATGCCGAAGGTCTGTCCAAGGAGCTCGCCGCGAACACGGCGTTCTGGCAGCCGATCGTGACGGCGACGGGATACAAGATCGAGAATTGAATTCCTCTCCCTCGCCCCGCTTGCGGGGAGAGGGTCGGGGTGAGGGGGAGTCTCTGCGGGGACGGTGGCAGTTGGGCTCGCGGAGAG
>NZ_JYMS01000027.1:0-33808 GCF_000938285.1 Bradyrhizobium sp. LTSP857 | reverse complement strand
ACCCGGATCGCATCTGACGATGCGATCCGGCCTCTCCCCGCAAGCGGGGAGAGGCGAAGACAAACTCACAGCTTCGCGCGCTGCGCGATCCCGTCCTTGATCGACGCAAGCTCGGCCTCGTCCCAGATGCCGATCAAAATCCCGCCCTTCACCTGGAGCTGGTTGTCGGCGTAGTTCGCGATCTTCTCGCGGGACGTGGTGATGTGGTCGTTCGGATGCAGCGCCCAGTCGAACAGCTCTGCCTGGAGGCGAGCAATCACAGCGGCGCATTCGGGATCGTCGCCGCGATCCAAAAATTCCTGCGGATCGGTTTCGAGGTCGTACAGCATCGGGCGGAAGCCGGAGGCGTGGATGTATTTCCAGCGGCCGTCGAACACCATGAACAGGCGGCAGCGCTCGATCGGCTGGTTCAGTTTCAGCCGCACGTCCTGCATGGCGTAGTCGTACTCGGAGAAGGCGACCTTGCGCCAATCGCTCGGTGTCGGCCCGCGCAACAGCGGCAGCAGCGAGCGTCCTTCGAGAATGTGTCCGGGCACCTTGCCGCCGAAATAATCAACGAAGGTCGGCGCGAGGTCGATGCCCTCGACCAGCGCATCGCTGCGCGTACCGCGGGTGGCGTCGGCTTCCTTCGAAGGATCGATGACGATCAGCGGAATTTTGGCCGACTGCTCGTGAAAGAGATCCTTCTCGCCCATCCAGTGGTCGCCGAGATAATCGCCATGATCGGACGTGAACACGATCATGGTGGTTTCCAGGAGGTCGCGTTCCTCCAGGAATTTCATCAGCACGCCCATCTGGTCGTCGATCTGGCTGATCAGGCCCATATAGGTCGGGATCACCTTCTCGCGGGCATCGTCGCGCGCCATGTTGCGGGAGTAGCGCATGTCCATATAGGCGCCGAACACCGGATGCGGATTCTGGCGCTCGCGCTCGGAGCGGATCACCGGAATCATGTCATCCGTCGAATACATGCTCGCGTAGGGTTCGGGCGCGATATAGGGCCAGTGCGGCTTGATGTAGGACAGATGCAGGCACCACGGCCTGCCGTCGGTCTCGGCCTCGGTGATGAAGTCCATCGCGCGACGCGTCATGTAGGGCGTCTCGGAATGCTCGTCCGGCACGCGCGCCGCCTTATCGGCGTGGACCAGCAGCCAGCCGTTGTGCAGGGAGCCATCGCCGGCGTCACCCGAATTGGCCCAATGCTCCCAGGGGTTCGTTGCTTCAAATCCCTGCTGGCGCAGATAGTCGTCGTATTTCGGGCGCGGCCGGCCGGTCGGATGCAGCCCGTCGTCACGCTCATAGGGCTCGAAGCCGCATTCGGCGACGTGCACACCGATCATTGATTCCGGCGGGATGCCGAGCGCCTTCATGCCTTCGAGGTCGGGCGCCATGTGGGTCTTGCCGACCAGCACATTGCGCACGCCGATCTTTTTCAGGTGATCGCCGAGCGTGGGCTCACCGACGCGCAACGGCCAACCGTTCCAGTGCGAGCCGTGCGAGCGCATGTAGCGCCCGGTGTAGAACGACATTCGCGACGGGCCGCAGATCGGCGATTGCACGTAAGCCTTGCTGAACAGCACGCCGCGCTTCGCCATGGCGTTGATGTTCGGCGTCTTCAGCGTGGGGTGACCGGTGCAGCCGAGATAGTTATAGCGAAGCTGGTCGCACATGATCCAGAGAACGTTCTTCGCGCGCGCCATGCGTCATCCCTGCCGTTTCTTGACTATTGAATGCTGCGCCATGGAGGGCGCAATGACAACCTCTCCCGGAGGGATGCGCGAGTCCGCGGCCTCACATTCCTTGTCGTCCCGGCGAAGGCCGGGACCCATAACCCCAGGGAGTAATTTGGCGACGACTAGCGGTTCGGTACTCCCACCATTCGCGATCGACAGATCTCGCGGTATGGGTCCCGGCCTTCGCCGGGACGACATTGGGGGGAGAGTTCAAGCCGACCAGGGCTCGGCTTCGGCTGTGCTCTTCGCCTTGGCGGAGACCGGGGCCTCGCCAATCACTTCGACGAGCGCGCGCAGTGCTTCCTTGACGCCCTCACCGGTGATTCCCGACATCAGCAGCGGCGTCTTCTTGGCGGCGCGCTTCAGCCGGTCTTTCTGCTTCTTCAGCTCGTCCGGCTCGACCGCATCGATCTTGTTCAGCGCGACGATCTCGATCTTGTCGGTCAGCAGCCCGCCATAGGCATCGAGCTCGTTGCGCACCGTCTTGTAGGCCTTGCCCGCGTGCTCGCAGGTCGCATCGATGAGATGCAGCAGCACGCGGCAGCGCTCGACATGGCCGAGGAAGCGATCGCCGAGGCCGGCGCCTTCATGCGCGCCTTCGATCAGACCGGGAATGTCGGCCAGCACGAATTCGCGGCCGTCGGAGTTCACGACGCCGAGCTGTGGATGCAGCGTGGTGAAGGGATAGTCGGCGATCTTCGGCTTGGCCGCGCTGACCTTGGAGAGGAAGGTCGATTTGCCGGCATTGGGCAGGCCGACCAGGCCGGCGTCGGCGATGAGCTTCAGCCGCAGCCAGATCCAGCGCTCCTCGCCGGGCTGGCCGGGATTGGCGTTGCGCGGCGCGCGGTTGGTCGAGGACTTGAAATGCGCGTTGCCGAAGCCGCCATTGCCGCCTTCGGCCAGCACGAATTTCTCGCCGACATTGGTGAAGTCGTGGATCAGCGTCTCGCGGTCTTCGTCGAAGATCTGCGTGCCCATCGGGACCTTCAGCGTGATCGGCTTGCCGTTGGCGCCATGGCGGTCCGAGCCTGCGCCGTTCTCGCCCTTCTGGGCCTTGAAATGCTGCTGGTAGCGGTAGTCGATCAGCGTGTTCAGCCCGTCGGCGACTTCGAGGATGACACTGCCGCCGCGGCCGCCATTGCCGCCGGAGGGGCCGCCGAATTCGATGAATTTTTCGCGGCGGAACGCCACGCAGCCGTTTCCGCCGTCGCCGGAGCGGATATAGACCTTTGCTTCGTCAAGGAATTTCATGGGCCATAGGTAGGCCAGCCGGTCCCGCGCGGCAACCCGGACTTACCCGCAAATCGGCGGAATTTCCGCGAATTTCGGCCCGTGCTTAACCAGTCGGCCGGCGGCCCCCACTCGTCGTCCCGGACAAGCGAAGCGCAGATCCGGGACCCATAACCACAGGGAGGAGTTTGGCGAAGACTGGCAGTGAACAGGTCTCACGCGGTACGAGCACCTGTGTTCATGGGTCCTGGCTTTCGCCAGGACGACGTCAGAGCGGCCGGCGGCGGATCAGGAATTTCTGCGCCCCTTCAAGCACCAGCTCCTTGCGCTGGTTGTAGATGGTGCTTGCGAGCGTCACCACGCCGGTCGTGCGGCCCGGGGTGAGCTCGGTCACCTCGAGCGCGGGGTAAATCGTGTCATCGGCAAAGACGGGCTTGAGGAACCGGCTCGATTGCTCGAGGAAGCCGACCAGGGAGTCCTCGACCATGAACGGAAACAGGCCCGCGCCGGGCGCAGTGTGGATCAGGGTCTGGAAACCGTGCGCGAGCAGATGCGGCATGCCGCGGCTGCGGCAATATTCCACGTCATAGTGTACCGGGTGGGTATCGCCGCTCGCGGTCTGGAACGCCGCGAACACCGCCGAGGTCTGGGTGCGGCTCGGCAGCACGAAACGCTCGCCGACGACGAAATCTTCAAACCAGCGTTGTGTGGGGATCATGCGATGCTGGGTCGGGTCGAAGTCGGCCATGTCTGAACTCTTTCGTCGGTACGGCGCCTACCGCTACCGCGACGCGAAGAGTGCGACAATCCGTTCAATTCGTCTTGCGTGGGCTTGTCGCGGGCGCCTGCGTCTTTACAACGGCGCTCGATGCCCCTGTTCAAGAATCTCTCCGCCTATGACGACCGCTCGGCGCGGCTGGCCGGCATTGCACTGATGGTGCTGGCGATCTTCATGTTCTCGTTCGGCGACGCCATGGGCAAGTTCCTGGTCGGGACTTATTCGGTGGGGCAGCTGCTGTTCCTGCGCGCCTGCGCGGCGTTGCTGCTGATGTCGCCGCTGATCTGGCGTCAGCGTCACGACTTCTTTCACCTCGAGCGGCCGTGGCTCCAGCTGTTACGCGTCACGCTGTCGACGCTGGACGTGGCGGGGTTCTTCCTCGCATCCGTCTATCTGCCGCTGGCGGACGTCATCACCTACTATCTCGCTGGCCCGATCTTCGTCACCGCGATGTCGGCGATCTTTCTGGGCGAGCGCGTCGGCTGGCGGCGCTGGACGGCTATCCTGATCGGCTTCTGCGGCGTCCTGATAGCGCTGCGGCCGTCGGCGCAGACGGTCAGCCTGCCGGCGTTGATTGCGCTCGGCGGCAGCCTGTCGTTTGCGACGCTGATGCTGATCACGCGCAGCCTGCGCAAGACGCCCGACATCGTGATGGCGTCCTCGCAATTTGTCGGCACGTTCCTGCTGGGCGCGGTGCTGTCGGCATTCCACTGGGTGCCGCCGACGCCGGGCAGCCTCGTGATCTTCACGCTTGCCGGGTGCATCTCGGTGACGGCGCTGTTCTGCGTCAACCGGTCGCTCAAGCTCGCGCCGGCGAGCGTCGTGGTGCCCTACCAATATTCGATGATCGTCTGGGCCGTGATCTTCGGCTTCGTCGTGTTCGGCGACGTGCCAAAAATCGCCACCATCGTCGGCGCCGCCATCATCATCGGCGCCGGGTTCTATATTTACTTGCGCGAGCGCGATCTCGGGCGGGGCGCTGTGGACGTTAATCCGCCGGCGTAAACACGCCCACAGTGTCGTCCCGGCGCAGGCCGTGACCCATACCCACAGGGTGCAGTTTTGCGAAGACTCGGAGTGGGAAGCTTCGCTTCATGAACATTCGTGGTTATGGGTCCCGGCCTGCGCCGGGACGACACGCGGTAAGAGTTGGCCCTACCTCACCCGTCTCGCACTGCTCCAGCTCTTCAACGACGCCCACACCCCGCGCGAGAGGCGGAAGCAGTCGACCGGCGTGGACGAGCCCAACGCCAGGAAACGGTGCAGCTGGACGCCGCTCCACTGGAAGCCGCACTTCTCCAGCACATTGCGTGACGTCGGATTGGTGACGCGCGCGCCCGCATAGAGATGGTCATCCTCGAATTCCTCGAAGAAGAAGTCGATCGCGGCGCGCGCGGCTTCGGTGCCAAAACCCCGGCCCCAGTGTTCGACGCCGAGCCAATAGCCGAGCTCGGCATTGTCAGGCGTCGAACAGTCGATCCCGACCATACCGACCGGCGCATTGTCGTGCTCGATCAGGAACACGGTTTCGCTGCCGAGCTCGGCGGTGGCACGGATGAATTCGACGGCGTCGTCTTGCGAATAGGGATGCGGCAGGCGGCGGGTGTTTTCCGCGACACGGCGGTCGTTGGCGAGGAGGGAAATGGTCCTGACGTCGGCGAGTGTCGGCCGCCGCAAGGTCAGCCGCTCGGTGGCGACGACGCTCGGTCTCGCCTCCCGCAAGGTCACGCTCGAAAAATCCTGCAACATGTCCGGCTCCGTCGAAGTCACTAAGTTAAAAGTGAGCAAGTCAAACGAAAGGGGAGGCCGGTTTCCCGCCTCCCCTGGAGCCTTCGATCTTGAGGACTCCGCCGGTTCGGTCAGGGACCCGGCGGACTCCAAATTTGATCCACCGTCTATTCAGCTGCCTCTGCGAGCGGAAGCACCGATACAAAGGTGCGGCCGTTGGCTTTGGCCTGGAACGTGACGCGACCCTCGACCTTGGCGAACAAAGTGTGGTCCGTGCCCATGCCGACATTAAGGCCGGGGTGCCAGGTGGTGCCGCGCTGACGCGCAATGATGTTGCCGGGAATCACAACTTCCCCGCCGAACGCCTTGATACCGAGGCGCTTGCCTTTTGAATCGCGACCGTTGCGCGATGAACCGCCTGCTTTTTTGTGAGCCATAGCCCGTCTCCGAAACCTTGCGTATGTCTAGATCAATTCCTTGACGGAATCATTTCACAATTTTTCACGCATCAATTCGTGAATTGGCGTGATCAAATTATGCGGCGTCGGCTTCTTCCTTCGCCGGCTCCTTGACGACCTTCTCCCGCTTCGGACGCGGCCCCTTGGTGGGCTTGGCGTTGTCGGTCAGGATCTCGCTGATGCGCAGCACCGTGATCTCGTCGCGGTAGCCGCGCTTGCGGCGCGAATTCTTGCGGCGGCGCTTCTTGAACGCGATGACCTTCGGTCCGCGCTTGTGGTCGAGCACCTCGACGGCCACGGATGCACCTGCAACCGTCGGCAGACCCAGGATCGGCGTATCGCCGCCGACCACCAGAACTTCAGTCAGCTGAATGATCGTGCCGACTTCGCCTTCGATCTTGCCTACTTCCAAGACATCATCCGGAACGACGCGGTACTGCCGGCCGCCGGTTTTGATGACTGCGAACATCGTTGTTTTCCTTCGTGTTCATTCCCGGCCTCGCGACGAAATTCGTCGGGGTCGGCTTTTTGTCAGTCGCTATGGGTTTATGCGAGTTTTGTGCGGGCGGGAGTTATCCCTTTGAAAACCCACGCAAAAACAAGCGGCGCGAGAAACGCCCCGCGCCGGGTGTGGGACTTATAGCCGCCGATCGCCGAGAGTCAAGGAAAAGCGGGCGAAAAGGCCCGGATTAGAAGGATTTGAGCGGTCTGCAGGGGGTCTGCAAGGCTGGCCGAATCCGCGGCCGGCTTTGCAACCAACGGGTTCCATCGCCGTTGTCCCCGCGAATTTGGACACGGGCAAGGGGCTTTTCATGGCAACGGACGAGCTGGTCAAGACGACGACGGGCATCGCCCATCACGGCGCCGGGCGGCTGCCGTCGGTGGATGTCGACAGCTTCAACATCGAGATCAAGGACGAGGACGGCTTTCTCGGCGACCGCGCCAGCAAGGGCGCGTTCCGCGAGATTCTCGACCGCTGGCGCAAGCCGCTGCGCAAATCCGGCGAAGACCCCTTCGGCGACGAACCGTCGGACCAGATCAGCAAGAAGACGCTGGATGCCATCCTGGTCGGCGACGACACCGAGGCCTCCGCGATCGTGCACAGCGCGATCGAGGATTTCGCCCAGGAGCTCGCCTATGTCACGCGGCGCTTCCTCAAGACCAAGGCCTGGGCCAAGACCGAGTGCATCGTGGTCGGCGGCGGTTTCCGCGATTCAAGGCTCGGCGAGCTCGCGATCGCGCGCACCCAGATCATCCTGAAATCCGAGGATTTCAAAATCGACATGGTGCCGATCCGCGCCCATCCGGATGAGGCCGGCCTGATCGGCGCGCTGCATCTGGCGCCCTCCTGGATCTTCGAGGCCCATGACAGCATCCTCGCCGTCGACATCGGCGGCACCAACATCCGCTGCGGTTTGGTTGAGACGCGCTGGAAGAAGGCCAAGGATCTGTCGAAAGCGGGAGTGTGGAAATCCGAGCTGTGGCGCCATGCCGACGACGAGCCGACGCGAGAGGGTGCGGTGAAGCGGCTGACCAAAATGCTGAAGGGACTGATCACGGAAGCTGAGAGCGAAGGCTTCAAGCTCGCGCCTTTCATCGGCATCGCCTGTCCCGGCGTGATCAACGAGGACGGTTCGATCGAGAAGGGCGCGCAGAACCTGCCGGGCAATTGGGAGAGCAGCAAATTCAACCTCCCGGCGAGCCTGATCGAAGGCATCCCGCAGATCGGCGAGCACGACACCGCGATCCTCATGCACAATGACGGCGTGGTTCAGGGCCTCTCCGAGGTGCCGTTCATGCAGGATGTCGACCGCTGGGGCGTGCTCACCATCGGCACTGGCCTTGGCAATGCGCGCTTCACCAACCGCCGCAAGGAAGGCAACGGAAAAGACAAAGACCGGGATTCTACTGAGAACGGGAAGAAGAAGGGCAAGGAAAACAACAAGAATGACAAGGAGTAACCTTGATCGGTTAGGTTAAGGGACGGATTGCGTTGCGGCGCACAGGTCACACGCTACGGTCGAATCGTCGCCTCACCTGGCCGGCGAAGCCGCCCTTCCTGGTCAGTTTTCAATGAGCGGCACGGGACCGCCAGTGTTTACCGCGTCTGGCGGTCCCACCCCTGTTTTCAGCTCCAGCCAATCCGCTGAAAGAACGCCGCGATCTCCGCGGCCGCGCGATCCGGATCCTCGCGATGCGGGAAGTGTCCGACGTCGGGAAACATCGCAACATCCACATTGCTGAAGGTCCCAGGCAGCCGGTCAGTCCAGGCATAGGGAAACAGCGGATCGTGCTCGGCCCAGCGCACGCAGGTCGGCACAGAGATCGGCGGCATCGGCGGCGCTTCGCCCTTCATCATCGCGACGCGGCCTGCATGCGACGCGCGATAATGCGCAAATCCGCCCGCGAGATTGCCCGGCTTGAAGAAATTGTCGACGAAATCGTCGAGCACGTCATCGAAGGCATTCTTCCGATGCGTCCAGCCCTTCAGGAAGTGCGAGATATAGAGCCGGCAGCTCTCCCGGCTCGCGCCAACGAGCGCGGGCGCCATCTCCATCTGCTGAAAGGACTGGTACCAGATGTGATTGAGCCGGTCGGGCGCCGCCATGCGCGGCCCGATGCCGGGATAGACGAAATCGAAGAAGAACAGCCCGGCGAGCCGTCCCGGCGCCTGGCGCGCGAGCGGCTGCATCACGGCGCCCCCGACATCATGGCCGACCACGCCGAATCGCTCGATCCCGAGCCCGTCCATCACCGCCAGCATGTCGGCCGCATGGCCGTCCGGCCCGTAAGGGCCGTCAGGCTTGTCGCTGTCGCCAAAGCCGCGCAGATCGGGTGCGATCAGCATGAAACGGTCGGCCAGCCGCGCCATGACCGGCTCCCAGGTCAGCCAGAATTCCGGCCAACCATGCAGCAAAAGCAGCGGTTTGCCCTGGCCGGCGCGAACCAGGTGGAAATCGGTACCATTGGCCTTGATCGTGAGATGCTCCACGGCAGTTCCTCCCGGCGAGACGCGTTTTCAAGCGAAGTGGACCCCGGTTCGCGTCAAGAAAACGCGTCAAACAAGAATTGAGCTGGTGCGGGGCTGAAAGAGGTGGCGGATTTTCCCCTTTCTCGCCTTGTCTGGCCAGCCATCCTCGCCTATTAACGCCCCCGACCAGAGGGGTTCCTGCCCCTCATCGGCACTTCAGGAGAGGTGGCAGAGTGGTCGAATGCACCGCACTCGAAATGCGGCATAGGTGCAAGCCTATCGGGGGTTCGAATCCCTCCCTCTCCGCCATAACAAACGGCTTCGAGAAAGCCCCGCCAAATACAGACTCTCAGCGTCAAAGCAGCCTCAGGTGTCGTCCCTAGAGGACCGCAGCCTGACACCGCACTTGCGGCAGATCCCCAAGCTTCTCCACAATGCCCCCCTCGCAAGCCCCCTCCCGAGGATCTTCCGGATGACGGCTAAAATCGATCTGCTGACGCTGCAATTGTTCGTGGCGATCGTCGAGGAGCAGAGTATCGCGAAGGCGGCGGAGAAGAAGAACATTGCCGCGTCAGCGGTGAGCCGCCGCATCTCGGATATCGAAGACCTGTTCAAGGTCGAGCTGCTGCATCGCCATTCGAAAGGGATCGAGCCGACACCTGCCGGTTTCGCCCTGCTCGAGCACGCCCGAATCATCCTGGGAAACCTCAGCAAGCTCGAGATCGAACTGACGGGATACCGGCAGGGCAAGCGCGGGCTGATCCGGGTCTGTGCCAACAAGTCTGCGATCCTCGAAGCCCTGGCGGACGAGCTCAGTCTGTTCCTGGAGCAGCATCCGCTGGTCCACATCGACATCGAGGAGGATCTCAGCCCCGCGATCGTGCGCGCGGTGATGGAGAACCGGGCCGACATCGGCATCTTCGGCGGCAACATCGACGGACAGGATCTGGAGTTGCTGTCCTACCGCAGCGACAGCCTGGTCGCGCTGGTCACGCGTGACCATCCGCTGGCCGGCCGCAACAGCGTTCGCTTCCGCGAGCTGGTCGATTTTGACTTTGTCAGCCTGGAGAAGGGCAGTTCGATCGAGACGCTGTGTGTCAGGGCCGCCGCGGCGCTCGGGCAGCACATGAAGGTGCGCATCCGCGTCAGCAGTTTCGATGCGCTGTTCCGCGTCATCGATGCCAGGATGGGGGTCGGCATCGTGCCGCTCGAGATCGTTCGCGACCGCTACGGCGTCGACAGCCTCGTCACCGTCCCGCTCGATGAGTCCTGGGCGCGACGCGAGCTGGTGATGGGCGTGCGCGATTACAAGTCGCTGCCGCCGGTGACGAAGCTGCTGGTGGACCATTTGCGGACCCAGGATGATGCGCGTCCCGCCATCAGCGGGGTCTCCGAGCGGCTGACGGTCGTGCCCGGCAGGGGCTGACATCGCTGGCACATTGCGGCCAGCCATCGCCGGCCGCGATGGCTGGCTGCCCAACCGTCACTTGCTCGGTTCCGGGATCGACTTCTATCCTGCTTCCCAAGATCGCTGTCGGTCGGCATGATCGGCAGCAACACGGCACATCAGATGCCGAACATGGGAGGACGGATCGTGGACACGCGTGGTCGCACGCTGCTGGCCAAAATTTGGGACCAGCATGTCATTGCCCAAGTGAGCGATGATACAGATCTGCTTCATGTGGATCGTCATCTGCTGCATGACCTCGGCGGCTCTCGCGGCCTGATCGATCTCAAAAGCCGCGACCTTCCGGTCCACAATCCCGAACTGACCTTCGCCACGCCGGATCATGCGATTTCGACCGCGTCCGGGCGTGCCGGCACGATCAAGACCGGGCAGGAACTGCTGGCGGCGTTGCGGACCGAGACATCCGCCACCGGCATCCGGCTGTTCGATATCGACCAGCCCGGGCAGGGCATCGTCCATGTCATCGGCCCGGAGCTCGGCCTCAGCCTTCCCGGCTGCCTGATCGTCTGCGGCGACAGCCATACCTGTACCCATGGCGGGCTCGGTGCTCTCGCCTTCGGTATCGGTTCCAGCGAGCTCACGCACGTGCTGGCGACCCAGACCATCGTCCAGCGCCGGCCCAAGACCATGCGGGTGACGTTCGACGGCGCCCTGCCGTTCGGCGTCACTGCGAAGGATCTGATCCTCGCTCTGATCGGCCATGTCGGCGCCGCCGGCGGCACCGGCTATGCCGTCGAATATGCCGGCAGTGCGATCAGGGCCATGCCGATCGAAGGGCGGCTCACGATCTGCAATCTGTCAGTCGAGCTCGGCGCCAAGATGGGGCTGATCGCGCCGGATGAGACGACGTTTGCGTATGTCCGCGGCCGACCCTATGCGCCGCAAGGCGAGATGTGGGAGCGGGCCGTCGCGGCGTGGCGGACGCTTGCGAGCGACAGCGACGCAATGTTCGATCGCGAGGTGTCGATCGATGTCGGAACCATTATCCCGCAGATCACCTGGGGCACCAGTCCGGAGCACGTGCTTGGTGTCGATGGGCGTATCCCGGATCCCGCAGACATTGCCGATCCCGCCCGCCGCGGCGCGATCGAGATCGCGCTCGATTATATGGGCCTGAAGCCCGGTGCGCCGATCGCCGGCACACCGGTGGATTGGGTCTTCATCGGCTCCTGCACCAACAGCCGCCTTAGCGATCTGCGCGCCGCGGCCGAGGTCGCGCGTGGCCGCAAGGTTGCGCCCGGCGTGCGCGCCTGGGTCGTGCCGGGTTCGGAGACCGTCAAGCGCGATGCGGTGGCCGAAGGGCTCGACAAGATCTTTACCGACGCAGGCTTTGAATGGCGCGAGCCCGGCTGCTCGATGTGTCTTGCCGCAAACGGTGAAACCGTGCCGCCGGGCCAGCGCTCGGTGTCGACCTCGAACCGGAATTTCATCGGCCGCCAAGGGCCGCGCGCCCGCACTCATCTGGCGAGCCCGGCCATGGCCGTGGCGGCGGCGATTTCCGGCGCCATCGCCGATGTCCGAACGATGGAGCGCTAGATGGCGCAAGCCTTCACCAAAGTGACCGCGATTGCCGCACCGATCATGCGCACCAATGTCGATACCGATGTCATCATCAGCATCAACCGCATGATCGGAAATTCCGTCCGCGGCAGTCTCGGGAAATGGGCGTTCGGCTCGCTCCGCTACCGGCCGGACGGCTCGGAAAATCCCGAGTTCATCCTCAATCGCGAGCCGTATCGCGCGGCGGAAATCCTGGTGACCGGGCCGAATTTCGGCTGCGGCTCGTCGCGCGAGGCGGCGGTGTGGTCGCTCCAGGAAATGGGCATCCGCGCCATCATCGGATCCGGCTTCGGCGATATCTTCTTCGCCAACTGCTTCCAGAACGGCATCCTGCCGGTGGTGCTGGACAAAGCCACCATCGATGGCCTCGCCGCGGAGATCGAAGCGAGCCAGGGCGCCGGACGTCTCAGTGTCGATCTGGAGGAGCAGACGGTCACCTCGCCGTCTGGCATACGGCACAGCTTCGAGATCGATCCGCGCCGGCGCGCGGGCCTGCTCGAAGGACTCGACGAAATTTCGCTGACGTTGCGGCGCGAGGATGCGATCCGCGCATTCCAGGCGTCCGACCGCGCGACGCGGCCGTGGATTCACTTTGCAGGACATCAGGCATGAACACGCTCTCGAACACGATCAAGGTGGCTGTGGTCGGTGGTGAAGGCATCGGTCCGGAGGTGACCGACCAGTCCCATCGCGTTCTCAAATGGTTTTCCGACCGGCGCGGCGCTCCGGTGGTTATGCGCGAAGCGCAATACGGTCTCATACCCTATCTCGCGACAGGCAAGGTGTTGCCGGATGACACCGTCGAGGCGATGGAGGAGGCCGACGCGATCCTCTGGGGTGCGACGGGTGGCCCGGAAACCACGCAGGTCCCTCCGGCGGCGCGCAAGGCGGGAAGCCTGCTGTCGCTGCGCAGCAAGTACGACCTCTATGCCAATCTCCGGCCCATCGTCGCCAATCCGGCGCTGGCTGATTCCGCGCCGCTCAAGGCTTCGGTGCTGAAGGATGTCGACTTCATCATCATCCGCGAGCTCACCAGCGGCATCTATTTCGGCGAGCCGCGCGGCATCGAAACGCTGCCGGACGGCCAGCGCCGCGGCTTCAACACCCAGCAATACACCACCAGCCAGATCCGCCGGGTGGCGCGAACCGCGTTTGAACTGGCCCGGACGCGCAAGGGCAGGGTCTGCTCGGTCGACAAGGCCAATGTGCTGGAAACCAGCGTGCTGTGGCGCGAGGAGGTCATCGCGCTGCATCAAGCGGAATTCTCCGATGTGGAATTGACGCACCTCTATGTCGACAACGCCGCCATGCAGATCGTGCGGGCGCCGTCGCAATTCGATGTCATGGTGACCTGCAATATCTTCGGCGACATTCTCTCCGATTGCGCTGCCATGGCGTCGGGCTCGCTCGGCATGCTGCCGTCGGTCTCGCTCGGGCCGCCGGACCGGCTGGGACGCCGCAAGGCGCTCTATGAACCGGTCCACGGCAGCGCGCCTGATATTGCGGGCAAGGGCATCGCCAATCCGCTCGGTTCGATCCTCAGCGTCGCAATGATGTTGCGCATCACCCTCAATCGGCCCGATGATGCCACGCTGCTGGAGAAGGCCGTGGATACGGCCCTCGCTGCCGGCGCAAGAACGGCCGATATCGCCGAACCCGGCGCAAAAAGACTTTCGACCCAGGAAATGGGCGATGCGGTGCTGAACGCGCTCGACAAGGTGGTCGGCAAAGAGAGGGAGCACGCGTGATGAGACCTCAGGTCACCAGACGGTCCGCGCTGACGATTGTCGCTGGCGCCGGTGCCTCCATGGCGGCAGGTCGGGTATGGGCGGATACGCCGTCGGGCCGCGTGATCTATCCGGTCGCCATTCCGGTTTATCAGTCGCAATTCGTCGCCGACCGGGCCGGATTCTTCAAGGAGGCCGGCCTCGATTGCAAGCTGATCCAGGGTGGCAGCGGCGTGAAGACGCGCGAGATTATCGCCTCGTCGCAGGGCGATATCGGCATCGGGGATATCACCCACCCGATGCAGCTCAGCAATCACGGCCGCAACGCGCGGGTCCTGATGCCGGTCGATACCCGCAGCAATGCCGCGATCTTCATCATCCGCAAGGATCTCTTCGATCAGGGCATCACAACGCTGGAGGCGCTGGCGAAGTGGAAACGGCCTGATGGACGAAAGCCGATCGTTTCGGTGTCGTCGTTGGGAGGCACCAACCACGTATGGGCCTCCTACTACATGGAAACCATGGGATTGGACGACAAGGTGACCTGGATCGGCACCGGCAATGTCGACACCATGATGGGCACGTTGAAAACGAAACAGGTCGATGTTCTCATCAACTCGCCGTCGATCCTGAAGGATTCGATCGAGCAGGGCTGGGGCGCGCTGTTGTTCGACGGAACGGACGAGACAGTCTGGGCCAAGTATATCGGCGGCAAGGTCCCGGTGACGTCTCATTTCACCCTGCAGTCGACCATCGACAAGGACCCGCAGAAGATGCAGGCGTTCGTCACGGCGCTGTGGCGCGCGACCCAGTGGATCAAGGGGCACTCTCCCGAAGAGATCTATGATGCGATCGAGCCTTACGTCGGAAGCACGTCGCGCGACGCGAATATTTTCGACATCGGGATCATGAAGAAGGTCACCGACTACGAAGGCCTCATCGATGAAGCCAGCTTCGCACGCGGCCAGAAGGTCTGGTTTCGCGAAATGACCGGCATCAAGCCGCTTGCCATGGCCGACGTCGTCACGACCGGCTTCATCGAAGCGGCACGTAAGGCCTATCCCGCTTGACGATGCAGGCCTTACACGCGTCACGATCCGTTGCGTCGCCCGACATGCGGCGCATCGACGTGCGCGGATTGTGCAAGACCTTCCAGTTGGCGGGCACGGCCATCGAGGCGGTGCGCGACGTCTCCTTCAATGTGCGGCGTGGCGAATTCGTCGCTCTGCTGGGGCCATCCGGTTCAGGCAAGAGCACCGTCCTCAACATGATCGCGACACTGGTCAAGCCGACCAGCGGTGAGATCCTGATTGACGGCGTGCCCGTCGTTCCCGGACGAGCGACGCCGAATGTCGGCTATGTGTTCCAGCGCGATACCCTGTTTCCCTGGCGCACCGTCGCCGACAACATCGGCTACGGCCTGCAACTGGCGGGTGTCCCGGTGGCGGAGCGGAAGGATCGTGTCAGGGCTTGCCTGGCGCAGGCGGGACTGCAGGGTTTTGAGAACGCCTATCCCTCGACATTGTCTGGCGGCATGCGCCAGCGCGCCGCCTTGATGCGAACGCTGGTCGTTGAACCGCAGGTTCTGCTGATGGACGAGCCGTTCGGCGCGCTCGACACCCACACCAAGATCGACATGCACGATGTGCTGCTTCGCATCTGGGAACGCGAACAGCAGACCGTGCTGTTCGTGACCCATGATCTCGGCGAGGCCCTGACGCTGGCAGACCGCATCATTCTGTTTTCCGCGCGGCCCGGCCGGATCAAGGACATCTTCGAGGTGGATTTTGCCCGCCCACGCAATGCCGTGAAGATCCGCGAAACGCCGCGTTATGCCGAGCTGTTTCAGCTGGTCTGGCATTCGCTCGGCGAGGAATTCATCAAGGGCCGAAGTCCATGAGACAAGCGCGCCGCCCCGGCAGAACCTTGGCCTGGCAGGCGTTGATCTGCGTCTGCTTTCTGTCGATCTGGCAATGGGGCTACGATCTGCACGGCCGCCTTCCCTGGTTGGTGCCGGATCTGCTCGATCCCTATTTCGTGTCCAAACCGTCGCAAATCTTCGAGCATTTCCTGATCCTGAGCTGCCTCAAGTCCAAGCTCGGAATGTTCAACGGCTGGTTCAATGGCGAATTCAGCCGCTGCATGGCGCGATCGGAGAACAATCTCTGGATCGCGACCGCCGTCACCCTCAAGAACACCTTCTTCGGTTTCGTGACCGGCGTCAGCAGCGGCTTTGCGGCGGGCCTCGTGCTGGGCCGTTCGGATCGGCTGAGCGCCATCTTCCAGCCGTTCATCACGGCGGTGAATTCGATCCCTCGCATCGCACTGGCGCCGATTATCGTGCTGGCTTTCGGCATCGGCGATACCTCGAAGATCGTGACCTCGTGGATCGTGGTGGTCTTTCTCGTGTTCTTCAATACGTTCGAAGGCGCGCGGTCGATCGACGAGGGCTTTGTCAATGCGGCGCGGCTGCTCGGCGCCAGCGAGTGGCAGATCACCCGCACGGTGGTCGTCCCCTCGACCATGGCCTGGGTCTTCGCCTCGCTGACGCCTGCGATTTCCTTTGCCCTGATCGGCGTGATCGTCGGCGAGTTTATCGGTGCGGAACGGGGAATCGGGCGCCTGATCATAGAGTCCGAGGCGCGCGCGGAGGCATCGGGAATGATGGTCGCCGTCATCGTGCTGATGCTGGTCGGCGTTGCGCTGTCCGCGTTGATCTGGCGATTGCAGGCCTATCTGCTGCGCTGGCAGCAGCACAATATGGCGGAGTAGCCCGAACGACGGCGTGCCGTCTGCTCGCTGCGCAGCATGCGTCAGCCGGTTTGCAAGGATAATATTGTGCCCCTGTTTTGCCCGACGGGTCAAACGTCTACGATCGCCGCTTATCTCTGCCGACCTCCGGAAGCGTGACCGGAATCCAATAACGCGCTCCAGCGCCGATCCAGACCCATCACCACCGGCGTGCGTCGCTCTCCGAATTTTGCTCGCCGCTTCAGATGCTTCGTCCGATGCAGCGGGCGCCGCGCCGGCAACTGCCGTCTACTGTGCATGGGGTTGTTTTCGACATTTTTGTTGTCCGGTCGCAGGAAGCTACCGTAGAGCGGTGATAGGTTGAACCTGCAGTTCGCGCGGTCCGACCAACAACATCCCGCCAGGTAATCCACGACGATGTTCGACAAAACCTACCGGCAGCGCCTCGAAGCCGATCTTGCACAATGGGAGGCCGATGGCGTAATCGCACCGGCGGCCGTCGCCTCGATCCGCACTGTGCTTCCCCCGCTCTCGCCCGGCATCAACATCGCGGTGGTCGTTGCCATCGTCGGCGGCCTCTTGATCGCAGCCGCTTTCCTTGCCTTCGTCGCGGCGCACTGGACCGAGATCGCGCGGCTGCTGCGGTTCGCGATCCTGATCGCCGGCATGGTCGTTGCCGGCGGCCTCGGGGCCTGGTTTGCCAGCACCAGCCGGGCGGTTCTTGCCGATCTCTGCGCAAGCATCGGCGCGATTATCTTCGGCGTCGGCATCGCGCTGGTCGGCCAGATGTATCATCTGGGCGACGACTTTGCCGGCGGCATGCTGCTGTGGTCGATCGGTGCATTTGTGGCGGCGCTGCTGACCGGCTCGCGCGGTGCTCTTGCGGTCGGTCTCGTGGCGGCCTGCATCTGGACCTGCATGCGCAGCTATGATGCGCCGGACGCGCTGCATCTTCCGTTCGTGGCGGTCTGGCTCCTCGCCGCCGGCCTCGCGCTCGCGTGGAATTCGCGCGCGGCCGCCCACCTCGTTGCAATTGCCGCGCTTCCCTGGTGGATCGCGACGGCGCTTCGCTTCGACTTCGATGGGGTACAGCCGTCATTCGTGCTCGCGAACGGTGCGGCGTTGCTGTTCGGTGCCGGGCTCGCGATCGCCGCGGCGCCGTCGCCAAGGGCGTTGCGCCTTGGGGCTGTTCTGTCGATCTACGGGGCGTTTTCGCTGGCCGTCGTCGCTGTCCTGGAAGTGATCACGGTCGACGACATCATCCGCTTCCGGACCGGCACTGCGCCAGCTCAACCGCTTTGGGCGATGTTGTGCGGCATTGCCGGCGTGGTCCTCGCTTTCGTGTCCGCCAAGCTCACGAACCGCGCGGGTGAAGCCGTCGCAGGATGTGCGATTGGGCTCGTCCTGCTCGCGGCGCCGATCTGGCCGGCATCCGCGGCCGGCGAGCCCTGGTTCGCCTACGCTGCTCTTCTCTGCGCCATGCTGTGCCTCGTCGTCTCCGGCATGCTCGATTCGGTGCGTCCGCGGATCGTCGCCGGCTGGCTCGGCATCGCCGGTGTCATCGCGGGCATCACCTGGGCGGTGAAGGGCTCGCTGCTGCGCCGCTCGGCCTTCCTTGCGGTGGCCGGAATCATCACCGTCGTGTTTGCAACCGCACTCAATCGCGCGCTGCCGAGGTCTGAGCGATGATCGAACTGGTCGCATCCGCCACAAAACTCTGGCAGCGCATTCCGAAAGCCGTGCTGTTCGGTGTCGCCATTCTGGTTCAATGCGTGGCTCTGGTCCTGATGGTCGCCGATCGCATGCAGATCCTGCGCGAAGGCCGTGAGGTGACCTTGCAGACGCAGCCGGTCGATCCCCGCGATCTCCTGCGCGGCGATTACGTCGTGCTCCGCTACGACATCTCGCAACTCGCAGCAGGCGCGCTCGCCGGCCAGCCGGCCGCGGTGCGCAGCCCGATCGTGTTCGTCAAGCTCGCGCCCAATGCCAACGGCCTTTACGAGGCGGTCTCGGTGCATGCCGAAGCTGTGCCGGTCACGGCGCCCGAAGTGCTGATCCGCGGACGCCTCGCCAATTACGGCGGCACGTCCTGCGGCACGGACCGGCGCGCCTTCTGCGACAAGCTCACGATACAATACGGTCTCGAAAGCTATTTCGTCCCCGAAGGCGAAGGCAAGAAGCTGGAGCAAGCCCGCAACCAGCAAAAGCTGCGCGTCGTCGCCGCCGTGCTGCCGTCAGGGCGCGCTGCCATCAAACGGCTGCTGCTCGATGGCCAACCGGTGTATGAGGAGCCGTGGTACTAGCGGGTCATTCGGGCCGCGCTTTCAACGCCCGCCGCAGCACGTCCCACATCGGCGGATCATTCATGTGCGCCACGTTGAACCGCATGAAGTCCGGTGCGGTCTGTGACACGCTGAAGACGTTACCCGGCGCGAGCACGACATCCTCGCTCAGCGCGGCGCGCGCAACCTGCGTCGCATCCTGTTCGCCGGCCAGCCGACACCAAAGGAAAAATCCGCCGCGCGGCGTCAGCCATGGCTCGATGCCCAACGCCCCGAGCTTCCGCGCCACGTCGCGCCGTGCGCGCGTGAGCCTGTGCCTCAGCTCGTCCATGTGCTTGCGATAGCTGCCGCCGGCCAGCACCTTGGCGATGATCTCTGTCGCAACCGGGCTCGCACCGCCAAAGCTGGTTGCGATCTGGAGGTCGACGAGATGTTCGATCCAGTCGGCGCGCGCGGCAATGTAGCCGCAGCGCACCGAGGCCGAGAGCGTCTTGGAGAAGCTGCCGATGCGGATCACACGGTTCAGCCCGTCGAGCGCGGCGAGGCGCGGCGAGCGTTCCGGCTCGAAATCGCCAAAAATATCGTCCTCGATGATGGTGAGGTCGTGTGCGGCGGCAGCGGTCAAAAGCCGGTGCGCGGTCGGCAGCGAGAGCGTCGCGCCGGTTGGATTGTGGAGTGCGGAATTGGTGATGTAGAGCCGTGGCCGCTCACTGGCGAGGATCGCTTCGAAGCGGGTGACGTCGGGGCCCGATGGTGTGTAGGGTACACTGATGATCTTCACCTGGTGCGCCCGCAACAGCGCACGGAAATTGAAGTAGCAGGGATCGTCGACCAGCACCGTATCGCCGGGGCGGAGCAGGAAGCGGCAGACGAGGTCGGTTGCCTGCGTGCCCGAGCCCGTCAGCATGAGCTGGTTGATCGACGCCTCGATCGCGTCCTCGGCAAGGCGCGTGAGCAGGAGCCGGCGCAATGCGAGGGAGCCGGATGTCGAGCCGTAATTGGTCAACACGCTCGCCTCACTGCGTCCGAGCGCACGAACGGCGCGACGCAGAGCCTCCTCGGGCATCCAGTCCGGCGGCAGCCAGCCGCATCCCGGTTTTGGCACGGCGGCGTCGGTGTCGAGCGATTGCCGCGAGACCCAAAACGGATCGACCGCTGGATCGCGGCGCGGTTCGACCTCGGTGAGCGCAAGCGGCGGGGTGACGGTCGGCGACACATAGAAGCCGGAGCCGCGCCGCGCCCGGATCAGGCCTTCGGCGGCGAGGCGGTCATAGGCTTCAACGACAGTCGAAGGCGAAACGCCCATCGTCGTGGCAAGGCTGCGGATCGACGGCAGGCGGTCGCCGGCACTGAGCGCGCGGCCAGCGACCTTGCTGCGGATCGCGCGCATCACATCCGCGGTTCGCATTCCGCCGCGACCCCTCGTTTGCGCTTCGCTGTCCAAAGTGTATGACCTTCCATATCCATACAGATTTGCCAGATTGTATTGGATTGTCGCTGGTTTCGCCACTGGGGAAGACCGAGGATCGCGGTCCAAAAAAGGTAAGTCGGAATGCAAACTGCGGGCAGCGGCTGGGGCAACGGGCTTCTCGGCGTCATCATCTTCAGCGGCTCGCTGCCGGCAACGCGCGTGGCGGTCGGCGGCTTCTCCGCGTTGTTCCTGACATCGGCGCGCGCGGTCATTGCCGCGCTGATAGGTGTGGCCGTGCTCGCCCTGCTCCGACAGGTGCGGCCGGAGCGCAAGGATCTCGCCTCGCTCGCCATCGTCTCGCTCGGCGTCGTCGTCGGCTTTCCCCTGCTGACGGCGCTGGCGCTCCAGCACATCACCTCGGCGCATTCGATCGTCTTCATCGGCTTGCTGCCGCTGTCGACCGCGGTCTTCGCCGTGCTGCGCGGCGGCGAGCGGCCGCCGCCGATGTTCTGGCTGTTCGCGGTTCTCGGCAGCGTGACGGTGGTCGGCTTTGCCTTGTCGAACGACGGCACGGCGTCAGTCGCGGGCGATCTCCTGATGGTGGCCGCGATCGTGTTGTGCGGGCTCGGCTATGCCGAGGGTGCCGCGCTGTCGCGCCGGCTTGGCGGCTGGCAGGTGATCTCCTGGGCGCTGCTGCTGGCGCTGCCGTTGATGGTGCCGGTCGCGGTCTGGACCTGGCCTCCGACATGGAGCGGCGTCAGTGCGCCGGCCTGGATCGGGCTCGCCTACGTCTCGATCTTCAGCATGTTCGTCGGCTTCATCTTCTGGTATCGCGGCCTCGCAATCGGCGGCATCGCCCGCGTCGGCCAGCTGCAACAACTCCAGCCGTTCTTCGGCCTCGCGCTCGCCGGCCTCGTTCTGCACGAGCCGGTCGCCTGGAGCATGATCGCCGCGACCGCGCTCGTCGTCGTCTGCGTCTTCTTCGCGCGGCGTTTTGCGTGAGGCAGAGGCTTCCACGGAGTCTAGAGCTTTTTGTTTTGACGCGTTTCTAGTCCGAGGCTTTCAGTTCGTTGATTCGACGGAGTTCAGATGCCGTGCGTCCGGTCTTTCGGCGCAAAAGCGTGCGAAGCGTGGCTGCGTTGACATAGCCGGTTTGCACCGCGATTTCATCCACGCTCAGTTGCGTGGTGCTGAGCAGATATGAGGCTCGCTCGACGCGGAGATCCTGATGGTAGGCCAGAGGCGACCGCCCGAGCACGGCATGGATCTTCCGGGATAGAGTTCGAGCACTGACCCCGACAAACCTTGCGGCGTCTTCCAAAGAGAAGCCGTTCTCGAGGTTGGCCCGGGCCCAACTCTCGAACGCGTGTACAGCTTCATCCGCATGACGCACATGGTCCGGGATCGCATAGGTTGCCTGAGGCGATCGAGGATCCAGCATCAGGTAGCGAGCAGTGACCGCGGCGAGTGACGGGCTGTGTTGACGGATGAACCATAATGCCAGGTCGAAATGTGCGAGGACCGCGCCGGCGGTCACGAGCCGTTCTGTCCGGACCAAAGTCCGATCATTCTCCAATGCAACCTGCGGATAGCGAGAGCGGAAGAAGGAGGCCAGCCACCAACTCGTCGTTGCGCTCTTCCCGTCAAGCAGCCCGGTCTCCGCCAGGACGAACGTGCCGGTGCACGCAGCCGCAATCGTTGCCCCCTGCGCATGCCATGTCCGCAACAGGTTCTTCGCACCGTCGATGTCGGGATTTCGCAGCGCGCGTGTCAGCGCCTCGTCGGTCTTCGCGCCGAGTGCGGGGACGAGAACCAAATCGGGTTTCGAAGACGAAAGCGCTCTCTTGTTCGGAATGGTCAAACCATGCGCTGTCCTTACGCCGCCGCGCCGGACACTCAGCACGGTCGCGCTGAACGAAGCGCCTTCGTTGGGTTCGGCCAACTCGGAAGCTGTGGCCAACGTGTCCTGAAACGCGGCCAATCCGGTATCGAACACGCCATCGATCGCCAATATCACCGTCTTGGTCATGGCAAGAATGATATCAAAATAGTCAATATTGCCAAGCGCCCTCGTCGGCCATTCCCATTAGAAGGCAGCCCGAGTGATCCGTGCCTTCGAGCACGTATCGCGCGAGCAACCTCACCACGAAGGAGACAACCATGGTGAATCTGGGTCTTTATGTTCGTTTGGAAGCGAAGCCGGACAAGGCGACTGCCCTCGAAGAGTTTCTGCGAGGCGCTTTGCCGCTGGCGAAGGCCGAGACGGGCACGCCGGTCTGGTACGCGCTGAAGTTCGGGCCGCGAAGCTTCGCAATATTCGACGCGTTCGCCAGCGATCAGGACCGGGACGCACATCTCAATGGCCCGATTGCGGCCGCGCTGATGGCTCGTGCCGACGAACTCTTGGCAAGTCCGCCGGCAATCGAACGGTGGGACGCGTTGGCAGTGAAGTAGATTTGGGCCTGCGCTTCGGGGCCGGAGGTTTCTCGGTGAGGACCTCTTGCGCCCCGGCGCCTCATTCGTTCCCCGTGATCACCGTCCGCGTCAGCGTGCTTCTGGCAAATTTCTTCAACGGCATCGGCTTGCCGAACAGATAGCCCTGCACGTGGTCGAAACCGAGCTCGTTGACGGCGAGCAGGTCGCCGCGGGTCTCGACGCCTTCGGCGGCGGCGCTGGCGCCGTAGCCCTGCGCGAGCTCGACGATGTGACGGCACACCGTCCGCTTCAGCCGGTCGTTGCCGCAGCCGGTGACGAAGTGCCGGTCGGCCTTCAGCTTGATGAAGGGGATCTTGTCCAGACCCATCAGCTCCGGCCAGTTGGCGCCGAGATTGTCGATCGAGAGCCCGATATTGTGGAAGCGCATTTCGCGCGCGGCTTCGGTGAGGAATGCGAGATCGTGGATGGCCTCTTCGCTGGCGATCTCGATCGTCAGTCCGCCGAAGGCCGGATGCGTCGGCACGCGGCGGCAAAGATCGCGAACGGCCTGCGGCTCCTTCAGATAGGGCGCGGGAAGATTGATCGACAGATCGACCGCGCTTTGCCGCTCCAGGAGATAGTGCCAGTCCTGCACCGCGCGCTCGATCACGAACTCCGACAGGTTGCGGAAATGCGGATCGTGCGCCTCGGGAATGAAATAGGCCGGCGGCACCACGCCCCAGGTCGGATGTCGCATCCGCACCAGCGCCTCGGCGCCGCAGCGGACCAGCGAGCGCGCGTCGATCTTTGACTGATACCAGAGCTCGAGCCAGCCGGCATGCAGGGCCTCGCCGACATGCACGGCCGGGCTCGGCGCCGGCTCGTCCGGCAGCAGCATCGCGACGCGCTCGCGCAGCGTCTCGGCGGCAAAGGGCGTGGTGAGCGGCGGCAGCATCGCAAGCCCGTATTCCTCGCCGACCTGCTGCACGGCTTTGACAATGATCGACTCGCGGGCACCGACGGCCAGAACCTTGCCGTCGAAGGCCTCGCGCACCAGCGTCTCCAGAAATTGGCCGGGCTCGATGCCGTCGGCGGCCATGCCGAGCAGGATCAGGTCCGGCAGATCAGTGGCGAGCACGGCTTGCAGCTCGTCCGCGCTGCCGCATTCGCTGGTGACGAAGCCGAGATCCTCGAGCACCTCGCTCATGAACGCGCGCAGATGGCGCTTGCCGTCAGCCACGCAAGCGCGCGGCATCATCTTCCGTCGTCCGAAGGTTTTGGGCCTCCGTCCGACGAGCTCACCAATCCCATCGTCCATCGCAAACCACTCCCGTTCCGTGACGGTGTGATAGCGGCGCGGGGGGCTGCAAATATGGAGAGCTTCAGCGCGAATGTTGAATTGTCCGGGTAACGTTAAAGCCGCCATCATTTGTAAAATTGTTCGGATTGTCTTTGAGAAGTTTTCATGTTTGTCGGCGATTGGCGCGCAGCAGCACGACATTGTCTGAGATTTCCGGGACGACGCCGGCCGTGCGTGAGCGCAGCCGGTGTCCTGCAATTGGACGAAGCTGCGCGCGCTTCGCCCAAATCAATAACGCCGGTATCAGTTGGCCGTCGCCTTTTCGTGTTCGGCGATCCCGACCGCCTTATAATCATAGGTCGGATAGAACTCGGTGCGGTACGGACCCCACGCCGTATCCTCGATGATGCGGTTGACCTCGCGCAGCCGCGAGGCCGGCAGCCGCAGCGTGATCACCTGGCCGATGCCCATCATCACGTACCAGCTTACGACCTCCACGCCCGCCGGCGGGAAGGCTTTACGAAAACCCTGCTTGTCGAGCTGCGCATTCAGCTCGTTGAGCGGACGCGACTGGTCGTGCTTGAAGAAGACGGTGAGCAGGACGGCGTTATCGGCGGTCGGCGCGGTATTGCCAGGAGGCGGCGCGGTCTGCGCCATCGTCGTCGATGTCAGCACACAAGCGCCCACCAGCCACGCCATCGTCGTCAACGTCAGTCGGATCGATCTCATCGCGAATTTCCTTCCATCGCAGCATGCGATGATTGGAGAATAGGTGCGACACGCCCGGTCCATGAATTCATTTTCGCGCGATGCGCGCATGTTCAGGCCTCGCTCGTGACAGTGATGCGACAACTCGCCAGGGTGCTGGGGAGGTGGGTGTGAAGCACTTCACATGCGTATTGCTGCACCTGCGCTATTGATCCGAGCAGCCGGTGGTGGGCTGTCGAGGATCGCAGCTATGACGACGCGGCGGTTGATGTATTGGTGGTTCAGGTTCGTGCTGTCAGGGCGATTTCTCGATCGCTTCCTGAGCCTGCCGCGTACGCCTGAGTAGCGCGGATCAGGTCGCCCCGATCAACTTGCGAAACGCCGCCGCGCCGTCCTCAATCGCGTCGCGTCCCTTCCAGGCCAGATAGCTCAGCTTGCCGCCCAGCGTGTCGTGACTGCGCAGCCGGCGCGAGCCGAGGATATGACCGACATTGGAAGGGAAGCGGCTGACCTCGGCCGACACCAGCGCCGCGATTGCGTCCATCAATTGCTGGAGCCGGACGCCCCATTCGCATTGCTCGATGCCGTCGATACGAACCTTGAGCGCATATTCGGTGTCGTAGACCTCGGTGAGCAGGTCGCGCGCGACCAGCACGCGGTTGTTCCGGAGCGCGATGCGCAGCGAGAGGCGCTTGTCGTCGAGCCGGTCGAGCACCATGTGGACGACGCAGGCGTAAGGCGCAGCGGCGACGTCGGCCGCGCTCTTGCTCGCGGCTGCCTTGGTGGCGAGGCGCGCCAACTCCCAGGACGTCTTCAGGCGCCTGGCCACCAGCGCCAGCGCGAAGGGCAGCGCATCGGGATAGGCCTTCTTGAAGGCGTCGAGCTGCGCGGTGATCTGGGCGACCTGGCCGTCGTCGAATTTCGCGATCTTCTCGGGCAGCTTCGCGTTGAACTTCGGCAGCGCGTCGCCGGCGCGCAGCACATGCAGCATCTTCCTCACGTCGTCGAAGGCGGTGCGCGAGGCCGTGTATTGCGCGAGCTTGGCGCGCGCGAACTCGGTGCTCTCGGCCGAGGCGAGGGTGTTCTCGAGGACCTTGACGACCTTGACCTGAAAGGTCGACGCGATCTTCAGCACTTCCTTCGGGTTGTTGGCGGTGACCTGGTCGTTGATCGCCTTGATATAGTCGCGCGCCATGGTCGGCAGCAGGTCGCGGCAGATCCACTCCCAGATCGGCGTGAGCGTGTTGCGCGAGATCCGCCCCATATTGGCGTGCTCGGGCGCGCCGTCGATCAAGAGCAGCTCAAGCGGCGCGAAGAAATAGCGTGAGGGATTGGTGGCGCGCGCCTGGGTCGATCCGTCCTTGCGGAACTCGGCGCGCAGCGTGGTCTGGACGCTGGTTGAGCCGGGCATGTCGATGCCGCACAGCTCGAGCCGCTCGAGCTCGCTGAGCAGACAGCTGCGCGACAGCGGCGTCAGCTTCTGCAAGAACTCCGATAGCTGATCGATCTCGTTCATGGCACGCAATCTTCCGCAACGAATCCCGCAGGCCTATCGGCCCAATGCGTGGAGGCATTTGCGCGCTCTCAAGTGGGACACAGAGAAGCAAGTCGCCGTTAATATATCCGTAAAATCCGGGGTTCTGGAGATCCGGTGTGGCGGCGATCGTTAAGACGGCTCTGCCCATCTGCTTGTGAATTAAGCAGGTTTATCAACCTCTGCATGGTCGGGGATGTCTTCGCGCAAGCATAAATTGTGCCGATGCCGATGTTTCAGCACAAAGCTGCCAAAATGACCGTAGTCTTACGGAGCAAAAAGTTAACCATAGATCGCCCCAAGTTCCGCTAAACGAGTCACATGGGGTCACACAACGATACGGCCACTGATTCGCGGCCGTCGGAATGGTACGAAAGCAGCGCTTCTCCACCTGAAGAGCTCGATTTCGTCCGACTGAATGCCGCCCGCGCCAAGGCCGCCGACGAGATGGCTGCCGCCATCGCCCGCGAGCTCAATGGTCCCCTGACCGCACTCCTGCTCTACATGGGCGAGATCAAGCATCACAGCGATCAGCTCGCGCCGGTGTTGGGTGACCGCGCCTATTTGCAGCGGGTGGTCGAGAACGCGCTGGCGCAGACCGAGCGCGTCTGCGGCCTGGTCAAGCGGCTTGCCGGTCCTCACAAGGGCGACTTGCCCACGCCGTCCACGACCGAGGATGCCGAGTTGAAGGCCGGCCGCGCACCGCAGACGCCGCGTGTGGCGAGCCCCGAGTTCTCCAGCCTGTCGGGCAAGCGGCTGACCAAGCGTGAGCGTGAGGTGCTGAGGCTGATCAGCGAGGGCTATTCGAACAAGCAGGGTGCGCTGCGGATGCAGATCAGCCCACGCACTTTTGAGAGCCATCGGGCTGAGGCGATGCGCAAGCTCGGTGCACGCAACACCGCGGACCTCGTCCGCGCAGCGCTGCTGCATTCGATCGATTGAGGCTGTTGTGTTGCGCCGCCGGGCGGCTGGCGCGGCGAAGGCTAGATCTCGCTCAAAAATAATCTTCGGCGAAGGGGCGCGCGCGCGAGGTGGGCCGCAGGACCTTCGGCTCTTCCTTCGGAGCATTCGGGATGATCGTGATGACCCAGCGCGGCGGCATGCTCGATTCCTGCTCCAGCACCGAACGCACGAAACCGGTCACCGTCGACTCGCCCGCTTTCACGGTCGCCATCCGGCCGTTGAACTGAGCGATGCGGAAGCGACGGACTTCTTTCTGGTCCGCAGTCTCATAGGTGAACATAGAAACCCTCCTGGTTTCCGGCGACTATCGCCACCTATGATTAGTCTTATATGAAAATCGTAAACCGTATAAGTACGGCGGAATGCACGCGGGGGTGGTCAGTCCTGCGGTTCCTGCTCGCGCGCAGCGGCGTAGGCCGCATCCATCCGCTCCAGAAGATCGCAAAATTCGGCATCTCCAAGCGTGTCCGCGGTTCTCTCCAACTGCTGCGCCAGCGTCGCGAGCCGGAGATAGCCGAACGTCCTGGCGGCGCTCTTCAGCGAATGCGCCTCGCGCCCAATCTTGCTGCGATGCTGGCCGAGGTCGAGCGTTCGGAACAGTTTGAGCCGCGCACTTGTGTCGCTCCAGAATACGGCTCGGACCTCGCCGGCACCGTCCTCGCCGATCTCGCGCACGAGCGCGTCGAACGCACCAGGCTCGCGCAGCGGCTCGAGCTCGAGCAGCGGATCAATATCGAGCGTGCTCTGCGCAGGCGCGAAAGTGGCTTCAAACATGGCTCGGTCCCGGTCCCCAGTACGCATCGCGGGCCCTTGGGTCGCGATGCGCCGGGATATCTACTCCCGTTCCGATTTCGGTTCCGGTAGCGAGACGCGCGGTGTTTGCGGACGGCCGTCAACGGTTGGTTTACCACGTCCCGCTCTGCGCGGAGAGCGTCGTGCTTCGTCAAGACCCGAGCAGCCTGTCGTACTGGGCCTTCACCGTAGCGTAGCATTCGCACGCGGTCTGGCGCAGCCCATCCAAATTGAGGATCTGAATGTGCCCGCGGCTGTAGTGGATGAAATTGGCCTGCTGCAAGGTATTGGCGACCAGCGACACGCTGTTGCGCCGCGCCCCGATCATCTGCGCCATGGCCTCCTGGGTTAGCAGCAGCCGGTAGTCGCCCGACAAATCATGGGTGTGCAGCAGGCAGCGCGATAGTCGCGATTCCACGGGATGGGCGGCATTGCAGCCCGCGGTCTGCTGGACCTGGGCGTAGACCGCGAGCCCGTGGCGTGTCAGCAGCGTCCGCAGGGTGGTGCTCTGTTCGGCCGCGCCGCGCAACCGGTCGAGGTCCATCACCGATGCAGCGCCGGGAACCAGTACGACTGCCGTGTTCAGTGCGCAGGCATCGCCCATGGTCGAGAGCGTGCCGAGCAGGCTGTCGCGACCGATCATGGCGACCTGCACATGCTCGCCCTTGGCGAGCGTCACGACCAGCGAGATCACGCCGCGGTGGGGGAAGTAGGCGCGCCTGAGCGTCTCGCCGGTCTCGACCAGCACCGCGTCGTGCGGCAGGTCGACCGTGCGCAGATGTGCACGGATCAATTCATAATCGTCTGCCGACAGCGCCGACAGGAAACCGTTGGATGGACGCACCATCGTTTCCAAAGCCGCCTCCCGTCTCCCCAGCCGGTGAACGTTCCTCAGCGAATTTACTATTCCTCGCACGGGTAAGTTCCATCATCTTCCCGTCGGGATATATTGGCAATTGGTCAATTGTTCACAGGCGCGGCCCGGCAATCAGTCGATACCGCCTTGTGCGCACGCCGGAATGCAGTCGTTGGCGTTGGGCTGGCGTCATCGCGGGGCCTCTAACAGTCGCACGTGATGGGCCTTCACCGCGGAATAGCAGTCGCAGGACGCTGTTTCCAGCGCGCGCAAATCGGTGATCTCGATCTGGCCCCGGCTGTAGCGAATGATGCCGGATCATCAGGCTGCGGAACTGTACGCTGGCCGCGGCGACTGCCATCCTGATGAGATGGGGACGCAGCCGAGCGAAATCTGCCGCATCAAGTATTTGCAGCAGCTGGTTGGGCGGTCGGTAGCTCGCGGTCATGCAGGATCAATCCAGCGCGGTCTCGGATCGTGCGTTCGACATCCAGTTGCACGGTTGTATAATGCTACCGCAACGGGTGTGTTGTTGTCCATATACCCGTTGGAGGGCAGACAGCCTGCCTCATTTGCGGCGGAAATAAGAACTGCGTGCTGATTCGCGCACGCGCTTGGTCGCCAGTCTCGCGTCGCCAGTCGGGAAGAACCGGCAAGGGGGCCTTATGAGCCGGAAACTGGTCGACGGCAGACCTTGTGTCCACGATGCCATCGGACATTCGTCGATCCGCGCAGCCTTGCTTGTCCGCCAACTCATTTCAGCCGTCAGCGATTGCTTCGAGTCATTGCGTGGCGTGGCCGCAGATCTTGCGTTCATCCCGTCCGCCTTCTGCACCAGGCCAACCGCGCGCGCGGCCATCACCATTTCGATTCAAGCCAGAGGAGAAAGGCGTGCCCCACGGTTCAATTGTTGAATCGCCGAAGCGGGAAACTCAAACGGGGACGGAAAATCTGAACCATATTCTCGTTGTCGACGACGACCCGATGGTATGCATGGCCATCGAGATCTATCTCCAGCGGAACAATCTTCGGGTGACGATCGCCGAAGGCGGAGAAGCAGGACTTCGCGCGCTCGAACACGAACAGTTCGATCTGATGATGATCGATATCTTCATGCCGCATATGCGCGGCTTCGAATCGATCCGGATCTTCCACGAGCGCGCGCCTGCCATTCCGCTGATCGCGATGTCGGGCTACGCCTTTGCAAATCTGAACTCGCCCGCGCCGGATTTCCTGAGGATGGCGCTCGAGCTCGGCGCGGCGCGCTGTCTGCGCAAGCCGTTCACGCCGGATGCGTTGCTCGCCGCCATCAGGGATTGCCTCGCGGAGCATCGTGCTGCTGCGGCGCGGCTGGGTTAGCGCGGTATTGACCGCGCCGCTCGCGGGGTAAGCGTCCGTTTACCGCAAGTGCAGGGATTTCGGATTTCAGCGGAAGATCAACGGGCGGTCGCGCACGCGATTCCGATTGCGAGTGATTTGGTTCAATTCGCGCGGCCCGTGCATATCGTCCCTTGCCGGCAGGATTTTTTTGCGCAGGTCGTGACGCTGTTATCGGCGCGTTTACCTGTCGTGTCTCCCGCCTGAAGCGCGGCGCTGGATCTGCCGAAAAACGCAGCTGCATGCAGCCGAACGGCAAACTTCTCTTCAATATCCGTATTAGCACGGAGGCTGAAATTAACGGGACCGTGAAATGGGATGTCTAACGATCTAGGAGCGGGCTTCCGTTGATTCCACGTGCGGCTCAGGCGTCGAAGTCCAGATCAGTAAGGCGTACCCCATGGATGATCTGTTGCGGGAGTTTTTGACGGAGACCAGCGAGAGCCTGGACACCGTCGACAATCAGCTGGTGAAGTTCGAGCAGGATCCGAACAACGCCAAGATCCTGGATAACATCTTCCGCCTGGTCCACACCATCAAGGGTACGTGCGGCTTCCTCGGGCTGCCGCGGCTTGAAGCGCTGGCGCATGCCGGCGAGACGCTGATGAGCAAATTCCGTGACGGCATGCCGGTGACGGCCGGCGCGGTGACGGTGATCCTGGCCTCGATCGACCGCATCAAGGAAATCCTGGCCGGGCTGGAAGCGACCGAAGCCGAGCCCGAGGGCACCGACCGCGATCTCATCGACAAGCTGGAAGCGATGGTCGAGCAGGGCACGGCGGCAATGTCAGCGTCGGCGCAGCCGATCGCGTCCGCGTCCGCTGCTGCGGCTCCCGTCGCTGAAGCCCCGCCGCTGGTGCCGGAAGCCCCGGTTGCGCCCGCACCCGCAAAAGAAATGACCCAGGGCGCGCTGATCGACCAGACCCTGGAGCGTCCGTTGCGTCCGGGCGAAGTGTCGCTCGACGATCTCGAGCGCGCCTTCCGCGAGACCGCGATCGAAGCGCCGGCGCCCGTTGCCAAGGCTGAGCCTGTCGCTGAGGCTCCGGCGCCTGTCGCCGCCAAGGAAGCCGCAAAAGAGACCAAGGCGCCCAAGGAAAAGGTCGCGCCGAAGAAGTCGATGGCTGAAGAGGGCGCCTCCGAAGGCGACCGCATCGCCAACCAGTCGATCCGCGTCAACGTGGATACGCTGGAGCACCTGATGACCATGGTCTCCGAGCTGGTGCTGACCCGCAACCAGCTGCTCGAGATCTCCCGCCGCAACGAGGACACCGAGTTCAAGGTGCCGTTGCAGCGGCTGTCCAACGTCACCGCCGAGCTGCAGGAAGGCGTCATGAAGACGCGCATGCAGCCGATCGGCAACGCCTGGCAGAAGCTGCCCCGTATCGTCCGCGATCTCTCGAGCGAACTCGGCAAGCAGATCGAGCTGGAGATGCACGGCGCCGACACCGAGCTCGACCGCCAGGTGCTCGACCTGATCAAGGACCCGCTCACCCACATGGTGCGCAACTCCGCCGATCATGGCCTTGAGACCCCGGCCGAGCGCCTCGCGGGCGGCAAGGGCGAGCAGGGCACCATCCGGCTGTCCGCCTATCACGAGGGCGGCCACATCATCATCTGCATCGCCGACAACGGCCGCGGGCTGAACACCGACAAGATCAAGGCCAAGGCGATCTCCTCCGGTCTCGCCACCGAGGCTGAGCTCGAGAAGATGTCGGAAGCCCAGATCCACAAGTTCATCTTCGCGCCGGGCTTCTCGACCGCGGCCGCCATCACCTCGGTCTCCGGCCGTGGCGTCGGCATGGACGTGGTCCGCACCAATATCGACCAGATCGGCGGCACCATCGACATCAAGTCGGTGGCCGGTGAAGGCTCCTCCGTCACCATCAAGATCCCGCTGACGCTCGCGATTGTCTCCGCCCTGATCGTGGAAGCCGCCGGCGACCGTTTTGCGATTCCCCAGCTCGCGGTCGTCGAGCTGGTCCGTGCCCGCGCCAACTCCGAGCATCGCATCGAGCGCATCAAGGACACCGCGGTCCTTAGGCTCCGCAACAAGCTGTTGCCGCTGATCCACCTCAAGAAGCTGCTCAAGATCGACGACGGCGCGGCCTCCGATCCCGAGAACGGCTTCATCGTGGTGACGCAAGTCGGCAGCCAGACCTTTGGCATCGTGGTCGACGGCGTGTTCCACACCGAAGAAATCGTGGTCAAGCCGATGTCGACCAAGCTGCGCCACATCGACATGTTCTCGGGCAATACGATCCTGGGCGATGGCGCGGTCATCATGATCATCGACCCCAACGGCATTGCCAAGGCGCTCGGCGCCTCCGGCTCCTCGGCCCAAGGCATGGCTGATGAAGCCGCCGCGCATCATTCGAGCTCCGGCGAGCAGACCACCTCGCTGCTGGTGTTCCGCGCCGGCTCCAGCCAGCCCAAGGCGGTCCCGCTCGGGCTCGTCACACGCCTGGAAGAGCTGCCCGCGGACAAGATCGAGTTCAGTAACGGCCGCTACATGGTGCAGTACCGCGAGCAGCTGATGCCGCTCGTCGCCATGGAGAGCGTCACCATCGCCTCGCAGGGCGCCCAGCCGATCCTGGTGTTCTCCGATGACGGCCGCTCCATGGGCCTCGTCGTCGACGAGATCATCGACATCGTCGAGGAACGGCTCAACATCGAGGTCGGCGGCTCCAGCCAGGGCATTCTGGGCTCGGCCGTGATCAAGGGCCAGGCCACCGAAGTGATCGACGTCGGCCACTTCCTGCCGATGGCGTTCTCCGACTGGTTCACCCGCAAGGAGATGAAGCCGTCGCTGCACTCGCAGTCGGTGCTGCTGGTCGACGACAGCGCGTTCTTCCGCAACATGCTGGCGCCGGTGCTGAAGGCCGCGGGCTACCGCGTCCGCACCGCGCCGACCGCGCAGGAGGGCCTGGCCGCGCTGCGCGCGCAGACCTTCGACGTGGTCCTGACCGACATCGAGATGCCCGATATGAACGGGTTCGAGTTCGCCGAAGTGATCCGCTCCGACAGCAATCTGGGCTCGATGCCGATCATCGGCCTGTCGGCGCTGGTGTCGCCGGCGGCGATCGAGCGCGGCCGTCAGGCCGGCTTCCACGACTATGTCGCCAAGTTCGACCGTCCCGGCCTGATCGCGGCGCTGAAGGAACAGACCGCGGGTGCCGCCGGCGCCTCCGAGCTGAGCCGGGCGGCGGCGTGAGAGCATGATCCGGAAAAGTGTGAAGCGGTTTTCCCTCGCGACAAACGCGGAACGCGTTTGTGCGGAGATCATGCTCAAACAAAGAGTCACGGATCAGGAGACGCAAAGATGAGCAAGAAGATGCAGACGGGCGAAGGCGCCATGGTCGAATACGTCACCGCGATGATCGGTGGCCAGCTGTTCGGCCTGCCGATCTCCCGGGTCCAGGACGTGTTCATGCCGGAGCGCGTCACCCGCGTTCCCTTGTCCTCGCGCGAGATCGCGGGCGTGTTGAACCTGCGCGGCCGCATCGTCACCGTGGTCGACATGCGCGCCCGGCTCGGCCTGCCCAAGCCCGAGGACGGCAAGGTGCCGATGGCGGTCGGCGTTGATCTCCGCGGTGAATCCTATGGCCTGCTGATCGACCAGATCGGCGAGGTCCTGCGTCTGTCCGAGGACGGCAAGGAAGAAAACCCCGTCAACCTCGACCCCCGCATGGCCAAGCTCGCCGGCGGTGTCCACCGCCTCGACGGCCAGCTCATGGTCGTCCTCGACGTCGATCGCGTGCTCGAACTC
>NZ_JYMS01000026.1:494104-686385 GCF_000938285.1 Bradyrhizobium sp. LTSP857 | reverse complement strand
TGTTTGGCTGGCGACGTCAGTTGCGAGAGGCAGCAGGCGGTCATTCCGAAATAGAAGAAGTGCAGTTTGTGCCGGCGGTGGTGGATGTCGCAGTGCCGGCGCCTGCTCTTGGCCGGGAGCGCAAAGTGGCGCGCTGCAAACCCAAACCGGATGTCCGAACTTGCCGTTGCGATGCCGGGATCATCGAGATCGAAGTCGACGGCATCACGATCCGGGCCGGTCGTGGTGCGGACACGGCAATGATTGCGTCGATCGTCCAGGCGCTGAAGGCGAGCCGGTGATCGGTCCGTCGGGTGCGGTCCGGGTGATGGTGGCGACCAAACCGGTGGACTTCCGCAAGGGGATGGAAGGGCTTGCGACCCTGGTGCGCGAGAGCATGGGGGCTGACCCATTCTCGGGAGCTGTCTATGTGTTCCGTGCCAAGCGGGCGGATCGGATCAAGCTGGTGTTCTGGGACGGAACGGGTCTGTGCCTGTTCGCCAAACGGCTTGAGGATGGGATCTTCCGCTGGCCGAAGATCGAGGACGGCGTGATGCGTCTGTCGGCGGCGCAATTGTCGGCGCTGTTGGAAGGGCTCGACTGGCGGCGTGTCCACGAGGTACGGGAGACGCCAGCGCCAACGCAAGCCGGATAGTTGTTGGCAGCGCTGCGGCGAAGTGAATCAGGGGCATCGAGCGCGTCGCCAGATGGCGGCGAATATGCTCTGAATTGCGTGTGAGCGACGCCCTGCCTGACGATCCCGAGACGCTGAAAGCGATGCTGCTTGCCGAGCGGTGCGAGAGCGAACGGCTGCGTCAGATCATCAAGGAATTGCAGCGGCATCGGTTCGGCCGGCGGGCAGAGACCTTGCCTGAAGATCAGATGCTGCTGGGCCTGGAAGATGTCGAGCAGGTCGCAGCGTACAGCGAGACGGCGCAGGACGTCAGCGCACCTGAAAGCCGTGAGGCTCGGGCTCGCAAGCGCCGGATCAACCGTGGCGCCTTGCCAGCGCACTTGCGGCGGATCGAGGTCGTCGTCGATATCGACAATAAGATCTGCTCCTGTTGCCAGGGCGAGTTGCACCGGATCGGCGAGGATAGAAGTGAGCGGCTGGACCTGGTCCCGGCGCAGTTCCGGATCCTCGTCACCCGGCGTCCCAAATACGCCTGCCGGGCTTGCGAGGACGGTGTCATGCAGGCGCCGGCCCCGGCCCGGCTGATCGAGGGTGGTCTGCCGACCGAGGCCACCGTCGCCCAGGTCCTGGTCTCCAAATATGCCGATCACCTGCCACTCTACCGGCAGGCGCAGATTTACGCCCGCCAGGGCATTGAGCTTGATCGTTCGACGCTGGCGGACTGGGTGGGACAGGCAGCCTTCCATCTGCGCCCGTTGCATGAGCGGCTCCTTGGCAAGCTCAGGCAGCGGCCAAAGCTGTTCGCCGACGAGACGACGATGCCGGTGCTCGATCCCGGCCGCGGGCGCACCAAGACCGGTCAGCTCTGGGCCTATGCGGCGGACGACCGGCCATGGGGCGGTGCCGATCCGCCGGGCGTCGCCTATGTCTATGCGCCCGACCGCAAGGCCGACCGACCGATCGCTCATCTGGCAGGCTTCAAGGGGATCCTGCAGGTCGACGGCTATGCCGGCTATGGCAGGCTCGCCGAGCGTGGCAACGTTCAGCTTGCATTCTGCTGGTCGCACATGCGGCGTAACTTCTACGAACTTGCCACCCCCGGTCCTGCGCCTATTGCGAGCGAGGCGCTCAAGCATATCGCCGAGTTCTATGCCATCGAGAAGGACATCCGCGGCCGCAGCGCCGAGGAACGTCGTCTCGTTCGACAACAGAAAAGCCGGCCGCTGGCGGAAGCCTTCGAGCTGTGGCTCCGCGCAAAGCTCGCGTTGATCAGCCAAAAGGGCAAGCTGGCAGACGCCATCCGTTATGCGCTCTCACGCTGGGATGGCCTGACGGGCTTCATCGATGATGGCCGTATCGAGCTCGACAATAACGCCGTCGAGCGCTCGATCCGTCCGATCACGTTGAACCGTAAAAATGCGCTGTTCGCAGGCTCCGACGGCGGTGCCGAGCACTGGGCCACCATCGCCTCCCTGGTCGAAACCTGTAAGCTGAACGACCTCGATCCGCTTGCCTACCTGACCGACGTCCTCACCAGGATCGTCAATGGTCATCCGAATAGCGAGATCGATCAGTTGCTTCCGTGGGCCTATTGCCGTCACGACCTCAGAGCTGTGGCCTGAAAACAGCGCTTACGGTGATCCCGGGTGCGCCCACCGAGTTGTGATCATTCAGCCATGATCAACCGCTACGACCGGTCACCGCGTTTCATCCGCAGTTCATTTTGAGTTCCGTAGCCTGTGAGCGCGAAAATCAACCGTTCCCAACAAGGAGACTTCCATGCCTGCCTTGCTTCGTCCCGCCCTTACCGCGTTCGGCGTCGCGTGCCTTCTGTCCGCAGCATCGCTTGCCTCCTCCGGCCCGGCGCTGGCGCAGGCCAAGCAGCAAGCGGCGCCGCCCGCCCAGGCCGCGCCCGCGCAGACGCCGACGCTCAAGCAGGCCGCGCTGACTGACAAGCAGGTCGACGGCGTGCTCGCCGCGCAAAAGGACATGGACGCGATCACGGCAAAGCTGCCCGAGAATACCGCACCCGACCAGAAGGTGATCGCCCAGCTCGACGCCGTCTCCAAGAAATACGGCTTTGCCAGCTATGACGATTACAACAACGTCGTCGACAATATCAGCCTGGTGCTCGGCGGCTTCGACCCCACGACCAAGAAATATGTCGGCAACGAAGCCGTGCTCAAGTCGCAGATCGCGCAGGTCCAAGCCGACAAGAAGATGCCGGCCAAGGACAAGAAGGAAGCGCTCGAGGAGCTCAACGAGGCCCTGAAGACGCCGGCGCCTGCGGTCGAGAACAAGGGCAACATCGATCTCGTCGGCAAGTATTACGACAAGCTGGTCGCAGCACTCGGTGACGATCAGAACTGAGGCTGCATTCTCCGCTGTCATGCCCCGCGGCTTGACCGGGGTATCCAGTAAGCCGCGGCCGCCGTGGCGAGAGTCCCGTAGGGGTGGGCAAAGCGACTTGTCCGCCGTAGCTCGAAGAGCGAAGGCGGAAGCGTGCCCACCACTTCTGTCCGAGCCAACGAGATGGTGGGCACGGCGCTTCTCGCGCCTCTGCCCACCCTACGATAGCCGCGCTTGCCTTTCGTATTCGCAACCCAAACAGAAAGCCCCGGAGACATCTCCGGGGCTTTCGTCGTCCCCCGTCTTGCGAGCCGTTCACCGCCTCACGTCTTGGTCCGCATCCGCGCCATGAAGCCGTCGAAGCTCAGCTCGGCCACCTGGGTCCAGGGCAGCGAGTCATTGCGATACGCCATCATGCTCGCATGCATCTTGCCGAAATGCGGGTTGGTCTTGGAGAGATCGGCGTAGATCTCGTTGGCCGTGGCGTAGCAGGCTTCCAGCACTTCCTGCGGAAAGCCCCTGAGAATCGCACCGTTGACGATCAACCGCTTGAGCGCCGGAGCGTTCACCGCATCGTACTTTCCGGTGATCCAGGTGAAGGTGTCACGTGACGCCGCATCGACCGCCGCCTGATAATGCTTGGGCAGCGCGTTCCACTTCTCGATGTTGATGATGTTATGGCCCTGGCTCGTGCCTTCCCACCAGCCGGGATAGTAATAGTACTTCGCGACCTTGGCGAAGCCGAGCTTCTCGTCGTCATAGGGGCCGACCCACTCGGCCGCATCGATGGTGCCTTTTTCCAGCGCCGGATAGATGTCGCCCCCGGCCAGTTGCTGCGGGACGCAACCGAGTTTGGCGAGGATCGTGCCGGCAAAACCGCCGATGCGCATTTTCAGGCCCTTGAGATCGTCGACGGACTTGATCTCCTTCCTGAACCAGCCGCCCATCTGCGCGCCGGTCGATCCGGTCGGGATGCCGTAGACGTTGTGCTCCTTCAACAGGTCGTTGACGAGGTCCTGGCCGCCGCCCCACAGCAGCCATGAAATCTGCTGGCGCGTGTTCAGTCCGAATGGCAGCGCGGTCGCGAACGTAAAGGCGGGGTTCTTGCCCCAGTAGTAATAAAGCGCGGTGTTGCCGATCTCGACGGTGCCGTTCGACACGGCGTCGAGGACCTGAAGGCCAGGAACGATCTCGCCTGCTGCGAAAGGCTGGATCTGGAATTTGTTGTCGGTGATATCGGCGACCTTCTTGCAGAAATATTCGCAGCCGCCGTAGAGCGTATCGAGCGCCTTGGGCCAGCTCGTGGCGTATCGCCATCTGACCTCGGGCGCCGACTGCGCGATCGCAGGCGCTGCGACGGCGGTGCTTGCAGCCAGGCTGCCGCCTGTCACTTTCAGGAAATCACGACGTTTCATGCGTACCTCCGTGATGCCGATGTCTCGACCAGGGAACGATCTTGGTGTCGTCTTTCGTCGTCGATGATCGACGTTGTTGTCTGAGACTTGTGAGCGTTTCCGAAAAGGCCCTGATGGGCTCTTGTTGTTGGAATTCCGATCATTGCGGTTCCGAGAGCGAGGATGACCGGGCGTTCTGCGATAATCAAGCCTGCTGCCGTCCTTGCAGGTGCGAACGCCGGCCAGACGCAAGTCTGGACAACCCGCGATTTGCTATTCGATTGGGCAACAACAAGGGAGGCAACAATGGCCGCCAGGAAAATCGTGGTCGCCGGCGCAACAGGTCTCGTCGGCAATGCCGCCTTGCGACACTTCGGCGCAGTGAGCGGTTGCGATGTTGTCGCCCTGTCGCGGCGGAAGCCGCGCGATCTCTATGGCGCCCGCTACGTTCCGGTCGACCTGACGAATGAAGCGGACTGCCGCCGCGCCGCGGCGGAGCTGCGGGACGCAACGCATCTGGTCTATGCCGCGCTTTACGAAGCGCCGCAGCTGGTCGATGGCTGGCGCGACCCGCAGCAGATCAGGACCAACGATCTGATGCTGCGCAACCTGATGGGCGCGCTCGAGCCCATGGCGCCCGACCTCAAGCATGTGGCACTGCTGCAGGGCACCAAGGCTTATGGTGTTCACGTTCGCCCCTTGACGGTGCCGGCACGCGAGGGGCGTTCGGAAATGTACGAGCAGCCGAACTTCTATTGGGCGCAGGAGAACTTCCTGCGCGAGCTGCAGATAGGCAAGAGCTGGCATTGGAGCATCCTGCGGCCCGTGCTGATCGTAGGTCTCGCCATGGGCGGCGCCATGGATTTGATCCCGCCGCTCGGCGTCTACGCCGCGATGCTGCGCGAGCAGGGCAGGCCGCTCGACTTTCCCGGTGGCGCCGCGCGGGTATCGCAGGCCGTCGATGTCGACCTGCTGGCTCGCGCGATCGCGTGGTCCGGCGAGGCCAGGACGGCACAGAACGAGGCGTTCAACGTCACCAATGGCGACGTCTTCACCTGGGAGAACATCTGGCCCGCGGTGGCAGACGCGCTGGACATGAAGCCCGGCAAGCCGGTGCCGCTGTCGCTTGCCACGGAGTTTCCCAACTGGGTCGGTCCCTGGGATGCGTTGCGCCGTAAGCATGGACTCGTGTCGCCGGGCTTGGCCGAATTCGTCGGGCTGTCGTTCCAATACGCCGATTACAGCATGCGCTACGGCCAGACCGATTCCGGTCCGCCCTCGATCGTCTCGACGGTGAAGATCAACCGCGCTGGCTTCACCGAGATGATGGACACCGAGGACATGTTCCGGAAGTGGTTCAGGCAGGCCAAGGCTGAGCGGCTGCTTCCTTAAGGCAGACCCAAGGTCGGGCATGTCCGGGACCGTTGGCTAGGTCAGCTTGTGACCCCGAAGCGGAAGCTGCTCCAAGCCGCGTATGGGGGCATTCGCTTCGCTGTCACTCAACGGGAAAATTGAGCAGAGAGGAAACTCTGCGTCTCCTCGACTGCCTTCCTGGCCGCTTCCGCATCGTACTTGAGCCAGTGCCCGTACATTTCCCTGCCGTCGGCGAAAGCCGGAACGCTAAAGGCGTGATAGGCACCGGGATAGACGACCAGCTTAACAGGTGCGCCCATGTCGGCTCGCCTCTTCATCCAAAGTTCGCAGTCCCTCGCAGGCAACCAGTCGTCGAGTTCGCCGATCAGGATTAAAGTGGGAACGATGAGTTCCTCGGAAGCAAAGCCGCACGCCGGAAAATAGGCCACCGCGGCCTTGAACTTTAGATCCCGAGGAGCGTCGAATGTTTCCACGTGGTGGGGCGACGCTAATTCCAGCGCAACCGTTGCACCCATCGATCCTCCAAGGACAGCGATACGTTGAGGATCGACAAAGGGAAGTTTGGAAAGATAGGATAGAGCGCCTAAGGCATCACCTTGGCGGGCAAGCATCAGGGCAGGCATCGTTTTGGTGCAGGCGTCCTTGATGCCACGGGTCGCAAAGCTATCGACTGCAAGTGACACATACCCCAATCCGGTCACGGATTGAGCGATCGACTTTCGGTCATCTTTCGAAAGTCCATCGCATCCATGGAGAGACACAATGGCTGCGAATGGGCCGTCGCCCTCAGGTTTCGCGAGGTAGCCCTCGATCGTATCCGCCGCCTTCGGGGCTTCGCCACGCTCGCGCGCCAAGCGCTGCTGGAGCTGGCCAAGGCGGACTGGAGCACTGTCGAACCTGACCAACTCTTGTGCCATCGTGACGGCGTTCGTGCAAACGCACGTAATCAATACTGCTAAACGAAGACATGCTCCGGCTCGTGTGCCCATTTTACCTCGCCCCGTCTTCGTAACAGGGTCAACGTAACAGAGTTATGTCAGTCCATCCAAAGCGCAAATTCAGGACTGCAGACATGCGTCGCTTGAGCCATTGTTAAGCTTGGTACCGCGAAGTCCGTTTTTGGCCCTTAGCTGACCTGAGGCGATGTCCGGCTTAAGTCGGCAACGCATCGGATAGCGGACATCGCTCAAGCCGCGCAAATGAATCTCGACTTGCGCGCATGTGGCCTAGCCCTCCTTCACGAACGCCGCTTCCATCGCCTTCCGCGTCCTGATCGTCTCGTTGTTCGCGTCGAATTCGACGTCGCTCCAACGCACGATCTCGCCATGGGCGACGTCGTGCTTCAACTTGAGCCGATGCGCCAGCCCGATCGGCAGCGCGTGGGCCTTGAGGCTTGCAGCTGCCGGCACCAGCTTGCCCCACACAGTGTAGCCGCCTTCGCCGTCGAGCATTTCGCCGGCGCGCAGATTGCGCTTTGCCACGGCGGCGACGTCGCCGCGGAAGCCGTAGGGTTGCCCGGTCGGCTCGCCGCGCAGCGCCGCTGACAGCACTGAGATGTTCAGCTCGAGCCCAATCAGATGATAGGGCTTGTACATCGCAGCGAAGCGTCCGCTCGCGTCAGTCTTCAGCCCGTATTGCCGGAAGCAGTCGGCGGCGTAGTCGTTCGGCGCCTCCAGCACGACATAGACGCCCCAGCGCAGATCGCGAAACACCGGCCTTCCGTCGCGCTCGAGCGAGGATACGACTTCCACGACGCCCGAGCGCTCCAGCACGCCGCCCTTGTCGCGCGGGCGCATGATATGCGGCAAATCGTCGACGCCGCAGGGCGGAAACAGCAGTCCCTCCGTTGGCACGTCGAGCCCGCAGGCGTTCGCAATCGCGGCCATCTCGATCGCCGATTTGGTGCCGTCGAGGAAGGAGTTGAACATCTGCGGATTCATGCCGGCCGACTGCGCTTCGCCCGCGGTGAGGCCGTAATGTTGCCAGACGCCATCCGGCGTCACGTCGTGATAGGCCGGCAGATATTTCGTGCCCTTGCCGGCGGCGACGACGCGAAAGCCGGTGGCGCGGGCCCAGTCGACCATTTCGGCGGTCAACGCCGGCTGGTCGCCATAGGCGAGCGAATAGACCACGCCAGCCTTGCGCGCTTCTTCGGCGAGCAGGGGGCCGGCCAGCACGTCGGCCTCGACATTCACCATCACGATATGCTTGCCCGCCGCGATCGCGGCACGCGCATGCCTGATGCCGACGGCCGGATTGCCGGTCGCCTCCACCACCACATCCATCGCGCCGCCGGCAATGGCGCGTGCGCCGTCATCGGTGAAGACGGTCGCGGCGATCCGTGCCGCATCCCAGCCGACCGTGCGGCACGCTTCCCGCGCGCGGTCGCGGTCGATGTCGACAATGATCGGCACCTCCAGCCCCGGCGTGTGCGGCACTTGCGCCAGAAACATCGAGCCGAACTTGCCGGCCCCGATCAGGGCGACACGGACAGGCTTGCCGGTGGCGGCGCGGGCTTGGAGGAGGCGGAAGAGGTTCATGGGGATGTGTCCGGTGATGATCATGTCCCGGACGCGGTGCGGCGCGAAGTGCCGCTCCGCAGAGCCGGGACCCAGAGAGAAACTACCGTGCCGCGTGGGCCCCGGCTCAGCAGCGCACCACTGAAGAAGCGCTGCGCTGCGTCCGGGGCAGGAGAACTGACTACTCCGCCGCCTGCCGGGGTGCACGTGCGAGCCGCACCAGTGCGTCGTCGTCCACCGTCTTGATCGGCGCAAAATCGCGATGCGCGATGTACTCCGGCCTTGTGGGGTTGCGGATGTAGTTCGAGACCGCGTTCAGCGTCAGGTACACGATCTTGCGCGGGTAGGGCGTGATGTTGCCGCTAGAGCCGTGCACGAGATTGCCGTGGAACATCAGCATGCCGCCGGGCTTGCCGGTCGGCGCCACGATGCCGCCCTGCTTGACGAGGCGCGTCACCGTCTCCTCGTCCAGCGTCCACAGCGGATAGGACGTGGTGGCCAGATCATGCGAGGCTTTGAGGTCGCCGGCGTTCTGGCTCTGCGGTACCAGCATCAGGGGGCCGTTGATCGGCATCACCTCGTCGAGGAAGATCGCAATGTTCATCGCGCGCGGCTCCGGCATGCCGTCGTCGCGCTTCCAGGTGCCGTAATCCTGGTGCCACTGCCAGACGTCGCCGGTGAAGGCCGATTTCGCATTGATCTTGAACTGGTGCATGTAGACCTGTTCGCCGAACAGCTGCTCGACCGGATCGATCATGCGCGGATGCGCGCCCAGAATGCCGAACGCCTCGTTGTAGAGATGCGCGGCAAACGCCGTGCGCGGCGCGCCGCTCTTCTCGCGCCAGACTTCCGGCCGATTGGCGTCATAGATGCCGACCGCCTCGCGCGCGAGGAAAGCGACCTCTTCGGGGCTGAACAGCTCGGGCAAAAACAGCCAGCCCTCGCGGTGGAAGAACTCCAATTGCTCTTGAGACAGTTTCATGGTCGTCCTCCTGTTGTTTTGTTTTTGTCATTCCGGGGCGGCGCCTGTGGTTACGCCGCCACCTCGTCCGTCGCCCTCAATCTCTCCTCAGTCATCTGTCCCGCCGTCTGCGCATGCGCGAGCGCCGTGCGTTCCGCGGCCTTCGCATCGCCCGCGAAAATGTGTCCGGCAATATCAGCGTGTTCGGCCCAGGCGCTGCCGCGATAGTCCAGCTCCGACAGCACGGTCGCCATCGAGCGGCGCATATGCGGCCATTGCGGCGTGATGGTTTCCTCGATCACGGGATTGCCGGCGAGCTGATAGATCGCGCGGTGGAAATCGACGTCGAGCGTGATGAGTTCGGTGAGCGTCGTCTTGCGGTCGATGCGGCGGCCGGCACTGAGCGCCGCCTCGAGCCGCGCGCGTCCCGCTGCATCGCTTGCGGCACGCATCGCTGCGAGCCGTGCGGCCAGCGCATCGATCGCGCCGCGCACCTCGTAGAGCTGGCGGATGCGGGAGGGATCAAGCTGGGTGACTTCAAAGCCGCGCCGGCCGCTCTCGGCCACGAGGCCCTGCCGGTGCAACAGATGCAGCGCATGCGACACCGGCTGGCGCGACACGCCGAGCTTGTCGGCGAGCTCGTTCTGCCGGATGCGCTGGCCGGGCTGAAGCGTGCGATCGGTGATCGCCTCCAGGATCCGTGCATAGACTTGGTCGATCAGGTTCGGGAGCGGGTCGAGAGGGATCACGCCGGCAGCTCCAACAAAACTCGAAAATGGAATACGGAATTCTGTATTCGAAAATACGGCGGGTGGGTGAGGGCGTCAAGCACTACTTGGATACCGCGCGCCTCGCCGTTCGAGGGTCTGCTAAGCTGTTGATATTACTTGGGCCGTCTACTGTGCATGGGGTTGTTTTCGAGAAAATGCGTCTCGCCTAGTCCGCCAGAAACGCGCTCACCGCCTCGCCATATTCCAGCGGCGCCTGTTCGAACATCCAGTGCCCGGCATTCGCAATCACCGCCGTCTTGGCGCCGACAACGTGCTCGGCCAGCACGCGCCACATCACCGACAGGCTGCCGGTGGTTGCGCCGCCGCCGATCAGCAGCGTCGGCGTCCTGATCGCCTGCGCGTCAGCGAGCGTGTAGGGCTTTCGCTGCTCGTTGATCTGGCCGAGGAAGGTGATGGCGTTGTCGCGCAACTGCTGCTTTGCGGCGGCCGGCACGCGCCGCCACGAGCCATCGCCTTCGATGCCTTCGTAGAAGTTTTGCAGCGCGCCCTCGATGTCGCCGGCGCGGATCATCTCGACCGAGCGCGCGGTGCGCGCGGCCAAGGGTGGATGCGCGGGTGTGCCTGCGGGGATCGGCAGGCTGGCATCGAGATCGCCGCCGGGTTCGGCCAGCACCAGCTTGCGCAACAGATCAGGCCGCGCTTGTGCCACGCGAAACGCGATGTGGCCGCCGCGCGAATGGCCCATCAAGTCGACCGGCCCAGGCGTCACCTGCTCGATGAACGCGATCACGTCAGCGACGTGTTGCGCCATCTTGTAGTCGTCGCCGACGGCGTCCCAGTGCTCGGGAAAGAAATGCCGCAGGCTGACCGAGATCACCCGATGCGCCTTCGACAGCGGGCCGAGCACGGAGTACCAGGTGCGGAAATCGCCAAGCGTGCCGTGCACGCAGACCAGTGGCGGGCCGTCTCCGACTTCGAGATAGGCCATGTCGTAACCGTTGACGCGAAATGTCTGCATGCTCAGCCCGCCAGAAAATCCAGGACCACTTCAGAGTATTTTTGCGGCGCCTGCTCGAACATCGGATGCGTCGCGTTCGGGATGATCGCCGTCTTCGAATAAGGCACGTGCGCAGCGAGCGCATGCAGCACTTTCGGCAGCAGGCCCTTGGTCCGCGCGCCCAGGATGAACAGCGTCGGCATCTTGATCTGCTCCGCATCCGCCTTCGAGAACGGCGGGCGATTGTCGCGGACCTGGCCGATCAGCGTATAAGCGTTGTCGCGAAGGTTCTGCTTCACCATCGCCGGCAGCCGCGGCCAGGTGCCGGGTCCCTCCAGCGTATCCACGAACACGGCCAGGCCGCCATCGACATCGCCGGCTGCGATCTTCTCGGCGGACGCCGTGAAGCGCGCCAGCAGCGGCGAGGGGCCGCCGGCATAGTCGGGATCGAGGCTCGCATCGAGCTCGCCGCCGGGCTCGGCCAGGACCAGCCGCCGCAACAGTTCCGGCCGCCGCTGCGCCACACGGAAGCAGATATGCCCACCGCGGGAATGGCCCATCAAATCGACCGGGCCGAGGTCGAGTGTCTCGATGAAGGCGATGACGTCGTCGACGTGCTGCGCAATCGAATAGGTGTCCCCGATGCCGTCCCAGCGCTCCGGGAAGAAGTGGCGCAGGCTGACGCTGATGATCCGATGCCGCTGTGTCAGCGGTCCGAGCACGCAGCCCCAGACGCGGAAGTCGTTGAGCGAGCCGTGCACACAGACCAGCGGCGGGCCGCCCTTGTCCTCGCCCACGTCGAGATAGGGCATGTCGCAACCGTTGACGTGGAGGCTTTGCATTCTGGGCTCGCGAGAAGGGGAGGCGGAACTCCTGTGCAAGATTCCCGGAAACCGGGTGGATCGCAACTATTTCCAAGCCTACATTTGGCCTGAGATCACATTGGGGGCATGCGACGGGGACGCAAGCCAGGAACTGAGCCATGACAGACCAGCATTTTGTCCTGTTCGAGACCAAGATTGGCCTGTGCGCCATCGCCTGGGGCCCGCGCGGCATCAACGGCGTGCAGCTGCCGATGGGCGGCGAGCAGAAGATCCGCACCCGCATCACCCAGCGCCATGCCGAGGCCAGCGAGGCGGAGCCCACGGCCGAGGTGCGAGAGGCGATCGACCGCATCGTGAAGATGCTTGCGGGCGAGCCGGATGACCTCATCGACATCCCGCTCGATCTCGATGGAGTGCCCGACTTCAACCGCGGCGTCTACGAGATCGCCCGTACCATCCCGCCCGGCAAGACCATGACCTATGGCGACATTGCCAAGCGCCTCGGCGGTGTCCAGCTGTCGCGCGATGTCGGCCAGGCGCTCGGGCACAACCCGTGCCCGATCGTGGTGCCCTGCCACCGCGTGCTGGCGGCCGGCAACAAGCCCGGCGGGTTCTCGGCGAATGGCGGCGTGGTGACGAAGCTGAAGATGCTCGAGATCGAGGGCGCGTTGGTGAACCACACGCCAAGTTTGTTTGATTGAGTCTTGAGCGCTAAATCTTCGCCGCCGTCTTCGGCCAATATCTGTCGCGCAGATGTCGCTTCACCAGCTTGCCGGTCGGCGTGCGCGGCAACTCGGCTTCGAAATCGACCGAACGCGGGCACTTGATGCCGGAGAGGCGGCTCTTGCAGAAGGCGATCAAATCGGCTTCGAGCGCCTTGCCGGCGCGCTTCGGGTCGTGCGGCTGGACCACCGCCTTCACCTCTTCGCCCATTTCCTCGTTCGGCACGCCGAACACGGCGACGTCGGCCACTTCCGGATGGGTGATGAGCACGTCCTCGGTCTCCTGCGGGTAGATGTTCACGCCGCCGGAGATGATCATGTAGGACTTGCGGTCGGTGAGGAAGAGGAAGCCGTCCCTGTCGAGATAGCCGACGTCGCCGAGCGTCGACCAGCCTTTTGCGTTGTAGGCCTTCTTCGTCTTCTCGGGATCGTTGTGATAGGTGAACGCCGGCGCGTCGGCGAAGTACACCGTGCCGATTTCACCTAGCGGCTGCTCCTCGTCGTTCTCGTCCAGAATCTTGATCTTGCCGACCACGGCCCGGCCGACGCTGCCGCGATGCTCCAGCCATTGCTGCGAGTTGCAGACGGTGACACCGTTGCCCTCTGAGCCCGCGTAATACTCGATCAGGATCGGTCCCCACCATTCGATCATCTTTGCCTTGACGTCGACCGGGCAGGGCGCAGCGGCGTGGATCGCGCCTTTCAGCGTCGAGACGTTGTACTTCGTGCGGACCTCGTCCGGCAGCTTCAGCATGCGCACGAACATCGTCGGCACCAGCTGCGACTGCGTGATCTTATACGTCTCGACGAGCTTCAAAAACTCTTCGGCGTCAAAATGCTCCATGATGATGGAGGTGCCGCCGAGCACGATCGCCATCATGTTGAAGCGCAAGGGAGCCGCGTGATAGAGCAGCGCGGGCGAGAGATATGTGCTCTCCGAATTCATGCCGCACATGTCGGCGCAGAGCACGCGGAGGAAGGCGTTTGGCACGTCGATCTTGTTGCCCTCGAAGGCTTTCTTGATGCCCTTGGGTCGGCCGGTCGTGCCTGACGAATACAGCATGTCGTAGCCTGCGACCTCGTCCGCGACCGGTGTGGTCGGTTGCGCCGCTGCTTCCTTGTCGTAGGAGCGGAAGCCGGGCAGGGGATCGTCGACCATGTAGAAGATCGGTTCGTTCGGCGTGCCTTTGATCAGGCCCTTGATCTGGTCGGCGCATTTCGGCGTGGTGATCACGACCTTGGCGCCGCAATCGGCGATGATGTAGTCGATCTCGTCCTGCTTCAAATAGCGGCTGATCGCAGTGTAATAGAGCCCGCTGCGCTGCGCGGCCCAACAGATTTCCATGAAGGCGAGGCGGTTCTCCATCAGCAGCGCGATATGGTCGCCGGCTTTGAGGCCGAGCGAGCGGAACAGGTTTGCGCCCTGGTTCGAGAGCTCATCGAGCTCGCGATAGGTGATCGCCTTGCCGGTGGAGGCCATCTGGTAGGCGATCTTGTCGGGCGTGGTTTTTGCGTAGACGGACGGATGAGTCATAAGTGCAAGTCTCGCAACAAAGAAGGTGTCATCCCGGCCTAGTGCGCAATTGCGCACGGGGGGCCGGGATCCATAACCACCAAACTAGATTGTTAAAATGCGATGTCGTCCCAGTTTGCCCTAACCACGCACTCCTGTGGTTATGGGTCCCGGCCTTCGCCGGGACGACACCTTTAACGAGGCAACAGCTTACAGCCGCTCCACGATCGTCACGTTCGCCATGCCGCCGCCTTCGCACATGGTCTGAAGGCCATAGCGCTTGCCGCGCTGCTGCAGTGCGTGCACCAGCGTCGTCATCAGCTTGGTGCCGGAGCCGCCGAGGGGATGGCCGAGCGCGATGGCGCCGCCGTTGACGTTGAGACGTTCCGGATCGGCGCCGGTGGTCTTGAGCCACGCGGTCGGCACCGAGGCGAACGCCTCGTTGACCTCGAATAGGTCGATATCGTCGACCTTCATGCCGGCCTTCTCCAGTGCGCGCTTGGTGGCGTGGAGCGGTGCGTCGAGCATGATCACGGGATCGCCGCCCATCATGGTCATGTGATGAATGCGCGCGAGCGGCTTCACGCCGAGCTGCTTCAACCCGCGCTCGTTGACCACCATGACGCCGGAGGCGCCGTCGCAGATCTGGCTGGCGCTGGCCGCGGAGAGCTTGCCGTTCTCGGCGATCAGCTTGACACCCTTGATGCCGTCGAGCGTGGCGTCGAAGCGGATGCCTTCGTCGATATTGTGGGTGTCCTTGGAGCCGTCGGCGCGGGTGATCTCGAGCGGCACGATCTCCTTCTTGAAGTGACCAGCCTGGGTTGCCGCGATCGCGCGCTGGTGGCTGTTGTAGGAGTATTCGTCGAGCTCGTTCTTGGAGAGGCCGTACTTCTCGGCCATCATCTCCGCGCCGGTGAACTGGCTGAACACGATGTTCGGATAGCGGTGCTCGATGCCCGCGCTCTTGTAATTGCCAAAGCCGTTCTTGGCCGGAAGTTGCGAGGACAGGCCCATCGGCACGCGCGTCATCGATTCCACGCCGGCGGCAATCACCACGTCCATCGTGCCGGACATCACGGCCTGGGCTGCAAAGTGCAGCGCCTGCTGCGAGGAGCCGCACTGACGATCGATCGACGTGCCCGGCACGCTCTCGGGCAGCTTCGACGCCATGATCGCGTTGCGCGCGACGTTGTTGGACTGCTCGCCGACCTGCATGACGCAACCCATGATCACGTCCTCGACCAGGGCCGGATCGACCTTGGTGCGATCGACCAGCTCGTCCAGCACCTTTGCGGCGAGATCGGCCGGATGCCAGCCGGCGAGGCGGCCCCCCTTGCGCCCGCCGGCGGTACGCGCAGCGGCGACGATGTAAGCCTCGGCCATTTCGGTCTCTCCCTGGATTGTTCTGTATCGAATTGGGTTGTCGGCACGGATTTAAGAGGTGGCCGATCGTTTAGTCAATCGATCAATTAACTCTTGTGGGGAGGCGCTGCTTGGGCTTATCTGCGCGCCTCTTGAGGCGCACATCAGGGATCTCCGTGACTACCAGCGTACCGAACAGGCTCCCCAGCGGAAAGAATTCCACGGCAGAGAAATTGCTCGTGGCCGCGAGTGAGCTGATGATCGAACGCTCCTCGATCGAGATCTCGCTGAGCGATATCGCGCAAAAATCCGGCGCCAACGCCGCGCTGGTCAAATATCATTTCGGCAACAAGGACGGCCTGCTGTTGGCGCTGCTCGAGCGCGACGCGGGGACGGAGCTGTCCAACCTCGAATATCTGCTGGCCCAGCCGATCACGCCGACCGCGAAGCTGAAGCTGCATATCGGCGGCATCATCCGCGCCTATCACCGGTTTCCCTACATGAACCGGCTGATCCATTATCTCCTGCATGAGAGCGTTGCGGGCTCTGCCGACGAGGTCTCGAAATTCTTCGTGGCGCCGCTCTTGGATTTCCACCGCCGCCTGCTCGCCGAAGGCGTCAGCCGCGGCGAGTTTCGCGCGACAGATCCGGTGCTGTTCTACACCAGCCTGATCGGCGCTTGCGATCACCTCTTCTTCGGCCGGCACGCGATGTCTCGCGCGACCGGCGTCGGCCCGGTCACCGACGAAGTCTGCCGGCAATATATCAAGCATATGGAAACGCTCATCTGCGGCGGCATCCTCACGCAAGTCGAGGAAGCCGCCGCGGCCGGATAATCCGGCCGACGCTCTCAAGTCTAGAGAAGAAACGCCCAAGGAAAGGTAGCTTACGATGCAGTTGAAAGACGTTGCCGTTCTCATCACCGGCGGTGGCTCGGGCCTCGGTGCCGCGACCGCCCGCGCCATGGCCGCCAAGGGCGCCAAGATCGGCGTGATCGACCAGAGCAGGGAAAATGCCGAGAAGGTTGCTGCCGAAGTGAAGGGCGTTGCCCTCCATGCCGACGTCACCGATGAGGACGGCATCAAGGCTGCGATTGCGAAAGCGGAAGCCGCGCACGGCGTCGCACGTGTGCTGATGAACTGCGCCGGCATCGGCGGCTCGCAGCGCATCGTCGGCAAGGACGGTGTCTATCCGCTGGCCAAGTTCGCGCGAATCATCAATGTCAATCTGATCGGCACCTTCAATTGCCTGCGGCTGTTTGCGGAGCGTCTGGTCACGATCGAGCCGATCGGTGAAGAGCGCGGTGTCATCATCAACACGGCGTCGGTCGCAGCTTATGAGGGCCAGATCGGCCAGATCGCCTATGCGGCGTCGAAGGGCGGTGTCGTCGGCCTCACGCTGCCGGCCGCGCGCGATCTCTCCAGCCAGAAAATCCGCGTCAACACCATCGCGCCGGGCCTGTTCCTGACGCCGCTGCTGATGGGCTTGAACGAAGAGGCCCGCAAGAGCCTCGGTGCCCAGGTGCCGCATCCGGCGCGCCTCGGCGACGCCAATGAATATGGTTCGCTCGCGGTGCACATCGTCGAGAATGCGATGCTGAATGGCGAGACCATCCGTCTCGACGGCGCGATCCGTATGGCGCCGCGGTAGGCTCTTCCTTCTCCCCCTGTGGGAGAAGGTGGCGCGAAGCGCCGGATGAGGGGTTTGCATCCGCGGAGACAGACCCCTCACCCAAGCGAGTATGTGGCTAGCGACGTACACGCCCTCTCCCACAAGGGGAGAGGGCGCAGCAATCGGCGCCGCGACCGCGGCTAGCACGAGGCTCCCATGTCCCAACCGCTGCTGATCGAGCATAACGACGGCGTCGACACCGTGACGCTCAATCGCCCCGAGAGCCTCAACGCGCTTGATCCTGCGCTGATCGATGCGCTGAACGTTTATTTCCAGGGCCTCCAGCGCAACCGCGATACGCGTGTCGTCGTGCTGAAGGGCGCCGGCAAGAATTTCTGCGCAGGGCTCGATCTCAAGGCCGCGATGCAGCGGCGCGCCGGGCAGCAGGAGCCGCCCGGTGTCACCGAGTCGCTCGACTCGCAGCGGCGCATCGCCGACATCGTGATGCTGATGCGGCGCTGTCCGCAGCCGATCCTGGCGCTGGTGCAGGGCGCGGCGGCCGGCGGCGGCTTTGCGTTAGCGCTCGCCGCCGACATCCGCATCGCAACGAAGTCGGCGCGGATGAACTGCGCCTTCATCAAGCTTGGGCTTGGCGGCTGCGACATCGGCACCAGCTATTTTCTGCCGCGGCTCGTCGGAGTGTCGGTGGCCTCCGAGCTGATCCTGACGGGACGTTTCATCGGGGCCGAGCGTGCGCTTGCAGTCGGTCTCGTCTCGGAAGTCGTCGATGAGGACAAGCTCGATGCGGCCGCCGAGCCTTATGTCGATGCGATGATCACGGCCTCGCCCGTGGGCCTGCGTCTGTCAAAAGAATGTCTCAACATGAGCGTCGATGCCGGATCGCTGGAGGCTGTCATCGCGATGGAAGACCGCAATCAGGTCCTGTGCAGCCGCTCCGAGGAATTCTCAGAAGGCATCAGGGCCTTCCTTGAGAAGCGAAAGCCTGTCTATATCAGGCGCTGAAACGACGAAGATCCGCAAAGGACAAGAAATTCCGGGAGACGCAAAATGAGTGGGAATGCGGCGGCGGTGATGACAAAGCCCGCCTTTCGCAAGGTCGAGTGGTTGGCGCGCGACATCGACGTCGAGCGCCGCGCCGACGGCACGGTGGTGCTGAAGTCGCGCATTCCCTTGCAGGCTTACGAGAAGCATCTTCCGGCTTCGCTGGCGAAATGGGCGAAGGAGGCACCCGAGCGCATCTGGCTCGCGCAGCGCGGCGGTCCGAACCGCGAATGGCGCAAGGTCTCCTACGGCGAAGCCAAGGGTACCGTCGATGCGCTGACGCAGGCGCTGCTGAATCTCAAGCTTGACGGCCGCCCGGTCGCGATCCTCTCCGGCAACTCCATCGAGCACGCGTTGATGACGCAGGCCGCGATGCAGGCGCGTTCGCCGGCGGCACCGGTGTCGCCGGCCTACTCGCTGATGAGCCACGACCACGTCAAGCTGAGGTATCTGTTCAACCTGATCAAGCCGGCCGTCGTGATGGTGCAGGATGGCTCGATCTTCGAGAAAGCATTGAAGGCCCTCGATCTCACCGGCGTCACCGTCGTTCACGTGGTGCGGTCCTGTGACGGCATCAAGAGCGTCAGCTTCGCCGAGCTCGCGGCCACGCCCGTGACGTCCGATGTCGAAGCGTCGATCGCAAAAATCACGCCCGACACCGTCGGCAAGCTGCTGTTTACCTCCGGTTCGACCGGCATGCCCAAGGCTGTCATCAACACGCAGGAGATGATGTGCGCCAACGCGGCGCAGATGATGCAGGTGCGGCCGCGCACCGCGGGCGGACCGCTGGCCACCGTGCTCGACTGGATGCCGTGGAATCACACCATGGGCGGCAATGCCGCGTTCCATCCGGTGCTGGTCGATGGCGGCACGCTCTATATCGACGACGGCCGGCCGATGCCGGGCCAGCTCGAAGAGACCATCAAGAACCTTCGCGAGATCTCGCCGACCTATTACGCCAATGTGCCGGCCGGCTATGCCGCGCTTGCGGCGGCGATGGAGAAGGACGATGCGCTGTGCCGCTCCTTCTTCAAGAACCTCTCGATCATGGCCTATGGCGGCGCACGGCTGCCGGACGATCTCTACGACCGCATGCAGGCGCTGGCCGTCAAGACCACCGGTGAACGCATCGTGTTCTACACCGGCTGGGGTTCGACCGAGACCGCGCCGACCTCGACAGGCACCTATTGGGACACCGAGCGTGTCGGCCTGATCGGTCTGCCGTTCCCCGGCGTCGAGTTGAAGATGGTGCCGTGCGGTTCGAAATACGAGCTGCGCCTGCGCGGCGTCAACGTCACGCCCGGCTATTTCGGCCAGCCTGATCTGACAAAGAAGATGTTCGACGAGGAGGGCTATTACTGCATCGGCGACGCCGGCATTTTCGTCGACGATGCGGATCCCGTGAAGGGCATCATCTTCGCCGGCCGTGTCGTGGAGGACTTCAAACTCACCACCGGCACCTTCGTGCATGTTGGCTCGCTGCGCACCGACGCCATCGCGGCTGCGACGCCCGTGGTGCATGATGCGCTGGTCGCGGGACAGGATCTTCCCTTTATCGGTCTGCTTGCTTGGCCGAACCTGCATGCCTGCCGCCAGTTCGTCGGTAATCCCGATCTGAGTTTTGAGGATGCGGTGAAGCACCCCGAGGTGATCGTGTGTTTCAAACGCGGGCTGGAAGCTCATAACAAAGCATGCGAAGGCGCCAGCAGCCGCATCATTGTGCGCGCCACGCTGATGGCCGAGCCGCCCTCGATCGACGGCAACGAACTCACCGACAAGGGCTACATCAATCAGCGCGCCGGCCTCGAACGCCGCGCCGCGCAGGTGGAGCGGCTCTATGCCGATAAGCCGGACCAGGACGTCATCGTTCTCAATTAATCGACATCATCACAACGGACACGCGCCATGAACTTCGATTTCTCCGACGACCAGAAGCAGCTCCGCGATCAGGCGCGCAAATTCCTCACCGAAAAATGCTCGCCCAAGGCGGTGCGCGTCGTCCTCGACGGCAAGGCGCTCTATGACAAGGAGTTGTGGAAGGGCCTCGCCGAGATGGGTTTTCTCGGCGTGGCGATCCCCGAGGAGTTTGGCGGCGCGGGCGCCGGTCATCTCGAGCTTTGCGTGATCGCGGAGGAGATGGGCCGTGCCAACGCGCCGGTGCCGTTTTCCTCGACCGTCTATCTCGCCGCCGAAGCACTGCTGATCGCCGGCAGCGACGCACAGAAGAAGAAGTGGCTGCCGGCGATTGCCTCGGGTGAGGCGATCGGCACGCTGGCGTTGTTCGAAGGCAAGGGCAATCCGTCGCCGAAGAAGGTCAAGCTTGCCGCGGCTGGCGGTGTACTTAACGGCGTCAAGAAGCCGGTCGCGGATGGCGCGATTGCCAATTTCGCGGTGGTCGCCGCGCGCACGGGATCGGGCGGCCGTGACAGCGACATCTCGCTGTTCCTGGTCGACCTCAAGGCTGGCGGCGTCGAGGTGAAGAGTCTCACCAATCTCGATCCGACCCGCGGACAGGCCGAGATCACCTTCACCGATTGCAAGGCCGAACCACTGGGTGCAGCCGGCGAAGGCTGGAGCATCCTGACTCAAGTGCTCGACCGCGCCGCGGTGCTGTGCGCCTTCGAGCAGGTCGGCGGCTCCGATCGCGCCCTGGAGATGGGCCGCGACTACGCGCTGGACCGCATCGCCTTCGGCCGCCAGATCGGCTCGTTCCAGGCGGTGAAGCACATGCTCGCGGACATGTACGTGTCGGCGACGCTGGCGCGCTCCAACAGCTATTACGGCGCCTGGGCGCTCTCGACCAACGCGTCCGAGTTGCCGGAAGCGGCAGCTGCCGCGCGCATCAGCGCGACGCAGGCGTTCCAGCACTGCGCCAAGAACAACATCCAGGTTCACGGCGGCATGGGTTTCACCTGGGAATTCGACTGCCACATGTACTACCGCCGCGCCAACGCGATGGCGCTCGGGCTTGGCAGCCTGTCCTATTGGGAAGATCAGTTGATCGACCACATGCGCAAGAAGAACGCGGCGTAAGCGAAGGACAATGTCATGAACTTCGACGACACCTCGCAGGAAGCCGAATTTCGCGCCACCGCCCGCGCCTGGATCGCGGCGAACGCGCCCAAGCAATACGAAGAGGAGCTGCGCAAATCCTCGCTCGGCCGCACCCAGCTCAAGAACGCCAATATCCTGGAAGTCGCAAAAGCCTGGCAGAAGAAGAAGGCTGACGCCGGCTGGGCCTGCCTGCATTGGCCCAAGGATTACGGCGGTCGCGGCTCATCGCCGATCGAGCGCGTGATCTGGCAGCAGGAAGAGGGGCCGTTCGGCCAGCTGTCGCGCATGTTCATCATCGGCCACGGCATGTGCGGGCCGACCATGATGGCGTTCGCGCGCGAAGAGCATAAGCGGACCTATCTGCCGCCGCTCGCCTCCGGTGAGAAGGTCTGGTGCCAGTTGTTCTCCGAGCCGGCCGGCGGCTCCGACGTCGCGGGCCTGCGCACGCGCGCGGAAAAGGACGGCGACGACTGGGTCATCAACGGCCAGAAGATCTGGACGTCGGGTGCGCATTATTCCGACTATGGCATCCTTCTGACCCGCACCGATCCAACCGTGCCCAAGCACAAGGGCCTCACCATGTTCTTCCTGGACATGAAGAGCCCGGGCGTCGAGGTGCGGCCGATCAAACAGGCGAGCGGCGCCTCCGACTTCAACGAGGTCTATTTCACTAATGTGCGTATCCCCGACCACCAGCGCCTCGGCGAGGTCGGTGACGGCTGGAACGTCTCGCTGACCACGCTGATGAATGAGCGCAGCGCGATCGGCGCGGCCGTCTCGACCGGCTTCCCTGAGCTGTTTGAATATTGTTCGAGCCTGGTGCTCGATGATGGCCCGGCGATCGAAGACCGTGCAGTCCGCTCGAAGCTGGCAAACTGGGCGGTGAAGGCGAACGGGCTCAAATACACCAGCATGCGCGCGATCTCGGCGCTGTCGAAGGGCGAGCGGCCGGGTCCGGAAAACTCCATCGGCAAGCTTGTCGCGGGCTCGATGATCCAGGACGTCGCGACCTACGCGCTGGACTTGCAGGGCGCCGCCGGCGTGATTAGCGGCGAGGATGCCGAGCTCGCCGGCCGTTTCCAGGCGATGCTGCTGCGTGCGCCGGGCACCCGCGTCGAAGGCGGCACCGACGAGATCATGCGCAACATCATCGCCGAGCGAGTCTTGGGCCTACCCGGCGATATCCGTGTCGACAAGGACGTGCCGTTCAACAAGATCCCGACGAAGGGAAGAGGGTAGAGGTCCGCCATGAATTTCGACGATACGCCGCAGGAAGCCGCATTCCGCGAGACCGCGCGCAAATGGGTTGCCTCCAACGCGCCGAAGGAATTCGAGCAGGAGCTGTCAAAATCCTCGCTCGGCCGGATCCGTCTTGCCAAGCACGACATCGTCGATGTCGGCAAGGCCTGGCAGAAGAAGAAGGCTGAAGGCGGCTGGGCCTGCCTGCACTGGCCGAAGGAATATGGCGGCCGCGGCGCCACGCCAATCGAGCGCGTGATCTGGCAGCAGGAGGAGGGCGTCTATGGCAAGCTGACGCAGCCGTTCCAGATCGGCGAAGGCATGTGCGGCCCGACCGTGATGGCCTGGGGCAGCGAAGACGCCAAGCGTCGTCGTTTGCCGAAGCTTGCTTCGGGTGAAGAGATCTGGTGCCAGCTCTTCTCCGAACCGTCCGCCGGCTCTGACGTCGCAGGGCTCCGAACGCGCGCGGAGAAGAAGGGCGACAGCTGGGTCGTCAACGGCCAGAAGATCTGGACCTCGGGCGCGCATTATTCCGACTTCGGCCTCCTGATCGCGCGCACCGATCCGAATGTGCCCAAGCACAAGGGCCTCACCATGTTCTTCCTGGACATGAAAAGCCCGGGTGTCGAGGTGCGGCCGATCAAACAGGCCAACGGCATGCAGGAGTTCAACGAGGTCTATTTCACCGACGTCGTGATCCCGGACAGCCAGCGTCTTGGCGCCGTCGGCGAGGGCTGGAGCGTCTCGCTGACGACGCTGATGAATGAGCGCATGTCGATCGGCTCGCGGCTCGCGACCGGCGTCCCTGAAATGTTCGAGTTCTGCTCCAATTTGATGCTGGAGGACGGGCTCGCCATCGACGATCCGGCTGTGCGCTCGAAGCTTGCGAACTGGGCGGTGAAGTCGAGCGGATTGAAGTACACGAGCTACCGCGCAATATCGTCCCTGTCCAAGGGCGAGCGGCCGGGTCCGGAAAACTCCATCGGCAAGCTGGTGTCGGGCATGATGCTCCAGGACATCGCGACCTACGCCATGGACCTCCAGGGCGCGGCCGGTGTTCTCACCGGCACGGACGAGGAGACGGTGCAGGGCCAGTTCCAGCAGATGCTGTTGTCCTCGCCCTCGATGCGCATCGCCGGCGGCACCGATGAGATCTTGCGCAACATCATCGCCGAACGCGTGCTGGGTCTGCCCGGCGATATTCGTGTCGACAAGGATGTGCCGTACAACAAGATTCCGACGAAGGGGCGTTGATGTCGCGCCTCGCTGCATCTTGTAGGGTGGGCAAAGCGAAGCGTGCCCACCATATGCAGATGCGCCGGGGTAAGTCTGTCGGTGGGCACGGCGCTATCGCGCCTTTACCCACCCTACGAAGAGCGAGCTAGTTCATGGACGCATCAGTGAATCAGAATAACCGCATCGGTGTGCTCGAAGAGCTCCTCAACGAGCGCTACTCCGTCCGCGCGTTCCTGCCCAAGGAAGTCGACCGCGCGACCATCGAGCATGTGCTGACCACCGCGCAGCGCACCGCGTCATGGTGCAACAGCCAGCCCTGGCAAATCGTCATCGCCAGTGGCGAGGCCAAGGAGCGCTTCCGCAAGCTGATCTACAAGGAGGCCTCTAGCGGGCTCGGCGACGATTATGATTTCACCCCGCCGCGCGAATATCTCGGCGCTTATCTCGAACGCCGCCGCGAAAGCGGCTTTCAGCTCTACAACACGCTCGGCATTATCAGAGGCGACAGAAGCGCCTACGCAAAACAGGCGCTGGAGAACTACAATTTCTTCGGCGCGCCGCACGTGGCGATCATTCACACCAACGAGCCGCTCGGCATCTACGGTGCGATCGATTGCGGCGCCTATGTCTCGAATTTCATGCTGGCCGCGCAGGCGCTCGGGCTCGGCACCATTCCGCAGGCAGCACTCGCGCGTCACTCCGGCCTGATCCGCCGCCACTTCAATCTGCCCGATGATCGCCGCGTCGTCTGCGGCATCTCGTTCGGCTATGCCGACAACGCCCACAAGGTCAACAGCTACCGCACCTCGCGCGCGAGCGTCGCCGACACGGTGACGTTCGTCGAGGAGTGAGGTCAGCAACACGTGTGAAGACGGCCGTGTGAACGGCCGCCTTCACAGCTGTCGTTTGGGTCCGATGACGGCCTGTCGCTATCCGCCGCTGCCGCCGATCACGGCGCGCACGGTCTCGTCGGGCCCGAAATCCTCGGCGCCGTCGACATAGAGCAGCGCGGCGAGCTTGGAGCGGGCGCGATTGACGCGGCTCTTGATGGTGCCGACCGCACAGCCGCAGATCGAGGCTGCGTCCTCATAGGAGAAGCCGGAGGCGCCAACCAGGATCAAGGCTTCGCGCTGGTCCTGCGGAAGCTTCTCGAGCGCGACGCGAAACTCTTCGAACTCGAGATGGGCATTCTGCGAGGGCTGCGTCTTCAGCGTCTTGGCGTAGTTGCCCTCGGCATCCTCGACCTCGCGCCGCCGCTTGCGATAGTCGGAGCGGAACAGGTTGCGCAGGATCGTGAACAGCCACGCCGGCAGGTTGGAGCCGGGCTGGAACGAGTCGATGTTGGCGAGCGCGCGCAGCAGCGTCTCCTGCACCAGATCGTCGGCACGGTCGGCATTGCCGCTCAGTGAGATGGCGAACGCGCGCAGACTCGGCACGGCCGCCAGGATGTCGTCACGCAAGGAGTTCGTGAGAGGCATTAATCCCTCCCATTGTTGTCGTTGGAGCCCCCAGCCCCATTCTCGTTCTGAGATCCGCCTCCCGGCGCATCCAGCTTCTTGATAAGTTCCGCGAACCGGTCTGGAACCCCCTGCCGCACGACATCGTCGTACATGGCGCGGAGCTGATGGCCGATCCGGGATTGGATCTCCGGAGTTAGCCCTCCCTTGCCGGGGGTCGTGCTTTTGCTGGCTTGAGACTTGAGATCTTTCATGACCTGTTCCACGTTTTCCCGAGTTAAGTGACTGCAAAATCGAGAAGTTTTCTCAACCGGGAGCCGTTCCCTGGATGAGTTCAATTCCAGGTTCGACAAAAAGTTCCCGGGTCGGGGGAACTTTTCTTATCCTGACGCGTATTCAGCTCCAGTAGGGGAACCCGGGCCTCCCCTCGCAGTTCCTGATTTTTAAAGTTTGGCCCGAAATGAATGGAGTGGGGATGTCCCGTTCGCAGCTTGTTGCTGAGCACTTGCCGTTGTTGCGCCGGTATGCGCGCGCCCTGACGGGCAACCAGGCCTCCGGTGACGCCTATGTCGCAGCCATGTTGGAAGCGATGCTCGGAGATCCCTCCGTGCTCGATGAGAGCCATGGACCGCGGGCCGGCCTGTTTCGATTGTTCACCCAGATCTGGAATTCGGTCTCCGTCAACGACGATGCCGAAGTGGCGACCTTGCCGATGCCGCCCGAGCGGCGGTTGTCGAACATCACGCCGCTGCCGCGGCAGGCGTTCCTGCTGCTTTCGCTCGAGGGATTTTCGGAAGAGGAAGTCGGCTACATCCTCGGCACCGACGTCGCCGAGACGCGTCGGTTTGCAGACACGGCCGGCCGCGAGATGGCGGCCGAGATCGCCACCGACGTGTTGATCATCGAGGACGAGACCTTCATCGCCATGGACCTCGAAAGCCTGGTGAAGAATCTCGGCCACAACGTCGTCGGCGTCGCGCGCACCCACGCCGATGCGGTGGCGCTCGCCAAGAACAGGCGGCCCGGCCTGATCCTCGCCGACATCCAGCTCGCCGACGGCTCGTCGGGCCTGGACGCCGTCAACGAGCTGCTGCGCACCTTCGAGGTGCCGGTGGTGTTCATCACCGCCTATCCCGAGCGCTTCCTCACCGGCGAACGCCCGGAGCCGGCCTTCCTGATCTCAAAGCCGTTCCAGCCCGCGATGGTGTCGGCGGTGGCGAGCCAGGCGCTGTTCTTCCAGCGTAACTCGCGCAACCGCACGCCCAAAGCACCGGCGGCATAAGAAGGCGCCGGCGGCGTAGCATTTGGCTGATAGTGATCTGATCCGGCGTGCTGCAAGGCGCGCCGGATTTTTCTGGACCATTTGCCAAGCTTGACGGCCATCGAATTCGCCGCTCATACCTCGTGCATCGCCTCAATCGGAGACATGCCCCATGGACCAGCAACTCCTCGATCGTCTCGCCATCCGCGACCTCGTCGAGAACTGGGTGGTGTGGCGCGATGCCGGCGACTGGGAGCGGTTTGCGACCGTCTGGCACGAGGAAGGTTGGATGTCCGCCACCTGGTTTCAGGGGCCGGCGCGGGATTTCATCCGCGTCAGCCAGGAGGGCTTTGCCAAGGGTGTGCGCATCCTGCATTTCCTCGGTGGCACCAGCATCGACCTTTCCGGCGAGCGCGCCATCGCGCAGACCAAGATGACGATCTCGCAGCGGGCGCCTGTGCGGGACGTGCTCTGCGACGTCGTCTGCACCGGACGTTTCTACGATTTCCTGGAGAAGCGGCTAGGCGCGTGGGGCATCGTCCGCCGCCAGCCGATCTACGAGAAGGACCGGATCGATCCGGTCGATCCCGCCGCGACACTCCGCCTCGATGCGCAGGCGCTGGCCGCGCTGCCCGAGGGCTACCGCCACCTCGCCTACATCCAGGAATTGATCGGCTACAAGGTCAAGCGCGACATGCCGGGCCTGACCGGGCCCGAGGTCGAAAAGCTCTATGGCGAGGGGCGGGAGTGGCTGGCGAAGTGAACCCCAGACAAAAGTAAGGCGCGACTGGCATCACCACAGTCGCGCCCTACGTCGCCGGCTTATGGGGCAGGGGGGAATAGCCGGCTGTCGAAATGACTCCTGGACGCGGAAGTCGTTCCCGGTGGTTGCAAATTTTTTGCGGGGCCTGCGATCTTTTTCGCACACGGTTAAGTGATCTTAACTCTTGAGAACTCCCGGTCCTCTGCATGCGTTGTTCCCGCAATCGCCAATGGGGCGAGGGGTCGACAGTCATGTCACAGATTCACAAAGCATTTTTGGGTGCCGTCGCGGTTGCCGCAACGCTTGGCGCAGTGCAGCTGGCCTTTGGCCATGATCTTTCCGACCGCTGGCAGGCGGTTCCCGACAAGCCTGGCCATGTCGTCAATCGTTCCGGCAAGGCCGATCGGCTCGCCGACTTCAAGCAGGCGGCGGTTCCGACCCGGACCGTGTCGATGCGGCTGAACGATCTCGCCGCGACGTCAGTGCTGCTGCGGGTCCCCGCGGTCATCGAAACTGGCAACGCCAAGCCGCCGATCGCCCTTCAGAACCAGCAGAAGCAGGGTCGCAACAAGCCGACGATTGCCTGCGAGCCGATGGTCAGCTCCCTGACCGAGGTCGCAAAGCTGCTCCAGCCCGGCCGTTGCGTGACCTGATCCGCATTTCGGAGCCAAGTCGGAGCCAAGTGAGACCGCTTCTCCCGCAAGCCGGGAGCAGACGGTGCTTCACATCCTCTTGATCCCCCATCCCATCGCGTTATATCCCGGGTTCCTCCCTTTCGTTTTGACCGGGTAAACGCATGACGACGTCAGATACGGCTGCCCATACGCAGCCCTTCCAGGCCGAAGTTTCCGAACTGCTGCACCTGATGGTGCACTCCGTCTATTCGGAGACCGACATCTTCCTGCGCGAGCTTATCTCCAACGCCTCGGACGCCTGCGACAAATTGCGCTACGAGGCGATCGCCAATCCGGCCCTGCTGGGCGAGGGCGACGCGCTCAAGATCCGCATCATCCCGAACAAGACGGCCACGACGCTCACGATCGCCGACAACGGCATCGGCATGGAGCGGCAGGAGCTGATCGACCATCTCGGCACCATCGCCCGCTCCGGCACCAAGGCGTTCGTGTCGAAGCTGAAGGAGGCCAAGGACGGCCTCGGCCTGATCGGCCAGTTCGGCGTCGGCTTCTATTCCGCCTTCATGGTCGCCGAGAAGATCGTCGTGGTCAGCCGTCGCGCTGGCGAGAGCGACGTCTGGACCTGGAGCTCCCAAGGCGGCTCCGGCTTCGAGATCGCGCGCGCGAGCGATGAGGAAGCGGCGCGCGTGGCGCGCGGCACCGAGATCGTCCTGCACCTGAAGGACGACGCCAAGAAATATCTCGAGACCTACGAGATCGAGCGCGTCGTCGGCGCCTATTCCGACAACATCCTCTTTCCCATCGAGCTCGTGCCGGAAGAGGGCGAGCCGCGCCAGATCAATTCGGCGAGTGCGCTGTGGCAGCGCTCGAAATCCGAGCTTTCGGCCGAGGACTACAAGAAGGCCTATCAGCAGATCGCGTCCGCCTTCGACGATCCCGCGATGACGCTGCACTACCGTGCCGAGGGCCGCTACTCCTACGCCGTGCTGCTGTTCGCCCCGTCGACAAAGCCGTTCGACCTGTTCGAGCCCTCGCGCAAGGGTCGCGTCAAACTCTATGTCCGGCGCGTCTTCATCACCGATGATGCCGATCTGTTGCCGGGCTATCTGCGCTTCATCCGCGGCGTGGTCGACAGCGAGGATCTTCCGCTCAACATCTCGCGTGAGATGCTCCAGAACAATCCGCAGCTCGCGCAGATCCGCAAAGCCGTGGCCACCCGCGTCGTCAACGAGCTCGAAAGCCTCGCCGAGAAGGACGCCGAGAATTTTGCCAAGATCTGGGATGCCTTCGGCGCAGTGCTGAAGGAAGGTATCTACGAGGATTTCGAGCGCCGCGAAAAGCTGCTCGCGTTGTCGCGCTTCACCACCACGACCGGTGAGAAGCGGTCACTCAAGGACGTCATCGCCGATTTCAAGCCGAACCAGACCGAAATCTATTATCTCGTCGGCGACAGCATCGAGCGGCTGAAGTCCAGTCCGCGGCTGGAGGCGGCCACCGCGCGCGGCATCGAGGTGCTGCTGCTGTCCGATCCCGTTGACGCGTTCTGGACCTCGATGCCGACGGATTTCGAGGGCAAGCCGCTGAAGTCGCTGAGCCAGGGCGATCTCAATCTCGACCTGATCCCGCGCGTCGACGAGACCGACGAGGCGAAGAAGGACGAGCCGGAGGCGGACGAGGCCGCGACGATTGCCGTGATCAAGGCCGCGCTCGGCGAGCGCGTCAGCGACGTCAAGGCGTCGACCCGCCTCACCAGCTCCGCCTCCTGCCTCGTCGCCGACAGCCAGGGCCCGAGCCGCGAGCTCGAGCGCATCCTGGCGCAGCAGAACCGCGGCATGCGCACCAAGCCGATTTTGGAGATCAATTTGCGCCATTCGTTGGTCACCGCGATCACCAAGGCGCAGGCCGGCTCGAAGACGGTCGATGATCTCAGCCTGCTCCTGCTCGAACAGGCGCAGATTCTGGATGGCGAGTTGCCGGAAGATCCGGCTGCCTTTGCGTCAAGGCTGAACCGGCTGGTGCTGGCGGGGCTCGGCGGCTAGCGCCGCGGTGCACCGCACTCACCTTGCCGTCATCCGTCTCCAGGAACAGTCGCCTCCGCCCTGGTGTTATGCCATAGGAAGCCGTCGGCATCAGAGCCGCCGGCGCCACCGATTCGAGGATGTTTCCATGCGTTTCCCGATCCTGACCCTCACCGCGATTGCCACGCTGTTCGTTGCCGCGCCAGCTGGCGCCCAGACCTATGATCCGCGCTATCCGGTGTGCATGCATATCTTCGGGCCCGGCGGCTTCGGCGGTGGTGGCGACTATTTCGACTGCTCCTTCACGTCCCTGCCGCAGTGCCAGGCCTCGGCATCGGGCCGCTCTGCAAGCTGCGATGTTAATCCCTACTACGCCTTCAACGAACCGCCGCCGCCGCGCCGGCACCACAAGAAGGTGCACTAGCGATCCGTGATGTCGCGCGCAGGGATATTTTCATGCGCCACTCATTCGGCCTGATCGTGACCGTCGGTGCATTGCTCGCGGCGGCGCCGTCACATGCGCAGACTTTCGATCTCCGTTATCCCGTCTGCATGCACGTCTATTCCGGCGCGAGCGGCGGCGGTGGCGAGTGGTATGACTGCTCCTTCACATCGCTGCCGCAGTGTCACGCCACGGCCGCAGGCCGCGCCGCGAGCTGCGATCTCAATCCCTATTATCCCGTGAATGCACCGCCGCCGCGCTGGCATCACAAGAGAAGCGGTTAGCCAAGGCCATTTGTGGCCGCGGCGCCAGCAGCGCGCGCGGCGAGGTAGCCCTGTATATGTTGCAAGGACAGCTCCGGCCCGAGATGTGAGAGCTCAGTCGCGACCGCCTCGGCGGCGTGGGTGGCAGGACCCATCACGCGCACGAACATGTCGCGCTCGTAGCTGCTGACCCCCACGCGCCAGTCGTCGTGCTCGATGAGAAGCCGGCCGAGCTCTGCGCCATCGAGCATCGCCATGTTGACGCCGTCACCACCGAAGGGCGACATGACATGCGCGGCGTCGCCGAGCAGCGTCAGCCCGGTCCGATTTGGCCAATGATGGCCGACCGGCAGCGCATGGATCGAGCGCGCGGCCAGCGAGTCGTTGCTGGCGCGAATGATGTCGAGCAGCTCTGGCGCCCATCCCGCAAACTCGGCGATCAGCCGCGTGCGGACCGCATATGGTGACGTGAAATCGAATGTCCTCGCAGCCCAGTCTGCTGGGACGCGGAATATAGCGTAGCCACGGAGATGGGCGTTGGCATTTCGCTGCACGATCATGCCGCGCCCGTCGCCCTCCGCTCCGAGCTTGCCGCGCCCGACCAGCGCGGCGAGCGCGGGGTGGCGCGTGTCCGCATCATCGATGCCAAATTCGATGAAAGTGATGCCCGTGTATTGCGGCTCGTAAGCCGACACCAGCGGACGCACGCGCGACCAGGTGCCATCGGCTCCGACCACGAGGTCGAATGGCCCCTCAGTCGTGGTCTCGAACTGGAGTGCGAACGTGCCTTCGCTTGCAGGATGTACCTCGCGCAGTGCGTGACCCCAGCGGACAGCACCGCCCGGCAGGGATGCGAGCAAGATCTCCCTGAGCGCGGTGCGATCCACCTCGGGCCGGTCGGAATCGGTCGCGTCGTCGTCGGCGAACAGCAGCGTGCCATGCTTGTCATAGAGCCGGCTGCCTTGATCCTCGTAGCGGGCGATGCGGCGAAATTCCGCCTCGAGACCGGCGCGCTTCAGCGCGAGCTGGCCATCGTCAGCGTGCAGGTCGAGGGTACCGCCCTGCGGCCGCTCAAGCGCATGCGCCTCCTTTTCGAAGACGGAGGCGGCAATGCCGGCGCAATGGAGGATACGGGCGAGCGTCAGGCCGCCGGGACCTGCGCCGATGATGGCGATACGGGGACGCTGGACCATGGACGGACTCCTCAGAATCAATTATATAGGTCCCTATATATTAAATATAGGTGCCTATGCAATGGTGGATTTGAAGAAGGAGGCCGCGGCCGCAGTGGCGGCTGACAAGCCGGGCGCCGTACCTGACCATGAATGGGAGTTGTTCAACACGCCGGCGCCGCTCATCAACATGGCGTCGCGCGGGCTGATGCGCCTCGCCGAGCGCCGCCTGAAGCCATTCGGCGCCAGCGCCGGCCAGCTCCCGGTCTTCTATTTGCTGCGCGACGGCGATGCGATGTCGCAGCGGGACCTGGCCCGGCTGGCGCGGATCGAGCAGCCCTCGATGGCGCAGACGCTTGCGCGCATGGAGCGCGATGGCCTGATCCGCCGCGTGCCTGATCCCAAGGACGGCCGCAGCAGCCTGATCTCGCTGACAAGGAAGGCGCTGACGAAGACGCCGGCGTTGCGCGAGGCGCTGCATGCCGGCCGTGCGGAGCTGGTCGAGGGTTTCAGCGAAGCGGAAATCGCGACGCTGTGCGATCTCTTGCGGCGTCTTAACCGCAATCTGGACCGCGGGGTTATCAGGGAGATTGCCGAATAGCAGCCGCCATGGCGATGCCCGCCGCTACTCCTTCTTGATCCCCGACAGCTCCACCACCTTGCGCCAGCGATCTGTTTCCGCGGTCAGCATGCCGCCGAATTCGTTGGCATTGCCGTGCAGCGGGATCGCGCCGAGCTCGGCGATGCGGGCCTTGATCTCGGTGTCGGAGAGCGCCGTGTCGATCTCGCGATTGAGCAGGTCGACGATCTCGCGCGGTGTGTCGTGCGGGGCGCCGACGCCGTAGAATGATGAAGTCTCGTAGCCGGCAAGCGTCTGTGCGATCGGCGGCACGTCGAGCAGAATCTCCGAGCGCTCGCGCGTGGTGACGCCGAGCGCGCGCAGCTTGCCGGCGCGCACCAGCTCAAAGGACGAGGTGACGTTGTCGAACATGCCCTGGATCTGGCCGCTCATCACATCGGTCAATCCCGGCGCCGAGCCGCGATAGGGTACGTGGGTGAACTGCACGCCGGCCATCGACTTGAACAGCTCGCCGGAGAGATGCAGCGAGGTGCCGATGCCCGAGGAGGCGATCGACATCTTGCCGGGATTGGCCTTGGCGTAGGCGATGAAATCGGCGACGCTCTTCACCGGTAGATCGTTGTTGACGACCAGCACCAGCGGGATGCGTGCGACGCCGGCGACCGGCGCGATGCCCTTGGCGAAATCATAAGGCAGCGCCGGATCGAACGAGGCATTGATGGCATTCGCGGTCGATGTCAGCAGCAGCGTGTAGCCGTCGGGTGCCGATGTGATCACAGCCTGCGTGCCGATATTGCTGCCGGCGCCCGGCTTGTTCTCGACAATGAAGGTCTGGCCGAGCCGGTCGGACAGGCGCTGGCAGATCAGTCGCGACAGCACGTCGGTGGCGCCGCCCGGCGCATAGGGCACCACCCACTTCACGCTGCGCGACGGATAGGACGGGTTGCTCACCGCAAAGGCACGCGGCGCGCCGAGCGCGGCTGCGGCGCAGGCTGTGGTCTGAAGGAAACGTCGCTTGGTGATCATTGTGGCCTCCAGTTCATCTCTCGCGGGGAGAGGGACACGTGAAGCGCGCCCGAATGACCGGATTTGCTATCGCAAGAATCGCGCCAAGCCGCATGCTGTTCCCGTCGGCTTGGTAAAGGATGATCGCAGTTAATCGAGAGCTAACCGAGTTTTACCTTGTCTCTTAACACCTGGGCAGGGCGCGGGGGCTAAGCTTGCGGGAACCAGCAGATACCGCCCGAAAGAATGAACGGCATGACCACCGGCGTCATCGAGCAACCCAGAGCCGCGCGCGCGCCATCGGCTTCAAAGATCTGGCTGAAGGCGATCGAACTCACCGCGCGGATCGAGACGCTGCCGGGCCGGTTGTTTGCCGACGTCATCGACGATTGGGCGCGGCGCCAGCCCGACCGCGTCGCGCTGGTCATGGACGACGCAAGTCTCGACTATGACGGTCTGTCGAAGCGCATCAACCGCTATGCGCGCTGGGCGCGCTCCGTTGGGGTGGCCAAGGGCGACACCGTCGGCCTGGTCATGCCGAACGGCATCGATTATGTCGCCGCCTGGCTGGGCATCAGTCGCGTCGGCGGCGTCGTCGCGCTGATCAATACGAAACTCGTGGGGCAATCGCTCGCCCATTGTATCGACGTCGCAAAGCCCTCGCATATCATTGTCGCGCACGAGCTGACGGAGATGCTCGAGAGCGCAACGCCGCATCTCGCGACGGAAGCAAAGGTCTGGACCCACGGCGATGCCCGCAGCGAGCGCGCGATTGACGTCGCACTCGCCGCGCTCGACGATGGTCCGCTCTCGCCGGACGAGCATGGCGATGTCACGATCGATGACCGCGCGCTGCTGATCTATACGTCCGGCACCACAGGCCTGCCGAAGGCCGCCAGCATCAGCCACCGCCGCATCCTCAATTGGGGTTTTTGGTTCGCCGGCCTCACCGGCGCTTCGCCGCAGGACCGGCTCTATGACTGCCTGCCGCTGTTCCATTCGGTTGGCGGCATCGTCGCGCCATGCAGCATGCTCGCCGCCGGTGGCTCGGTGGTGATCGCCGAAAAATTCTCGACCTCGAATTTCTGGTCTGACATCGTGCGGCACGACTGCACCCTGTTCCAGTATATCGGCGAGCTCTGCCGCTATTTATTGAAGGCACCGCCGTCGGAATACGAGAACCGCCACCGCCTGCGGCTCGCCTGCGGCAACGGCCTGCGCGGCGACATCTGGGAAGATTTCCAGGGGCGCTTTGCCATTCCCCGCATCCTCGAATTCTATGCCGCGACCGAAGGCAATTTCTCGCTGTTCAATGTCGAGGGCCAGCCGGGTGCGATCGGCCGCATTCCGCCGCTGCTCGCGCATCGCTTCCCTGCAAGTCTCGTGAGCCTCGATCCCGACAGCGGTGCGCCGCTGCGCAATGCGGAAGGCTTTTGCATCGCCTGTGCGCGTGGCGAGGCGGGCGAAGCCATCGGCCGTATCGGCACCGCCGACCAGGGCGGTGGCCGTTTCGAGGGCTACACCGATGCCGGTGAAACCGAGAAGAAAGTCCTGCGCGACGTCTTCGCCAAGGGCGATGCCTGGTTCCGCACCGGCGATCTGATGCGGCTCGACGACAAGGGCTTTTTCCATTTCGTCGATCGCATCGGTGATACTTTTCGCTGGAAGGGCGAGAATGTCGCGACCTCCGAGGTCAACGATGCTGTGCGCGACTTCACCGGCGTGATCGACGCCACCACCTACGGCGTCAGCATCCCCGGCACCGACGGCCGCGCCGGTATGAGCGCGATCGTGGTGAACGAGGGTTTTGATATCGCAGCACTGCCCGCGCATCTGGCACAGCGCCTGCCGGCCTATGCTCGCCCGGTCTTCATCCGTATCTCCCGCGAGCTCGATGCCACCGAGACCTTCAAGCAGAAGAAGGGGGAACTCGCGCGCGAGGGGTTTGATCCGGCCGCGACAAGCGATCCGCTGTTCATGGCTGAGCCGAAGTCCGGCGCCTATGTTGCGCTCGATTCAGAGGCGTATTTGGAGATTATTGACGGCACGATCCGGCTGTAACCGCGGCAAAATCCGAAGATAGGTCCAATTTTATCTGAATTGTCCAAGAAGCCATTTACTTCTGTCCGGTAAACAAGCGGCCATGGGAGGCGGTCATCAAGAGCCGCCGCAACACGAACGATCGATAACAGAAGCGAGCCAGCCATGTCGGTAAGGTCTAAGGTTATTGAAGCGATCCAGCAGATCGCCAAAGAGCAGCACGTCACGCTTCCCGCACTCTCGGACGATCTGTCGCTGCACGAGACGGGCTTCGACTCGCTCGCTTTCGCGATCCTGGTCGCGCGCCTCGAGGACGAGACCGGCGTCGACCCCTTCACCATTTCCGAGGACGCAGCGTTCCCCGCCACCGTGGGCGATTTCGTGCGGGCCTACGAAAATGTCCCCGCGTGAGATCTTCGCGCTTCGTGACCATCTCGGCGCGGAGCTGACGGGCCGCACCCTGTCGGATGCGCACGATGTCGTGTCGCTGACCGACATCCTGGCGCAGACGGTCCTGGGTGGCCGCCTGCGCGAGCTGTCCGGCCGCGCCGTATTGCTGAAGCTGTCGGACCAGCTCCGGTCGGGCCTTGCCATGATCGAGCTCGACGGTATTGCCCGCCGCATGCTGCTATGTCCGCCGGATCTCAATCCCGCGCATCTGGACGCGCTGATCGCGGACGCCGGGATCGATGCTGTCATCACCGACGAGCCCGATCGCTGGGCCGAGACCGGCGTGTCGCTGGTCGTCACCGCACAATTGCCACTGGTCTCAACCGCTCCCATGCAAACCGAGCGCGCCACCGAATGGCTGATGCTGACCTCGGGCACCTCGGGCGTGCCGAAAATTGCCGGCCATACGCTGGAAGCGCTGACCGGCGCGATCGTCGCCGAAGGCCCCGCGCGCGGGCCCGCGCCGGTATGGGCGACGTTCTATGACATCCGCCGCTATGGCGGCCTCCAGATATTCCTCCGTGCCATTCTCTCGGGCGGTTCGATGGTGCTGTCGGACCCGCATGAAGTGCTCGCCGATCATGTCGCACGGCTGAACGCGCGCGGTGTCTCGCACATCTCCGGCACGCCCTCGCACTGGCGCAAGCTCCTGATGAGCGGTTCGGCGGCGAAATTCGCGCCGGGTTACGTCCGTCTCTCCGGCGAGATCGCTGACCAGGCCGTGCTCGATGGTCTGAAGGCTGCGTTTCCGAACGCCTCCGTCGGTCATGCCTATGCCTCGACCGAGGCGGGCGTCGGATTCGCCGTCAATGACGGGCTGGAAGGCTTTCCGGAAAACTATCTCGGCAATCGCAACGGCGTGGAGATGAAGGTCGTCGACGGTTCGCTCCGCATCCGCTCCAACCGTACCGCGCATGCCTATATCGGCCGCGACGCGACTGCGCTCACCGACGGTGACGGCTTCGTCGACAGCGGCGACATGGTCGAGCTGCGCGGCGACCGCTATCATTTCGTCGGCCGCCGCGGCGGCATCATCAATATCGGCGGGCTGAAGGTTCATCCCGAGGAGATCGAGGCCGCGATCAACCGTCATCCCGACGTGCGGATGTCGCGGGCCAAATCGCGGAAGAGCCCGATCACCGGTGGCATCGTCGTCGCCGACGTGATCCTCGCCGACGGCACCGATCCAGCGCGGGCCAAGGAGATCCGAGATCAGATCCTGGATCAGTGCCGAGCGCAGCTGGCCTCCCACAAGGTGCCGGCAGTGATCCGCTTCGTCGAGGCGCTCGACGTCACCCCGGCCGGAAAACTGGCGCGCACCGATGCATAATGTTCTCGTCACCGGCGGCAGCCGCGGCATTGGGCTCGCGATCGGCAAGCGCCTGGTTGGCGCCGGCTACAATGTGATCGCCGCCGCGCGCCGCGAGAGCGAAGAGCTCCGCGCTGCGATCGGCGAGTCCGAAGGCCGCCTGCATTTCCGCGCCTGCGACCTCGCCGTAATCGACGCGATCCCGGCCTACGCAAAACTCGTGCGCGACGAATTCGGTGCGATCTACGGCCTCGTCAACAATGCCGGCCTCGGCACCGAAGGCCTGCTGGCCACCATGCACAATTCCGAGATCGAGGCGCTGGTGCAGCTCAACGTGCTGTCGCCGATCATTCTCACCAAATATGTCGCGCGTCAGATGATGGCGGATGGTGCCGGCCGCATCATCAACATCTCCTCGATCATCGCGACGACGGGCTATAACGGCCTGTCCGTCTATGGGGCGACCAAGGCCGCCGCCACCGGCTTCACGCGCTCGCTCGCGCGCGAGGTCGGCAAGCTCGGCATTACCGTGAATGCGATCGCGCCCGGTTTCATCGACACCGAGCTCACGCACAATCTGTCCGACGAGGCTCGCAAGCGCATCGCCGGCCGCAGCGCGTTGCGCCGACTGCCGGAGACCGACGACGTCGCGCGCATGGTGGAATATCTGCTCGGCGAGGGCGGGCGCAATGTGACCGGCACGGTGTTCACGATCGACGCGGGCAACACAGCGTAAGGCGGAACCCCTCCGCCACAATTGAGTTGATCCGGCTCAATGACATCGGGCCGGATTTGGTCGTAAGATGCGCCGCAATCGATTGTGTTACGTCAATCGATCTGCCCTAATAGAGAGGGAGCAGTCCATGGCCGCGTCGAACATGACCGCTTCGAGCCAAGGCCGGGCGTCAATCGAGCAATCCCGCGCGAAGCCGGCCGACGTCCGCTGTCCGCCGATGTCGCATCAGAATTCCGGCGACCACGGCCACGAAATGTATCCGCAGCAATTCGTGCGACTGGTGGGCTGTCACAACGTGCCCGCGGACACATCCCGCAAGCGCGAGGACGAGAAGCTGCACTAGCGCACGCTCCCGGACATTGCTGGCGAAAAATGCTGGGTCGGCTGGCCCTCGCCGGCATCTTGTTGTCATCCCGCATTTCGGCCAATGATACGCCGTTGTTCGGGGCGAGCCGGCAGGCGAACCCAGATCGATCCCGCCCCGTATCTGATCTCGTGCAAGAGCTGACCGGATCCTGCGATGACAGCCGCATCCTTTTATGGCGCCATCCCCGTCTTCCGCGGCTTCACCAGCCTGATGGAGCCCGCGCTCTATTCGCCGCTGCCGGACGACTGGAGCATCGGTGTCGCCGACATCGTCGATTCCACCAAGGCGATCGCGGCGCAGCGCTACAAGGCGGTCAACATGGCGGGTGCGGCCGTGATCGCGGCGGTCACCAATGCGCTGGACGGGCGGGAATTCCCCTTCGTGTTCGGCGGTGACGGCGCGAGTTTTGCGGTCGCGCCTGATGATCTCGAACGCGCCCGCGACGCGTTGGCTGCGACCGCGACCTGGGTGCGCGAGGATCTCGATCTGAGGATGCGCGTCGCGCTGGTGCCGGTGAGCGCCATCCGCGCGCAGGGTTTTGACGTGCGCGTTGCGCGCTTCGGTCCGTCGGCGAACCTGTCCTATGCGATGTTCTCCGGCGGTGGGCTGAACTGGGCCGACGCCGCGATGAAGCGCGGCGAGTTCGCCATCACTGAAGCGCCCGCCGGCACGCAGCCGGATCTCTCGGGCCTGTCCTGCCGGTTCGAGGTGATCCCGGCCTCGCGCGGACTGATCCTGTCGGTGCTGGTGATGCCGGCGCGCGGCACTGATCCGCCGGCGTTCCGAAGGGTGATCGAGGACATTATCCAACTGGTCGAGCGCAGCCCGGACGGCGGCCGCCCGGTGCCGCCGCAGGGGCCGCCGCTGAAATGGCCGCCGCAGGGACTGGATTACGAGGCGCGGGCAACGCGCGGAAGATCATTGTTCAAGCGTCGCGCCGGCGTGCTCGCCTACACGTTTTTTGCTTATCTCCTCATGCGCTTCGACATCAAGGTCGGAGGCTTCGTGCCGAAGGTCTACAAGCGGCAGGTGGTGGAGAATTCCGACTTCCGCAAATATGACGACGGCCTGCGGATGATCCTCGACTGTACGCCGGAGCTCGCGCGTGACCTGAGCGATCGTCTGGCGGCTGCCGCACGCGACGGCATCGTGCGCTACGGCCTCTACCAGCAGGATGCGGCGATGATGACCTGCTTCACGCCTTCGGCGCTGCGCAGCGATCACGTGCACTTCATCGACGGTGCGCGGGGCGGCTATGCCTCGGCGGCGACGGCGCTGAAGGCGATGCCGGCTGACGCGAATTAGCGTCCGGCCCGCGTCCAGGTCTCGCCGCCGCAGAGCGCGCCGACGCAGCCTTCGACCCGCAACGTTTCCGCGCCGGTGACCGTGACGCTGCTCGCATAATTGCTGCCGTCATCCGCATTGTAGATCTGGCCCGACCATTTGTTGGGTGCTGCGGGCTGCATGCTGCTGAACAGCGGCAAGCCGATCATCGCGCGCTTGGCGAGCGCGGGATTGGGATTCTTGCTGTCGGTTGCGGGCTGGCCGGTCGCGGTGTCGTAGGGCTCCCGCAGCCAGACGATGACGCCGCAGATGCCGCCGCCGCATTTGCTGATCTTGACGCGCGCATCGCCCGCCTGGGTCAGCCATGTCCCACTTGCATCGGCGCTTTGCGCATGCGCGGCAGTCGCGCCAAGCAGCGCAGCCAGGAGCACGGTGAGAGTGGCAAGTCTGAATGTCATGGGGAGAGCCTTGGAATGGAGGCGCCTCCATAGCAGCAAATCAGGATAGTTCAACGCCTGATGGAATCACATTCCTGCGCTCATTTGCCTCAGCGGAAATGATGGGCCTCACCAGGGCAGGCCGCATAGGTCGATGGTGCCGAGCGTCGGCGCGCGGACGATGTCGAACACGTAGGGCGCCATATGGGTGAAGTGCACGCGGCCCTCCGGCTGCTCGCAATAGACCTCGCCGGTGAAGGCGCGCCATTTGCGGGCTTCGTAGAACGCGACGTTGTGCGGCTCGCAGAACAGGAGCGCAAAGCGAACCGCCTCGTTGGCGCGCATCGTATGCACCGCCGCGTCGATCGCCATGGTCGCATAGCCGCGATTGCGGCGATCCTCGCGCGTGCAAACGCCGCCGATGCCGCCGGCATGGACCTTCTGTCCATTCCAGGTGATGGTGCGGAAGTAGATGCCGACGTGGCAGACTAGGCCGTCCTCGGGCGTCTCGATCAGCACGCGGAGATCGGCATTGGCCCATTTGACGTGCCCCCAGGGCAGCTTCTCGACGATCTGCGGTCCCCAGACCGCCTGATGCAGCCGCGCGGCGATCGGCCACGAGGCGTCGCCGTTCAAAATGTCGATTTCGATGCTCATGGCTTTCGCAGCTCTGCTCCGTAACGCATTCGTTCTGCCATAAGCGCTTCAAAGGCAATGATATTTTTCGAGGACTTGAAAGTTGTGCAATCAGGCATGCCGCCGCATCAGGCCTTTTCGCAAATTGGCGGTATTTAACGGCGACGGAACCTTCTATAAGGGGTGACCGTTAGAACGTTCCCCATCAGTTGCGGACAACAACCCATGACATTCACGCTGCCCCCACTTCCTTACGCCTATGACGCCCTCGGGCAATTCATGTCGAAGGAAACGCTGGAATTCCACCACGACAAGCACCATCAGGCCTATGTCACCAACGGCAACAACGCGCTCAAGGGGACCGAATGGGAAGGTAAATCCCTTGAGGAGATCGTCACGGGCTCGTTCGGCAAGAACCCCGCGGTGTTCAACAATGCCGGCCAGCATTACAACCACATCCACTTCTGGAGCTGGATGAAGCCCAATGGCGGCGGCACCAAGCTGCCGGGCAAGCTCGAGAAGAAGATCAACGAAGACCTCGGCGGCTTCGAGAAGTTCAAGACCGACTTCCAGGCGGCTGGCGTCGGTCAGTTCGGTTCCGGCTGGGCCTGGCTCCAGGTCAAGAACGGCAAGCTCGAGATCGCCAAGACCCCGAACGGCGAGAATCCGCTGGTGCACGGCGCCACTCCGATCCTCGGCGTGGACGTCTGGGAGCACTCCTACTACATCGACTATCGCAACCGCCGCCCCGACTATCTGAAGGCGTTCGTCGAGAACCTCGTGAACTGGGAATACGTCGAGTCCCTGTTCGACAAGGTCTGATTACCTCGTCATTCCGGGTTCGGTCTTCGAGCCGCCCCGGAATGACAGACAAGGGCGGTCGCATTCGCGGCCGCCTTTTTGCTGTGCGAACCAGCCCTGCGCCGTGCGCGCACCGGCCTGTGATCGTTCCGTTTGCATCGCCTGGGCGGCCCCCTTAATCAGGATGGGCATCCCACCCGGTCGATCCACACCCATTGTCAGAACTTTCCCCGAAAAATCCGGCGCCTGCCGAGGACGCGGAGTCCGAGCCGCGGCCGGGGCGTGTGCGCAAGCCGATCGGCTGGTCGACCATCATGATCGCGGTGCTGGTAGCGGTGAGCGCAGCGCTGGTCTGGCGGCGTGACGGCACCAGCGGCGTTCTCGACATCCTCACCCACGACCTCTCGCTGTTCGGCGGCATCCTGCCGCGCGTGCTCGCCGGCTGCCTGCTCGGCGCCTTCATTTCGGAAATCCTGCCGCACGAAAAGGTCTCGCGCTCGCTCGGGCCCAAGTCCGGACTGAAGGGCCTTTTGATCGGCACCGCCTTCGGGGCGATCCTGCCGGGCGGGCCCTTCACCGCCTATCCGGTGGCGAGCGCGCTGCTCGCAGTCGGCGCCGATTTCGGCGCCACCATCGCCATGGTCGTGAGCTGGACCCTGATCGGCTACGGCCGGGCGGTGGCCTGGGAACTTCCGATCATGGGCACCGACTTCACGCTGTGGCGGATCGTGATCTCGCTGCCCCTGCCGGTGCTCGCTGGCGCGCTCGGCCGCTTCGTCTATGTCCGGCTCTATCCGAAGCCGGCCACCAAGGACGACGAGAATTGAGCGCCGCGCTTCTCATCGACATCCTGCTGTGGGGCTCGGTGTTCGGCGTCGGCCTGATCGCCTTTCGCCGCGGCCCTCCGGTGTTCAAGGCCTCGCTGCGCGAAGGCTCGATGGACTTCATCAACATCGTGCCGCGGATCGCGCTCGGTGTGATCGGCTCCGGATATATCGCCGCCATCATCCCGCAGGAGGTCATCACTGGCTGGCTCGGCCCGGACAGCGGCTGGCTCGGGGTGGCGACCGCCGTGGTCGCCGGCGCCGCGACGCCTGGCGGGCCCGTGATCGGCTTCTCCATCGGCACGGTGGCGCTGAAGTCGGGTGGCGGCGTGCCGCAGGTGGTCGCCTATGTCGTCGCCTGGGCGCTGTTTGCCTTCCAGCGGGTGATCTTGTGGGAAATCCCGTTCATGCCGGCCCGTTTCGTCTGGTTCCGCTGCGCCGTCTCAGTGCCGTTCCCGTTCGTGGCCGCCGCCATCGCAATGGTGATCGGCAAGCCCTGAGCGGGTCGTGGACAGGCGTAATGTTATAATATAACATCCCGAGATGGTTCCCGCCGCGTCCCAAGCTCATCATCGCGACCATGACCAATCCCATGTTCATGCCCACGGGCATTCGCATGGGCATGACCACAGCCACGCCCATGTCCACGATGCGAGGTCGCCGCATCCGGCCCAGGCGGCGCCCTGGTCGATCCTGCGCATGACCGTGGCCGCGCGCCTCTCGGCCGCTGTGGCCGTCTGTGCCGTGCTCTGGGCGGTGGTGTGGCTGGCGATGAGGTGATCATGGCGGCCGTGCACTTCCACAACGTCACACTCGGCTACGACCGCCACCCGGCCGTGCACCATCTCAACGGCGAGGTCGCCTCCGGTGCGCTGGTCGCCGTGATCGGCCCGAACGGCGCCGGCAAGTCGACGCTGCTGCGCGGCATCGTCGGCATCCTCAAGCCGCTCGACGGCAGCATCCATCTCGGCGGGCTCGACTCTCGCGACATCGCCTATCTGCCGCAGAGCGCCGAGATCGACCGCAGCTTCCCGATCTCGGTGTTCGATTTCGTCGCGACCGGGCTGTGGCGCGCCACCGGCCTGTTCGGCGGCATTGGTAAGCCGGCGCGCGAAAAAATCCTGCATACGATCGCGGCCGTGGGCCTCAACGGCTTCGAGAACCGTCCGATCGGTACGCTCTCGGGTGGGCAGATGCAGCGCGTGCTGTTCGCGCGCGTGCTGCTCCAGGACGCGCGGCTCATCGTACTGGACGAGCCCTTCAATGCCATCGACAGCAAGACCACGGCCGACCTGCTTGCACTGGTGAAACACTGGCACGGTGAGGGCCGCACCGTGCTGGCCGCGCTGCACGATATGGAGATGGTTCGCACGCACTTCGCCGAGACCTTGGTCCTGGCGCGTGGCCCCGTGGCCTGGGGGCCAACGGCGGAGGTGCTCACGCCGGAAAACCTGCTGGTCGCGATGCGGATGTGCGAGGCCTTCGACGATAGCGCAGCCGCCTGCGCGGCCGATGATGCCCGCTCGCGGGCGGCGTGACATCCAATGATTTATGACGCGCTGATCGGTCCGTTCACCGAATTCGAGTTCATGCGGCGTGCGCTTGCCGCCGTGATCGCGCTGGCGCTCGCCGGTGCGCCGATCGGCGTCTTCCTGATGCTGCGGCGGATGAGCCTCGTCGGCGATGCCATGGCACACGCGATCCTGCCCGGCGCGGCGGTCGGCTTCCTGCTCTCCGGCCTCAATCTGTTCGCGATGACCGCCGGCGGCCTGATCGCAGGCTTTGCGGTCGCGATCCTCGCCGGCGTGGTCGCGCGGTCCACCGGGCTGAAGGAGGACGCTTCGCTCGCAACCTTCTACCTGGCCTCGCTGGCGCTTGGCGTCACCATCGTCTCGATCAAGGGCACCAATATCGACCTGCTCCACGTGCTGTTCGGTAACATCCTCGCGATGGACGACCAGACGCTGCTGGTGGTCGCCTTCAACGCCACGGTGACGCTGCTGGTGTTGGCTGTGATCTACCGTCCGCTGGTGATCGAGAGCGTCGATCCATTATTCTTGCGCACCGTCAGTCGAGCCGGCGGCCCCGCGCATCTCGCCTTCCTCGCGCTGGTCGTCATCAATCTCGTCAACGGCTTTCAGGCGCTTGGTACCTTGCTCGCGGTGGGCCTGATGATCCTGCCAGCTGGTATTGCGCGGTTCTGGTCGCGCGACCTCACCGTGATGATCTGCATCGCCGTGGTCGCCGCCGCCGTCTCCGGATATGCCGGCCTCGTGTTGTCGTTCCAGACCCGCGTGCCGTCGGGGCCTGCGATCATCCTCGTGGCGAGCGTGCTCTACATCGTCTCCGTCCTGTTCGGCCGGGTCGGCGGCATCGTCCGGCAGCTGTTTCCCGGCCGGCATCTGGAAGCGTGACGATGCGGCGTATCCTGCTCTGTGCGCTCCTGCTGATCGCCTCGCCGCTGCACGCCGCGGAGCGGCTCAACGTCGTTGCGAGCTTCTCGATCCTCGGCGATTTCGTCCGCACCATTGGCGGCGACCGGGTCGATGTGACGACACTGGTCGGCGCCGACAGCGACGTCCATGTCTACACGCCGGCGCCAAGCGACGCGAAGCGGATTGCCGATGCGAAACTCGTCGTGGTCAACGGGCTCGGCCTCGAAGGCTGGCTGCCGCGCCTCGTGCAGTCCTCCGGCAGTAAAGCGCTGGTGATCACCGCGAGCGCTGGCATCGTACCGCTGAAACTCGGCTCGGCCGCTGATCCGCATGCCTGGCAGTCCGTCCCCAACGCCAGAGTCTATGTGACCGACATCGCCAACGCGCTGGCCGTGGCCGATCCCGACGATGCGGAGTTCTTCCGCGCCCAGGCTAGAGCCTATCTGGAAAAGCTCGAAACCCTCGACCGCGAGGTGCGTGAAGCCGTCGCAAAAATCCCGCCGGAGCGGCGCAAGGTCATCTCGACCCACGATGCCTTCGGCTATTTCGCCGCTGAATATGGCGTCCAGTTCATCGCCCCCTTGGGCGTCTCCACCGAAACCGAGCCCAGCGCGCGGGACATCGCCGGGATCATCGGCCAGATCAAGGTCCAGAAGATTCCGGCCGTTTTCCTGGAGAATATCAGCGACGACCGCCTGATCCGGCGGATCGCGGCTGAGACCGGGGCAAAAGTCGGCGGGACGCTGATTTCCGACGGTTTGACCGGCGAAAAGGGGCTTGCCCCCACTTACATTGATATGGTCAGGCACAATATAAAGGCCCTGACCAGCGCGCTTGACCACTAGGGCAGGGGGCCACCCCGCCTCGCGTCGCGCGGAAAAGCCCGATGTCGGAGTTGTTATGTCTGAAGCGTCCCAGAAAATTCCCGTGACCGTCCTGACCGGCTATCTCGGTGCCGGCAAGACCACGCTGTTGAACCGCATCCTGTCGGAAAACCACGGCAAGAAATACGCCGTCATCGTCAACGAGTTCGGCGAGATAGGCATCGACAACGACCTCATCATTGGTGCCGATGAGGAAGTGTTCGAGATGAACAACGGTTGCATCTGCTGCACCGTGCGCGGCGACCTCGTGCGCATCATGGAAGGCTTGATGAAGCGCAAGGGCAAGTTCGACGCCATCATCGTCGAGACCACGGGCCTTGCCGATCCGGCGCCGGTCGCCCAGACCTTCTTCGTCGACGAGGACGTGCAGAAGAATGCCCGGCTCGATGCCGTCGTGACGGTCGCCGACGCCAAATGGCTGTCCGACCGGCTGAAGGACGCGCCCGAAGCCAAGAACCAGATCGCCTTTGCCGACGTCATCGTGCTGAACAAGACCGATCTCGTCACCAAGGCGGAGCTTGCCGAGGTCGAAGCGCGCATCCGCGCCATCAATCCCTATGCGAAACTCCACCGCACCGAGCGCTGCTCGGTAGCCTTGGCCGATGTGCTTGATCGCGGCGCCTTCGATCTCGACCGCATCCTCGATATCGAGCCGGATTTTCTGGAGGTCGACGATCATGACCACGATCACGATCATCACGGCCACGACCATCATCACCACCATGATCACGGCCACGGCCTGAAGCACTATCACGACGAGGACATGCAGTCGCTGTCGCTCAAGACCGACAAGCCGCTCGACCCGAACGTGTTCATGCCCTGGCTCCAGAACCTGGTGCAGGTGGAGGGCGGCAAGATCCTGCGCTCCAAGGGCATCCTTGCCTTCCAGGACGATGACGACCGCTATGTCTTCCAGGGCGTTCACATGATGCTGGAAGGCGACCATCAGCGGAAATGGAAGGACGGCGAGCCGCGCCAGAGCCGCCTCGTCTTCATCGGCCGTGAATTGCCCGAAGAGCTTATTCGCACGGGCTTCGAAAGCTGCATCGTCTCGTGATGAAAGAGTTTACGCCGGCCCCCGATTCCGCCTCGATCGTCTCCGTCACCGACCGCGTCAAGCCGGTTGCGCTCGGCATGGGCGTGACCTCGGTGCATTTCCTTGGGTCCCGCGCCGCCTTCGTCGGTGCCGAGGAGAATGTCGCGTTCGTCGATGCCAAGGGTGAGATCGCCGCGGTTGCCGTCCACAGCGGCGGCATTCTTTCGACTGCAAGTGACGGCAAGCGTCTCGTCATGGGCGGCGACGACGGCAAAGTCGTCTCGCTCGACGCCAAGGGCGAGGTGACGCTGCTCGCGACCGACCCGAAGCGGCGCTGGATCGATGCGGTCGCGCTACATCCCGACGGTGCCTTCGCCTGGTCGGCTGGCAAGACGGCCACCGTCAAGAGCGGCAAGGCCGAGGAGAAATCGCTCGAGGTGCCCTCGACCGTCGGCGGGCTCGCGTTCGCCCCGAAGGGGCTGCGGGTCGCGATCGCGCATTACAACGGCGCGACGCTATGGTTTCCCAACATGGAAGGATCAGCTGAATTCCTGCCCTGGGCCGGTTCGCATCTCGGCGTCACCTTCAGCCCGGACAACAAATTCCTGGTCACCACCATGCACGAGGCGGCGCTGCACGGCTGGCGGCTTGCCGACAACAGACACATGCGCATGACCGGCTATCCCGGCCGCGTCCGCTCGATGTCCTGGAGCGCCGGTGGCAAGGCGCTGGCGACCTCCGGTGCCGACACCGTCATCCTGTGGCCGTTTGCGAGCAAGGACGGCCCGATGGGCAAGGAGCCCGCGATGCTCGCGCCGCTCCAGGCGCGCGTGTCGGTGGTCGCTTGCCATCCGAAGAACGACATCTTCGCCGCCGGCTACAGCGATGGCACCGTGCTGATGGTACGTCTTGAAGACGGCGCGGAGATTCTGGTCCGCCGCAACGGCACGCCGCCGGTGGCCGCGCTGGCCTGGAACGCCAAGGGGACGACACTTGCTTTTGCCGATGAAACGGGCGAGGCAGGATTTCTCGACCTCTGAATAGCGTTCAAACCGTAGCGTGGGGCCATGCGGTTTCTGACGACCTTCCAGCTCGCCGATTTCGCCGACACGCTGGTCAGCCTGTTCACGGCCTTTGTGCTGGGCACGCTGATCGGCGCCGAGCGGCAATACCGCCAGCGCACCGCCGGCCTGCGCACCAATGTGCTGGTTGCGGTCGGCGCCGCCGCTTTCGTCGATCTCGCCATGCACCTGACGGGCGCCGATGGGGCAGTCCGGGTGATCTCCTATGTCGTCTCCGGCATCGGCTTCCTCGGCGCCGGCGTCATCATGAAGCAGGGCATGGATGTGCGCGGGCTCAACACCGCAGCGACGCTGTGGGCCTCAGCCGCCGTCGGCTCCTGCGCCGGCGCCGACATGGTCGCGCAGGCAGCGGCGCTGACCGTGTTCGTCATCGCCGGCAACACGATGCTGCGCCCGCTGGTCAACGCCATCAACCGCATCCCGTTGAATGAGAAGACCTCGGAGGCGACTTACTACTTCAAGCTCGCGGTCGCGGCCGACGTCCTGCCTGACATGCGTGACCGCCTCATCGACCAGCTCGAGGCCTCGAAATATCAGGTGGCCGATGTCGATGTGGTCGAGATCAGCGAGGACGTTCTGGAGATCGTCGCAAAGCTGGTTGCAACAGCGGTCGACCCGAACGAGCTCAACGCCGTGGCGACCGATCTTCAGCACCTGCCGGGCGTGCGCCACGCCACCTGGGAAGTCAGCACCACTGACTGAACGTGCCGTTTTGGCACGCTGACACCCAGTTCCCGGCTTGCCGGGCATGGAACCGCAGTCGGGGAACTTCGTTAATCCCGCGGACAAAGGCGGTGATCGATATGCCCGGCCAAAATGACAAGCGCAGACTGAAGCTCGATCTGACGATCGCGGGCTCGCTGTTCGCAGCAGGCATCGCGGTGTCAGTCATGTCGCTCGCACAAATCCGGGCCGAAAGCCGGACGGAGCTAGCGCAGGCGACACAGCCCCTCCAGGGCACGCCGTCCAATGATCAGGACAAGGTGCCGGCGGAAGCCAAGCCCGGCGGCGACCGGCCGACCACGCCGGCCCCCGAGCCGGCGCGTCCCGATCCGCAGACGCAAGGCGCGGCGACCAAGCCGGCACTCCCGGCGGCGCCGGCCGAGAAGATCGCGCCGGCGATCAGGGAGAAGTAGCAAGGTAGGCCCATGCTCGCGGCCACACCCTCGATGTCATCGTCCGCGTAGGCGGACGATCCAGTATCCACCAGCGCCTCAGTTCAATCACGACCGCCGCGGCGTACTGGATGCCCCGCCTTCGCGGGGCATGACGGTGGTGTGTGGGATGAGGCGCGCCGCCCCGGGATGACGGGCGGAGAGAGCCGGACTCCCCCTCACCGCACCAGAACATTCAGGAACTGCCAGGGATCGCTCGTATCGATATCTTCCGGAAACAGTCCCGGACGATCCGTCAGCGGCGTCCAGTCGGTGTAGAAACCTTTCACCGGGCCGAGATACGGCAGCTGGATTTCCAGCAGGCGATCGAAATCCATCTCGTCGGCTTCGACGATGCCTTCCTTCGGGTTTTCCAGCGCCCACACCATGCCGCCGAGCACGGCGGAGGTCACTTGCAGGCCGGTGGCGTTCTGATAGGGCGCGAGCCTGCGGGTCTCTTCGATCGAGAGCTGCGAGCCGTACCAATAGGCATTGTTGTCATGGCCGAACAGCAGCACGCCGAGTTCGTCGATGCCATCGACGATTTCGTTCTCATCGAGAATGTGGTGCTTTTCCTGCATCTTCGCGGCGCGGCCGAACATTTCATGCAGCGACAGCACGGCATCGTCGGCCGGATGATAGGCATAGTGGCAGGTCGGCCGATAGACCGCCTTGCCCGATGCGTCATGCACCGTGAAATAGTCGGCGATCGAAATCGACTCGTTATGGGTGACGAGGAAGCCATACTGCGCGCCGCGGGTCGGGCACCAGGTGCGCACGCGCGTGTTGGCGCCGGGCTGCATCAGATAGATGGCGGCGCCGCAGCCGGCTTCGTGGGTATGCGCATTCTCGGGCATCCATTTTTCATGGGTGCCCCAACCGAGTTCGGACGGCTGCACGCCTTCCGACAGGAAACCTTCCACCGACCAGGTGTTGACGAAGACGTCCGGCTCTTTCGGCGACTTGGAGCGCTGGGTGTCGCGCTCGGCGATGTGGATGCCCTTGATGCCGGCTTGCCGCATCAGATCCGCCCATTCGGCCTTGGTCTTCGGCTTGGGAGCATTGAGCTTCAGATCGGCGGCGACATTGAGCAGCGCCTGCTTGACGAAAAACGAGACCATGCCGGGATTGGCGCCACAGCAGGAAACGGCCGTGGTCGAGCCCGCGGGGCGCGCCTTTTTGGCGGCCAGCGTCACTTCGCGAAGAGCGTAGTTGGAGCGCGCTTCCGGGCCCTTCGACGAATCGAAATAGAAGCCGAGCCAGGGCTCGTTGACGGTGTCGATATAGAGAGCGCCGAGTTCGTTACAGAGCTCCATGATGTCGGTGGAGCCGGTATCGACCGAGAGATTGACGCAAAAACCCTGGCCGCCGCCTTCAGTGAGCAGCGGGGTCAGCAATTCGCGGTAATTGTCCTTGGTCACGCCCTTCTGGATGAAGCGTACATTGTGCTTCTCGCAATGCGCCTTGCGGCCCTCGTCCTTGGGATCGATCACGGTGACGCGCGACTTGTCGTAGTCGAGATGCCGCTCGATCATCGGCAACGTGCCTTTGCCGATAGAGCCGAAGCCGACCATGACGACGGGACCGGTGATCTTCGCGTAGATCTGCGAGGCGGGGCTCATGGGATGGATTCTCCGGAACGTGCTGGCGGACAAAGGGTGAGGGGTGGATCAGGCGCTGCGGCGCTTGGCGGTCGCTTCGATCTCGACCTTCATCTCGGGCTTGTAGAGCGCTGAGACGACGAGAAGCGTTGAGGCAGGGCGGATCTTGCCGAGGACCTCGCCGCAAACGGCGAAGTGCGCGTCTGCATCCTTGATGTCGGTGAGGTAGTAGGTCACGCGGACGATGTCGGCCATCTCGAATCCGCCCTCCTTCAGGGCGGCTTCGATGGTCTTGAAGCAGTTGCGTGACTGGCTGGTGACATCGGCCGGCATCGTCATCGTGGTGTAGTCATAGCCGGTGGTTCCCGCGACGAAGGCGAACTCGCCATCGATCACCGCGCGGCTGTAGCCGGCGGTCTTCTCGAACGGGGAGCCGGTGGAAATCAGGCGACGGGACATGGTCGAGGGCCTCCACTGAAGGGGGTGTTTGGCGGGTTAAAGGGCGTTTCTCAGGCCCGCGCAACCCTAAAGGAACGGGCACGCGCGAGCATCGCCGCGGAACGCGGCTTCGGTCGTCGCCATCATGGCTATCCCTTAGGCCGCGTGCGCTTGGAGGGTGCGAACTACCCTCCGTTTGGACAGGGCCGCACCGGTCGGGACGATCATCCCCTCGGCGCCATCCAGCGCACCGGCCTGAAACTCGACCGCCAGCAGACGGTCGCTCTCGAACGGGCCGGGCAGCAAGAGTTCGCCGGTTTTCTCGGCCGAGAAGCCGAAGCGGGCGTAGTAGGGGGCGTCGCCGAGCAGGATCACGGCGGCATGCCCGCGCGCCCGGGCGGCGGCCAGCGCTTGTTGCATCAGCGCGGCGCCGATCCCGAGCTCGCGGCAGGCAGGGTCCACCGCCAGCGGTCCGAGGACCAAAGCGGGCCTGCCTCCGGCGCTGACGTGCCACAGCCGCACGGTTCCCACGAGTGTCCCCTCGCGCACTGCCGACAGAGCAAGGCCTGCGGCAGGTGCACGTCCGTCGCGCAGGCGCTGGCAGGTGCGGTCGTGGCGGTTCTCGCCAAAGCTTGCATCCAGCAGCGCTTCACGGTCGGCGACGTCGACAGCACGTTCCGCGCGGATCGCGAACGGAGCGGCATTCGAGTTGAGGGCGACTTGTGTCTTCCGAAGAGTAGTCATGGCGCGTCAGTCCCCGCTTGAGACCTGCGTGCGCGAAGCACGCCGGTCCAAGGCGTCGTCAGAAATCGAAATGTCAGGGAGGAGCCGGCAAGCCGGCTCCCGGGTTCGTCAGGCCTCCGAAGAGAGGCTGTTTAGATGTGGTACGTCTTCAGCGGTGGGATGCCGTTGAACGCCACCGCCGAGTAGGTCGACGTATAGGCCCCGGTGCCTTCAATCAGCAGCTTGTCGCCGATCTCGAGTGTCACCGGAAGCGGATACGGGTTCTTCTCGTACAGCACGTCGGCGCTATCGCAGGTGGGCCCAGCGAGCACGCACGGCGTCATGTCCGCCCCGTCATGCGGGGTACGGATGGCGTAACGGATCGACTCGTCCATGGTCTCGGCGAGACCGCCGAACTTGCCGATGTCCAGATAAACCCAGCGCACCTCGTCCTCGTCGCTCTTCTTCGAGATGAGCACGACTTCGGATTCGATGATGCCGGCGTTGCCCACCATGCCGCGACCCGGCTCGATGATGGTCTCCGGAATCTGGTTGCCGAAGTGCTTGCGCAGTGCGCGGAAGATCGAACGGCCGTAGGTGACCACCGGCGGCACGTCCTTCAGATACTTGGTCGGGAAGCCGCCGCCCATGTTGACCATGGTCAGGTTGATGCCGCGCTCGGCGCAGTCGCGGAACACCTGCGAGGCCATCGCCAGCGCACGGTCCCACGCCTTCACCTTGCGCTGCTGCGAGCCGACATGGAAGGAGATGCCGCACGGCTCCAGGCCCAGGCGCTTGGCGACGTCGAGCACCTCGACGGCCATTTCCGGGTCGCAGCCGAACTTGCGCGACAGCGGCCACTCGGCGCCGGCGCAGTCATAGAGGATGCGGCAGAACACCTTCGCGCCGGGAGCGGCACGGGCGACCTTCTCGACCTCGGCGGCGCAATCGACCGCGAACAGCCGAATGCCGAGCGCGAAGGCGCGCGCGATGTCGCGCTCCTTCTTGATCGTGTTGCCGAAGGAGATGCGGTCGGGCGTCGCACCCGCGGCCAGCGCCATCTCGATCTCGGCGACGGTTGCGGTGTCGAAGCAGGAGCCCATGGACGCCAGCAGCGCCAGCACTTCCGGCGCCGGGTTCGCCTTGACGGCATAGAACACGCGGCTGTCGGGCAGCGCCTTGGCAAAGGTCTGGTAATTGTCGCGCACGACCTCGAGGTCGACGACGAGGCACGGCTCGGTGTCGAGGCCCTCGCTGCGGCGGTTGCGCAGGAATTCCTGAATACGTTCGGTCATAGCACTCTCCCAAACGGCCCAGCGACGGGGATCCGTTCAAAAAATGACGTCGGATAAGAGCGCCCCGGCCAGATCGCGCGATGGAGGCGCGACGAGCCAAAGACTCACATCAGACTGTGCTGCCGTGGATTGGTTGGGAATTTCCCGCCCGCACACCTGGCAATGAAGGACAAGCCTTTTCAGTAGCCCGCGCCGGCGTTGGACTGCCGGTAGAGACCAAAAAAGCCCGATCCGTCGTTGCTTTAAGTCGCGTCCCCCGTTGAGAGCGGGGTGCGCCGGTTCGCCTCCGGCTGCCAGTCACGGTTGCAAAGAGTGAAGTCACCTTCGACAAGGCATCTCTTGAGAGAGATGCTGGACGCTCCGGGTTTGCTTTCGTCTTCAGGCTTCATGAGCCTTCCGACTTCCGCACTTCCGAAGAGCCCCTCGGCTTCTTCACCCCTTGGCGGCTGTCCGGCCTCTTGTCCGGATACCTACCGACTGACACACGACCACAGGCACGTGCGAAATTGGGCAAGAGCGCACATAAGGCTTTTGACTCCGCTTCGCAAGATTTTTTTTAGGCTGAGAACAGAATTGCCTAACATCTGCTTGCGCAGTGTTGCGCGAGCGACGCGGAAGATGAACGCGCGTTAAGTTTTCTGGGTCGTGCGCGCGTCTCTCGCGCGCGAGGACGCGTCAACCGCGCTTCGTGAAGGGCTCGACGCGCTGAGCCGCGCGGATGAAGGCGGTCATCACCAGCACGCCGAGTGCGAACAGCACGGCCTGGAGGATGTGCGCGCCCTGGTCACCAAGCCCGAACAGAATCGCGAGCGCCCAGCCGCCGGCAAATGCTGCGCCGAACACCTCGGCGCCGATCAGAATAGCGGCGCTGATGACAGTAATGACGCTCGGCCAGACGATCTGACGGGAAGACGAGGAGGGCGCGTTCATGGGCTTAAGGGGTCCGTGGCTTCGAGGGCCGCAATCTCCCCGAAAAGGCGGGCGGGAGCAAGGCCAAATGGCCCAAAAAAGCCCCATCGCGTGCTATAGCTGGCTGCAACAAACCAGCTCAAAAATCGGGACTTGTGATGTCAGAACCCCGCCAAACTACGGACTCCGAGACCAACCCGCTGCTGAAGGCCTGGGTGACGCCGTTTGCGACCCCGCCCTTCGACGAGATCACGCCGGAGCACTTCTTGCCGGCCTTCGAGCAGGCCTTCGCCGACCATTCCGGCGAGATCGCGGCCATCACCAATGATCCGGCTGCGCCCGACTTCGCCAACACCATCACGGCGCTCGAGCGTTCCGGCAAACTCCTGAACAAGGTCGCGTCCGTCTTCTACGACCTGGTCTCGGCGCATTCCAACCCGGCCATCCTGGAGATCGACAAGGACGTCTCCCTGCGGATGGCGCGGCACTGGAATCCTATCACGATGAACGCCGTGCTGTTTGGCCGCATCGCCCAGCTGCACGAGAATCGCGCCAATCTCGGCCTCGACCCCGAGCAGCTCCGCCTGCTGGAGCGTACCTACACCCGCTTCCACCGCTCCGGCGCCGGCCTCTCCGAACAGGCCAAGACGCGCATGGCGGAGATCAACGAGAAACTCGCCCAGCTCGGCACCGGCTTCAGCCATCATCTGCTCGGCGACGAGCAGGACTGGTTCATGGAGCTCGGCGAGGCCGACCGTCAGGGCCTGCCCGAGAGTTTCGTCGCTGCCGCCAAGGCTGCGGCAGAAGAGCGCGGTATGGCCGGCAAGGCCATCGTGACACTGTCGCGCTCCTCGACCGAGCCGTTCCTGAAGAGCTCGGCCCGGCGCGACCTGCGCGAGAAGGTCTACAAGGCTTTCACCGCGCGCGGCGACAACGGCAATGGCAACGACAACAACACGACCATCGTCGAGATCCTGAAGCTGCGGGAGGAGAGCGCCCAGCTGCTGGGCTATCCGACCTTCGCCGCCTACCGGCTCGAGGATTCCATGGCCAAGACGCCGGATGCCGTGCGCGGCCTCTTGGAGCGGGTCTGGAAGCCGGCCCGCGCCCGGGCGCTGTCCGATCGCGACGAGATGCAGACGCTGATCACGGCCGAGGGCGGCAATTTCAAGCTGGCGCCCTGGGACTGGCGCTTCTACGCCGAAAAGCTTCGCCTCCAGCGCGCCAATTTCGACGATTCAGCGATCAAGCCGTATTTGACGCTCGACCACATGATCGCCGCCGCCTTCGACTGCGCCACGCGCCTGTTCGGCATCACCTTCGCGGAGCGCAAGGATGTCCCGGCCTGGCACCCCGACGTCCGCGTTTGGGAAGTGAAAGGTCCGGACGGCAAGCACAAGGCGCTGTTCTACGGCGACTACTATGCCCGGTCGTCAAAGCGCTCCGGCGCCTGGATGACCTCGCTGCGCGACCAGCAGAAGCTCGACGGCGAGGTCGCGCCCTTGATCATCAATGTCTGCAACTTCGCCAAGGGCGCCGACGGCGAGCCCTCGCTGCTGTCGCCCGACGATGCCCGCACGTTGTTCCACGAATTCGGCCACGGCCTGCACGGCATGCTCTCCAACGTGACCTATCCGTCGCTGTCGGGCACCTCCGTGTTCACCGACTTCGTCGAGCTGCCCTCCCAGCTCTACGAGCATTGGCAGGAGCGGCCCGAGGTGCTCCAGCAGTTCGCCCGCCATTACCAGACCGGCGAGCCCTTGCCCGATGACCTCTTGCAACGCTTCCTCGCGGCGCGAAAATTCAACCAGGGTTTTGCCACCGTCGAGTTCGTCTCGTCGGCGCTGATCGACCTCGAATTCCACACCCAGCCGGCAGCGGCCGCGCGGGATGTGCGCGCCTTCGAGAAGAGGGAGCTGGAGAAGATCGGCATGCCCGAGGAGATCGCGCTGCGCCACCGGCCCACGCAATTTGGCCACATCTTCTCCGGCGACCATTATGCCGCCGGCTATTACAGCTACATGTGGTCGGAGGTGATGGACGCCGACGCCTTCGGTGCGTTCGAGGAGGCCGGCAACATCTTCGATCCGGCGGTCGCAAAGCGCCTGCACGACGACATCTATTCCAGCGGCGGATCGGTCGATCCGGAAGCCGCCTACGAGGCCTTCCGCGGCCGACCGCCGGAGCCCGACGCGCTGCTCCGCCGCCGCGGCCTGCTCGACGCCGCCAAGGCGGCCTGATGGGCATGCGCGCCCTTTTCGGGCTGCTGCTTGCGGCCGCGCTCACGTTCGCAGCGGGTGCGGCGAGCGCGCATCCGCATGTCTGGATCACCGCGACCAGCGAGCTGCTCTATGCGGAGGACGGCAGCATCACCGGCGTGCGCCACGCCTGGACCTTCGACGACATGTTCTCGGCCTATGCGGTGCAGGGGCTCGAGGCCAAGAAGAAGGGGGCCTATACGCGCGAGGAGCTGGGGCCGCTGGCGCAGACCAATGTCGAGTCGCTGAAGGAATATGCCTACTTCACCTTTGCGCGAGCCGACGGCAAGAAGGAGCGCTTTAACGAGCCGGTCGACTATTATCTCGACTACAAGGATGCGGTGCTGACCCTGCACTTCACCTTGCCGCTGAAGACCCCGCTCAAGCCGAAGCAACTGATGCTGGAAGTATTCGACCGCTCCTTCTTCATCGACTTCCAGATGGCCAAGGACAATCCGGTCAAGCTGGTCGGCGCGCCCGCTGGCTGCCAGATGAAGCTGGAGCGCCCGAGCGACGGCACCGCGACGGCGCAGAAGCTCAACGAGCAGACCTTCATGGATGGCCCGAACGCCAATTTCGGCATGATGTTCGCCAACAAGATCACGGTGGATTGCCCTTGAAGCCGCAACTCTCCCCGTTCGCGCGCGGGTTGTTCGCCTGCGCTGCTGTTGTTCTCGTCGTGGGCGTGGCCGATGCCGCGCTTAACGATCTCCTGGCGCAAAATCCGTTCGGCGCGCCGCGGCCGGCGCAGGCTGCCGAGCCCGAGGCCAGCGGCCTCATTGGCTGGCTCTTGGCAAAGCAGTCGGAATTCTATCGCCAGATGTCGTCGACCATCCGCGCGGCGAAGACCGACGGCTCGGCGGTGTGGACGCTGCTCTTCATCTCTTTTGCCTATGGCATCTTCCATGCCGCAGGCCCCGGCCACGGCAAGGCGGTGATTGCCTCCTATCTCGTCGCCAACCGCGAGACCGCACGGCGCGGCATCGCGCTGTCGTTTGCCTCGGCGCTGATGCAGTCGCTGGTCGCGATCCTCATCGTCGGCATCTCGGCCTGGGTGCTGAACGCGACCGCGAAGACCATGTGCAAGGCGGAAGGCGCGATCGAGATCGCGAGCTATGGCCTGATCGCGCTGTTCGGCCTGCGGCTGGTCTGGGTCAAGGGCGGCGCCTTCATCCGCGCGCTCCAGGCGACCCAGCCGGTGCCGGCGATCGCGGGCGTGCCGCATGACCATGATCACGGCCATCACCATCATCATGATGCGCATCATGGCCACGATCACGGCCACGACCACAGTCACGCCCACCACGCGCATGACCACGTCCATGATGAGCATTGCGGCCATTCCCACGGGCCCATGCCGAGCGAGCTTGCCGGCCCCGGCGGCTGGCGGCGCGGATTTGCCGCGATCCTCACTGTCGGCATCCGTCCGTGCTCGGGCGCGATCCTGGTGCTGGTGTTTGCGCTCGCGCAGGGCCTGTTCTGGGCCGGCATTGCCGCGACCTTCCTGATGGGGCTTGGCACCGCGATTACGGTTGCGGCCATCGCCGTCATCGCCGTCTCCGCCAAGGACATCGCCGGCCGCCTCAGCGCGGGCCGCGACGGCGGCGGCGCGCTGTTCATGCGTGGCATCGAGTTCGGTGCCGCTGGCCTGGTGCTGCTGTTCGGCGCGGGCCTCTTGTTAGGCTACATCGCGGCCGAGCGGACGACCTGTTTTTGAGGTGAGCCCTTGTAGCCCGGATGGAGCGCAGCGTAATCCGGGGCCGCTGCGTCCGCGGATGAGACGGTCCCCGGATTACGCTTCGCTCCATCCGGGCTACAACTCACCGAGCCTCACACCGGCAGAAACCGCTTCAACAGCGGCATGAAGAAAATCCCGAGATTGAGCGCAAAGCCGATGCTCCAGAGGATGGAGCGCAGCGTCGGGCGATTGCCGAGATAGGTCAGCACATAGGCGATCCGCACGATCAGGAACAGCACGGCGAGCTCGTCGATCAGCCGCTGCGGTGAATCCCTGAATTCGGCAAGCAGCACCGCGAAGGCGAAGAACGGAAAGGTCTCGATGCCGTTCTGGTGCGCGCCGAGCGCGCGTTGCGCGATGGCTTCCTCATAGAAGGCGGGGTCGCGCGGCCGGGAATTGTCGAAGCCGCGAAACCTGATCCATTTGATCGAGGCGATCGTCAAGAGATAGAGCAGCAGCGCCCCGAATACGCACCATTCCGCCAGCGTCATGGTTCCTCCCCCTCCGCGCCGACCCTAGCGAAACCGGCCCAATCTTGACAAGTTCGGAGCAACGCGCGACGCAACGAGCCATGACGACGATTGTCCCCATCCAGACCGCGAAACCGGCCGCCCAGTCCGGCCAGCCGCGCGTCGGCGTACTACTGGTCAATCTCGGCACGCCCGATACCGCCGACGCCCCGGGCGTGCGGGTCTATTTGAAGGAATTTCTGTCGGACCCCCGCGTCATCGAGGACCAGGGCCTGATCTGGCAGCTGGTGCTGAACGGCATCATCCTGCGCAGCCGTCCCCGCACCAAGGCGCTCGACTATCAAAAGATCTGGAACACCGAGAAGAACGAGTCGCCGCTGAAAACCATCACGCGGTCGCAAAGCGACAAGCTGGGAGCCGCGCTGTCGGACCGCGACCACGTCGTGGTGGATTGGGCGATGCGCTACGGCAATCCTTCGATCAAGTCGGGCATCGACGCGCTGATCGCCGGGGGATGCGAACGCATCCTCGCCGTACCGCTTTATCCGCAATATTCCGCCCCGACTTCGGCCACCGTCTGTGACGAAGTGTTTCGCGTGCTCGCCCGCCTGCGCAACCAGCCGACGTTGCGGGTGACGCCGCCTTATTATGAGGACGAGGCCTATATCGAGGCGCTCGCCGTCTCGATCGAGGCGCATCTCGCGACGCTGCCGTTCACACCGGAGCTGATCGTCGCCTCCTTCCACGGCATGCCGAAATCCTATGTCGACCAGGGCGATCCCTATCAGGGCCACTGCATCGCCACCACCGAGGCGCTGCGCCGTCGGCTCGGAATGGATGCGACAAAGCTGTTGCTGACGTTCCAGTCGCGCTTCGGCAATGACGAGTGGCTCCAGCCCTACACCGACAAGACGATGGAGCGCCTGGCCAAGGAAGGCGTGCGCCGCATCGCGGTGGTGACGCCGGGCTTTTCGGCCGATTGCCTGGAGACGCTGGAGGAGATCGCGCAGGAGAACGCCGAGATCTTCAAGCATAATGGCGGCGAGCAGTTTTCCGCGATCCCCTGCCTTAATGACAGCGATCCCGGCATGGACGTGATCCGCACCCTGGTGCTGCGCGAGCTTCAGGGCTGGATCTGATGGGTGCCCGATGAATCGCCGCGAACTCCTGGCGCTTCTTGGGACGATCACGGCGCTGCCGCGCTCGGCCCTAGCGCAGCAGTCGAACGCGACGCGCCGGCTCGGCGTGCTCTCGGTCACCGCCGATGAGGTGATCTCGCAGACCCGCCTGGCCGAGGCGCTCGCCGCCCATGGCTGGAAAGAGCGAGACAATCTGAAGGTCGACTGGCGCAGCGGCGCCGGCGACCGCGCGCCCCTCGCCCGGCTTGCCGATGAGCTGATCGCGCTCAAGCCAGACATTTTGCTCGCGATCGGCACGCCGTCGGTCGACGAATTGTGCCAGCGCACCGCGACGATTCCGATCGTGTTCGCCGTCATCACCGATCCCGTCAGCCAGGGTTTTGTCAAAAACCTTGCGCATCCCGGCGGCAACATCACCGGCTTCACTGATTATGACGGCCCGCTCGCCGGCAAATGGCTGGAGATGCTGACGCAGATCACGCCGCCCGTCCGCCGCGTCTTCGTCGTCTACAATCCTGCCACCGCGCCGTTCGCCCCCCTCATGCTGCGCACGATCGAGGACGCCGCGCGGACGCTTGGCGTGACGGTCGAGCCCGCGCCGGTGCACGATGCCGCCTCGATCGCGGCGCTGGCCTCGCGAAAAGATGGCGGCCTGCTGGTGCTGCCGGACTTTTTCACCATGGCCAATCGCGCGCATCTGCTGGCGGCCATCCATGAGGCGCGCCTGCCGGCGATGTTCTGGAGCCGCACCTTCGTCGACGAGGGCGGCCTGATGTCCTACAGCACCGACACCGCCGAGCAGCTGCGCCGCGCCGCGTCCTACATCGATCGCATCCTGAGGGGCGCGCAGGCCGCCGACCTCCCGGTCCAGAACCCCACCAAGTTCGAGCTCGCAATCAACCTGAAGACAGCCAAAGCGATTGGCGTCACGATTCCCGCAAGCCTGCTCGCAACCGCGAACGACGTCATCGAATAGGGCCGTCCGTATCGGGCGGCATGACTGGATGTGTTAATTTTTGCCGGTAGGTTTGCGCCGGCATGCTTTCAAGAGCCGTTCGCAAATACATAATCGTGACCGTTCCTTGCCGTAGCTCTTGTGCGGAATCGAGCAAATGCCGACGTTACGCGCGACCGCTGAACCGGTAGGGTCGCGATCCCGACCAATGACAGCGCGGGAAGGGTCTTTTCCCGCCTTGGAGGACATATGAGCGGTTTCGATATTTTCGCGATTGTGCTGGTGTTGCTCGTCATCATCACGCTGTTCGCCGGCGTGAAGACGGTGCCGCAGGGGTTTGACTGGACCATCGAGCGGTTCGGAAAATACACCCGCACGCTGGCGCCGGGACTGAACCTGATCGTTCCCTATTTCGATCGGGTCGGGCGCAAGATGAACATGATGGAGCAGGTGATCAACATTCCCGAGCAGGAGGTGATCACCAAGGACAACGCGACCGTGACAGTCGACGGCGTCGCCTTCTTTCAGGTGTTCGACGCCGCCAAGGCGAGCTACGAGGTCTCCAATCTCACCCAGGCGATCATCGTGCTGACCATGACCAACATCCGTTCGGTGATGGGCTCCATGGACCTCGACCAGGTGCTGTCGCATCGCGACGAGATCAACGAGCGGCTGCTGCGCGTGGTCGATGCCGCGGTCTCGCCCTGGGGTCTCAAGGTCAACCGGATCGAGATCAAGGACATCGTGCCGCCCGCCGACCTGGTCGAGGCGATGGGCCGGCAGATGAAGGCCGAGCGCGTCAAGCGCGCCGACATTCTCCAGGCCGAAGGCCAGCGCCAGTCGGAAATCCTGCGTGCCGAGGGCGCCAAGCAGGGCCAGATCCTCCAGGCCGAAGGCCGCAAGGAAGCTGCGTTCCGCGACGCCGAGGCCCGCGAACGTTCCGCGGAGGCCGAGGCCAAGGCGACCCAGATGGTCAGCGAGGCCATCGCCAAGGGCGATGTGGCCGCGCTGAACTACTTCATCGCCGACAAATACATCAAGGCGTTCGGCCAGTTCGCGGACTCGCCGAACCAGAAGATCATCATGCTGCCGATCGAGGCCGTGAGCTTGCTGGGCTCGCTCGCCGGCATCGGCGAGATCGCCAAGGCGACGTTCGGTGAAAGTGCTGCGTCCGCGGTTGCCGCGGCGCGCCGCGGCTCGGTGCCGCCGGTCAGCGGCACGCCGCCGACGGTACCGCCGCAGTGAGGTTCTTCAAAGAGGTGGTGTCATGACCGACATGTTCGTATCGCTCGGCACCTGGAACTGGCTGATCTTCGGCTTCATCCTGATGGCGCTGGAGGTGCTGGCGCCGGGCGTGTTCCTGTTCTGGCTCGGGCTCGCGGCGCTGTTGGTCGGCCTGATCTCGTTCGCTGTTGTCATATCGTGGCAGATCCAGCTCGTGATGTTCGCGGTGTTCGCCGCGGCAGCCGTGCCGGTGTGGCGCCGGCTCGCGCGGGGACGGACGGACTCAAGCACGAGCCCGTTTCTCAACAAGCGCACCGAGGCGCTGCTGGGCCGCGAGTTCACGCTGGAGAAGCCGATCATCGACGGCAACGGCACCGTGCGCATCGGCGACACAGTGTGGCGCGTCGCGGGGCCGGATACGCCGGCGGGGACGCGGGTGAAGGTAGTGCAAGTGGACGGCGCGAATCTGACGGTGGCTGCGGCGTAGTCTTTTCCTTCACCCTCCCTGGAGGGGGAGGGTAAGAGGGGCCGCTCACTTCTTCCACCTCTCCGCAAACCGGTGCAGCGGCATGAACGTTTCGCACAGCTCTCGCCCCAACGGCGTCAGCCCGTAGCCTCCACCCTCACCCAGCTCCACAAACCCCGCCTCGCGCAACTCCGTCAGCCGCGCTTGCAGCACCGTCGGTGAGGCCTCGTCGCAGGCCGTGCGTAGCGCGCGGGAAGTGAGGGGCGTGTCGCGTAACTCCCACAGGATGCGCAGAGTCCAGCGTTGGCCGAGCAGGTCGAGCAACGCCATGATCGGCCGTCCCGTGCGCGAGCCGCGGACGCTGCGGTTTTTGGAGCCGGCCCGTTTTGCCATCGAAACCTCTTGCGCGTTGCTACAGAAAATGTAGCATATCGCTACGATAATTGTAGCAACGGAGGCAGCCGTGTCCCAGCCCGCGTCGCGCATCGCGCCGCTCAAGCCGCCTTATCCTCCGGAGATCCAGGCGCAGTTCGATCGCATCATGCATGGCGCGCCGCCGCTGGTGCTGTTCCGGGTGATGGCGGGTCACACGCGCGCCTGGGACAAGTTTCGCGCCGGCGGCCTGCTCGATCCCGGGCCGCTGTCCTTGCGCGCGCGAGAGATCGTCATCGACCGCACCTGCGCGCTGAACAAATGCGAGTACGAATGGGGCGTGCATGTCGCGATTTTTGGCGGGCCGGCGAAACTCACCGAGGAGGAGGTTCTTGCCACCGTGCAGGGCGATGCGTCCTCGCCTTGCTGGTCACCGGCCGAGCAGGCGCTGATCGCGGCCGTCGACGCGCTGCATCACCGCGCGACGTTTGACGATGCCGAGTTCGCCGCGCTGTCAGCGCATTACGACGAGGCGCAAGTTCTGGAGATCATGCTGCTGTGCGGGTTCTATCGCACGGTGTCGTATCTGGCGAATGGGCTGAGATTGCCGCTCGAGGAAAAGGCGGCGCGATTTCCGCAATGACGAGGGGCGTGCCTTACGCCACGCCCGCCCGCAGCAAATCGTGCAGATGTACGATGCCGACGACCTTGTCCGACTCGGTCACGACCAGCGTCGTGATTTTCCGCGTGTTCAGCACCTCGATCATCTCGGTCGCGAGCATCGAGGGCGGCACGGTCTTGGGCTGTTTTGTCATGATGTCATCAACCGACGCCGTCAGAAGATCAGGCCTCATGTGGCGGCGCAGATCGCCGTCGGTGATGATGCCGACAGCCTCGTTCGCCTCATTGACGATGCAGACGCAGCCGAGGCCCTTGGCCGACATCTCCATCACCGCGTCCGACATCTTGGTGCCGAGCGGCTTGACCGGAATCTCCGCGCCGGTGCGCATGTAGTCGCGGACGAATTTCAGCATCGCCCCTAACTTGCCGCCGGGGTGGAAATGCGCGAATTCCAGCGCCGTGAAGCCGCGGCCTTCCAGAAGCGCAATCGCGATGGCGTCGCCGATCGCCGCCTGCATCAGGGTCGAGGTGGTCGGCGCCAGATTGTGCGGGCAGGCTTCGCGCGCCTTGGGCAGCTCGATCACGATGTCGGCGGCTTGCCCGAGCGAGGACGCCGCGTTCGATGTGACCGCGATCATCGGGATCGCGAACCGCGCCGAATAGTTCACCAGGGTCTTCATCTCCGGCTGCTCGCCGGACCAGGACAGCGCCATGATGACGTCGTCGGTCGTGATCATGCCGAGATCGCCATGGGCGGCTTCAGCGGTGTGAACGAAGAAGGCCGGCGTGCCGGTCGAGGCCAATGTCGCCGCGATCTTGCGCGCCATGTGGCCGGACTTGCCGAGCCCGGTGACGATGACGCGGCCCTTGGCCTGCCGGATCAGGTCGACCGCCTTGGCAAACGCCTCGCCCAGCGGACCGCGCAAGGCGGCTGCGAGCGCATTGATGCCACCGCTCTCCGTCTCCAGCGTGCGGAGCGCGGATTCGACGCTGGTAGGGGTGGGGCCGGATGATTGGGTCATCAGCGGTTTCGAACTCGGCATGCATCTATCCAGGGAGGTGGGCAATCGCCCGATTAGGCCTCCTTAGCACGCCGAGGCCGATGAGGCGACGCAGAGCATGATCCGGAAAAGTGGGCACCGGTTTTCCGGAAAGATCATGCTCAAACAAAGAGATGAGGAGGGATGGCGTTTCGAAGAAACGGCAACCCGCCCCCCAAACCCTCAACGGGTCATTAACCATAATTGTTTTAACTCCATTAACGATGGTTCCCGCCTGTTCGTGGGAGCTCATCGACGAAGTGTCTGATTTCGTTGGAGTTGTTCCATCGTGGGGTCGCCTCCAGGCAGGGGCCGGAGCCGTCGCGCGTACGCCTTTCGCGCCGCTTTGCCATGCCTGCTGCTGATGGCCCTGGAAAGTGGCCCAGCGGCCGCCCAGAGCCTCACGCCCGACCTGTTCAATCCCAACCGCGGCGGCTTTGCCGCGCCGGACACGCTGCCGACGCGCCGCACGGCCGGCGTGCCGCAGGCGCCGTCGGATGCGATCCCGGCGCCGCCGGATCCCAATGTCGATCCGCGCAAGAGCCGCGAGACGCCGGCGCCGTCGCGCATCGGCCAGGTCCCGACCTACGGCCTGCCCGCCGCCAACGGCGCGAGCAGCTCCGGTTATGACTCGCTCAACCGCAAGCGCCAGCAGCCAAAGCTCTATCCCGGCCAGCCAAAGCCGAAGCGACCCGTCGGGCCCGGTTCACCGGTGCCGCCCGCGACGCCGGACACGAGCCTCGGCCCGCCACGCATCGCGCCGCCACCGTCGGAGACCGCGCACAAGACACCGGTGCCGCCGGCGATGGCCGGCACCGTTCCCGGCCAGCCCTTGCGCCGCCGCCTCAAGGCCGACGACGATGCATTCGGCGCGGTCGGCGACTATGCCGGCAGCTTCCTGATCAAGGGTGGTCTCGAGCTCTCCACCGGCTACGACACCAATCCGGCGCGTCTGCAAAAGCCGATCGGCTCGCCGGTCTATGTGGTCGCGCCCGATCTCCTCGTGATGTCCGACTGGGAGCGCCACGCGCTGGTCGCCGACTTACGCGGCTCGTTCTCGGGCTACACCAACAACATGCCGGCGACGATCGACGGCTTCGCCTCGCCGTCGCCGGTCGAGATCAACCGTCCCGATTTCACCGGCCATGTCGACGGCCGCTTCGATGTCGATCGCGATCTCAAATTGACCTCGCAATTCCGGCTGCGGCTCGCGACCGACAATCCCGGCAGCCCGAACGTGCAGGCCGGCCTCCAGAAATATCCGATCTACGCCACCTATGGCGGTACCTTCGGCTTCGACCAGACCTTCAATCGCTTCCAGGTCGCGGCTGGCGCCACCATCGATCGCACGGCCTATACGGACTCCAAGCTCACCGACGGCTCGACCTTCAGCAATGACGATCGCGACTTCAACCAGTATGGCGGCGTCGGGCGCTTCTCCTACGAGCTCAAGCCCGGCCTGAAGCCGTTCGTCGAGATCGAGGGCGACAACCGCGTCCACGACCAGGCCGCCGACCGCAACGGCTATCTGCGCGATTCATCCGGCGGCTATGCCAAGGTCGGCTCGTCCTTTGAATTCTCGCGCATCCTCACCGGCGAAATCTCGGTCGGCTATTCCGCGCGCAATTATGTCGACCCGCGGCTGAGCCAGCTCGCGGGCTTCCTGACCTCGGGCTCGCTGATCTGGAATGCGAGCGGCCTGACCACGGTAAAATTCTCCACCGACACGCAGATCGCGGAGACCACGATCCCCGGCTCCTCCGGCGTGCTGGTGCACACCTATGCCGCCGAGGTCGACCACGACTTCCGCCGCTGGCTCACCGCGATCGGCAAGTTCACCTACGGCACCTACGACTACCAGGACCAGAATCGCAACGACAAGACCTACTCGATCGAAGGCAACCTGATCTACAAGCTCAACCGCAACCTCTGGATCAAGGGCACGCTGCGGCATGACATTCTGGATTCGAACCAGGCGGGATCAAGCTCGCAGGGGACGGTGGTGATGCTGGGCGTGAGGTTGCAGAACTAATTCCGCCGTCATGCCCCGCGAAGGCGGGGCATCCAGTACGCCGCGGCCTATCCGTATACGTTTGACGTCTCTGGAATACTGGATCGCCCGCCTTCGCGGGCGATGACACCTTCCGTAAATCTGGCGGCAGCGCGAGCGACTACCGCGGCAGATCCGTCTTCCCCATCAGGAACGTATCGATCGACCGCGCACACAACCGGCCCTCACGGATCGCCCACACCACCAGCGATTGTCCGCGGCGCATGTCGCCGGCCGCAAACACGTTCGGGCGCGAGGTCTGGTAGTCGAGCAGGTTGGCCTTGACGTTGCCGCGCGGGTCGAGGTCGACCGAGAGCAGCTTCAACATGCCCTCGTGCACGGGGTGCACAAAACCCATCGCGAGCAGGATCAGCTCGGCATCGAGCTCGAACTCGGTGCCGGCAATCGGCTTGAATTTGTCGTCGACGCGGACGCAGTGCAGCTTCTTGACCTTGCCGTTCTCGCCGGAAAACTTCTGCGTCAGCACCGCGTATTCGCGGACCGCGCCTTCGGCCTGGCTCGACGAGGTGCGCATCTTCAGCGGCCAGTTCGGCCAGGTCAGGCCCTTGTTCTCGTGCTCGGGCGGAGCGGGCATGATCTCGAGCTGGGTCACCGACAGCGCGCCCTGGCGCAGCGAGGTGCCGATGCAGTCGCTTCCAGTGTCGCCGCCGCCGATCACGACGACATGCTTGCCGCTGGCCAGAATCTCGGTGACGCCGTTCAGCGGCTCCTCTGAGACGCGGCGGTTCTGCTGCGGCAGGAAGTCCATCGCATAGTGGATACCGTCGAGGTCGCGGCCGGGGATCGGCAGGTCGCGCGGGGCTTCCGCGCCGCCGGTCAGCGCCACGGAATCGTATTCGTTGAGCAGCTCGCGCGGGTCGACATTGCCGTCAGCGCCGACATGGCTGTTGTAGTGGAAGGTGACGCCTTCGCCTTCCATCTGTGTGATGCGGCGGTCGATGACGCCCTTTTCCATCTTGAAGTCGGGAATACCGTAACGCAGCAGGCCGCCGGCCTTGGCGTACTTCTCGAACAGATGCACATCGTGGCCGGCGCGCGCGAGCTGCTGCGCGCAAGCCATGCCGGCTGGCCCTGCGCCGATCACCGCGACCTTCTTGCCGGTCTTGACGGAAGCGACTTCAGGCTTGAGCCAGCCATTGTCCCAGGCGCGGTCGACGATCGCGCATTCGATGGTCTTGATGGTGACCGGGTTGTCGTCGATGTTGAGCGTGCACGATGCCTCGCACGGCGCCGGACAAATGCGCCCGGTGAATTCCGGGAAATTGTTGGTCGAGTGCAGATTGCGCGACGCCTCTTCCCAATTGCCCTGATAGACAAGGTCGTTGAAATCGGGGATCTGGTTGTTGACCGGGCAGCCGGGCGTGCCGGGCGCGACCGAGCCGGTGCCGTGGCAATAGGGAATGCCGCAGTTCATGCAGCGCGCGGCCTGGTCGCGCGTTTCCTTCTCGGTCAAGGGAACGACGAACTCGTTGTAATGCTTCACGCGCTCGGCGACCGGGGTGTACTTGCGGTCGTGCCGTTCGATTTCGAGAAAACCCGTGATCTTGCCCATTAAACCCGAAGTCCCTGCCGCTTAAATCCGTTCTGTTTCTTCCTTGTCGTCATTGCGAGGAGCGTGAGCTTCGAAGCAATCCAGTGTATCCGAGGAGAAAGTCTGGATTGCTTCGTTTCGCTCGCAATGACGGGGTGTGATGTCTACGCCCCGATCGCGATTTTCGGCTCGGCGTCCGCGTTGGCTGCCATTTCGCGTAGCGCGCGCCGGTACTCGACCGGCATCACCTTGCGGAATTTGGGCAGCCAGTCCTTCCAGTTGGCAAGGATGTCGGCGGCGCGCTTGGAGCCGGTCGCCTTGGCATGGCGCGTGATCAGGACGTGCAAGCGTTCGACGTCGGAATCGAGCAGGTTCTTGAACACGTCGACCCGGCCATGCGCCTCGAGGTCACCGCTGTGATGATAGGTGCCGGCGTTGATGAGCTCTTCCGACAGCACCGGCTCGAGATCGACCATCGCCATGTTGCAGAGCTTGTCGAAGTCGCCGCTCTCGTCGAGCACATAGGCGATGCCGCCGGACATGCCGGCCGCAAAGTTGCGCCCGGTCTTGCCGAGCACGACGACGATGCCGCCGGTCATGTATTCGCAGCAATGATCGCCCGCGCCCTCGACCACGGCGACCGCGCCGGAGTTGCGCACGGCAAAGCGTTCACCGGCGACACCGCGGAAGTAGCACTCGCCATCGGTCGCGCCGTACATCACGGTGTTGCCGACGATGATGCTCTCTTCCGGCACGATGGCGCTGTTCCTGGGCGGCTTGACGATGATCTTGCCGCCCGAGAGGCCCTTGCCGACATAGTCGTTGGCTTCGCCCTCGAGCTCGAAGGTGACGCCATGTGCGAGCCAGGCGCCGAAAGCCTGGCCGGCGGTGCCCTTGAGGCTGACCTGGATGGTGTCATGCGGCAGGCCGGCATTGCCGTAGATCTTGGCGATCGCGCCCGACAGCATCGCGCCGGCGGAACGGTTGGTGCTGTTGATCCCGGCCTCGATCTTCACCGGCGCGCCGCGGTCGAGCGCGGGCGTTGCCTTCTCGATCAGGGTGCGATCGAGCACGGCTTCCAGATGATGGTTCTGGCGCTCCGAGTGATAGATCTTCTGGCCCTTCTCTTCCTTCTGCTTGACGAACAGTTTCGAGAAGTCGAGCCCCTTGGCCTTCCAATGCGCGACCAGCCTGGTCTGGTCGAGCAGTTGGACCTGGCCAATCATCTCGTTGAAGGTGCGGTAGCCGAGCGAAGCCATGATCTCGCGCACTTCTTCAGCGACAAAGAAGAAGTAGTTGATCACGTGTTCGGGCTGGCCGGTAAAGCGCTTGCGCAGGACCGGATCCTGCGTCGCGACGCCGACCGGGCAGGTGTTGAGGTGGCACTTGCGCATCATGATGCAGCCGGCCGCGATCAGCGGCGCGGTCGCGAAGCCGAACTCGTCGGCGCCGAGCAGCGCGCCGATCACGACGTCACGTCCGGTGCGGAAGCCGCCGTCGACCTGGACCACGATACGGCTGCGCAGCCGCTCGCGCACCAGCGTCTGGTGAGTTTCGGCGAGGCCGATCTCCCAAGGTGAGCCGGCATGCTTGATCGAGGTCAGCGGCGAAGCGCCGGTGCCGCCCTCGAAGCCCGCAATCGTAACGTGGTCGGCGCGCGCCTTGGCAACGCCCGCGGCCACCGTGCCGACGCCGATTTCGGAGACGAGCTTGACCGAGACGTCGCCCGCCGGGTTGACGTTCTTGAGGTCGTAGATGAGCTGCGCCAGATCCTCAATCGAGTAGATGTCGTGGTGCGGTGGCGGCGAGATCAGGCCGACGCCCGGCGTCGAGTGCCGGACCTTGGCGATGATCGCGTCGACCTTGTGGCCGGGCAACTGGCCGCCTTCGCCGGGCTTGGCGCCCTGCGCCATCTTGATCTGCATCATGTCGGAGTTGACGAGATACTCCGTGGTGACGCCGAAGCGGCCGGAGGCGACCTGCTTGATCGCCGAGCGCATGCTGTCGCCGTTCGGCAGCGGCTTGAAGCGGTCGGATTCCTCGCCGCCTTCACCGGTGTTCGACTTGCCGCCGATCCGGTTCATGGCGATCGCGAGCGTGGTGTGCGCCTCGCGCGAGATCGAGCCGAAACTCATCGCGCCCGTGGCGAAACGCTTGACGATGTCCTTGGCCGGCTCGACCTGGTCGAGCGGCACCGGCTTGCGCTTGTCTTCCTCCGCGGTCTTGATCCGGAACAGGCCGCGCAGCGTCAAGAGCCGCTCCGACTGCTCGTTGAGGATTTTTGCGAAAGCCCGATAGCGTTCCAGCGAGTTGCCGCGCGCGGCGTGCTGAAGCAGGCCCACCGACTCGGCGGTCCAGGCATGGTCCTCACCGCGGCTGCGATAGGCATATTCGCCGCCGACATCGAGCGACGTCTTGTAGACCAGCGCCTCGCCGAACGCGTCGGCATGACGGCGCACGGCCTCTTCCGCGATCTCGGCGAGACCCACGCCCTCGACGCGGGTATGCGTGCCGGCAAAGAACTTTCCGACGAATTCCGCCTTGAGGCCGATGGCGTCAAAGATCTGCGCGCCGCAATAGGACTGGTAGGTCGAGATGCCCATCTTGGACATCACCTTGAGCAGGCCCTTGCCGATCGACTTGATGTAGCGCTTGACGATCTCGTAGTCGTCGAGCGAGCCGGGCAGGCGGTCCTTCATCGCGATGATGGTCTCGAACGCCAGGTATGGATTGATCGCTTCGGCGCCGTAGCCAGCAAGGCAGGCGAAATGATGCACTTCGCGCGGCTCGCCGGATTCGACGACGAGGCCGACCGAGGTGCGAAGACCCGTGCGGATCAGATGATGATGTACGGCGGCGCAGGCGAGCAGCGACGGAATCGGCACGCGATCGGTGCCGACCATGCGGTCGGACAGGATGATGATATTGACGCCTTCGCGCACGGCGCTCTCAGCGCGCGCGCAGAGCTCGTCGAGCACCTGGTCCATGCCGGCCGCGCCGAGGCCGGCGTGGAAGGTTGTGTCCAGCGTGCGCGACTTGAAGTGCGACTCGGCCACTTCCGAGATCGAGCGGATCTTCTCGAGGTCCGCATCGGTCAGGATCGGCTGCCGCGCTTCGAGGCGCTTGGTGGTGGCGAGGCCTTGCAGGTCGAACAGGTTCGGCCGCGGTCCGATGATCGAGACCAGGCTCATCACCAGCTCCTCGCGGATCGGGTCGATCGGCGGGTTGGTGACCTGCGCAAAGTTCTGCTTGAAGTAGGTGAACAGCGGCTTGGCCTTGTCCGACAGCGCCGAGATCGGCGTGTCGTTGCCCATCGAGCCGGCGGCCTCCTCGCCGATGGCCGCCATCGGCGTCATCAGGATGGCGATGTCTTCCTGGCTGTAGCCGAACGCCTGCTGGCGATCGAGCAGCGACAGGTTGGAGCGCACGCCGGTGGTCGGAACCTTCGGCAGCTCTTCCAGCACGATCTGGGTCCGCTCCAGCCACTCCTTGTACGGATGGCTCTTGGCGAGATCGGCCTTGATCTCGTCGTCGGGGATCAGGCGGCCCTGCTCGAGGTCGACCAGCAGCATCTTGCCGGGCTGAAGCCGCCACTTGGTGATGATCTGGTCCTCGGGGATCGTCAGCACGCCCATCTCGGACGCCATCACGATGCGGTCGTCCTTGGTGACGAGATAGCGCGCCGGCCGCAAGCCGTTGCGGTCGAGCGTGGCGCCGATCTTGCGGCCGTCGGTGAAGGCGATCGCGGCGGGGCCGTCCCACGGCTCCATCAGGGCTGCGTGATATTCGTAGAAGGCGCGGCGCGTTTCATCCATCAAGGGATTGCCGGCCCACGCCTCTGGAATCATCATCATGACAGCGTGCGGCAACGAGTAGCCGCCCTGCACCAGGAATTCGAGCGCGTTGTCGAAGCAGGCGGTGTCCGACTGGCCTTCGTAGGAGATCGGCCAGAGCCGGTTGATATCCTTGCCATAGAGCTCGGAGCTCACCGAGGCCTGGCGTGCCGCCATCCAGTTGGTGTTGCCGCGCAGCGTGTTGATCTCGCCGTTATGCGCGATCATCCGGTAGGGATGCGCCAGCGACCAGGCCGGGAAGGTGTTGGTGGAGAAGCGCTGATGCACCAGCGCCAGCGCGCTCTCGAAGTCCTTCTCGTGCAGATCGGGATAGTACTTGCCGAGCTGATCGGCGAGGAACATGCCCTTGTAGATCACGGTGCGGCAAGACATCGAGCAGGGGTAATAGCCCGCAAGCCCGCGGTCGCGACGCTGGTAGATCGCCTGCGAGATCGACTTGCGCAGGATGTAGAGCCGGCGCTCGAAATCGTCCTCGGTCTTGGCGGTGCCGTTGCGGCCGATGAACACCTGCATGCAGGCGGGCTCGGTCGGCTTCACGGTGACGCCGAGCGAGGAATTGTCGGTCGGCACGTCGCGCCAGCCGAGCAGGGTCAGACCCTCTTCCTTGATCTGGTCGGCGATGATGCTCTTGATGACGTTACGCCAGGCGGTGTCGCGCGGCATGAACAGCGCGCCGATGGCGTATTCGCCCGGCTGAGGCAGCGCGAAGCCAAGCTCCTTGGCCTTGCGGCTGAAGAAGGCGTGCGGGATCTGCACCAGGATGCCGGCGCCGTCGCCGGCGCGCGGGTCGGCCCCGACAGCGCCGCGATGCTCGAGGTTGCAGAGGATGCTGAGCGCGTCCGAGACGATCTCGTGCGACTTCTTGCCCTTGATGTTGGCGATGAAGCCGACGCCGCAGGAATCTTTTTCCAGGCTCGGATCGTAGAGGCCAACGGTGGGCGGGCGCGAATTGTGTTCCTGAATCGGATCGGTCGTTTTCGAGGCGACCGTCGCCGACAGCTCTTCTGCCACGATGTTTGCGCGCTCGAATTGCGACCCGTTCATGTCCTCGTCCTCTCCATGCGGCAAGCTGCCTCGCCGCTATCTTCGGCGCACCTTGGGCGTTCCGCGGCACCCGCTTTTGGGCCACCGCTCGTCCGCTGCGAGCCGCATTTTCTTAAATTCAGGCCAAGGCGCTCTACGTCCCCGAGAACGGCTCTACCTGTTGCCTTCTTGGCGCTCGAAAGCACCGACTTCGTTGCAATCCCTATGCCGGAACCGCAAGCAAAATTGAGACAGTCTTCCTGTCCTAACAATCACCTTGCCAAATTTTTGTCTATCACACAAGCGCGCGCAAGTCCCGATTCCCAACGAGTCAATCAGCGCTTTCCGCATGGCGAGCGGCCGCGGTTTTGAAGCAAACGCGCCCTGATCCGGCCCCGCCGACGCCGGAATCCCCAATGAAGCTTCACCTCAGCCCTTCGAAAGGAGCGCCACGCCGCAAGAAGCGAAAGAGCGCAAGCAATTCGGGGCCTGACAGGAGCGTTTCGACCATGAAGTTTTTCACAGGATGTGTGGCCGCCGCCGCGCTGGCGCTGGTGGCAACGGCCGCTGAGGCGCAAGTGCTGGCGAACGGAGCGGCGCGAGGGGCCCAAGGGCCCTATGTTGCGGTCTCGGATTTCGATGGGCCATACGGGCCGCCCGAAGTGGCCCCGCCGCCGCGTTATAGCTATGGCTACGATGAGCGCGGCCCGGCACCGTCGCTGCTGCCGGCAACCGAGGTCTACGCCGTGTTGCGCGACAACGGCTTCTCTCCGCTTGGCATCCCGCGCCTGCGCGGCGCCGTCCACACCATCGCGGTGATCGACCGCCGCGGCGATGACGGGCGGCTGGTGATCGACGCCCGCGACGGACGGATTTTGCGGTTCTTGCCGGCCGCTGACGCCTATGGCATGGCGCCGGCCTATGAGGAGCGCGCCGTTGCGCCTTACGGCCCGCAAAGCGCGCTGCCGCCGCCGACCGCCATCCGCGGCGGGCCGCCNCCCGCCCGCCTCGATCCCGCATGTCGCCAGCCGCGCTGTGCCACTGCCCAAGGCCGCTCCGCCGCGCGGCGAGGCGCCGGTGGCGGCTGCCAAGCCGGCAGCACAGGAGCCGCAGGCTCAGCCCGCGCAGCAGACAGCCGCCGTGCAGCCCAAGCCCGCCGAGGCGGTGCCACAAGCTCCAGCATCGACGATAGGCCAGGCCAAGCCCGCGGCGACGATCCTGCCCACGCAGGACATGCCGGCCGCGCAGGGGTTGGATTAGGCGCGCGCTTACGCGCGGTGTCTGTTCGATCGCAAGCTGCGTACTGCAATCACGGTGTCGTCCCGGCGAAGGCCGGGACCCATACCGCGAGGTGTATCGATAGTGGGCGGTGGGAGTACCGAACGACGGGTCTTCGCCAAACTCCTCCCTGGGGATATGGGTCCCGGCCTTCGCCGGGACGACGTTCGGGAGAGAGCCGGGCAAAACAACAAAACAAAAGGCGCCCGAAAATTCCGGGCGCCTTTTGCGTCAAGGCAATCGCTACTTAGCTGTGCCCGTACCCCGCCGCCTCCAGGATCAAATTCGCCACCTCCTTCGGGTGCGAGACCAGCGAGAGGTGGCCGGCATCGAGCTCGATCGTGGTGGCGTTCATGCGCTTGGCGAGGAAGCGCTCGAAATCCGGGTTGATCGTGCCGTCGTTCTTCGACACTGCGTACCAGCTCGGCTTCGAATGCCAGGCGGCCTCAGTGGTGCGGCCGGCGAAGATCGACGCTGCGGTCGGCCATTGCACGGCATAGAGCTCCTTGGCCTGCTCGGGCTTCACACCATTGGCGAAATACTTCAGGAACGCGTCTTCCGAGAGCTTGGTGTAACCGTCGCGCTCGACGATGCCGGCGCGCACCGGGCCGGTCGGAAATTGCTTCGAGAGCGCGACAAAATCCTCGTTCGCATCGGGGGCGCGGGCGGCGATGTAGACGAGCCCGGAGACCTTCGGATCGGTGCCGACCTGGCTGATCACGGTACCGCCCCAGGAATGCGCGACCAGCACGGTCGGGCCGTCCTGCTCAGCCAGCGCGCGCTTGGTCGCCTCGACGGACTCCGCAAGCGACGACAGCGGGTTCTGCACGGCGGTGACGTGCAATCCGGCGGCCTGGAGGATCGGGATGACTTCCGACCAGCTCGAGCCGTCAGCCCAGGCGCCGTGCACCAGCACGACGTTCTTGGCCTTCACGGTCTGCGGGGTCTGGGCGTGAGCGAGGCTGATGGGAGCCGCCAACAGGCTCGCGGCGACGAAAAGGCTGCGCCAAAGTGTCATGATCGTTCTCCGTCCTTGTTTTTGGGTTCGATACCCAAAGGACGGAACGTGGGGCGGCGTCGTTACGTGTGTTCACTGCTCTGTGATGCAGTGCAACACAAAAAACGCCCCGGGGCACCGGGGCGTTTTCGCAACCTGGAAGTGGCGTGCGCGGTTTAGGCGGCGGCCGAGTTCTCGATCACCTGCGCGCCTTGCGCGCCGGTGTTGATCGCGATCTGGCGCGGCTTCTTGGCTTCGGGAATCTCGCGCACGAGGTCGACGTGAAGCAGGCCGTTCTCAAGCGAGGCGTTCTTCACCAGCACGAAATCCGCTAGCTGGAAGGCGCGCTCGAAGGCACGCGCGGCGATGCCGCGGTAGAGCACTTCGGCTTTGCTGTTCTCGTTGGCGACTTTCTCGCCCTTGATCGTCAGCGTGTTTTCCTTCGCGACGATGGAGAGCTCATCCTTGGCGAAGCCGGAGACCGCAACGGTGATGCGGTAGGCGTTCTCGCCGGTACGCTCGATGTTGTAGGGGGGATAACCGGGGCTGCCGTCCGAGCTCGTCTGGTCGAGCAGGTTGAAGAGACGGTCGAAGCCGACGGTGGAACGATAGAAGGGCGTCAGATCATAGGTACGCATGGTCAAGTCCTCCATTGAGCGACTGTTGGATAACCCGCCCGCCAATCGGGCCGGGCTTTCGTCTGCGTGCAGCCTGATGTTCCGGTTCCGAAACACTGGTAGCGGCCTGCACCAAAGTGATATGGGTTTTGGGAAACTGCGTTCAAGAGGGCCGTATTGGCGCCTTTTCGGCGCTCCCCCGCCCCTTGATTTTAGCATTTCCCACCCATGACGCTGGTCTCGATTCCGTCCAATCCCGTTCCCGAAGACGTCGTCAGCGGCACCATCAAGACGCCTGATGGCGCCGAGCTTCGCTTTGCGCGCTGGGCGCCGCCGGCGGGCCGCAAGGGGACGGTCTGCGTCTTTACCGGACGCAGCGAATCGATCGAGAAATATTTCGAGACCGTGCGCGACCTGCGCGACCGCGGTTTTGCGGTGGCGATGATCGACTGGCGCGGGCAGGGGCATTCCTCGCGGCGGCTGCGCGATCCGCGCAAGGGCTACGTGCGCGACTTCGCCGACTTCGAGATCGACGTCGAGACCTTCGTGCAGCAGGTGGTGCTGCCAGATTGCCCGCCGCCCTTCTTCGCGCTCGCCCATTCCATGGGCGGCGCGGTGATGCTGCGGGTGGCGCATGCGGGCAAGCGCTGGTTCGATCGCATGGTGCTGTCGGCGCCGATGATCGACCTGCCCGGCCGCGCCACCTCGTTTCCGGTACGGGCGCTGCTCAAGACGATGCGCCTGACGGGGCAGGGCGGCAGCTACGTCCCCGGCGGCAGCGATCGCCTCACCGGGCTCGATCCCTTCATCAACAATCACCTCACCAGCGACCCCGTGCGCTACGCGCGCAATGCCGCGATCCTGGAGGAGGATCCGACGCTCGGGCTGGCGTCACCGACGGTCGCCTGGGCCGATACGGCGTTCAGGGCGATGAAGACCTTCAAGGGCATGAGCTATCCGTCCGAAATCCGCCAGCCGATCCTGATGCTGGCGGCGTCCAACGACACCGTGGTCTCGACTGCGGCGATCGAGGAGTTCGCTTATCATCTGCGGGCCGGCTCCCACCTCGTCATCGCCGGCTCGAAACACGAGATCCTCCAGGAGCAGGACCGCTACCGCTTGCAATTCTGGGCCGCCTTCGATGCGTTCGTGCCGGGCACGCCGCTGTTCGGGTGAGGCGCGACGGAAGCTTCCTCGCCCCGCTTGAGGGGCAAGGGAAGAAGGCACGCTACAGCGTCTTCAGATATTCGATCAGGTCGTAGCGCTCTTGCTCTTTGAGCACGCGGCCGATGGTGCCGTCCTTGCCGGGGCCCGGCGTGCCATCGAACGAGTGGCCGGCATTGCTGTTGCCGAACATCTCGGTGCCGTCCGACGCTCGCGTCGAGAAGCGCGACTGCCCGGTCTTGCAGCTCTCGCCGTCGACGACCGCGAAGCCGACCTGCTTCGGATCGTAGTCGCGACCACCGCCCATGCAGAACGATTTGGGGCGCTCGGCCGCGGGGCTCAGCATCCAGTACAGCGAGGGCACCGATCCGTTGTGCAGGTAAGGCGCGGTGGCCCAGACGCCGTTGAGCGGGCGCGCGCGATACCAGGGCTGCGGCTCTTTCTCGGGCTCGGGCGGCTGAGGACCGGGATTGGGGCAGTTCTGGCGCTCACCCCACCAGATCTTCTGAACCTTCGGATCGATCTTCGCATCGTCCATCGCTTTGCGGCTGACGATGTCGACGAGCACCATCAGGCCGAGCGAGTACGGCATGTCGGTCGAAGAGATCTCCGGCAGATTGCAGCTCCACCAGGCATTGAGATTCTGCGTGGGATCGAGCTTGAGAAAGCCCGGCACCTGAACCGTCCGTTTCGCCAGCACATTGGCCTGAGCGGGATCGGTCCCCATGCCTTTGACGCTTTTCTGGACCTCGTTCAGAAATTTCTTGTCGCCGATGGGTTCCCAGCGCGACGAAGACCAGATGCTCCTGTCCGGAAATTCCGTGTCGAACACGGGATCGTTGACCGGCCCGAGATGGCATTCGACGCAGATCTCCGCATAGAGCTTGCGGCCGTTCTTGACGCGGTCGCCGTCGATTTTCCAGGCCCCATCGCCGAAGATATCCGACGGCCATTTCGGCGACGTCAGTCCACTGAGCTGCTTTTTCGGATGGGGCGGTGACCCTGCCAGCAACTCCTCGATCCAGTTCAGATTCTTGATATCCATCGACGAGCGGAACAGCGTGTCCTTGGGAGTATTGTCGGACAAATTGAGCAGCGCGGTCACGCCCAGCGCTTCGCCGGCATTGCGGATCAGCGGTTGTTCGATCGAAGCGTCATATTGCGCGAATTTGAGCCAGGGCACGGTCCAGATCGGCGGGAAGCTGACCGGCGCGTCCTTGGCATGCAGATTCTTTTCGAAGCCGCTGAGGCCGCTGAGCGTCATGTCCTGGGCGAAGACCTGATTGCCGATGCGGTTGAGCGCGTCGAGACGGCCGTATCCTTCCTCCGTGTCCTCCTGCGGCTCGTCCCGCTTCGTCTTCTCGTTGAACCTCGTCTTGCCGTCGATGGTTTTCGCGTAGGTTTCCTCCCAGTCTTTCAGGAACGTGCCGATCGTTTGCAGCTTCTGCTTCAGCGCATCGCGATCCGCATCGCTGGCGGAGGGGCCGAGCACACGGTCGGCGAAGCGCGTGAAGCGACCCGGCACGAGGAGCGTGTAGGCGATCGACAGACCGGTCGTGACCTCGAGCTTCCTGAGGTCGGTCATCGCCGGGCCGCCGTCAAAGCGAATGTCGATGCCTTTGTAGTGGATCTGGCCGGTATGGCAGGCGGCGCAGGTCAGGCCGATCCGGTCCTCGCCGAGCTGGCCGGTCGCAGGATCGGGCACGCCGATCATGCGCGCAAAGCCGACGGGCAGGCCGCCGACGTTTTCAGCCTGGGTGCCCCAGTTGACCGGCGGATCCCAAAGCCGAGCCGGCACCGGCTTCGTCTTGTCGTAGACGTTGGCATAGCCGAACCGACGCAGCGTGGCGTCGTCGGTGTTGATCGTCTGCGGACTGGGGATGAAGCCGAAGCGCTGCAGATGGTCGCTGTCATGCAGCATCCCGGGCTTTGCAAAGAAGTGAAGCCGCGGCTGCTCGAGCGCCATGAACCAGCTATAGGGCACCGGGAAGGTCGCGGTGCCCTGGCTGGCATGATGAAACCAGTGCCGGTCCTCCAGCGCCCAGTTTTGCTCAAGCCAGTACGCGGCCCGGGGGTCGACAAGTTTCGGCAATGGCGGGGCGACGAACTGGCCGATGACGCTGGGCAGCATCGGCTGGAATTGATCGGGAAAGCGAAGCGCCACGATGCCGAAGACGAGGAGCGCGGCGACCAATCCGCCGGCGGCGCGCAATATGAGCGAGGGTGGTTTGACCGGTTGGCTGACCATCCGCTGGGTGATCCTGTCAGGGAATTTGCGTTCGTTGAACAATGTCCTCACCTCGGCCACGCTGAGATAGCGGTCATCACCCTGGCCCTTGCCCATGATCTTGAGCAGGACCGGCCATTCGAACTTCATCAGGATCGGGTAGTACCAGCGAGCTTGATTGCCGGCGCGCTTCAGATTGTCGTTCATGAAGGTCTGGATTTGCGAGGCGTTGAGCCCGGTCTCGGTGCCGCCATCGGGATCGGCATAGGTGCTGCCGAAACCGGTGAGCCGCGCGATCTCGTCCTCGTTGACGCGCCCGTCGACGCCGAGGATGCGCGAGCCGGCACCGAGCTTGTCGAGCGGGCCGCCGCGCAGCCTATCGAGCTGCGCGCCCCAGAAAATGCTTTGCAGGAGGTGACAGGCGCCATTGGCGATGAGCGCAACGCCGCGGACCTGGATGCGGGCCGAGACCTTCTTCAGCCCAGTCTCGCCGCTCGCATTTGCGATGGTCTGTGACAGCGTCCGGAGCGGGACGGTGCCGCCGTCGACAAAACCTTCGCCGACGAGGCCGCGCAGGAACGGGCAGGGATTGTTCGGCGAGACCTGGATTGAGGGATCGAAGGGTTTCTTGCGGGAGTCATCCATCGGTCAAAATCCTGAAAGAAACGAATCGCGAAAAGCGGCCACGCCGATCAAGCGCGGAAAGTTTAACAAACAGACAGCGCGGACGCCGAAAGACAATACTACTTCAGCGTGTGACGAAGTGTGGCTGAATTCACTGTGGTGTCAATAAAGGTGGACGTGAGCGCGCGCCTTGTCCTCAGAACTTGCCCTCAGGATTCAGCCGCGCGTTTGACGTCGCTCTGAACCAAAGTGAGCTTGCTGACCGGCACGCCCGCCTTCAGCAGCCCCTCGCGGTAATGCGCGAGGTCCTCAGGCCTCTTCCAGTGAAAATTCCGCAGATGACGGTCGACATTCAGGGTCGGGTAATTGCCCATCAGCACGGAGGTCGCCTCGATTGCCTCGCCGGTCCGTCCCGATTGCGCCAGCGCTGCGGCGCGGATCGCCAAGGCCTGCAAGTGGTTCGGATTGACGTAGAGCTGCTCGCGCGCCCACGACAGGGTGGCGTCATATTGGCCGAGGAGATAATGGCTGAAGGCGTTCAGCGCCGCCCATTGATAGCGCGGGTCGCTGTTGTCGCGCTGCGCGGCCATCGAGAACAGCTCGATCGCCTGCCGGTGCTCGCCGATGACGAAGTGGCAGATGCCGCGCACGCCGCGCGCGCCCATGTCGTAGGGATTGAGCGCGACCGCGCGCTTGGCGGCGTCCATCGCCGCCTCGTAATGCCCCTCCATGGCGTGGGCCCAGGACAGAACTGAGAACGCGAAGGACGAGCGCGGGTCGAGCCGGACGCTGTTTTCGGCGAGGTTCATCGCCTCGGCCCACAATTCGCGCGTTCCCTTGATCCAGCCGAACTGGATGCTCTGGATCTGGATCGTGGCGAGGTAGGCGTGTGCAATCGACAGTTTCGGATCGAGTGCGATCGCCTCCTTGAACAGGACCATGGCGGAATCCAGGTCCTCCTTGGTCTGCCGGTAGTAATGCGAAAGCCCCTTGAGGAAGCGGTCCCAGGCTGTCACGTCGGTGGTGAGGCGCGCGGGTGCGGAGGCCTCCGCGCGGACAATCTCGGTGGCGATGGCGGCGGACAGGCTGGTCGTGATCTCGTCCTGCATCGCGAAGAAGTCGCCGATGTCGCGGTCATAGCGGCCGGTCCAGAGTTGCTCGCCGGTCTCCGGCGCGATCAACTCGGCGGTGACGCGGATCTTGGCTCCGGCACGCCGCACCGAACCCTGGATCAAATAGGTGGCGTCGATCTCGCGCGCGATCAGGCGGGTGCTCGCGTTCTTGCCCTTGAATGCGAAGGTCGAGTTGCGGCTCAGCACACGGTAGAAGGATTGCAGCGACAGTGCGTGGATCAAATCCTCGGTCAGGCCGTCGGAGAAATATTCGTCCTGGGCGTCGCTGAGATTGGCAAAGGGCAGCACGCCGACGATCGCGGTCCGCGACAGGGCCTCCTTCGCCTCGGGCACGCGCGTAGTCGCGCCCTCGGGCGTCCAGGTCCAGATCCCGACCGGATCCTTGATGTTCTTGAAGCGGTGATTGCCGCCATCGACCAGCGGCACAGTGAGATGCTTGCTCGCTTCCTTGTAAGCCTTGGCCGAAATCGCGAACCCGCCCGGGCTCGCCACGGATTCGAGGCGGACGGCAATGTTGACGTCGTCGCCGAACACCTCGTCCTCGTCGGCGATGACGTCACCCATATGGATGCCGAGCCGGAACTGCATGGCGCGGTCGGCGGGCAGGTGGTCGTTGCGCTCCACCATCAGCGTCTGCATCGCGATCGCGGCTTCGGTGGCGCCGACGATAGAGGGGAATTCCAGCAGGAAGCCGTCGCCGGTGTTCTTCACGACGCGGCCGCCGTGATTGAGGATGATGGGGTGGATCGCGCTGCGATGGGCCTTGAAGGCGGCATGGGTGCCGGCCTCGTCACTGCCCATCATCCGCGAATACCCGGCGACATCGGCGCAGACGATGGCGGCCAGACGTCTTTCCATATCCTCGGAGCTCCAAAGGAGCGGAGACCTGCCACCGCGTGGCAGCGGCCCGCGAATCCCGCATTTCAAGAACCCGGCCTTTATAGAGCAGATGAGGCCGAGCGAAAGTATGAACCGCATTGCAAATTCGATGCAAATCCCACGCAATTCCGGCGGTGGACGATTGGGTGCGAACCGATTAAGCCGAATCCCTTCAGGCCGCCCGGCCGGGGCGGCGGGGGCTTCTCATATGCTGGGCATTCACGAGATCTGGCTGTTCATCCTGTCGGGCGTGCTGCTCAACATCACGCCGGGACCTGATACGGTCTATGTCATCGGCCGCAGCATGCAGATGGGCTGGCGCGGCGGGGCTGCTGCGGCATTCGGCATCAGTTGCGGCTGCTTTTTCCACGTCGCGGGAGCGGCCATCGGTCTTTCGGCCCTCCTGATGGCCTCATCCACCGCGTTCTCGATCCTAAAGCTGGTCGGCGCGGCCTATCTGGTCCTCACCGGCCTTCAGATGCTGTGGTCGCGGCCGGCGCTTGTGGCGGTCAAGGACGAGGCGGAGCGGAACTCGCTGCGGCGGGTTTTCCTCCAGGGCGTCTTCACCAACGCGCTCAATCCCAAGGTCGCGCTGTTCTTCCTGGCCTTCCTGCCGCAATTCGTCGCGGTCGATGCGCCCCACAAGCCGCTCGCCTTCCTGACGCTCGGCCTGATCTTCATCTGCACGGGAACGCTGTGGTGCCTGGTGCTGGCGGCGTTCGCCGCGAAAGCCGCCAACCGGTTGCGGCAGTCCGAGGGCGTGATCGCCTGGGTCAACCGGACCCTGGGCTGCCTCTTCATCTATCTCGGCATCCGCGTCGCTATGCTGGAGACGCGGTAACGTTCCCTTACGCGAATTCCTTCAGCAGCGCGCTGCCGGCCAGATAGACGCCGAGCAGGACCATCGCGATCAGGAACCAGCGGCGAAACGCTTCCGCCGGCATCCGCACCCGCACCGACTGGCCGATGAACATGCCGGCAAAGGCCGTGGCCATGGCGACCGCGCCAGGCACGGCATTGGCTGGCGTCAGCAGGCCACCCGCGGTCAAGTTGAAGGCGAGCGCCAGCGTCGCCGTCGTGAAGAACACGCCGAGTGCCTGCACCAGTTCGTCCTTCTCCATGCCGATCGCCTGCATGAATGGCATCGAGGGGATCACCTGCACGCCGGTCGAGGCCGAGATCACGCCGGTGATGACGCCGACCACACCACCGACCCATTTCTCGTTGTTCGGCGCGACGTGGAACTGGAACTTGTTCAGCCCGATCACGGCATAGATGACGAGCAGCACACCCAGCACGACCGTGCCGTAGCGCGCGTAGGGACCGGTCAGCGCACCGGCATTGAGCCAGCATCCGATCACGGTGCCGATCATCAGCGGCCATAGCCGCTTCAGGATGTCGCGCAAATGAGGGCCGACAAAGGTCTGCCAGATGTTGGTGACGATGGCGGGCACGATCACGATGGCGATCGCGCGGCTGGGGGCCATGTTCACCGCGAGCAGGCCCATGGAGACCGTCGGCAGGCCGAGCCCGACCACGCCCTTGACGAATCCGGCGATCAGGAAGACGGCGGCGATAAGAATGAGAAGCGGGTCGATCATCCCTGCACATTGACCGAAGCCGCGCGTCGGCACAATCTGGAGGTTACGGAGAGAGCCTTCGTCCTGGCCGAAGGCTGAGGAGACCTGCCAAGGAGATCTGCCATGCGTTTCGACCTCGTCGATCTCCAGCTTTTCATTGCGGTCGCCGACCAGCGCAGCATCACCCGCGGCGCGGAGCGGTCGCATCTGGCGCTGGCTTCGGCCAGCGCGCGGATCAAGGGGCTCGAGGACGCCTTCGGCGTCGCGCTCTTGAAGCGCGGCCGCCGCGGCGTCGAATTGACCGCGGCCGGCGAGAGCCTGCTCGACCATGCGCGGGTCGTGATCCACCAGGTCGACGCCATGCGCGGCGATCTTGCGGGCTTTGCCAGCGGGGTGCGGGCAAGCGTTTATTTTCTCGCCAATACCTCGGGCCTGTCGGAGCATCTGCCGAAGGCGCTCGCCGGCTTCCTGCGCGAGCATCGCGACGTTGCCGTCGACATCGAGGAACGCGAGAGCACCGACATCGCGGCGGCGATCACCGCGGGTGCCGCCGATCTCGGTTTTGCCGCCGAGCACGCGCTGCCCGACCATATCGAGCGCTTCGTCTTCAGCGAGGATCGCCTGACGCTGGTGACGTCGCGCCGCGGCCCGTTCGCCGGCCGCCGCCAGATCGATTTCCAGGAGGCGGGGGCCTGCGAGTTCGTCGGGCTGACCAGCGCCACCGCGCTTCAAGTCCATATTTCGAAGCACGCCGCGCGGCTCGGCATGCGCCCGCATTTTCGCGCGCGGCTGCGCGACTTCGACGCGATCTGCCAGATGGTCGCCGCCGATGTCGGCGTTGCACTCGTGCCCGAAGCCGCCGCCCGCCGCTGCGCAAAACTGATGCCGCTCGCCATGGTCCGCCTGCGCGACACCTGGGCCAACCGCAAGCTCGTGATCTGCGCAAGGAGTTTCAAGACGTTGCCGCGGCCGGCGAAGATGCTGGTGGAGCATTTGCGCGCGGCGGCGATGTGAGCGTGTTGATGTGAGCCGACGCTGCGGCTGCGCGCACAACTGCGCTCCCTCCCCCCTTGCGGGGGAGGGTGGGGGAGAGGGGTAGCCCAGGAAAAGGTATCTCTGTCGCGAAGAAAGTTTTTTGAGCGATCGATGGAGTCCCCGTGTGGACCCCTCTCCCTAGCCCTCCCCCGCAAGGGGGGAGGGAACGCACCTGCTTCGTGGGGGCGCTGAGCTCAAACGGTTGATTACTTCGCTGTCTCCACCCCAGCGTCCTTGATCACCTTCGCCCATTTCGCGGTCTCATCCGCGATGAAGCTGCGAAAATGCTCCGGACTGTCGCCGATCAGCGTCGCGCCTTGCGCGGCGAGCCTTTCCTTGACCGCCGGATCCGCCATCGCCTTCGTCGCCAGATCATGGAGCGCCGCGACGATCTCCTTCGGCGTGCCCTTCGGCGCCACCATGCCGTACCAGTTCTCGATACGGAGATCAGGAAAGCCCGCCTCCGCCATGGTCGGCACATCCGGCGCAGTCGGGGCGCGCTCGGGTGAGCCGACTGCGATTGGCCGCAAGGCGCCGGCCTTGACCTGTGGCAGCAGCACGGGGAGATCGAGGAACGTCATCTGCACCTGCTGGCCCAGCAGATCGTTCACCGCGGGCGCGGCGCCGCGATAGGGCACGTGCACGATGTCGATCTTGGCCGTCAGCTTGAACAATTCGCCGGCGAGATGCGGCAGGCTGCCGGGGCCGGAGGAGGCGAAGTTCAGCTTGCCGGGCTGCGCCTTGGCCAGCGCAATCAATTCGCCGATGTCCTTGGCCGGCAAATTGGTCGCCACCACCAGCATTTCCGGCACGGTCGCGACCAGCGTCACCGGTGTCAGGTCGGCGAGCGTATCGTAGGCGACCTTCTCCATGCTCGGGCTGATCGCGAGCGCGCCGGCAGAGGAGATCGCGATGGTGTAGCCGTCGGGCGCACTCTTGGCGACCGCATCGGTGCCGAGCACGCCGCCCTGTCCGCCGCGATTGTCGATTAGCACCGGTTGGCCCGACAGTTCCGACATGCGCTGGCCGATCACGCGCGCGATGATGTCGTTGGGCCCGCCGGCCGGGAACGGCACGATCAGCTTGATCGGCTTGGCCGGAAAATTCTGGGCGGAGGCGAAGGTGGGAAACAGCAGCAGGATTGCGAGGAGGAGCTTACGCCAGTTTTTCATGCAGGCCCCTTGGTCGCCTAGCCGTTGAGCAGTTTCAGTGCTTCTTCGTGAACGCGTGCATCACCGGCAGCGATGATACGGCCGCCGCCCTGGGCCGGCTTGCCTTCCCAGGTGGTGACGACGCCGCCGGCGCCGGTCACGATCGGGATCAGGGCTGCAATGTCGTAAGGCTTCAGCTCGGTTTCGACCACGAGATCGACGTGGCCGGCCGCCAGCATGCAATAGGAGTAGCAGTCACCGCCATAGCGCGACAGCCGTGCGCCCTTCTCGATACGGCCGAAAATGGCGCGGTCGCGCTCGTTCATCAGCAGCGGGCTGGTGGTGTAGGTCGTTGCCTCCGCCAGCGAGGCGCAGCGGCGAACCTGGAGCCGGCGCTCGCCGGACGGGCCTTTATAAGTGGCCGAGCCGTTGTCGCCGGAGAAGCGCTCGCCGATGAAGGGTTGGTGCATCATGCCGTAGACCGGCGCGCCCTTGTGCAACAATGCGATCAGCGTGCCCCAGATTGGAAAGCCGCCGATGAAGGATTTTGTGCCGTCGATGGGGTCGAGCACCCAGACATAGTCCGAGTCCTCACGCTCATTGCCGAATTCCTCGCCGACGATGCCGTGCTGGGGGAAGTTGGCCTTGATCAGCCGTCGCATCACCGCCTCTGCGGCGCGGTCGGCTTCCGTGACCGGATCGAAATCCTTGGTCTTGCTCTTGTCGTCGATCGACAGCGAGGTGCGGAAGAACGGCAGAATGGTTTCGCCGGAGGCAGTGGCGAGCCGTCCGATGAAGGCTGAGAAGTCGATCACCGTCACGGTGCATCCTCAAAACGAAAGTCGGGTGAAGCTCGCTTCTGCCTAGCTCAAATCGTCTGAGACGGGCAGCGCTGTGTTGGCTTGCACCCCGGTATTTTGAACGCGAATGCCGGTTGCCTCATCTGAGCCATATGCTGGCCAAATATCGATCATTGAGTTGAATACTTAGTTCCGAACATGCCTCGTTCGTATGCAAACGACTATCAACCCATTGAATTTCCTTATCAAAGAAACTGAATCCGGGTTTCTTTGTAAGCAATTGAGCTATGTGTTTTTGCATGGGAAACCGCTCAAAAGCCCTTGCACTTTGTGCGTCGCGGCCGCATATTGTTGCGGTGCGGTAGCGCTCTGCGTTACCGCTGCCCTCCTTGGGCGTTTCCTCCCTAGACTTGGGCCGCTTCTTCATCAGAAGCGGCCCTTTTTTCTTTGAGCTTTCTTTCAGCCTCCGTCTTCACTTCAGGCGCGTGAAAACGCGAAGCGAAGATTCGGCGCGCGATACGCTTACACTCGCAGCTGTGTCTTATCGTTTCGTTGATCCCTGACGCGACCGCGCTGACGGCGCACTTATTCCGCGGCGGCCTGGAACGGGCCGAGATCGCTGAACGGGATCGTTGTGGCCAGCACGTCAGCGAGCACCGCGAAGTCGGAAGCGATCTGGCCGAAGCGCGGGCCGCGCTCGCGCCGCCGCTCGTCCATGTAGATCGCGCGGTTGAGCTCGAGCTGCACTGCGTGCAGGCCGCTCGCCGGATTGCCGTAATGCTCGGTGATGAAGCCGCCGGCATAGGGCTTGTTGCGGCCGATCGAATAGCCGAGCCCGGTCATGGTCTCCTCGATCCGGTCGGGCAAGAGCGGTGTGCAACTTGTGCCGTAGCGGTCGCCGATCACGAGTTCGGGCCGGCGCGGCTCGTCGCGGGACACGCCGACCGACGGCATCGAGTGGCAGTCGACCAGCACCACGGTGCCGAACATCTGGTGCACCTTGTTGATCAGCCGGCGCAGCGCGCGATGATAGGGCTTGTACAGCGTCTCGATCCGCGCCAGCGCGTCGTCGACCAGGATGCGCTCGCGATAGATCTCCTGGCCGTCGCCGACCACGCGCGGAATGGTGCCGAGGCCGCCGGCGACCCGCATCGAGCGGGTGTTGGCAAAGCTCGGCAGGCGGCCGGTGAACATCCGGGGGTCGAGCTCATAGGGCTCGCGATTGACGTCGACATAGGAGCGGGGAAAGTTGACCCGCACGGTCGGAAAGCCGCGCTCGCTGAGATGGCCGATCAGCTCGTCCATGAAGGAATCTTCGGAGCGCCGCAGCGTCGGCACGTCGATCCGCGACGCGCTCAGGAATTCGTCCGGATAGGTCGAGCCGGAATGGGGCGAGTTGAAGATGATCGGCGCGCGCCATTCGGCGGGCTCTACGATCTCGAAAGCTGGCGACTTGTCGCCGTCAAACCGGGTCATCTTCTCAGGCTTCGTCCCTTCGTGCCGCACGATCCGGCAAGGTCCCGGATCGAAGTGATTCGGCCGGTCGAGCGGCTCTTATGTGTCGTCATTGTCCGGAATCGCAACCATTCTGCCAAGCGAAAAAGCGTGATCGGCGCTGGAACATGTCTTAACCGTGTGGCCATCGAGGCGGGGACGGGCCGGCGCTGGTCGATTGATTCGTGCTGCATTCGGGTTCACAAGGGTCGCGCCGGTCGAGCCAGGGTAAAGATTTTCACCCGAAATTTACCCTCTGTCGGGCTTAGTGACCTCTGCTGCTGATGCCGCCTTGTAATTGTCTTGGGGATTCAACGTTCCTGTCATGCCAAAAATCCTGCTCGCCGAAGACGACAACGACATGCGCCGTTTCCTGGTCAAGGCGCTGGAAAACGCCGGTTTTCAGGTCTCGTCCCACGACAACGGCATGGCCGCCTATCAGCGGCTCCGGGAAGAGCCGTTCGAGATGCTGCTCACCGACATCGTGATGCCGGAGATGGACGGCATCGAGCTCGCCCGCCGGGCCTCGGAACTCGATCCCGACATCAAGATCATGTTCATCACCGGCTTCGCCGCGGTCGCCCTGAACTCGGATTCGGACGCCCCCAAGAACGCCAAGGTGCTGTCCAAACCCGTGCATTTGCGCGAATTGGTCAGCGAAGTGAACAAGATGCTGGCGGCCTGAATCGGCCCCCTTCCGTCCTTGCACCGGCTCCCTTGAGCCGTTATAGGGACCCGACCCGATCTAGACGACATCTAGGGCGCGTAGCTCAGCGGGAGAGCACTACCTTGACATGGTAGGGGTCACAGGTTCGATCCCTGTCGCGCCCACCATCCTTCGCTCGCGATAGCCGAGAGAAGGATGCCGCGCCGAAGCCCAAAGGGCGCAGGCGGGCTTTTCGCCGCGAGCTACGGCTAGGCAAGCCACGACCTTCGCTCGCGATAGCCGAGAGAAGGATGCCGCGCCGAAGCCCAAAAGGCGCAGGCGGGCTGCCGCCGCGAACTTCGGCCAGCCAAGCCATCCCCAACAATCGGTCAACACGAAGCGTGTGCCACCAGCCCATCGCTAGGCGAGCAGGGTCATCACCTGGTCGATCACGGCCTGAACCTGCTTCGCATCGGAACCCTGGTGCGCGAGCGTCATCAATCCCGTGTGCACCACCATGATCGTGTGCGCGGTGAGGTCGGGATCAAAGCCCTTCTTGAACTGAGCCCGGTCGGCACGCAGACGCGCGCGCAGCAGCTCCTCGAGGCGCCTGTTATAGCGCTCGATGCTGTTGCGGACCTTGGTCTGGTCGAGTGAGCCGTCGGTCGCCGAGTTGATCGACAGGCAGCCCCGCAATCCTTTCGCGCCCGAGCAATACGGCACGAAGCCCGTGAGCCATTGCCGGATGACCTCGCGGGCCGGACCGGGCTGGGCCAGCACGCGCTCCGCCCAGCCGAGGATGCCGTCGTGATAGCGATCGAGCACGCGCAGGAACAGCGTGCTCTTGTCGCCGAACGCCGCATAGAGGCTCGGCTTGGCGATGCCGCTCGCCGCTGTGATCTCGTCAAGCGATGCGGCCTGGTAGCCCTTGCGCCAAAACACTTCGCGCGCGACTTCGAGCACGTCGTCGGGATCGAAACTGCGTGGTCTTGCCATACGACCTGTTTATGCACTCTCGCCGCGGATGTTAAGCCCTCAAGGAGATGTGACCGGATCAATCTGCCGTCTTGTTGACGCTCGTTTCATTTAATACTATCGAGTACAGAATGAAACAAGGGAGACGGCGGATGAAGGCGGTTCAAGTCGTGGCGTTTGGAAAGCCTGCTGATGCAGTGAAGCTGAACGACGTGCCCGACGTCAGCGCGCCGGGCCCGGATGAAGTCGTGGTCGCTGTCGAGGCCGCCCCGATCAACGCCACCGATCTCATGATCATGGCGGGACGATACGGATTTCTGCCGCCGCTGCCGGGCACGCTCGGGATCGAGGGTGTCGGCCGCGTGGTCGCGACCGGTGCCAACGTGAAGACCCTGAAGGAAGGCGATCGAACCCTGATACCGATCCTGAATCCGACCTGGACCGAGCGGGTGAAGTTCACCGCGACGTGGCAGCGCCCCTTGTCGCCGCAAGCGGATATCCAGCAACTCGCGATGGTTGGGGTCAATCCGGCGACGGCGTATCTGTTGTTGACCGATATCGTGAAGATCCCGAACGGCGGCTGGGTGATCCAGAATGGCGCCAATTCGGCAACGGGGCGCGCGGTCATCGCGGTTGCGAAATCACTGGGAATCAAGCTGGTCAATGTCGTTCGACGCGAGGACGTCGTGCCGGAACTGCGCGCGCTCGGAGCGGATGTGGTGCTCGTCGATGGTCCCGACCTGCAAAAGCGCGTGGCCAAGGAGACGGGTGGAGCGCCGATCCATCTGGCGCTCGATATGGTCGGCGGCAATTCGACCCTGAACCTGATGAACTGCGTTGCCCCGAAGGGTGTGGTTGTTCTCTACAGCGCAATGAGCGGACAGCCCTTCGCCGGATCGAGCCTCAGCGCGATTTTTTCCGAAGTGTCCGTGCGCGGCTTCTGGCTCGTGCATTGGCACAAGACCGCCAAGGACGCGGCCATGGGTGAAATGTACGATCATTTGACAGCGTTGGTGACGTCAGGCGCGCTCACTGCGCCGGTCGCGGCGGCCTATGGTCTGGAGCAATTCTCCGAGGCGATCACCCAGGCAGCAAGCTTCAAAGGCAAGGTGATCTTTACGCCGAACCGGGCCTGATCGGAGATCGAAAATTCCCATACGCCCTGCGTTTCGAAATCAATTTCTATACCGCATAGTATAGAAATCTGGAACAACATCATCGCGATCCCATCACCGGAGAACTAGTTCATGCCGTCTCTCTTCGACCCGCTTTCCATTGGCGACCTGACGCTTCCGAACCGCGTGATCATGGCGCCACTGACGCGGCTGCGCGCCGATGAAAACAAGGTACCGACCGCGATCATGGCCGACTATTACGCGCAGCGTGCGTCCGCCGGGCTGATCATCTCCGAGGGCGTGCCGGTTTCGCAGCAGGGCGTCGGCTATCGTGGCGTTGCCGGAATCTGGTCCGACGAGCACGTGAACGGTTGGCGAAGCGTGACCAGGGCCGTGAAGGCTGCCGGGGGGCGGATCTTCATGCAGATCTGGCACGTGGGCAGGATTTCCGATCCGGAGTTTCACAATGGACAGGCGCCGGTAGCGCCGAGCCCGCTGGCGGCCAAGGGCAATGTCAGCCTGCTGCGTCCCGAGCGTCCCTTTGTCGTGCCGAGGCCACTGCCGACGGCGGACGTCGCGGCCGTGGTCGGAGATTTCCGCCGGGCCGCGCAGTTTGCCGAAGCGGCCGGGTTCGACGGCGTCGAGCTCCACGGTGCCAATGGTTACCTGCTTGATCAGTTTCTCCAGGATGGATCGAACCAGCGCACGGATCAGTATGGCGGCGCCATCGAGAACAGGGCGCGTCTCATGCTCGAATCCGTCGATGCGGCGATTGATGTCTGGGGACCATCTCGCGTCGCCATGCATCTGGCGCCAAGGGCGGACGTGCACTCGATGGGCGATTCCGACCGGGCGAGCACCTTCGGCTACGTCGCGCGCGAGCTCGGGCGGCGCAGGATCGCATTTCTCTGCGTCCGCGAGCATGTCGCGGCCGACAGCCTCGGTCCCCAGCTCAAGGCGGCGTTCGGCGGCGTCTACATCGCCAATGAAGGTTTTACCGCAACGACGGCGCAGGACGCCCTCGATGCCGGATGGGCCGATGCCGTCGCCTTCGGCAAGGCCTTTATCGCCAATCCCGATCTTCCCGAGCGGCTGCACAGCGGTGCCCCGCTCAATGCCCCGCAACCGGCGACGTTCTATGCGCCCGGGCCCGAGGGCTACACCGATTATCCTGCCCTGCAATTGCAGGGCGTTGGCTAAGGCGCCGTTCTCGATGACACCTGTACGACCCGCACCTCCTGGCGAGATGCGGGCCGTCTGCACCGGCGCTGCCGGCACGAGCGAGGCGAGCGCGGGGGCGGGGAAGCGCCGTTATTTCAGCTCCGTGTTCGCGACCGGCATGATGGACGCGACGTGCCAGCCGCTGGCGTCCTGAACGTAGGTCTGGCTGATCAGAAAAATGTTTTGCTGCGGCGGTTTGCCCGGCAGGCCGCGCGTGAAAACGATGGGGACAAGAACCTGCATGACATCGTTCGAGATCACGGCGACCCGGAATTTCGACATGTCGGGTTCGAGGTGCCAAATACCTTCGTAGTATTCCTTGAACCGGGCAGCGACCGCATCGCGGCCTCGCGTATCGACGTTTCTCGCGAACAGCAGCGTGCTGGGTGAATCCAGCAGCATGGCCTTCACCGCGTCGGCGTCGTGGGCATTCTGCGCGGCGATGAATTTTTCAAAGATGGTTTTGGCCTCAGCGTCATTTGCGGCGGCCTGCGCCGGTCCGCCCGCGCCGATCGTCGCGACCAGGACGAACAGCATTGCAATGGCCGAAAGACTGCGGAGCCGTGCCAATGGCCGTGGTTTGGCCAGGGCCGCCGACGTCATCGAATAGATCATGCTTACCTCGTTGTTTCGGCACCGGTCGCCCGGGCACCACTTAATCATTATCATCATCATGATTATATTCATGATAGATATCATGTAAAATGACGGATCATCACGAGGTGCACAAATGAAAGTGAGCAAAGAACAGGTGGCGGAGCATCGCACGCGGATCATGGTCGCGGCCGCGCGCCTGTTCCGGCAACACGGCTTCGACGACGTCACCGTCGCCGACGTGATGAAGGAAGCCGGTCTGACCCACGGCGCCTTTTATGGGCACTTCCCGTCGAAGGAAGCCCTGATCGCGGAAGCGGTCGGGCACGTGTTGCCGTCGGCCGCCAACAGTCCGGACCCGCGCCGATCGGCGGCGGATTTCGCCGACGGCTATCTCAGCGTCCGGCATCGCAACAACCGCGCCACAGCCTGCCTGTTCTCGAGTCTCGGAACGGAGGCGGCGCGGGGCTCAGCCGAACTTCGGCACCGGATGACGCAGGCCATTCGCTACAGGATCGATCACCTGACGGTGGACGCCGATGGCGACACGCCTCACACCAAACGCCGCGCAGCGATCGCCGCATGGGCGTCGATGGTCGGCGCGATGGTGCTCGCCCGCATCGTCGACGACGAGGAATTGTCGCGAGAGATTCTGTCGGAGACGCGCGCATCCCTGCCGCTACGTTAGCGGCAGCAGATGCTCCGGGATCGGCACTGGCGCCGCCGGCACGAGCGAGGCGACCGAGACGTGCGGCCAGGTCAGGCCGTTGAAATCCAGCATCACTTTCTGCGAATACTGGATCTGCGTCGTCGCCACCCGGACGCGGCCGCCGGCAAACCCCTTGTTGGGCACGAACGGAAGCGTGGCGACGAAGCTCGGAACCAGCGGCACCGTGCCCTTCTGCAATGGCTGGAGAATGATCGGCGGCTCCCCGGACGGGATGCGCGGCACGTCGATGTCGTAGATCACCGTCTCGATCCAGAACACGGCATCCATCTGGAAGGCGTTGGCGTTGGCGCCGTTGCCGCCCGGCGGCGGAGCGGGCACGCCCTGGAGGAACGCGATGTTCGAGGTGCCACCGGCGAAGTTCGGCGCCTGTGGATGCGGTCCCGCTGAAGGCACGGCCGGCAACGGGCCGCCCGACAGCGGTGAGCCGGGCTTGGTCGAGGTCTCGATGATGATGGTATGGCTGATGGTCTGATGCGCGATCTGATTGCGCAGCACCGTGTTGGGGTCGGTGATCATGGCCTGGGTGAGCTTGCCGGAGGCGATCAGCGCCGTGAGATCCTGGGGCAGCCTGCGCGTAGACTTGTTGGCGGCGGTCTGATTCTGGAACGTGAACTTGTTGTTCGGGTTGCCGCCGAGGAATGGCGTGATGTCGACCGCCGCGATGGTCGGCTTGCCGGCGACGGGCGGCAGCGCGGTGCCTTGCGCGGTGATCGTCGTGCCGTGCGGGATCGAGGCCATGCGCGCGACGGTGAACGGCTCGTGCGGGTTGGTGCTGGCGGGCACCGCGAGCCAGATGCCGGGCTCGAAATGAATGCCGACCGGCGTTCCCGTCGTCACGTCGTTGATGGTCTGGAGATACGGCACGCCGTTCAGGAAGGCGTCGGCTTCCGGCCCCGAGCCGCGATTCGGGATCGAGCCGAGATTGTTCGAGAACGACAGTGTCTCATCGGTGAGGTTCAGCTCCAGCACGTTGTCCGCGGGGTCGGTGGTGTTGATCGGACCCGGCATCTGTGTCGGCGTCGTCGTGCTGTCGGGCCGGAAGATCGTGTTGAAGCCCTGTCCGGTGAACGTGCCCGTGAAGGCGGACAACGGCCCGAGCGTGGGCGGCAGCGTGAAAGGCACCGCGGCGGGGACGGCGGCCTGCGCGGCAGCCCTGAATACGATGTCGACCTGGTGGATCGAGAAGTTCGCGGTCTTGGAGAATGCGCTGGTGAGCGGCTTGGGGTCGTCCATGGGGCGGTCCTTTCGATGGCTGCAAGCTCGACTGTCGATGCCGGCGCGGGCGCACGAGGCGGCGTTCGCATCGCTGGGGTCAGCGAGACGCCGGACGGAATTTTTCGAAGCTAATCGCGATCTCTGAGGTCGTCGTCCGCCTCACCCCGAGCGAGAGGACGCATTGCCTAATCCAACTCTGTGTTCGACAATGAATGATCGAAAAATTGGTGCGGGGTCGTCTGCCCCGTTCTCCTGGTTACATCTTGAATATGATACAACCTTAGCGATGCTCCAAATGTGTTCCATTTCACAGGGCACACTGAAAGCGCAGCATCCGGGGACGAGAAGGCCGCCCATGAGCATATCCGTCATCGAACAGGCCAGGATCCAGGCGCAGGTCCTGGTGCCGCTGGTCAAAGCGCTCCAGGCCGAGCTCGGCGAGGGCCGCGCGAATGCGCTGGTGCGCAACACGCTCGGCGATCTCTATCGTCGCTTCGGTGAGGAGTTCTGGAAAGCGAAGAGCGAGGCCAATCTCGGCCAGGCTGTCGCCTCCGCGTTCAAGACCTACGCCCGCGACGACGCGCTCGCTTACGACGTGATCGAGCAGACCGAGGACGCCTTCGCGTTCGACGTGAAGCGATGCGCCTACGCCGAATTCTACCAGTCGCTGGGCGAGCCGGAGCTCGGCTTTCTCCTGGTCTGCACCGCCGATTTTGCAACTGCGGAAGGGTTCGGCCCCGACATCAAGCTCACGCGCACGCAGACCATCATGCAAGGCGCCAATCATTGCGACTTCCGCTACCGGCGCAATAAAGGGGAATCACAGTGAAGGGAATACGGACAATGCGAGCGAGCTGTCTTGCCGTGATGGCGTTGTTGCTGATCGCGTCGCGCGCAGACGCTGCGATCATCGACTGGCAGGCCGAGCTGCAGCGCTGCCGTACGCTGCGCGAGAACATCGCGCCGTTGCTCCAGGCCGGCGAGGGGATATCCTCCGTCGGCCGCTCCAACAGATCCGTGCGTCGCTGTATCTGGATCCAGCGTCTGGCGGTGCGCAAGAAAATCTCCGGCGCGGAGGTGTGGTAGGCATCTCAATCACCGTCACCCCCGCGCAACCGCGTAGCTGTTGCGCGGGGATGACGGGGCTGAGGCCATCTTGGATCACCCGACCAGATATGTCTTCACCGCCGCCTCATCCCATTCAATACCGTTGCCGGGCTCCTCGCCCGGCAGCGCAAAACCGTCCTTGATGGTGAGGCGGCTCGCCAGCACCGCGTCGGCCCAGTCGACATATTCCAGCCAATGCGCGGTCGGCGTCACGCAGAGCAGATGCGCGCTCACCTCCGAGAACAGATGCGTCGACATCTCGATGCCGGCGGCATGCGCCAGTGACGCCGCGCGCATCCAGCCGGTGACGCCGCCGATGCGCTGCACGTCCGGCATCACGAAGTCGCAGGCCTCGGCGGCCAATGCCGATTGCATCGCAAAAGCGCTGTCAAAGTTCTCGCCGATCTGGACCGGCGTGCCCAGCGCATCCGCAATGCGGGCGCAGCCGTCATAATCGTCGTGGCGGATCGGTTCCTCGATCCAGGTCAGCCCCTCGTCGTCGAGCATCTCGCCGCGGCGTATGGCTTCGGTCACCGTCAGCGCCTGATTGTAGTCGCACATCAGCGTCACCTGATCGCCGACGGCTTTCCGCACGGCGCGCACCACGGCGAGATCCTCCCGCGCATCGGGCCGGCCGACGCGGATCTTGGCGGCCTGAAAGCCCTCGGCCAGCAGCTTGTGCGCTTCGTCCACCGCGGCACCCGCCGGCATGATGCCGAGCCCCTTCGAATTGTAGGCCTTGACCGGCTTCGGTGCGCCGCCGAGCAGGCGGGCCAGCGGCAGGCCTTTGCTGCGCGCCAATGCATCCCACGCCGCCATGTCGATGCCGGATTGCGCCAGCCGTTGCAGGCCGGCGAGCCCGAGCAATGTGAAGCGCTGGGTCAGCTTGCGCTCGATCTCGAACGGCAGCAGCTCGTCGCCCGCAAGCAGCTCTGACATCTCCGCGACCATCGCCGTCAGCGGTTTCAGGGCCGAAGGCGTGATCGAGAACAGATAGGCGTGCCCCACGGCGCCCTGATCGGTCTCGCAGTCGATCAGCACCAGCGGTGCCTTCGCAACCGTGCCGGTGGAGGTTTTGAGCGGCAAATTCATCGGCACGATCACGGGGCGCGCGACGAAGCGTTTGATGCGGATGGTCTCGGTCATGGGATCTCCCGGCGGAGCGGATGCAGGTCGGCGCCGATCTTATACATTCGTCATGAAACGAAAAGGCGTCTGCTGCAACCACCATAGCCTGGCGTTGCGTGGCTCACCGCGCCGCGCCTTCCGTGAATGCGGTCTCGATCACCGCCCCGAAGGGTTGCCAGGAGCGGCCGTCAAACTGGACAAGCCGCATTTGCTTGATCGGCAGATAGCTGTCTGGCGAGGTATTCATCCTGATGTTGGGTAGCGCAACGGTGGGGTGATAATCCTTAAGCGAAGCTGCCTGACGCATGATGTTCTCGCGCGACAGGTCGTCGCCGCATTGCTTCAGCACCTGCGTCAGCGCCTCGGCCGCGGCGTAGCCATAGAGCGCGGCACTGTTGTTCGTGCTTTCGACTTGATGGTATTTGTCCATGAAGGCGAACCAGTCCTTCATGGCGGGATCGTCTTTCCATGCGGGATCGCTCGGATCCTTCAGAAAGGCCGCCGAGATCACGCCGGCCGAATTCTCCAATCCTGCGGGCGCCATCGCATTGGCGATTGAGGCGGAGGCGTCGTTCACGATGAAGACCGGGTGCCAATTGAGCGACGCCGCCAGCTTGATCACCTGGGCCGCCGTCGACGGCACGCCGAGAAAGACGAAGATGTCGGCGCCCGCGCGCTTGAGGATCGAGACGTGGCCTTCGAGATGCTCATCGGCAATGTCGAAGGCGATGTCGACGAGGACAAGACGGTTCAGATCGCCAAGACCTTCCTCGATACCCCTGAGGAGCGCGCGTCCGAACTGGTCGTTCTGCCAGAGCACCACGATCTTGCGATGCGGATAATAGGCCTGGATGTAGTTGGCGTAGATGCGCCCCTCCGACCGGAACGCCGGCTGCCAGCCCATGGTCCAGGGAAACGCCTTGGCCTGGCTCAGCTCCTCGTCGCCGGAGGCGACGAAAAGCTGCGGGACCTTCTTCTCGTTCAGATACCAGCGCGTGGCGAGATTGCCGGGCGTGCCGAACGACCCGAACATCAGCTGCACGTCGTCTTTCTCGACCAGACTGCGCGTGAGCTCCAGCGCGGCCATGGGATCGGAATTGTCGTCGCGCGTGATGAAGCGGACCTTGCGGCCGTTGATGCCACCGCGATCGTTGACCATGTTGAAATAGGCGGCTTCCGCCTTGCCGATCGCGCCGAATTCCGAGAGCGGTCCCGAATAGGGCACGATATTGCCGATGCGGATTTCATTGTCGGCGGTGGATTGCTCTGGCTGCTGTTGCGACATCGCCCCGAGCGAGGCGAGAGCGGCGATCAAAACGAACAGCAGTCTGCCGGTGACGCGCATGCTCGACACCTTGTCGTTGGCCCCTCACAGAGGTCGGCTCGATCTGCACCAGGGCGAGTTGATCTACGTCAAGCGTTTGGCAATCCTGTGGCTGAGTAACCGGCCCGACGAAGCGGCAGGCGTGCTGACGCGCCGCACTTCTGATTGAGAAAGTCCCCGTGTGGCACCCCTCTCCCTAACCCTCCCCCGCAAGGGGGGAGGGAACGCACCTGTGGGGTGCGGCTGGCTAAGTGGCTAACAATTCGCGTTGAGTCTTCGCTCTGAGCTTTTGAACTCAGCTCTCGCCGCACGGCACACTGCGCTCCCTCCCCCCTTGCGGGGGAGGGCGGGGGAGAGGGGTGGCTCGGAAAATGGTGCGAATAGTTGTCGTGTCGCCCCTTACGGCAGCCCCCGCGCCTCGAGCTGATGCACCAGCAGCAGCGTCGGTTCGGCGAGGCTGTCGCCGGAGCCGTCGAGGCCGAACGCGGCGGCTATGCCGTCGCGGCTGCGCAGGAGCGTGAGGCGCGGGCAGTGGCCGGCGCCGCACAGCGTCTTCTTCAGGGTCTCGCCCTGTGTCACGATTCTTGCGGGATCATCCGTGGCCCAGGCCAGCACGATGGGCTCGTCGAAATTGAGAATGCCGGGAAAGACCGACCGCTTGTCATATTGGGCGGCATCCTGGCCGAGATAGGCCTTCTCGCTGTCGCTGGCGTCCTTGCCGACGCGATAGATGCCGGACACCAGCACCACGGCAGCGACATCGGCGCGGTCGGCCTGGAGCTCGGGATGCGCCAGCAGGGTGGCGATATGGAAGGCGCCGGCGCCATAACCGACCGCGACGATCTCGCGGGCATCGCCGTTGAACAGGTCGATATTGCCGTGGATCCAGGACAGCGCCGCTGCGACATCGGTCGCACCCTTCGGCCACGTCGCCGCGGGCGCCAGCCGATAGTTGACGCGCACCCCGATCATGTCGTTGCGCGCGGCGAAGCACATCGCCTGGTCCTGGATTTCGCGCGACAGGTCCGGCGCCGCACGGTCGCCGGTGAAGGTGTCGCCGGCCACGAACAGCAGCACCGGCCGCGGTGTATCCGCCTTGGTCGAGCTGGTGGCGACATCGAGCACATTGGCCTCGCTGTCGCCATAGCGCAGGCCGCGCGAGAAGGTGACCTGCTCGCACAGCCGCGCGGTGCCGCCGGCCGTCGTGTCGGAGTCGGTCAGGCCGACGCGCACGAGATCGGGCGGCGCTGTCAGCCGCGCGGGCAACGGGCCGTGCGCGGAGGCGGTTGTCACGGTCAGAACAAGGAAAAAAGCGAGATAATTCTTCATCATGTGGGTGCCGGCCTTGTGCGCTTGATACTGACGCGCGGGTTTGGCCTGTCTTTTCAGTTCGCCTTATTAGTTCGTCTTGTTGGTTTAACTTGCGGCGATTTCACGGCACCCCTGGTTCGTCCTTCAAGCTCATCTCAATTTCCCGGCTGGAACGTGCAATCCGCCCCGCTGCCGTCCTTTTGCCGGATGGCGTTGGGATCGATCGTGCAGCTCAGTTTGCTCAGGCTCTCGAAATTCGATCCCGCCGCACCATCCGGCGGAACACCGGCCAGCGCCTCGGTGGCAAAGATCTCGTTGGCGGTCGAGCCGGCCACGGTCTTCACCTTCTTGCCGAAGGTGACCTCGCAGTTGCGTACCGTGATGTCGACATTGCCGGTGCGGCAGACGATCCTGTCCGCAGTCACCACGATTGCCTTCTTGTAGGGGATGTCGCTGTTGGCGGCGAACAGCATCGCCATCGCCTTCTTCTCCGCGCCCGACAGGAGCGGCGACAGCGGCGCGATCACGCCCGCCAGCGCCAGCGCAACCGAGCCTGAGACCTTTGCCGGCGTGCCGCCAGACGCGCCCGCGACATTGGAGGCGGCGGCGACAACGAGCGCAGCGGCGGTGCAAGCCGTCACGATGAACTTCATTTTCATGTCTCCTGGCCGATCAGGGCTTCGATGTCGCAAGCGGTGTCAACCTACGACAGAACCACCGGCTTTGGCAGCCTGAAGCGCGACCGGGCGTGGCGCGACGGCAGAACAGATGTCCGACGCCTCAGCTGGCCGTCTTCCGCTTGGCGGCTTTCTTCGTCTTCTTCTTGACGGTCTTCTTGGCCGCCTTCCTCTTCGCTGCCTTCTGGGCGGTCAGATACGCCTCGACCTTCTTTGCGGAATGGCCGGCGGCGGCGATGGCGGCCTTCAGCTTGGCCGGCGTGATCTTGAATTTCTTCGACCAGTAGCGGACTTCATAGGCCTCGCTCAGCGCGATCCGGCTCTTGTCGGCGGCGCGGTGTTTCTGGAGCTTGATGTATTCCTCTACCTTCCGTGCGGAATGGCCCACCTTCTTGACGGCGTATTTCAGCTTGGCCGGGGTCACCTTGAATTTCTTCGACCAGTAGGCGACTTCGTATCTCTCGGTGAGCGCGATCAGCGCGCGATCGGCGCCGCCCCGCTTTGCCTTGTCGTCAGCCATGCTTCCCTCCTGCCGCAAATGCGTGCATCCAGTCTAGCATGCAATCGGATTTGGAAGGCAAGGTGCGAGCCGCGCAGCGGTTTGCGCGGCGCCGCCGTTTTGCCGCGCCGTGTCCAATGGTTGTCGCGCGTCAGATGCCCCATGCGGGAAGGGTCCCGTCTACTGTGCATGGGGTTGTTTTCGACTTTTTTGCCATTCGCGTGTCCGTGATGGAACCTTATGCCGGCTGACGCGACTTACCTATACGCGGGGAGAAACGTGCGAGGCTGTCATGTCTGAGCAGTGGAAGCATACCGCCGATCCGGCCGAGATCATGCGGGCGACCGGTCACCCTGAACTGGAATATGCCGCGGGCTGGACCATTGCCGGCCTGGTCACCATCGGCACCATCGTCGCCGCCTGGGTGTTTGCGATCTAGGCGATAGGAAACTGAAGCTCGAAGGCCGCGCCCTCGTCGGTCGGCTTGAGCCTGATCGAGCCGCCATGGCTCGCCATCACCGCGCGTGCAATCGCGAGCCCCACCCCGGTGCCGCCCTGGTCGCGGCGGGTCGTGAAGAACGCGTCAAAGATCCTGTCGCGGTTCGGCGCCGAGATCGGCTCGCCGTCGTTGCTGACCATCAGCAGCAAGGTCGTACCCTCGTCGACCGCCTCCAGCCTGATTGACTTTGCCTTGTGCCGCATCGCGTTGTCGGCGAGATGCGACAGCACGATCAGCGCCTTCTCGCCGGACATGCTGATCGCCCGGTCGAGGCTGCCGCTGGCCAGAATCGCGCTTTCCGGAAACCGGCTCTTGAGATCGGCGATGACGGGCGCGAGCTCGGTGCGCTCGTTCTGCGGCAGGCTCTCGGCGCGGGCGAGTTCGCGCAGCCGCTGCGCCATCGCCTCCAGCCGCTTGGTGTCGGAGAGGATGTTGGCGATGAACGTCTTCTGCTCGGCCGGCGTCAGGCCCTCGGGCCTGCCGTGATACGAATCCTGCAACAGCTCGGCCGCGCCCTTGATCGAGGTCAGCGGCGATTTCAGCTCGTGGGTGAGGTGGGCCGAGAACGTCGCGATGTAGTCCGAGCGCCGCGCCAGCTGCTCGGCCATGCCGAGGAAGCTGTGCGAAAGCTGCGCGAACTCGCGCGTGCCGTAATGGCTGAGCGGCTGGAAGGCTTCGCGGTCGCCGCGGCCGATCCGCGCCGCGCGATCGATCAGCTCGCGCATCGGCCGGGTGATGGTGCGCGAGAACACGAGGCCAATCGCGATGGTGCCGAGGATCACGGCGAGCCCCGCCAGCACGAATTTGGCCCTCTCCTGGTAGAGATGGTCGAAGATGTTGCTCGGCGTCCGCGTGGTGTAGATCACGCCGGCGACGCGGTTGTTGACGATGACCGGCATCGCCGAGAACACGTGGACGCCGAGGCCGCGGCTGAAGGAATAGATTGGCGGCGGCGGCTTGTCCGGCACGCGGTTGCGCAAGGTGGCGCGGTATTGCCCGTGCAGCGCGTCCGCGACCTCCTCGATGTGGGCGAGCGATTGCCCGACCTCCTGCCGTCCGGCGATCACTACGCCCTGCGGGTCGAGGATCCGAAATCCCGCCAGCGTCACCTTCTGCGTCTCGCGGATGATCGGCGTCAGTTTTGCGCCGATCTCGACATAAGCCTGCTGCGCGGGCCGGGGCGCGGCCTGCGCATCCGGCCGCCGTCGCAACAGGTCGTTGGCGGTGAGATCGAGCGCGGCACGGATCGGTGTGAACTGGTCGCCGGGGTCGGGCAGCACGTTCGGCGCGACCTCGGCGCCGAGCGTCAGGCCGCTGTCGAGCCGCGCCGTGACCTCCTGCGCATAGATCGTCGCAAGCACGCGGCTCTGCGCGATCAGCTCGGCCTGGGTCTGGCGGATCAGCTGGTTGTCGTAGAGGCGGAAGAAGAACAGGCCCACCAGCGGCAGCACGGCGACGGTCGCCAGCACCGCGAAAATCACGAGCCCCAGCGACGGCCGCCATTTGTCGGGCGCCGCGCTCATGCCTCTTTCTCGCAGCGGCCGAGCTTGAAGCCGACGCCGTGGATTGTTTCGATCACATTCTCGCAGTCCTGCGCCGCGAGCTTGGCGCGGATGTTGCGGATGTGGCTGTCGATGGTGCGATCCGAGACCTGGATGTTGAGCTGATAGGCCGCCCGCATCAGCTGCTCACGATTGAACACGGACGTCGGCCGGGTCAGGAACGCGCGCAAGATGCCGAACTCGATCGCGGTGAGCTTCAGCAGGGTGCCGGCGAAGGAGGCGACGTGCTGCTCGGGATCGATCAGCAGGCCGCCTTGCGACAGCGCGCCAGGGCCGGCCTTGGCGTCGCCATTGCGGGGGCTGAGGCGGCGCAGGATGACGTTGACCCGCGCCACCAATTCGCGCGGGCTGAACGGCTTGGTCACATAATCGTCGCCGCCGATCTCGAGGCCAAGGATGCGGTCGATCTCCTCGTCACGTGCCGACAGGAACAGGATCGGCACGTCGGAGTTTTTGCGCACCTCACGGCAGACGTCGAGGCCGTCGAACTCCGGCATGCCGATGTCGAGCACGATCAGGTCAGGCATGTCGGCGGCAAAGCGGCTCAGCGCCTCCTTGCCGTCGCGCGCCTCGATCACGTCCATGCCGGCTTTCTTCAAGGCGACGCGGATGACCTCGCGGATGTGGCCCTCGTCGTCGACGATGAGAATGCGATGCGCCAAGACTATCTCCGCTCAACCCGCCGGCTGACTGTTGGACTGGCTCTTGGCTTGGGCGTCAAGCCTGCGCTGTAGCCGCCAGCTTCGAAAGCCCCCGGCCCGCCAGGCCAGGTCCTGCCGTTGACTTTCTACAAGCCGATCTCGGCGTCTCGCAAGACAGTAGTCGCCCCCGCGAAGCGAGATGACTTTGTCAATTGCAGGCAGCGCCTGCGGGCCCAATGTGAGGAGGTAGTCGGCATCGATCTTCACGCCCTGGCCCCACATTTCGCTGCTGTGGCTCAGATTATAGTCGGCAATGAACGCATCGAAGTTCACCAGCGAGGCACCGTAGAGCACGATCGTTAACGCGATCAGATTGGCACTGACAAGCCACCGGTTGGACCGATCGAGCGCGATGCGCGCTACGATCAGGACCAGCCCGAGCGCCACCAGCCCCATCCAGATGAAGGCCGCGATGCGCCAGTAGGTCAGCATGTAGATGTCCACGTAGAGATCGAGGCGTAGGATGGAGGAGGCGACCAGCAGGACATTCTGCCCGACCCAGAGATAGACCAGCGGCCGGATCACCGTCGATTTCTCGGCCGGTCCACCCGGACGCATCGCCACCAGCACGAAGGCGGCGGCGAGCAGCGCGGTCGCGATCAGCGGATAGGCGCCGCGATGGGCGTAGGCCGCGTAGGTCATGCTGGCAGGCAGCGCCAGATGGCCCCAGAGGTAGATGCCGTCGAGGAGCGACTGCGCCGCGAACAGCAGATTGAATAGGATCAGCGAGCGCAGGATGGCGGACGGTCCCAGGAACTCGGCCGGAATGATGGGTGCGAGAGGCTCCGGCTCGGCGGTATCGGCGATGGCCTCGGTAACCACTTTCCTGCGCCGCCAGCGGATATGGATGAATGGCCAGACCAGCGCCAGCATCGCCGTCCAGAACAGCACGCGCGGGATGCTGACATAGTCGAGGATGAGCTTTGGATTGAGCAGCGACACCCACTGCTCGATCAGGGGATTGGCCGCGGCGAACAGCGCGACAAAGACGGTGCCCAGCACGATCGGCAACAGCCAAAGGGCGAGGCCGCGGGTGAACGCCGACATGTTGAAGATTTGGAGCGCCTCGGGGAAGAATCTGAAGGGACCGAACAGGACGAAATTGCGCAGCGCGCGGGCACGGTCGGCGAGCCCTTTCGTCTCCGGATTGGTCGCGAGCAGCAGCGCAACGACCAGCGCAGTGACGAGGATCAGGAATGACTGCGTATTGAGCTCCTCGACCGCCGGCACGAAACCGAGGGTGACGATCGCACCGCCGATCGCCGCGCGCCGAAAGTCCAACACCGCGTGATTGAAAAGCACGGACACGCAGGCGATCGCGATCGTAAACAGCGTGACCGACAGCCCGATCCGCTCGCCGTAGAACAGCCAGTCGGCAAGCGCGGCCAGCGCCAGTGCGAGGCCGACCTTGGTCGGAATCGAGGAGTGCCTGATCGGCTGAATGTCCGCTGCGATCGTCGAAGCCAGGCTCGTCATGTTCAAAAGACCTTTCGTGGAGAGGGACACCACGAAGTCTGGACGGGCCTTGTGCAGAAGCCGGGATCATCGTCTGCACAAGTTCAGGAGTCTTTTGCAGATTTCGTGCAGTCGCGCTTTTGCCTCTCGCACGGCGTGAATCGCTTTGATAGGTGCGAAGCATTCGCCATCTCGCACATGTTGCATCCCATGCAATTCCTTCGTCGAACCGGTCTCATCCTGCTCTGGCTGGCCGCGCCCGTTGTTGCCTTCGGGGCCACCAACAAGAACGATCCCTATCTGCTCGTGCTGCGTGGCGCCGGAAACATTGCGCTCGTCGTCATAAGCATCATGATCGTCATCGTCCTGATCCGCAGAGGGCGGTGGCGAAGCATGACCGGCAAACTCCTCATCATCCTCTGGTGCTTGCAGCCGCTCCTGATGTCGGCGGCGCATCTCAAGTTCGAGCTGCGCAAGCACGAGGTTCTTGCCGCCAGCACTGCCGAGGCGCGGCAGCTCGGGCCTCACTTCATGGTCGGCTATTCGTCGTTGCCCGAGGTGGCGCGCCTTGCCGAACAGGGATTGATCGGCGGCGTCTACGTCACCCGCCACAACATCCGGGGCCGGACGGCCGATGCGCTGCGTGCCGAGATCGCTGTACTCCAGGACAAGCGGCGCGCAGCTAGCCTGCCGCCGCTGATCGTCGCCGCGGATCAGGAGGGCGGCATTGTCGGGCATCTCTCGCCGCCGCTGACAAAAGTGCCGGCGCTGGCGACGCTCGCGGGGCTTGCCCCTGACGATCAGCAGGTCAAAGCGGAGGAGTTCGGCCGCATCCATGGGCGCGAGCTTGCCGGGCTCGGCATCAACCTCAATCTCGCGCCGGTGCTCGACCTCAAGCCGCCGGTCCGGCGCAACCGTCTCGATTTCCATACGCTGATCGGCCAGCGCGCGATTGCCACCGATCCTGTTGTCGTCGTCGCGATCGCGAGCGCCTATGTACACGGGCTGGAGGCCTCAGGTGTTGGCGCGACGCTCAAGCATTTCCCGGGCATCGGCCGCGTCCGCACCGACACGCACCATTTCAGTGCCAATCTCGATACACCGGTCAGGGAGTTGGAGGCGACCGATTGGCTCCCGTTCCGCGAGGTGCTGTCTCAATCGCACAGCGCGCTCATGGTCGGCCATGTCACGCTCACCGTGGTCGATCCCGATCGCGCAGCATCGCATTCGAAGGCCGTCGTCGAGGGGATCATCCGCGACAAGTGGAAGTACCAGGGCGTGGTGATGACCGACGATCTCGTGATGGGTGCGATCTACCAGCACGATGTCTGCAAGGCCGTGGTCGAGGCCATCAACGCGGGCGTCGACCTGCTGCTGGTCGCCTATGACGGTGCGCAATTCTATCGGATCTTTGCCTGCGCGCTGGACGGATCACGCCAAGGCAAGCTCGATACAGCAATGTTGCGCGCGAGCGCAGCACGACTGGAAAGAGGCTCTCCGAAAGATCAGGCGCGAGCCGCCTCAGGCGTCGTCGGCCTCGCCCGTTAGCCTTTCGCGAACTGACGGTAGTCCGGCTCGCGGTGAAACCAGAACTCGTAGCCGGATACGCCTTTCTGCATGGCGACGTCGTGGATCGGCTGGTTGAGCGGGATGACGGGAACATCGCTCATGCAGAGTGTGATAAAATCCTTTACGGCCTTGTCGTACTCTGTCGCGTCGGTGGTGAACCGCGCCTTGTCGATCAGCGTGTCCATCGCCTTGTTCTGGTACGAGGAGATGTTGAAGATCGAGTTGTTGCCGTGGAAATTCCAGTAGAAATAATACTCGGGATAATCGAGCCAGCCGCTGAAACGATTCAGCGCGAGCGGCAGCTCCTTCTTGTTCAGCGTCGTGCGCCAGTTCGCGCCCGGTATCTTCTCGATCGACGCCTTGATCCCGATCTTGGCGAGGCTCTCCTGGATCAAGATGGTCGTGGGCTCGCCGACGGTCGCAGTCCCCGTGTCGAGCGACAAGGTTGTTTCCAGGCCGGACTCGAAGCCCGCCTCTTTCATCAGCGCCTTGGCCTTGTCGAGATCGGTGACATAGGGAGATGGTTGCGGCCACACCGGCTTTGAAACCTCCGCTGCCCCGCCATACATTGGAACGGCGCGCCCGAAGAAGGCGCTGCTCTGGATCTGCTCATACGGCATCGCCCAGGCGATGGCCTGCCGAAGCTTTACATTGTCGAACGGCGGCTTCGCCGCATTCAACGCCACGTACCAGAGCGCGTTGGGGATCGGCACGCCCGAAACCTTGACCTTGCCCTCCTTGATGATTTGCTCGAAATCGCGCGGTGCAAAACCGCTGGAGAGGTCGGCATCGCCCCGCTCCAGCATCGCGCGGCGCGTGCCGGCGGAAGGAACGTCGCGCGCGATCACGCGCCTGATTTTCGGCAGCGGCCCGCTGGTCCAGTCGTCGAAGCGCGACAGCACAGTTTCGCTGCCAGGCTTCCAGCTGTCGATCTTGTAGGCGCCGCCGCCGGCCTCGTTGTTCTTGAGCCACACCAGCGCCCAGGGGTCTTCGAGTGTTGCGTTCTTCTTCGCGAGTTCGGAGTTGATGATGAAGGGCACGACCACCGCGACGTTGAAGAGCAGCATCTTGTCCTTGCGCACATAGTCGATGCGGAAGGTGTGGTCGTCGACGACCACGAACTGCTCGGGCTTCTCCAGCGATCCCGCCGACATCTGAAAGGTCGGAAAGCCGCCGACTTTCACCGCGCGGTCGAACGACCATTTGACGTCCTTGGCCGTGACCGGCGTGCCGTCGTGGAATTTCGCGTTCTGCCGGAGCTTGAAGGTGCAGGACATGCCGTCGGCAGCAACCTCCCAGCTCTCCGCGAGCTCAGGGGCGAGCGTCGCGCGATCATAGGACAGTGTGCCGTCCGGAAGCGTCTTCGACGCATAGGTCAGCAGGCGATCGTAGCAGTTCCAGGACAGGCCGTTCACGGTCTGATTGGAGCCGACGCCCTGCATGTCGAGCGAGTTCGGCCCGAGCTCCTGCACCACCAGCAGCGTTTCCGCGCGCCCCTGCGCCCAGGCGAAGCGCGGCGCGACGGCCGTCATTCCGGCGATGCCGAGGCCACCGAGGACGACGTTACGACGGCCTATATGAAAAGACGAATCGCTCATGGCTGCCTCTGTGCGAGAGTTGTCCGGGATCGAGAGGCAAGGCGTATGCCACCAGTGCGCTTCAAGGTGTCGCACTTGTCTGGGTTATCGGAGCTCCTCCGCCAGAAAGTCGACCAGCGCCCGCACCTTGGTCGAGGGACGCCGGCCGCCTGGGAAGACAGCATGCACGTCGACGGGCGAGAGCTTGTAGCTCTTCAGCAGCGGCACCAGCGCGCCGACCTTGATCTCGGGCCCAGCCATGATGGGCGATGTCACGGCGATGCCGAGCCCCGCCAGCACGCATGCAAACACACCGGGACCCGAATCGGCACAGATGCGACCGCGGACATCGACGGACATCTCCGTGCCGTTGCGGCTGAACGACCATGTGGTGCGGCCGAATAGGCCGGGGCCGAAGATACAATCATGCGACGCGAGATCCGCCGGCGTCTTCGGCGTGCCGCGCCCGGCAAGATAGGACGGCGCCGCCACGAGCAGCCGCGGGAGCGTTGCCAGTTTTCGTGCACCAAAGCCGGAGTCGATGAGCGGGCCGAGGCGAATGGCGACGTCGGTCCCCTCGGCAACGAGATCCTGCCGCTCGTCGACCACGGATAGCTCAACGCGCAGCAGGGGATGTGCGGCAAGGAACTTTGGCAGGCGCGGGATGATGTTTCGCGTGCCGTAGACGATAGGCATCGTGACGCGCAGCGTCCCGCGCAAGGAGTCGACGCCGCGCGCGGCGTCCTCGGCATCCTCGATGTCGGCGAGAACCTCGCGCGCACGGGTGAGGAACAGCGCGCCGGCATCCGTCACGGTGATGCGTCGCGTGGTCCGCAGCAGCAGCTTGACGCCGAGCCGCGCCTCCAATTCGCCGATGATGCGCGACACCGAGGGCTGCGACAGGCCGAGCTCGCGTGCGGCCTTCGAGAAGCTGCCGCTCTCCGCCGCCCGGGCGAAGACAGCCAATTCCTGCAATCGGTCACTCATTTGAAATCCAGATAAATGTTCTCCGTAATCGCCATATACCCCTTCATTTCCAAATGATCCAGATAGAGCGGGCCAACAGCAACCGATGGAGCTTCTCATGGCCCTGCAAGACAAACTTCAAGACAAACTCGATGCCCTTAAAGCCGACTTCGAAGGCGGACGCTTTCCGCTCAAGCCCACCAAGGAGGCGCTCGACACCATGCACCGCGCCACCACTGGGCTAATCGCGACTGGCCAGGCGCAACGCGCGAAGAAGGCCGGCGACGTCGCGCCGGAGTTCATCCTGAATGATCCAGACGGCAAGCCGATGTCCTCACGCGACCTGCTCGCGAAGGGGGCGCTGGTCGTGTCGTTCTATCGCGGCGTCTGGTGCCCGTATTGTAACCTCGAGCTTCAAGCGCTTCAGGAGACTTTGCCGGAGATCGCCGCGCGCGGCGCCAGCCTGGTTGCGATCTCGCCGCAGACAGCGCCGAACAGCCGCAAGTCGCAGCGCGATAACAAGCTGGCCTTCCCTATCCTGAGCGACGTCAAGAGCAAAGTTGCCGACGCCTTCGGTATCCGCTTCGCGCTGCCGGATGATCTCGTCGCACTCTACAAGTCATTCAAGAACGATTTGCCGACGTTCAACGACGATCCATCCTGGGTGCTTCCGATGCCCGCGCGCTACGTCATCGGCCGCGACGGCATCATCGCCTATGCGGAAGTGAACCCGGACTACACGCACCGTCCGGATCCGTCTGAGCTCTTGCCGGTACTTGACCGGTTGCGGGCGGGCAAGGCGGCCTGAGCCCTAAGGCGTCACCGCTCCGCGGCTTACGGCCCGCGGGGCGGTCAGCTCTTTCCAGGTCGAGTTGGCGACATGCACCGGCGAGAAGGCGGGACGCTCGACGTAGTGGCCATCGCCGGCTTCGGCACGCAGATCGCCATCCTTCCAGACGATGCGGCCGCGCGACAGCGTCGCGGCCGGTCCGCCGGTGCAGGAAAAGCCCTCGAACACGTTGTAATCGATCCGGCTCATCTGCCGCTTGGCACTGATGGTTTTGCTCGCTCTGGGATCCCACACCACGATATCTGCATCCGAGCCCACGGCGACGGCGCCCTTGCGCGGATAGATGTTGAGGATGCGGGCGATATTTGCCGAGGTGACCGCTACGAACTCTTCCTTCGTCAGCCGGCCCGTGGCCACGCCCGCGGTCCACAGCAGCGCCAGGCGATCTTCGAGGCCGCCGGTGCCGTTCGGGATCTTTCGGAAGTCGCCGAGCCCGAACCGCTTCTGCTCCGTGGTGAAGGCGCAGTGGTCGGTCGCGACCACCTGGAGCGAGCCGGATTGCAGACCGGCCCACAGGCTGTCCTGATGCGATCTGTCGCGGAACGGCGGCGACATCACGCGCTGTGCGGAATGATTCCAGTCCTTGTTCTGATACTCACTCTCATCGAGCAGCAAGTGCTGGATCAATGGCTCGCCATAGACGCGTTTTCCCGCGGCCCGCGCCCGAGCGATCGCCTCGTGTGCTTCTCGGCAACTCGTGTGCACGATATAGACCGGCGTGCCCGTCATGTCCGCGATCATGATGGCGCGGTTGGTGGCCTCGCCCTCCACCTCCGGCGGCCGGGAATAAGCGTGTCCTTCGGGGCCGGTGACGCCGCGCGCGATCAGCGCCTCCTGCATCAGCGCGACGACGTCGCCGTTCTCCGCATGCACCACCGGCATGGCGCCGAGATGGGCGCAGCGCGCGAACGAATTGTAGAGTTCGTCGTCGTTCACCATCAGCGCGCCCTTGTAGGCCATGAAGTGCTTGAAGGTGTTGATGCCGTAGGTTTTGACCACGGTTTCCATCTCGTCATAGATCTGCTTCGACCATGACGTCACCGCCATGTGGAAGCCGTAGTCGGTCGCCGCCTTCTCGGATTTGTGCCGCCACTCCTGATAGGCCGCGAGCATCGACTGGCCGGGATCGGGCAGGCAGAAATCCACCACCATGGTGGTGCCGCCGGTCAGAGCCGCCTTCGTGCCCGACTCGAAATCGTCGGCGGTGACGGTGCCCATGAACGGCATTTCGAGATGGGTATGCGGATCGATTCCGCCGGGGATGATGTAGGCGCCGCCTGCGTCGATGATCTCGGTCCCCGTCGGCGCCGCGATCGATGCGCCGACCGCGACGATGGTGTCGCCGTCGATCAGCACGTCCGCGCGGCGCGAATGATCATGATTGACGACGGTGCCGCCGCGGATGAGGAGGGACATGGGAACTCCAGAGGAAGTGAGTGCTGCGTTGAAGCTAAGCGGGCCAGTCGGCGTACAACAGGCGAAATTTTAGTCATTCTCTGGAGTGTGCCTGAGCGCGCCGATTGGCGACGGAATACGTGTTGCATGTGCGAAGACGCACCCGAGGCATGTCTTCTCGTGCTGCCTCGCACCCTTGCGCATCATGCCTTGCCGGAGCACTCTGCCCAGGCGGCGCGAAGAACGCCGCCAATAAGGACGTACGTACAAGATCTTGGCGAGGAAGCATCCATGGCGGTGACGCGGATCGACTGCGACATCCACCCGGCGGTTGGTGGCACGCGCACGACGCTGTTGCCCTATCTCAGCGATCACTGGAAAGAGCAGGTCGTGAGCCGCGCCATCGACGGGCTCGATCTCACCTCTTATCCGCCAAGCATGCCGTTCTCGAGCCGCTCTGACTGGCGGCCGGCCAATGGTGCCAAGCCGGGCTCTGATCTGGCGATGGTGCAGAAGGGCGCCTTCGAGCAACTGGGTGCCAGCCACGCCATCCTCAACGTGCTCTATGGCGCGCAGGCCGTGTTCGACGCCTATATGGCGGCCGACTTCTGCAAGGCCATCAACGACTGGATCGCCGCGGAATGGCTTTCGCGCGATCCGCGCTTGCGCGCCTCCATCGTAGTGCCGATGCAGGCGCCTGATTTGGCAATCGAGGAGATCGAGCGCCGCGCCGGCGACAACCGCTTCGTCTCGATCCTGGTGCTGGCGCAGGGCGAGACTCTGCTGGGTCGGCGGCACTCTGGCCGGTCTATCAGCTCGCGGAAAAATACCAGCTGCCGCTCGCGATCCACGCCGGCACGCAATATCGGCAGGCACCGAGTTCGGCCGGCTGGCCCTCGCACCGCTACGAATATTACTTCGTCGAGGCGCAGGCGTTTCAGGCGCAGATCTTGAGCCTGATCTACGAGGGCGTGTTCGGCAAGTATCCTGATCTCAAAGTCGTGCTGATGGAATCCGGCGTGAGCTGGCTGCCGGCCTTCATGTGGCGCGCCAACAAGACCTGGCGCGGCGTTCGCGTCGAGGTGCCCTGGGTCGAGCGCGAGCCGGCCGCGATCATCCGCGACAACTTTCGCGTGACCATGCAGCCGTTCGATGCGCCGGGCGACGCGAAAAGCGTCGAGGAGATCATCGACCAGATCGGCTCGGACAAGATGTTCCTGTTCGCGTCCGACTATCCGCACTGGCAGTTCGACGGCGACGATCCGATCCCGCCGCACCTGCCGAAGAGCTTGATCTCGAAGATGTGCGTCGACAATCCGCTGGAGACGTTTCCGCGGCTGTCGGTCAACTAATTTTGGAGGTTCGCATGAGTGAAGTCATCGACCGTCCGCTGCGCGAAGACGAGAAGCCCGCCACAAGCCGGCTGCGCATCGTCGATTGCGACGTGCATCCGAGCCTGCATTCGCTCGACGACCTCAACGAATTCCTGCCGAAGCGCTGGCAGCAGCATCTGAAGGAATATGGCAGCCATCTGCGCACGCCCTATCTCTTCACCACACCCTATCCGCGCTCCTCGCCGCTGATCGCGCGGCGCGATGCGTGGCCGCCGACAGGCGGACCGCCGGGCTCGGATCTCGCGTTCATGCAGAAGCAGCATCTCGATCCGCTCGATGTCGAGTTCGGGATTCTCCAGGTCCTCGATCTCTTCATCTTCTCGCAGCAGAACCTCGAATTCGGCGCCGCGATCCAGCGCGCCATCAACGACTGGCAGTTGGCGTTCTGGTCGCATCGCGATCCCCGCCTGAAGGCCTCGATCCTGGTTGGGCAGGACGGAACGGACCTTGCGATTGCCGAGATCGAGCGCTGCGCCAAGATCGGCGAGTACATCCAGATCAACGTCTCGCCGCGCGCCAACGAGCCGCTCGGCCGCCGCCGCTACTGGCCGATCTACGAACGCGCGCAGGAGCTCGATCTGCCGCTCGGAATCCATGTCGGTGGCTATGGCGGTCATGCGCCGACCGGCGGCGGCTGGCCGTCCTATTATGTCGAGGAGCATCAGTCCAACGCGCACACCATCGCGGCGCAGCTTGCGAGTCTCGTCATCGAGGGCGTGCTCGAGCGGTTTCCAAAACTGAAAATCGTTTTCATCGAGGGCGGCTTCGGGTGGGTCCCGTCGGCCGTGTGGCGGATGGACCAGCACTTCGAGCGCTTCCGCAGCGAGGTGCCGCATCTCAAGCGAAAGCCGTCGGAATATGTCCGCGAGCACTTCTGGTTCACGACGCAGCCGAATGGGTCGGCATCGACCGGCTGCTGTTCTCGTCGGACTATCCGCACTGGGATTTCGACGACCCGCGCTTCGCCTTCAAGACGCCACTCACCGAGGCCGAGCGGAGGAAGATCTTCAGTACCAGTGCCCGCGCCGTCTACAAGTTCTGAAACCAGCAATGGCCCGTCACATCGTTGCCCGCACCACCGACATCCCGCCCGGCGGCAACAAGGTCGTCGATATCGCGGGCCGCGACATCGTCGTGTTCCATGTCAATGGCGAGTTCTTCGCGCTGCTGAACCGCTGCCCGCACGAAGGCGCTCCGCTTGAGAAAGCCGCATGCGTGGCGCGGCTGACCTCGCCGGAGCCCGGCATTTACGAGCGCTCGCGTGTCGGCGAAATGCTCCGTTGCCCCTGGCACGGTTGGGAATTCGATATGCGTAATGGCCAGTCGTGGTTCGACCCGAACCGGGTCAAGATCCGGTCCTATCCGGTCGCGGTGGAACGCGGCGAGGAACTGCAGAAAGGGCCGTATGTCGCCGAGACCTTTCCGGTGCATGTCGAAGACAGTTATGTGATTGTCGAGGTCTGAGCAGCCGTTTCGGATTGTGATTTCGTCGCAGGTGCGATAAGCCTCGCCCGCATTCATGGCGGAGACGAGCTTTGTCGAAACAATCCCTGCGTGAGGAGGCCGAGCGCCTGATCCGCGAATCGATGGAAAAGAAGGCCATCGTCGTGAAGCAGGGCTCGACCCGCATCGAGGCAGTCTGCGGCAAGTGCGGCGCGCCGAACCGGGTCCAGGCGGAAAAAGGCCAAAGCCGCGTCAAGTTCGCCTGCAAGCAGTGCGGGCACCAGCAAGAGACGCTATAGGCCGCGGCGTCTAGCCGCCCTTCACGAACTTCGCGAACGGCTCCGCATAGTCGGGATGCCAGCGCGACAGCGGCGGGCGGTTTTCCACGATATCGCCGGCGGCCCACAGCATGCGCTTCTCGTCGAGCGCGCGCGGCACGTCATTGTCCGGGCACAGGATGTAGAAATCGCCGGCCTCCAGCCGCGCGAGCATGAAGTCGACGGTCTGCTCCGCCGTCCAGGCGCCGGCTGGTTTCTCGGTGCGGCCCTTCGCGGTCAACCCGGTGAAGACGAAGCCGGGGATGAGCAGATGCGCGGTGATGTGGCAGTCTTTGGTATTGCGCAGCTCGTGCTGGAGCGCCTCGGTGAACGCTTTCACGCCGGCCTTGGAGACGTTGTAGGCGGGGTCGCCCGGCGGCGTGGTGATGCCTTGCTTCGAGCCGGTGTTGATGATCAGGCCGGCCTTGCCGCGCGCAATCATGCCGGGTGCGAAGATGCGCGAGCCGTTGATGATGCCCCACATGTTGACGCCGATGATGCGCTGCCAATTGTCTGGCTCAGCGAATAGCGTGCTGCCGGGCTGAATGCCGGCGTTGTTCATGAGAATGTCGGTGCCGCCGAAACGCGCGCCGACGGCGCGTTCGAGTTCCGTCACGCTCTCGGCTCGGCTGACATCGACCACTGATGTCATCACATCTGCGGCAGCCGTAACGGATGACAGTTTTGTTGCGGCCTCCGCCAGCCGGGCCTCGTCGACATCGACGATGCACACCTTCATCCCGGCGCGCGCAAGGGCCATGGCGGCGGCGAGGCCGATGCCGGACGCGCCCCCGGTGATCACGGCGACATTGCCTTTGGCGATGACAGGATGCGGCATGGCTATTCTCCGGGACAGGTGTTCGATCGAGCTATAACATGGCGCTCGCGCGACCCTGCACAAGTCGGCATGGGAGGTCTTCGTTCCGCGCCGACTTTACGCCCTTCCTCCATCGCTGTATTCTGTTTCACCTAACGATCCCGCCCAGATCGAACCAATCAATCATCCTACCTAGGGAGTGCAGCCATGGCTGTGTCGCAGGCTATTCCGATCACGCGCCATCCGTTCGCCAACGGGTCCTACAAGCAGATGCTGATCGACGGGAAGTGGGTCGACGCCGCGTCCGGCAAGCGCTTCGAGACCCACAATCCAGCGACCGGCGAACTGCTCGCGACCGTCGCTGAGGGCGACAAGGAAGACATCGACCGCGCTGTCGCGGCCGCCCGTCGCGCCTTCGAAGGGCCCTGGAGCAAGGTCAAGCCGTTCGAGCGCCAGAACCTGCTGCTCAAGCTCGCCGACCTCGTCGAGAAGAATTTCGACGAATTGTCGCAGCTCGATACCCTCGACATGGGTGCGCCGCTCAGCCGCACCCGGGCCTACCGCCTGCGCGCGATCGGCATGCTGCGCTACTATGCCGGCCAGACCACTGCGATCCACGGCGAGACCGTCGAGAACTCGCTGCCCGGCGAGATTTTCTCCTACACGCTGAAGGAGCCGGTTGGCGTCGTCGGCGCCATCATTCCCTGGAACGGGCCGCTGACCGCGACCCTTTGGAAGATCGGTCCCGCGATCGCGACCGGTTGCACCGTGGTGCTGAAGCCGGCCGAAGAAGCGCCGCTGACCTCGCTGCGCATCGCCGAGCTGGCGATGGAGGCGGGCATTCCGGCCGGCGTCGTCAACGTCGTGCCGGGCTATGGCGAGACCGCAGGCGCGGCACTCGCCTCGCATCACGACGTCGACAAGGTCGCCTTCACCGGCTCGCATATCACGGGCCAGTCGATCATCCGTGCATCGGCCGGTAACCTCAAGCGCGTCTCGCTCGAGCTCGGCGGCAAGTCGCCGGACATCGTGTTTGCCGATGCCGATCTCGATGCCGCCGTCCCAGGTGCGGCGATGGCGGTGTTTGCCAATTCGGGGCAGATCTGTAGCGCCGGCACGCGCCTGTTCGTCGAGCAGTCGATCTACGAGGAGTTCGTCGGCCGCGTCGCCGAGTTCGGCAAGAAGCTGCAAGTCGGCAACGGCCTCGATCCCAACACCCAGATCGGACCGCTGGTCTCCGCGCAGCAGCTCGAGCGCGTCACCAGCTATCTCGATATCGGCCAGAAGGAAGGCGCCACGGCGCTCGCCGGCGGCGGCCGTGTCACCGAAGGCGCGCTGTCGAAGGGCTTCTTCGTCTCGCCGACGGTGTTCGCAGGCGTCCAGGACAATATGCGGATCGCGCAGGAAGAGATCTTTGGTCCGGTCATCTCCGCGATTGCCTTCAAGGACATGGACGAACTGATCAAGCGCGCCAATGCCACGACCTTCGGCCTCGGCTCCGGCCTGTGGACGCGCGACGTCAGCAAGGCGCATGCGGTCGCGAAAAGCTTGCGCGCCGGCTCGGTGTGGGTGAACTGCTACCAGGCCATGGACCCCGCCATGCCGTTCGGCGGCTACAAGATGAGCGGCTATGGCCGCGAGTCCGGCAAGCAGCACGTCGAGGAGTATCTCAACGTGAAGGCTGTCTGGATCAAGACGGCGTAACACCTATTCTCTCCCGCGTTCCGCGGGAGGGAATATCTACTTTTGCAGGGGCGGCGCCTTTTCCGGTGGCCGCCCCTCGCTATATGATCTGCATCCTTCCATAGCCAATTGGGGCGAGCATGAAATTCCCGGCGTTGTTTCAACCCTTGCAGGTCGGTCCGTACAAGCTCGCGCATCGCGTGGCGATGGCGCCGCTCACCCGGATGCGGGCCGAGCGCGAGAGCTTTTCGCCGCGTCCGCTCAATGCCGAATATTACGGCCAGCGCGCGACGCCGGGCGGCCTGATCATCGCGGAAGCCTCGCCGGTGCTCTCCCATGGTCGCGGCAATCCGGCAACGCCCGGCATCTATTCAGAGGCGCAAGTTTCCGGCTGGCGGAAGGTGGTCGATGCCGTGCATGCCAAGGGCGGCATCATCTTCCTTCAGCTCTGGCATGTCGGCCGCGTCTCGCATTCCTCCTTCCACGGTGGTGAGCTGCCGGTGTCGGCCTCGGCGATTGCGATCAAGGCCGAAGGCATGAAGGCGATGACCGCCGATGGCAAGATCGGCGACTATGAGACACCGCGCGCGCTCGAGACCGAGGAGGTCAAGGGTATCGTCGAAGCCTTCCGGCAGGGTGCCAAGAACGCGCTCGCCGCCGGCTTCGACGGCGTCGAAATCCACGGCGCCAACGGCTATCTGCTCGAGCAGTTCTTGCAGTCGCGCAGCAACCAGCGCACCGATCAATATGGCGGCTCGATCGAGAACCGCGCGCGCCTGTTGCTGGAGGTCACGCAGGCTGCGATCGACGTCTGGGGTGCCAACCGTGTCGGCGTGCGGCTGTCGCCGCACGGCATCGCCAATGATTCCGGCGAAGCCGATCCGATGCCGCTCTACACCCACGTCGTGAAGGCGCTCGACAAGCTCGGTCTGGCGTATCTGCATTTCATCGAGCCGCGCTCCAGCGGAGCCGGCCGTGCCGACGTCAACTGGCAGAACGTACCGTCCGCAATGGTGCTGTTCCGCCCCGTCTGGAGCGGTGTGCTGATCACCGCCGGCGGTTTTGTCGGCGAGACAGCGAATGCGGCGATCGCGGACGGGCATGCCGACATCATCGCCTTCGGCCGCATCTTCATCTCCAACCCGGATTTGCCGCGGCGCCTGGAGCACGACTATCCGATCACGCCGTACAACCGCGCGACGTTCTATGGCGGCGAGGAGAAGGGGTATACGGATTACCCGGAGCACGACGAGCTCGCGACGGCGTAAACCACTTCCGTAGCCCGGATTGCGCTTCGCTCTATCCGGGCTACGGGGCTATTGTGTCCCTCCGACGGAGAGAGACGCACCATGGCCAAAGCCGCAGCCGCCGCAGGAACTGCCACCGGCCAATGCCTCTGCGGCAAGGTCACCTTCGAGATCGACATTCCCGCGCGCTGGGCCTGGCACGATCACTCGGCCAGTAGCCGCCGCGCGCACGGCGCAGCCTATGCGACCTATGTCGGAAGCTGGAAGAAGCGCTTCCGCATCATTTCAGGCAAGACCGCGCTCACCCGCTACGAGGACAAGGCGACCAAGACCGCGCGCAGCTTCTGCGCGCATTGCGGCACGCCGATCGCCTATGAGCGGCCCCGCGGTCCGCATATGGTCAACATCCCCCGCGCTCTCTTCAACGAACGCACCGGCCGCCAGCCGCTCTATCACATCGCCATCGAAGAACTCCAGGAATGGGCCTATACCGGCGAGCCGCTGGTGCCGCTGAAGGGTTTTCCGGGCGTGGTCTGGCAGCGCTCGAAAAAGAAAAAGCGCGCGAGCGGCGAGGATCCGTTCGAGTTGGGCCGCGAGGAGATGTGACGCGCGCCCGCGCAACGCAGCCATGACCGCGCTTCCTTGCGCGCATCCTCCGACTTCGGCCATCATGCGGCTCACCTCGCGGCAACGCCCGCGAGGCCTGGAGGAAATATGAAGAACAAGATCACCGGCCGCTCCGCTTTTCTTGCGCTGCTCAAGGACGAGGGCATCACGCATCTGTTCGGCAACCCCGGCACCACCGAGCTGCCGATCATGCATGCGCTGAAGGACCATCCCGACCTCACCTATGTAATGGCGATGCAGGAGAGCCTAGTGGTGGCGATCGCGGATGGCTACAGCCGCGCCTCCGGCAAGCTCGTCGCCTGCAACGTCCATGTCGCGCCTGGCCTCGGCAACGCGATGGGCTCGCTCTACAACGCTCAGTTCACGGGCACGCCGATGATTTTGACCGCAGGCCAGCAGGAGCAGGGCCACGGTCTGATGGAGCCGGTGCTCTATGGCCCGCTGGTGCGCATGGCCGAGCCGTTGGTGAAATGGGCGGTCGAGGTGACGCGGCTGGAGGATCTTCCGCGCATCGTGCGTCGCGCCGCCAAGGTCGCGATGACGCCGCCAACCGGACCGGTGTTCATCTCGCTGCCCGGCGACATCCTCAACAGCGAGGCCGGCATCGATCTCGGCCGCTCCACCCGCATAGACGCGCGAACAAAACCTTCGGACGAAGCGCTGAGGGCGTTCGCCGCGCGGCTGCTGAAGGCCGAGCGTCCCGTCATCGTCACCATGGACGAGGTGGTCAAGAGCGACGCGTTGAAGGAGGCGGCCGAACTCGCCGAGTTGCTGGGCGCTGCCGCTTACCAATCCTCGACGCCCTACGGTTCGCACTTCCTCTCGGAGAGCCCGAGCTTCGTCGGCACGCTGGCGCGGGTGCAGAAGGTCGCGCGCGATACGCTCGCACCCTACGATCTCCTGATCGCGCTCGGCGGCGATCCGCTGCGCATGTCGGTCTATAGCGAGGTCGATGCGCTACCCGATGGCCTCGGCATCGTGCAGGTCGGCCTGGTCGATTGGGAGATCGCGAAGAATTACGGTGCCGAGATCGCGCTCAAGGCGGACGTTAAGGAGACGCTGCGCGCGCTGATCCCGGTGCTGAAGGAGATGGGTGGCGCTGCATTGGCGCAACGCGCAAAACAGCGGCTCGCCGAGCTCGCGCCGAAGAACTGGACCGCGCGGCGCGCGGCACTTGTGGAGCAAATCGGCAAAGCCGCGGATCGCAACCCCATCGATCCGGACTTCCTCGTGTTGCAAATGGTCGAGGCCATGCCCGACCATGCGATCCTGGTCGACGAAGGTCTCACCTCCAGCCGCCAGATCACCGCGCTGCGCGCGCATCGCGACCGCTACGGCTATCACGGCCTTGCGTCCGGCGGCATCGGCTGGGGCCTGCCGGCTTCGGTCGGCGCCAGCATCGCCAATCCGGATCGCCCCGTCGTGTGCTTCTCCGGCGACGGCAGCGCGATGTATTCGATCCAGTCGCTGTGGACGGCGGCGCATCACAAGCTGCCGCTCAATGTCGTCATCGCCAACAACGGCGGCTACCGCATCATCAAGCAGCGCCTGCTCGCCTTCCATGGTGACGACAATTATGTCGGCATGGATTTTGTCGATCCGCCGGTGGACTTTGCGGGGATGGCGAAAGCGCTCGGTTGCGAGGCGATCAAGGTGAGCGATCCCCGCGAGCTGAAGGCGACGTTGTCGTCGGCGTTCAACCGGCCGGGGACCAAGCTGATCGAGGTAATGGTGGACGGGAAGGTGTGAGGCGGCCGCTGTCGCACTGGCACTCGCCGCGCGCTCGGTCGTCATCACCCGCGAAAGCGGGTGATCCAGTATTCCAGAGGCGGCGGTGATTGAGCCGAGGCGCCGCGGCGTACTGGATGCCCCGGTCAAGCCGGGGCATGACAGCAGGCCTGGTGGCGCCTACCCTGTCTTCCCCACCCGATACCCCGCCGCCGGATGCGGCCCATCGAGCCTTGCCCGGCCTGCGCCGAACAACTTCTCCCGCAGGGTGCCTTTGGCATATTCCGGCTTGTACCGGCCACGCCGCGTCAGCTCCGGCACCAGCATGTCGGCGATGTCCTCGAAATCGCCGGGCGAGATCGCAAACGCGATATTGAGGCCGTCGACATCGGTTGCCTCGAACCAGTCCTCGATCTTGTCAGCGACGCTTTCCGGCGTGCCGACCACGACCGGCCCTGCGCCGCCGACGCCGACATGCTCGATGACGTCGCGCACGGTCCAGACGCGGTCGGGATCGGCGCGGGTGACGTTGTCCATGGCACTGCGTCCGGCGTCGTTCTGGACGTGACGCACCTGCTGGTCGAGGTCGTAGCCGGAGAAGTCGACGCCGGTCCATCCCGACATCAGTGCCAGCGCGCCCTCGGGACTGATGTGGCGGCGATAGTCGGCGTATTTCTCTTTCGCCTCGGCTTCCGTTCGTCCGAGGATGATCGTCATCATCGAGAACATCAGAATTTCGGCGGGGTTGCGGCCGAGCGCAGCGGCCTCCTGGCGGATCGCGGAGACGCGCGGCGCGATCACCTTGGCCGACGGTCCCGACATGAACACGCATTCGGCATGCTTGGCCGCGAACTGCCGTCCGCGCGGGGAGGTGCCGGCCTGATACAGCACGGGTGTCCGCTGCGGCGACGGCTCGCTCAAATGAATGGTGTTGTTGATGCGGTAGTTCGCGCCCTCATGATTGACGCGATGAACTTTTGTGGGATCGGTGAAGATGCCGCTCTTGCGGTCACGCACCACCGCGCCGTCCTCCCAGCTCCCTTCCCAGAGCTTGTAGACCACCTCCATATATTCGTCCGCGACGTCGTAGCGGTCGTCATGCCCGGTCTGCTTCTCCTTGCCGGCGCCGCGTGCGGCACTGTCGAGATAGCCGGTGACGACGTTCCAGCCGATCCGGCCCTCGGTGAGATGATCCAGCGTCGACATCCGCCGCGCGAACGGATAGGGCGGCTCGAACGAGAGATTGCTGGTGACGCCGAAGCCGAGATTTTGCGTCACCGCCGCCATGGCGGAGAGCAGCAGCAGCGGCTCGTTCGACGGCGTCTGTGCTGCATTGCGCAAGGCTGCGTCAGGGCTGTTGCCATAGACGTCGTAGACCCCAAGCACGTCGGCGAGGAACAGCCCGTCGAAACGGCCGCGCTCCAGCGTCTTGGCGAGATCGATCCAGTAGGGCAGGCGGTTATATTCGGCGGTGCGGTCGCGCGGATGGGTCCACAGCCCCGGTGACTGGTGCGCGACGCAATTCATCGCAAACGCGTTGAGCCTGATCTGCTTAGCCATGCTGGTCCCCCGGCGCCCTGTACTGAGCGCTCTTCGAATGATAGATGTGCGCCCGAACTTGGCGAAGTTCTTGCATATAGCGCGACATTGGCAAGGCCAAAATCAGTGGGCTCTGGCCCTTGGCAAGCCAATCTCAAGAGAGCAAGAACGAAATCCCAAGAACGATCTAAAGAACCATCCAAGTCCCCGCCACTTTCGATGGCCAGTGTAGCCCGCTACGCTCCCCGCCTCGAGACCTTGAAAACGAAAACAATGACCAGAGCCGACGCCATCGCCCGCGCCCGGGACGACTTCAAATCCGGTGCGTTCCTCGCTGAACTCGACCGCCGCGTCGCCTACCGGACCGAGAGCCAGAATCCGTCGCGCGGCGCCGAGCTGCGAGGGTATCTGGAACAGGAGATGGTGCCGGCCTTCGCCGCGCTCGATTTTGCCAGCCGCCTGGTCGAATCCCCGAGTGGCAAGGCGCCGTTCCTGTTCGCCGAGCATCACGAGAGTGAGACGGCGCCGACCGTGCTGATCTACGGTCATGGCGACGTCGTCGATGGCATGGAAGGCGAATGGCGCGACGGCCGCGATCCCTGGCGCACGACGGCGTCAGGCAATCGCCTCTACGGCCGCGGCACCGCCGACAACAAGGGCCAGCACAGCATCAACATGGCGGCGCTTCGCGCGGTGCGCGAGGCCCGTGGCGGTAAGCTCGGCTTCAACGCCAAATTCATCGTCGAGATGGGCGAGGAGATCGGTTCGCCAGATCTCGGCAAGGTCTGCGATCTCAATCGCGACGCGCTCAAGGCCGATCTGTTCATGGCCTCTGATGGACCGCGTCTGTCCGCGGATCGTCCCACGCTGTTCCTCGGCTGCCGTGGCGGCATCCGCATCCATCTCGATGTGAATTTGCGCGACGGCGGGCACCATTCCGGCAATTGGGGCGGCGTGCTCGCCAATCCCGCGACCATTCTGGTCAACGCCATCTCTACGTTGGTCGATGGCCACGGTCGCCTCCAGCTCGACGCGCTGAAGCCGCCGCGGCTCACCAATCAGATCAAGAGCTATCTCGCCGATGTGCAGGTGGTGCCGACTGAGGACGAGCCCGCGCTCGCGGAGAACTGGGGCGAGGACGGTCTGTCGGCTGCCGAGCGGCTCTATGCCTGGAACACGCTGGAAGTGCTGGCGATGTCATCAGGCAATATCGAGAAGCCGGCCAACGCCATTCCCGGCCACGCCAATGCCGTGCTGCAATTGCGTTTCGTGGTCGGCACCAAGGTCGAGGGCCTGATCGAAGCCGTCCGCGCGCATCTGGTCCAAAAGGGATTTCCGATGGTCGAGGTGCGGGCGGCGCAGAGCTTTGCCGCCTCGCGTACCGATTTCGACAGCCCCTGGATCAAATGGGCGGCGGGTTCGGTGCAGGAAACCACGGGCAAGGCGCCGGCCGTGCTTCCGAACTTCGGCGGCTCACTGCCCAATGACGTGTTTTCCGAGATCCTGGGCCTGCCGACGATCTGGGTCCCGCACTCCTATCCCGGTTGCTCCCAGCATGCGCCCAATGAGCACATCCTGCTGCCTTTGACAGAAGAGGCCTTGACGGTGATGGCCGGCCTGTTCTGGGATCTCGGCGAATTGCCAGGACCGCTGAAAAGACCGCTGGCCTGAGCCCATCAACCTGAGACGCGATCCAGCCAAAAGTCACATTCTAATCCGGTCTGATTTGTGCTTGCATCCGGCCGCATCATCCTGAAAGGGGAGAAAACGTGAAACATTTCCGTCACATCGGCCTCGCGCTCGTCGCGACCTTTGCCGTGAGCCAGGCTGGGGCCGAAGAGCTCACCGGCACGCTGAAGAACATCAAGGACACCGGTGCCATCACGCTGGGCTTCCGCGATTCCTCCATCCCGTTCTCCTATCTCGACGACAATCAGAAGCCGGTCGGGTTCGCGATGGACATCTGCTACAAGATCGTCGACGCCGTGAAGAAGGAGCTCAAGCTCGACAAGCTCGAGGTGAAGCTCAACCCGGTGACCTCGGCGACCCGCATCCCGCTGATGGCGAACGGCACGATCGACCTCGAATGCGGCTCGACCACCAACAATGTCGAGCGTCAGAAGCAGGTCGCCTTCACCAACACCCACTACCTGACCGCGAGCCGCTACGTCTTCAAGAAGTCGAGCGGCATCAAATCGATCGACGACCTCAAGGGCAAGACGGTGGTCTCCACCGCCGGCACCACCAACATCAAGCAGCTCACCGAGGCCAACGTCGCGAAAAGCCTCGGCGCCAACATCATCCCGGCTAAGGACCACGCCGAAGCCTTCCTGATGGTCGAGACCGACCGCGCGGTGGCCTTCGTGATGGATGACGTTCTGCTGGCCAGCCTCGTCGCCGGCTCGAAGTCGCCGGATGACTACGTCATCTCCAAGGATGCGTTCTCCAAGCCCGAGCCCTACGGCATCATGCTGCGCAGGGACGACGCGCCGTTCAAGAAGGTGGTCGATGCCGCGACCGCTGCGGTCTACACCTCCGGCGAGGCCCAGAAGATCTACGACAAGTGGTTCACGGCCAAGATCCCGCCGAAGGGCCTCAACCTCAACACCCCGATCTCGGCCGAGCTGAAGAACGAGTTCGCAAAGCCCTCGGACTCGCCGAATCCGGACGACTATAAGTAAGCCGAGTTGATCGCCTCTCCCCGCTTGCGGGGAGAGGCGGCACATTCCGGCCATTCTGGAGGGAGAGTGGCCGGACATTTGCATAGGCGCCCAAGACCTCTTTCGAGGCATCTGTGATTGGCGCGTTCGCGCGGGGGACACGTGAACTACCACTGGAACTGGGGAATTTTCTTCGAGCCGAACCCAATGGGGACCGGCACCTATCTCGACATGCTGTTGTCGGGACTGGCGCTGACCCTGAAGACGGCAGTGCTCGCCTGGATTATCGCGCTGATCTTCGGCTCGCTTATCGGCGTCATGCGCACGCTGCCCTCCAGGGGCGCCTACTGGTTCGGCTTCTGCTGGGTCGAGTTCTTTCGCAACATGCCGCTGCTGGTGCAGCTGTTCCTGTGGTTCTTCGTGCTGCCGGAATTGCTGCCGAAATCGGCCGGCACCTGGCTGAAGCAACTGCCGAACGCGCCGTACTGGACGGCTGCGATCGGCATTGGCTTTTTCATGTCTGCGCGTGTCGCGGTGCAATTGCAGGCCGGCATCGGCTCGCTGCCGCGCGGGCAGAAGATGGCCGCGACCGCGCTCGGGCTGACCACCGTGCAGGGCTATCGCTACGTGCTGCTGCCGATGGCGTTCCGTATCATCCTGCCGCCGCTGACCTCCGAATTCCTAAACACCATCAAGAACACGGCGGTCGCTATCACCATCGGCCTGCTCGAACTGACCGGACAGGCGCGCTCAATGCAGGAATTCTCGTTCCAGGTGTTCGAGGCCTTCTCGGCTGCGACCCTCATTTATCTCCTCGTCAACGCCGTCGTCGTGACCTCAATGCGCTTCCTCGAGCGCTATGTCGCGATCCCCGGCTACATCACGGGGAGATAGCGCCATGTTCAGCAATTTCGATTTCGGGGTCATCATCCGTGCGTTGCCCTATCTGTTCTACGAGGGCATGAGCTTTACGCTGATGCTGACGGGGCTTGCCGCACTCGGCGGCCTCATCTTCGGCACGGCGATCGCGCTGATGCGGCTTTCCGGCTACAAGGTGCTCGGACGCATTGCCGGCTTCTATGTCGACTTCATGCGCTCGTTGCCGCTGGTGCTGGTGATCTTCTGGTTCTACTTCCTGGTGCCCTATATCGGGCAATGGGTGACCGGCGCGTCGCGGCCGATCAGCGTCGGGGCGTTCGCATCCTCGCTCATCACCTTCATCATGTTCGAGGCGGCGTATTTCTCCGAGATCATGCGCGCCGGCATCCAGTCAATCTCGCGCGGCCAGCCGGCCGCGGCCAACGCACTCGGCCTGACCTACGCCCAGACCATGCGCTACGTCGTACTGCCGCAGGCGTTCCGCAACATGCTGCCGGTGCTGATTACGCAAACCATCGTGCTGTTCCAGGATACTTCGCTGGTCTACGTACTGTCGATCACGGATTTTCTCGGCGCGGCCAGCAAGATCGCGCAGCGCGATGGCCGTCTGGTCGAGATGTATCTGTTTGCTGCCATCGTCTACTTCACCATCTCCTGTATCGCGTCCTTCGGCGTCCGCCGCCTCCAGGCGCGCATCGCCATCATCCGCTAGAGCAAATCGGTCATGATCGAAATCAGCCACGTCGACAAATGGTACAGCCCGACATTCCAGGTGCTGACCGACTGCACCACCAGCGTCACCAAGGGCGAGGTCGTCGTCGTCTGTGGTCCCTCGGGATCGGGAAAATCGACGCTGATCAAATGCGTCAACGCGCTGGAGCCATTCCAGAAAGGCGACATCTCGGTCGACGGCACCAAGGTCAACGACCCCAAGACCAATCTGCCGAAACTGCGCTCGCGCGTCGGCATGGTGTTCCAGCATTTCGAGCTGTTTCCGCATCTCAAGATCATCGACAATCTCTGCCTCGCCCAGCAGAAGGTGCTGGGCCGGTCGTCTGACAAGGCGGTGGCGAAGGCCATGCAACTCCTGGATCGCGTCGGCCTGAAGGAACAGGCGCAGAAGTTTCCCGCGCAGCTCTCCGGTGGCCAGCAGCAGCGCGTGGCGATCGCGCGCGCGCTTGCCATGGACCCGATCGTCATGCTGTTCGACGAGCCGACCTCGGCGCTCGACCCCGAGATGGTGAGCGAGGTGCTCGACGTCATGGTCGACCTCGCCCATGAGGGCATGACCATGATGGTCGTCACCCACGAGATGGGCTTTGCCCGCAAGGTCGCCAACCGCGTGATCTTCATGGACCGCGGCGAGATCGTCGAGGACGCGCCGAAGGAGGACTTCTTCGGCAAGCCGCGCAGCGACCGCGCGCAGAAGTTCTTGTCGAAGATTCTGTCGCATTAGCCACCGCCGTCATCCCGGGGCGCGCGATAGCGCGAGCCCGGGATCCATCGGGCGGCAGGACGCGAGGTGAAATGGATTCCGGGCTCGTCGCTTCGCGCCGCCCCGGAATGACGGGTTGAGGGTTTCGTGAGCCAAACAAATCCCGTATACGGACAGGCAATTCCCCATTCCCGCCAGGAGACCTGCCTTGGATTCGATCGCCTACGTCAACGGCTCATTCGTCCCGCTCTCGGACGCTAAAATCTCGGTTCTCGATCGCGGCTTCCTGTTCGCCGACGGTATCTACGAGGTTTCGGCCGTGCTCGACGGCAAGCTGGTCGACAATGCCTCGCATCTGGCGCGGCTGGAGCGTTCGGTCGGCGAGATCAGCTTGAGGCTGCCGGAGACGGTCGAGCGCATCACCGAGATCCAGAAGGAGCTGATCGCGCGCAACAAGGTCGAGAGCGGCCTGGTCTATCTCCAGGTGACGCGCGGCGCCGACAAGGGCCGCGACTTCCCGTTTCCCAAGGGCGACGTCAAGTCGAGCCTGGTGATGTTCACGTCCGAGAAGGACATCATCAATGCCGCCTCGGCCAAGACCGGCGTCAACGTCATCACGGTGCCCGACATCCGCTGGGAACGGCGCGACATCAAGAGCGTGGCGCTGCTGGCGCAGGTGCTGGCGAAGCAGGCCGCTGCCGAAGCCGGTGCGAGCGAGGCCTGGATGCTGGAAGACGGTTACGTCACCGAGGGTGGCTCGTCGTCGGCGTTCATCCTGACCAAGGACGACGTCATCGTGACGCGGAAAAACTCCAACGCGATTCTGCCGGGCTGCACCCGCAAGGCGGTGATCGCGCTCGCGGAAGAGCGCCAGCTCCGCGTCGAGGAGCGGTCCTTCACGGTCGCCGAGGCGTTGGCCGCGAAGGAAGCTTTCATCACTTCGGCGTCTTCGTTCGTGCAGCCGGTGGTCGTACTCGACGGCAAGACCATCGGCGACGGCAAGCCGGGCCCGATGGCGACGCGGTTGCGCGAGATTTACGTCGAGTTCGCCAAGGCGACGGCGGTTTAGGCCACACTCTCAGCTATCGTAGGGTGGGAAAAGGCGCGCTTGCGCCGTGCCCACATCTTCTCTCGCGTTTGCCGAAGAAGCGGTGGGCACGCTTCGCTTTGCCCACCCTACGAGACTTGGCTGCAAGGGACGCGCTACCCCTCAAGCCACCGATGCCTTCACCTTCACCGGATGCACCGCGCGGAACGCGATCGCGAGCCTGTTCCAGGCGTTGATTGTCCCGATCAGCACGGTCAGATTCACCGTCTCTTCTTCCGAGAATTGCGCGCGCACCTGCGCGTAGACGTCATCGGGCGCGTGCGTCTCGGAGATCAGCGTTACCGATTCGGTCCAGGCCAGCGCGGCGCGCTCGCGGTCGGTGTAGAGCGGCGATTCGCGCCAGGCGTTGAGCAGATAGATGCGCTGCTCGGTCTCGCCGCGCTTGCGGGCATCTTCAGTGTGCATGTTGATGCAGAATGCGCAGCCGTTGATCTGCGACGCCCGGATTTTGACGAGCTCGATCAGCGATTTCTCGAGGCCCGTTGACTGGATGTGGGTCTCGAGCGCGGTCAGCGCCTTTATCGTGTCGGGTGCGGCCTGGTAGAAATTCATACGGGGTTTCATGGTCGTTCTCCTTGCTTGAGTTGATGCCTTAAGTTGATTCTTGGGGTTGAGGTCAGTGGGCTCCGCCGGCCGAGGCTTGGCTGGCCTTCTTCAGGAACAGGACGGCGATCAGGGCCACGATCAGCGCCATGCCGAGCAGATAGAAGGTGTCGCTGAAGGCGAGGATATAGGCCTGCTTCTGCACGACATGGCCGATCGCGACATAGGCACGATGCGCGGCGTCGGCCCGGTCGAGGACGCCGTGATTGATGAAATACTGCGTGAGCTGTTCCAGCCGCGTGCGGGTGGCCTGCTCGAACACCGAGACCGACTGCATCAGCACGTTGGAGTGATACTGCTCGCGCTTGGTCAGCACGGTCTGAAGCAACGCGATGCCGACGGCGCCGCCGAGATTGCGCATCATGTTGAACAGGCCGGAGGCCGAGCCCGCATTCTCCGGCTCGATGCCGGCGGTTGCGACCGCCGACAGCGGCGCCAGCACCAGCGCCTGGCCGATCGCACGGACGATGTTGGGCCAGAGCAACTGGTCGGACCCATAGTCGTTGGTCATGTAGATGTTCATGAAGTTGGACGCTGCGAACAGGACGAAGCCGACACCGATGATGATCCGTGCATCGAACTTCTGCATCAGGCGCGGAACCAGCGGGATCAACAGCAGCTGCGGCAGTCCGGTCCAGGCCAGCACCATGCCGATCTGCTCGGAATTGTAGCCCTGAATGCGCGACAGATATTGCGGCAGGATGAACACCGAGCCGTACAACGCGACGCCGAGCAGGAAGTTCGCGAGCATGCCGAAGCCGAAATTGCGGCGCACGAGCAGGCGAAGGTTCAACAGCGGCTTCTTGACCGTGAGCTCGATGATCAGGAAGGCGACCAGCGCGACGGCCGCGATGACGGACAGCTTGACGATGAAGGGCGAGCCGAACCAGTCGTCCTTGTTGCCTTCTTCCAGCACGGTCTGGAGCGCGGACAGGCCGATCGCCATCGTGATGATGCCGGCCCAGTCACCTTCGCGCAGCAGCGACAGCTTCATCGGCTTGGCGTCGAGCGCGTACCAGAGCATGCCGACCATGATCGCGCCGGGCACGACGTTGACGTAGAAGATGTACTGCCAGCCAAAATTCTCGGTGAGATAGCCGCCGATGGTCGGGCCGATCGCGGGCGCAAACGTTGCCGACAGCGCGAACAGCGCTAGGCCGACCGGCTGTTTTGTACGCGGCAGCAGCGTGATGATCAGCGTGAAGGCCATCGGGATCAGAACGCCGCCGGTGAAGCCCTGCACGGCGCGCAGCACGATCATCTGCGGAAGGTCCTGTGCAAGCGCGCAGGCTGCGGAGAGCAACAGGAACAGGATCGCGTTGGTGAGCAGATAGATCCGGATCGAGAACACCTGCGCGAGCCAGCCGGACAACGGGATCACCACGATCTCGGCGATCAGATAGGAGGTCGAGATCCAGCCGCCATCATCAATGCCGGCACCGATCGCGCCTTGGACGTCGGCGAGCGAGGCGTTGACGATCTGGATGTTCAGCACCGCCATGAACGCGCCGAGCGTGGCGCCGATCACGGCGATCCAGGTTTTGGCCGAGACGGTCGGTGTGGTGGGAGCCGCAGCCGGGGCCGGGATATTGGGGGCAGTGGCGGCGTTGAGGGTCGGTTGGAACGTGGTCATGGAAGCCTCGTCTCGGTTACGGAGACAGGATGCATTAGGCGGATGGTTTCGATAATCGAGGATGTTTGGGAAGGATCATCCGGCAGAACTTGATAATCCTGCCGGTATCCTTTCGGCGTCAGCCGCCGTTCGGCCGCGTGGCGCTGTCGGCAACGCGCTTGGCGGTCTCGCGCTCGGCGACCACGGTCGTCTTGGTGTCGACGGTCGGCACCGCCGACATGCCGGGCCGCAACAGGCCGGTCAGGCTGTGGTCGTCGAGCACGATCTTCACCGGCACGCGCTGCACGATCTTGGTGAAATTGCCGGTGGCATTGTCCGGCGGCAGCAGCGCGAATTCGAGCCCGCTCGCCGGCGACAGGCTGTCGACATGGCCGTGCAGATTGTGCTCGCGGAAACTGTCGACGCGCAGCTCGACCGGCTGGCCGGCGCGCACATGGGTGAGCTGGGTTTCCTTGAAATTCGCGACTACGTAGACCGCATCGAGCGGAACCACCGCCATCAATTGCGTGCCGGCCTGCACGTATTGGCCGACGCGGAGCGAGCGGGCGCCGACCGTGCCATCGACCGGCGCGGTGATCTCGGTATAGGACAGGTTCAGCTCCGCCTGGTCTGCAACTGCGCGGGCGTGCTCGAGCTGGGCTGTCGCCTGGGCGCGCTGGGTGGTGAGCACGTCGACCTTGCGCTGTGCGGCCACCAGGCCCGATTTGGCGTGCTGCAATTGCGCGTTGCTGGCGCGGAGCGCCGCGTCCGTCTGCTGCGCGCGCTGGATCGTGCCGGAGCCCGACTTCATGAGGTCGTCGTAGCGTGCGCGCTCCTCTTGCGCGAATTGCAGATTGGCACCCGCTGCGGTGACGTCGGCGGTGCTTTGCTCGATGATCGGCTGTTGCAGTTCGAGCTGGGCATCGAGGTTGCGGACCGAGGCTTCGGCCGCGGCAACGTCGGCGCGGGCTTGGCCGAGCGCCGCCTTGAAGTCGCGGTCGTCGATCCTGGCCAGCACGTGGCCGGCCCTGACCTTTTCATTATCGCCGACCAGCACCTGGGCGATGTAGCCCGAAACCTTGGGCGCAATGATCGTGGAATCGGCCTTCACATAGGCGTCATCGGTGGTCTCGAGGTAGCGGCCGTTGGTCCAATAGTCGTGGCCGTAATAGGCAGCCGTTGCCGTACCTGCGAGGAGCGCGAGCATCAATGCCGCGCGCCGGGCCATATTCCGTGCCGGGACGCGCGACGGCTCTTTTTGGTAATACTGAGTAATTTCAGTGGCTTGCTGGAATTTATCGGTGCGGGGCATCTCGGACATCGCAGTCTCCTATCGGCTGGCTGAGACTATCGTTCTTTCTGGGGCGAGTGATAATTGACGAAATTCGGGAAGGATTATCCATCAGAGGTGGATAGTCGAAGGCATTGCCTTGGCTTGAGAGGGTCTACCGAATCAGGCCTGTGACTGCCCCAGAGCGATTGCCGGGTCTGTCGAGCGATTGCTGCTAACGCATGCGTCCCACACGAAGCTGCTGGCGGGATGAGACCACATGTATGATCTGATAGATAATCAGGATGAATTCTCTGCAATTATCGATCAACAGCGGATAATCAGGCAACCATGGATCGATTGACCAGCCTCGAAGTGTTCAGCCGGGTGGTCGAGACCGGCGGCTTCTCCGCAGCGGCCCGCAGGCTCAACATGTCGACCACCATGGTGAGCAACCATGTTCAGGCGCTCGAAGAGCGGCTCGGGGTAAGGCTGCTTCAGCGCACCACGCGCAAGGTCAACCTGACTGAGATCGGCAAGGCCTATTACGACCGCTGTATCCAGATCCTTGCCGATATCGAGCAGGCCGATGACATCGCGGGCGAGTTGCAGTCGGCGCCTCGGGGCACGCTGCGGATCCACGCCGCCACCCACATGGTGCCGATGGTCGCCTCTGTCGTGGCCAAACTCCTGTCCACATATCCCGAGGTCAAGGTTGACCTGCGCATGGGCGAGGCCGATGTCGATCTGATCGAGGAGGGATACGACATTGCCTTGCGCATGATTGCGCCGCCGGATTCGAGCTTGATCGTCCGCCGCCTCGCCACGTGGCGGCATGTGCTGTGCTGCTCGCATGATTATCTCGAAAAACACGATCGCGTGCAGCGGCTCGATGAACTCACCCAGCACAATTGCGGCCGCCACCTGAACTACCCCTTTGGCGACGAGTGGCGCTTTCTCGATCGCAAGGGTGCACCGGCATCGGTACGCATCTCCGGCAGTCTCGTCACCAACAGCGGCGAAGCGTTGCGGAGCATGGTGCTGGAGGGCGCCGGCATCTGCCTGATGGCTGGCTTCCTGGTGCAGGACGACCTCGAGGCCGGCCGGCTGGTGCGCCTCTTGCCCGAATATCGTCCGGTCGAGATGTCGATGAACGCGGTCTATCCACATCGCCATCATTTGTCGGCGAAGGTGCGGACCTTCATCGACATGCTGGTGGCGCACAGCGCCGAGCAGCAGAAGCTGATCAACCCGTATTCGTAAAGCCGGCACGTTAGACCGTAGGGTGGGCAAAGGCGCTTTTGCGCCGTGCCCACCATCTCTCCCCGAATCTAGAAGAGGTGGGCACGCTTCGCTTTGCCCACCCTACGATTTCGTCAACGTGGCGGCGGCAGCCGTCCGAATATGGTGTCGAGCGCCATGCCGATCGCGAGCAGCCGGCGATCGCTGCCCGCTGGGCCATCCAGCTCAAGTCCAATCGGCAATCGGCTGGTGGCGCCGAGCGCGATTGGAATCTGGATACCGGGAATTCCCGCATTGCTGCCGGGATCGGTGTTCTGGATGAAGAGCCCGAAATTCTCGAGGCTGCTGGAGTCTGGATTGGAGGCGATGGCGACGCGCGGCGTGGTCGGAAAGGCGATGGCGTCGAGCCTGTTGTCCGCAAAAGTTTTGCCGTAGAGCGTCTGAAGCGCCGGCCGCGCGGTCTTGATCGCGGCGTCATAGATCGGCTTGGCGTCGACCAGCGTGTTGTCTGGGCCGGGCAATTTGCGCGGGATCACCAGGCCGTCATAGGTGCCCTGCACGTCGGGGCTCGCGATTTCCTTCGCCATCGCCTCGATGGTGAGGCCGGTGCCGGTGTGTTTGAGATACGTGACCATGTCGTCATAGGCTTCATAGAGCGCAATGGGAAAGCCGACCTGGCCGTTGAGCTCGGCCAGCTCCGGCATCTCGATCTCGACAACCGTGACGCCCTGCGCCTTCACTTTTGCGATCGCCGCGTGGAAAGCGGCTTCGGTGTCGGCATCGAGATTGGTCAGCATCGTCTTCACGACGCCGATGCGGACCTGCTTCAGATCAGCCGGCGCAACCTCGTCTCCACCCGCGATGACGCGGTCGAGCAGTGCGACATCTGCCATGGTCGCGGCCATCGGGCCTGCGGTGTCGCGGGTGTGCGAGATCGGCGCGATGCCCGCTTGCGGATAACGTCCGAGGGTCGGACGCAGCGAGGCGCATCCGTTCAGCGCAGCCGGCACCCGGACCGATCCGCCGGTGTCGGTGCCGAGCCCGCCCGCGACGATCCGCGCGCCGATCGCGGAGCCCGTGCCGGACGAAGAGCCGCCCGCGATCAGGGCGCGGTCATAGGCATTGCGCACGCCGAACTCGGGCCCGGTCTTGAACGCGGTGTTGTAGCCGGAGATGCCGAAGGCGAGCTCGTGCATGCTGGTCTTGCCGATGATGACCGCGCCGGCGGCCCGCAGCTTTGCCACGACAGGCGCGTCGGCCCTCGGAACGTAATCCTTCAGCGCGGGTGTACCGGCACTACAGGGCAGCCCTGCGACTTCGATATTATCCTTGATCACGATGGGAACGCCGCCGAGCGGCCTGCCCGCGGTGCCTGCACCCTGCGTATCGAATGCGACGGCGGCCTTCAGGGCGCCCTCTTCATCCAGGGTGACGAAGGCGTTCAGGTCGGCATTGGCCTTGGCGCGGGCGAGCGCCTCGGAGGTGAGCGCATGGCTCGTGATTTTTCCGGCGGCAAGCTCGGCCGCTGCCTGGGTCAAGGTCAGCTGATCGTAGTCCATGATGCATCACCCGATTGCCGGGCTTCATGAGGAAGCCCCTTTTCAACCCGGGAGGCTGAAGCCTCCCGGGCGCGGCGTCAACCGTAAGCGCGCATCTTTGCCGGCGACGAAGCCGCGAGATCGGCGAGCATTCGGTCGACCTCGGGCTTCACCTTCGCAATCGCGATGTCCTTCACCGGCCCATAGCCGCGGATCTCCATCGGAGCTTTGGCGATGGCGACGAGACCGGGCAGATGCACGGCGTCGAGCCGGTCGAGTATCTGTGCGATCACCCCCTCATACCAGGTGATCAACTCCCGCTCCGCGCGCCGCTCGGCCGTGTAGCCGAACGGATCGAACGGCGTCCCGCGCAATCCCCTCAACCGTGCCAGCATGGCGAGCGGCATCTGAATCCACTGACCAAAAGCGCGCTTGCGCGGACGGCCGCGCGCGTCGCGCTCGGATGGCAGGAACGGTGGTGCGAGGTGGTACTGGACGCTGAAGTCGCCCTCGAATTCGCGCTTCAGCTCGTCGAGGAAGCCGCTTTGCATGTGCAGGCGTGCCACCTCGTATTCGTCCTTGTAGGCCATCAGCTTGAACAGGGCGCGCGCAACCGCTTCGGTCAAGGCCTCGCTGTTCAGCGCGGATTCGGCGTCGCGGATTTTTGCGACGATGGTCCGGTAGCGCGCCGCATAGGCCGTGCTCTGATAGGCGGTGAGGAATTCGGCGCGACGATCGATGAGCTGGTCGAGCGTCTCGGCTTTGGGCGCTTCGTCCGTCTTCGGAATAAAGTCCGGATCGGCGGCGGCGATCCGGCCCCAGGCCAAGGCGTGCTTGTTGCGCTCGACCGCAATGCCGTTGAGCTCGATCGCGCGCAGCAGCGCCGATAGCGAGATCGGCACCAGTCCACGCTGCCAGGCAAAGCCGAGCATGATGATATTGGCATAGACGGCGTCGCCGAGCAGGCGCTCAGCCAGCGCATTCGCGTTGATGGTGTCGAGATTGTCGTTGCCGATGACCTGCCGGATCGCGCGCAGGCGCGCGGGCGAGGCGAGATCGGCGTCGCGGAAGCGGACGACGTCGCCGGTCGGCATTTCCGCCGTGTTGATCGCCGCGCGCGTGCCGCGATGATAGGTACCGGACGCCTTTGGCGAGGAGCTCACCACGAGATCGCAGCCGATCAGCGCATCGGCCGCGCCCTGGTCGATGCGCACCTGATGCAGCGCCTCGGGACTTGACGCCAGGCGGAGGTAGCTCAGCACGGGCCCAAACTTCTGCGCAAAGCCGGTAAAATCCAGCACCGAAACGCCGCGGCGTTCCAGATGCGCGGCCATACCAATCAGCGCGCCAACCGTGATCACGCCGGTGCCGCCGACGCCGGTCACGAGCAGGTCGTAGGGACGGTCGAGCGTGGCAGGGGCGGGCAGGGGAAGCGTGGCGGCGCGACCGACGGCGTCCATCTCGCTTGCGGTCTTTTTCCGGCGTGTCGCACCTTCGACGGTGACAAAGCTCGGGCAAAAGCCGTTGAGACAGGAAAAGTCCTTGTTGCAGGACGAGAGGTTGATCTGGCGCTTGCGGCCGAACGGCGTCTCCTTCGGCTCGACGCTGAGGCAATTGGATTCGACCGAACAGTCGCCGCAGCCTTCGCAGACGAGATCGTTGATATAGGCAAAGCGCTTGGGATCGGCCATCTGCCCGCGCTTGCGCCGCCGCCGCTTTTCGGTGGCGCAGGTCTGCTGATAGATCAGGACCGAGACGCCGGAGACGTCACGCAGCTCGCGCTGTACCGCATCCATCTCCTCACGGGGATGAATGCTAACGCCGGCGGGCAAATCAGCCGGCGAAAATTGCGCGGGATTGTCCGACACCAGGGCGATGCGCGCCACGCCTTCGGCGCGGACGCTGTGCGCGATCGCATGCACGCTCACGGGGCCGTCGACCGGCTGGCCGCCGGTCATCGCCACGGCATCGTTGAACAGGATCTTGTAGGTGATGTTGGCATTGGCCGCGATCGCCTGGCGGATCGCCATCGAGCCGGAATGATAGTAGGTGCCTTCGCCGAGATTCTGGAAGATGTGCTGGTGGCCGGTGAATCTCGACGATGCCGCCCAGTTCACGCCTTCGCCGCCCATCTGGATCAGCGATGAGGTGTCGCGGTCCATCCAGCTCGCCATGAAATGGCAGCCGATGCCGGCAAGGGCCTTGGAGCCTTCCGGCACTTTCGTCGATGTGTTGTGCGGGCAGCCCGAGCAGAAATAGGGCGTGCGCGTCGCGCCAGCGACGTTGATCGTGCGCTCGGCTTCCGGCAACAGGGCTGCTGCCCGCGCGGCGAGATTGAGCCCCGGAAACAGCGGGTCGAGCCGGCGGGCCAACACGGCAGCCAGCGCGCGCGGCGACAGCTCGCCTGTCCACGAGATCAGCCGCGCCCCTCGCTCGTCGTGCTTGCCGACCATGCGCTCGGGCTTCGCGCCGGGATAGTCGTAGAAATATTCCTTGAACTGGCTCTCGATGATGCCGCGCTTCTCTTCGACCACGAGGATCTCGCGCTTGCCCTTCACGAAGTCCATGGCGTCGTGCAGTGCCAGCGGCCAGACCATGCCGACCTTGTAGATGTCGATGCCGATGGCGCGGCAGGCGGCTTCATCGAGGCCCATCAGCCGCAGCGCTTCCATCAGGTCGAGATGCGCCTTGCCTGTCGTGACGATGCCGTAGGTCGCGCCCCGAATGTCGTAGATGTGGCGATCGATCGGATTGGCTTTTGCGAAGGCGTAGACCGCGTGCTTCTTCGCCTCCAGCCGCTCCTCGATCTGCGGCCCCGGCAGATCGGGCCAGCGATAGTGCAATCCGCCCGGCGGCGGCGTGAAGTCGGGCGTTCGGAAGATGCGCGGCGGGCGCAACGCGACGGAGGCACCCGATTCCACGATTTCCGAGATCGCCTTGAAGCCGATCCACATGCCGGAGAAGCGGCTCAGCGCGTAGCCATATTCGCCGAATGCCAGATATTCGTCGACGCTTGCGGGATGCAGCGTCGGCATGAACCAGCTCATGAAGGCTACGTCGGACTGGTGCGGCATCGAGGACGAGACGCAGCCATGGTCGTCGCCGGCGACCACCAGCACGCCGCCATGCGGCGAGGAGCCGTAGGCGTTGCCGTGCTTCAGCGCATCGCCGGAACGGTCGACGCCCGGCCCCTTGCCGTACCAGAGCCCGAACACGCCGTCGACCTCGCGATCGGCTTGGGTCTCGACTTGCTGCGAACCGAGCACGGCGGTCGCGGCGAGGTCTTCGTTCACGGCCGGCAGGAACTCGATTGCGTCGCGCTTCAGCCGTTCCTTGATGCGCCACAGTTCGAGATCGATGCCGCCGAGCGGCGAGCCGCGATAGCCGGAGATGAAGCCCGCGGTATTGAGGCCCGCAGCACGGTCGCGCCGCGCCTGGTCGAGCGCGATGCGGACGATGGCTTGGGTGCCGGTGAGGAAGACGCGGCCTTCCGCGCGGTCGTAGCGGTCGGAGAGCTCGTAGGTGTCGAGTGACGGAATGGCGTCCATGCGGACCTCGCGCGGCATCCTGCCGAATAGGCGAAGGTTAGGCCGCGGGCGCTGGTAGGTCTTACCTATTCATCCCGATCTAAGCGCCATTTCGGTAGAATTTTGCGAACATGTTCGTTCTGCGGTACATTCTATCGGATTGAGGGGATTTCATGATTGAAGACCAGGACGCGCGGATTCTCGCTTATCTCCAGAAGGACGGCCGCGCCACCAACCAGCAGCTTGCCGACGAGGTCGGCATGTCCACCTCCGCCTGTTGGCGCCGGGTGCGCGCGCTCGAGGAGACTGGCGTCATCCGGGGCTATGCCGCGCTGGTTACGCGCGAGCAGGCGGGCTTTACGATGTCGGCTATCCTCCATGTCTCGCTGGAGCGGCACGACGCCAAATTCGTCGACGAGTTTGTGTCCCGGGTCACCAAACGTCGCGAGGTGCTGGAGTGTTTTGCGACGACTGGTGATGCGGATTATCACTTGCGTGTCGTCGTGCAGGACATGGCGGCCTACAACAGGTTTTTGGACGAGTTCATGTTCCGCATTCCCGGCATCCGCTATGTCCGCAGCAACGTGGTGCTGAAGGAGATCAAGACCAGTGTGGCGCTGCCGTTTTAAGACACGGGAAGTGCTGTAGGGTGGGCAAAGGCGCGTAGCGCCGTGCCCATCATCTTGCCTCGATTTGCGAAAGCGGTGGGCACGCTTCGCTTTGCCCACCCTACGGCAGCGACAACTACTGCCTCTCCCGCACAAACCTGTTCCGCAGCGTGCCGACACCTGTGATGTCAATCTCCACGACATCGCCATGCCTGATGTCCGGCGAGGCGCCGTCGGTGCCCATCCAGATCACGTCGCCCGGCCATAGCGTGAAATACTTGGTCAGCTCGACCAGGAACGGTACCACCCCAAAGATCATGTCGTTGGTGTGGAAGCGGTTGGTTTCCTTGCCGTTGACCCGGACGATGGTCTCCATCTTCGCAAGATCAGCCTCGGTCTCGATCCACGGGCCCATCGGCTTGAACGTGTCGGCGTTCTTCGAGCGCCAGAGGCTGCGATCGGCCTTCTGCCAGCTGCGCTCGCTGACATCGTTGCCGATGGTGTAGCCGAACACACAATCCATGGCGTTCTCTTCGGTGAGATGCTTCACCTTCTTGCCGATGACGACGGCGAGCTCGCCCTCGTAGTGAATCTTCTCGGTCGCGAAGGACGGGATCACGACGTCCTCGTCATGCGCGATCAGCGCGTTCTGGGCGCGATAGCCGATCTCGGGCCTATCGGGCACGGCCGGCACTTCGCCGCGCTTGTCGGCAGCCTCCTTCAGGTGCTTCAGGTAGTTCAAGCCGACGCAATAGAAGGTGCGCGGGATCAATGGCAGCTCGATCTTGACCTGCGACAAGGGAAGCGTGCGCGAAGTGCGCTGCCATTCGCCGAAGGGATCGCCGTCGATCGCGACCACCTGATCGCCCTCGACGAGGCCCCAGGAGGTCTTGCCCGAAGCGGTGAATGTCAGCCAGCGCATGCTCTGTCCCCCGTTGTTATTCCGCGGCATCGCGCGGCTGCACTTTCCACGCGCCTGCGGCCGGCCGTTTTAGGCCGATATTTTCGCGCAGCGTCTTGCCGCGATAGTCCTTCTGGAACAAGCCGCGGCGCTGCAATTCCGGCACGACGTGTTGCACGAAGTCGGCGTAGGAGCCGGGCACATAGGTCGCGGCGATGACAAAACCGTCGCAGCCGCGCTCGACGAACATCTCTTCGAGCTTGTCCGCGATCTCCTTGGGGCCGCCGACCATCGCGTCCTGCACCTGGCCGCGGCCGGAGAAGGTGACGAAGTCGCGCGCGCTCGGATTGCTCTTGCCTGAATTCTTCAGTACGCCGTCGCGGATGCCCAAAATGCCCTGCATGCTCTTAAGTTCTTCCGTCGTCAGCGGCTCGTCGAGGTCCTTGGAGGCGAAATCGTAGTTGAGCGCTTCGGCGAGCAGCGACAGCGCGTCAATCTGGAGCGGCAGCTTGTTGATCAGCGCCATCTTGTCTTCGGCTTCCGCGTTGGTCGCGCCGCAGACCGGCGTCGTCAAATTGCAAAGGCGCATTTGGTCCGGATCGCGGCCGGCTTTGGCGGCCTCGTTGCGCACGGCGGCATAGCCTTCCTTCGCCGCAGCGAGATTGCGCGCGGCGGTAAAAATCACTTCGCCCCAGCGCCCGGCGAAGCGCTGGCCGCGGCCCGACGCGCCGGCCTGGATGATCACGGGATGGCCCTGATCCGAGCGCGGCACGGTGAACGGACCGCGTGACTTGAAGGCTGGGCCTTTGTGATCGAGCCGTTTCACCTTGGCCGGATCGGCAAAGCGGCCGCTCTTTTTGTCCATGATCAACGCGCCGTCTTCCCAGGTGTCCCAATGGCCGAGCACGACCTCCATGAACTCGTCGGCCTTGTCGTAGCGGGAATCATGTTCGGGATGAGAGTCACGTCCCATGTTGAGCGCCTCGCCGTCGTTGAGCGAGGTGACGACGTTCCAGCCGGCGCGCCCACCCGACATCAGATCGAGCGTGGCAAAGCGGCGGGCGACGTCGAACGGTTCGTAATAGGTGGTCGAGCAGGTTGCCCCTAAGCCGAGCTTGTCGGTGACCAGGCCCATCGTGGTGAGCACGATCAACGGATCCATCTTCACGCAGCGGATGCCGTATTCGACGGTGTGGGCGTGGTCGTTGCCGTAGCGGTCGGGCATCGCCAGGCGGTCGTCGAAGAAGGCCATGTGAAACTTGCCGGCTTCGAGGATTTTCGCGATCTCCTGATAATAGTCCGCCGACATCGAATCGTCGCGCGAGTCAGGATGCCGCCAGGAGCTCGGCAGATTGGTGCAGTTTTGCGCCTGAAGGAAGCCGACCAGTACCATCTGCCGCGTCATGCTGTTCTCCAAATTCCATCAGGCCAGATCGAGGATTGTTTCGAGCCTGTACTCACGCGCCAGCGAGCGCAACTTCTCCCAAGTCGCATCCTCGATCTCGATGCCGTCGCGCAGACGTTGCTGCTCGCGCACGCCCTCGATCTCGCCGGGATAGTAGACGCCCTTGCTGCCCTCGGACGGCGGCGTTGATTTCAGATAATGCGCGAATTCGGTGACCTCGCGCTTGAATTCCTTCAGCGGGCGGAACGCCGCGACGTTGAACACCGCCATGAAGCAGCCGTCATTGTGCCGGCCGGTCGGCTCGACCCCGAAGCCGAGCCCGGTGAGCAGGCCGCAGAGCACCTCGACCATCGCGGCCAGGCCGCTGCCCTTGTAGCCTTCGGTGCCGCCAAGCGGCAGCAGCGCGCCGCCCTTGCGGTATTGGGTCGGGTCGGTGGTGTGCCGTCCCTCGGCATCGATGATCCATCCGGTGGGAATCTCCTCGCCGCGGGCGACCGCGAGCTGGATCTTGCCGGCCGCAACCGCCGATGTCGCCATGTCCAGATAGAACGGCGATTCGAGATCGGACGGCACCGCGATCGAGATCGGGTTGGTGCCGAGCCGGGCCTCCTTGCCGCCGAATGGCGCCACGTGCTTCGGCGAGCGGCCGGAGTCCGCCGTCGCGATCCCGATCATGCCTTCGCGCATCGCCATCAGTGGATAGGCGGCGAGGCGGCCGACATGGCTTTGCCGGAACACGGTGCAGGCGGCGACGTTCGCCGTCTTCGCCTTCTCGATCGTCAGCGCCATCGCCCTGGCGTTGACATGGAAGCCGAACCCCCAATGGCCGTCGATGACGGTCGTGGTCGGCGATTCCTGGACGATCGACCATTTGGCGCCGGGAACGATGTGTCCGGCCTTGATACGGTCGATATAGGTGGGAACCGCGATTACGCCGTGGGAGTCGTGGCCGGCGAGATTGGCGTTGACGCAACCGACGGCGACCGCGTCGGCTTCTTCCTCGGAAGCTCCGGCGGCGCGGAGCAGTGCAGCGCTGACGCGCGTGAGGCGGTCGGCCTTGACGATCGGCATGGCGTTCCCTCAGGTCATCGCCCTTGATGGACGTTGCTGGGAGCCATCGTCTCAAAGCCCCGCGCCGATATCAATCTCCCGTAAACCAATACAGGGCTGCAAATTCGTAAACAGAACGCGCCTTTCGTCGAACGACCATGCGTCCTGGCATGCCGCACGGCGGGATTCCCGACAGTTTTTGGTCTGTCGTTCGCAGCTCGTTCACTGTGATCGGCGGTTTCCACCGCGCAATAACGACCATTTAGGCGATCACCGTTCATAACGCGACCCGGGATAAAACGGCAGAAATGCCCGGGAGTTGAGATCGTGCAGACGACCCTCGCGCGCACCTTTGCAGCGTTGAGTGCCATCAACGAAGCGATCCTCTACGCGAAATCGCCGGACGAGCTGTACCAAAAGGTCTGCGACGCCGGGTTTGCGAGCGGGGACTTCATGGCGGTTGCCGTGTTCCTGGTGGAGCCGGACGGCCGTCGGCTGCGCTTTGCCGCCGGTTGCGGCGAGGACGTGGCGCGGCTGAGCGCGATCGAGATCACCGTTGAAGCGGGCACGCCGGAAGGCGCGGGCGTCGGCGGCGAGGCGTTTCGCAGCCAGACGCTTTGCATCAGCAATGACTATTTGAACGATCCGCGCTCGCTGGCGTGGCGCGAGGGCGCGGCGAAGGCTCATATCGGCGCGGCGGCGGCGCTGCCGCTGCTCTGCAATGGCGAGAGCGTCGGCGTGCTGTTCGTGACCCGCAGTGAGGCCGGCTCGTTGAACGAGCAGATGGTATCGCTGTTCGAGCGTATGTCGGCGAACATCTCCTACGCGCTGGACAATTTCACGCGTGAAACGGCGCGCCAGGTCGGTGAGCGCGCGACGCGGCGGCTCAACCGCATGTTCGGCGCCATCAGCGCGACCAACGAGGCCATTCTGCACGCCAAGACCGAACTGGAATTGTGCCAGCGCGTCTGCGATGCCGCGGTCTACTGCGCCAAGTCGCTTGCCACGTTCGTTCTGCTGCTCGAGCCGGACTCGCACTGGCTGAGGCCGGTCGCCGCGACCGGACAGAACCTCGACCTGATCAGACAAGCGCGTTATTCGATCGACCCGGAGAATCCCCACGGCACAGGTATTGTCGGCGAGGTCTTCCGGACGCAGAGACTGATCGTCGAGGACGACCTCGTCAATCGAATCAAGGGAACGGCGTGGGAGCAGGCGAACGTCGACGCCGGTGCGGTGGCTTGCATGGTCGCGCCGCTGGTCAAGCGCGGGACCAGCGTTGGCGTGCTGTTCTCATTCGTCAGCAAGTCATGGGCGAACGACGAGGAGGTCGTCGCGCTGCTGCTTCGCATGACGGAGAACGTCTCCTTCGCGCTCGAGAACTTTGACCGCGAAACGGAGAAGGCCAGGATCGCCGAGGAGGAGGATCGCCTCGCGCGCATGTATGCGGCGCTCAGCGCCACCAACGAAGCCATCCTGCGGGCGCGCTCGCGCAGCGAATTGTTCGACCTGGTGTGCGAGGCGACGGTCGAGGGCGCCAAGTTCGCATCGACGTCGATTGCGCTGGTCGATCACGATGCCGAGCTGCTCCACGTGGTTGCCTGCTATGGTCCGAACAAGGAGCAGGTGCGCCGCTTCAAGCTTGCGACGACCGACAAGGTTCCGGAAGGACGGGGATTGACCGGAACCGCATTCCGCACGCGGCAGCCCTGCGTCAGCAACGATCTGTGGGCCGACAAGCGCATGAAGCCGTGGCGCGAAGGCGCGCGTCGGGACGGCATCGCATCGGCGGCGGCCTTGCCGCTCTTCAACGGCGACCGGATCGAGGGCGCCTTCCTGTTCCACTCGTTCCAGCGCGATACTTTCACCCCCGAATTCGTCGAGCTCCTGCAGCGATTGCAGGCGAACGTGGCCTTTGCGCTGGCGAATTTCGACCGCGCGGTGGAGAAGGCCAGAGCCGACAAGCAGCGAAGCCGGCTGAGCGGCATGTTCGAGGCGCTGAGCGCGACCAATGAAGCCATCATGCGTGCCAAGACGCGGGATGAGCTGTTCGAGGCCGCATGCGAGGCCTCCGTGCTGGGCGACATGTTCGCCTCGGCGACCATCGCAATTATGGACCCGGACGGCGAGATCGTCCGCGTCGTCGCGGCCAAGGGGCGCATGCATGATCGCATGGTCGGACGGACCTGCGTCATTTCCGCCGACCATCCCGAAGGGCAGGGAATCATCGGAACGTCGCTGCGTTCCCGGCAACCCTGCATCATGAACGACTATCTCAGCGACCCGAGATCCGAGCATTGGCGCACCAAGGCGACGGAAGACGGCACGCGTGCGGCTGCGAGCTTTCCGCTCATGCGCTCTCACGGCGAGCCCCGCGGCGTCCTGTTGTTCCTGGCTCCCGAAGAACACACATTCACGCCCGATCTCGTGGAGCTGCTCGGGCGCCTCGCGGAAAACGTGTCGTTTGCGCTCGACAATTTCGAGCGTGCCGAGGAAAAGGCCCGCACCGAAGCGCAGAAGGAACGCCTGACGCGCATGTTCGCGGCGCTCAGCGCTACCAATGAAGCGATCGTCCGGGCCAAGTCGCGCACTGAATTGTTCGATCTCGTGTGCCAGGCCGCGTCCACCGGCGGCAAGTTCACTTCGACGACCATTGCGCTCGCCAGGGATGACAGCGATCAGCTCGAGATCGTCGCGGCGGCGGGGCCGTCCGCCGAGACCACGAGGAACGTGCGTCTCTCCATTGACGCTGATCGGCCCGAGGGCCGCGGCATGAGCGGCACGGCCTTCCGCACCCGCCAGCCCTGCATCAGCAACGATTATGTCAACGACCGCCGCGTCAGCGCCTTCCATTCCGTCCTCCAGAGCGACGGCGCGCGCTCCGGTGCGGCGTTCCCGCTGGTCACGCATGACGAGTCCGTCGGCGTGATGATCTACATGTCGACCGAGCAGGACACTTTTACGGACGAGTTCGTCGAGCTGTTGCAGCGTCTTGCCGGCAACGTCTCCTTCGCGATGGAGAATTTCGATCGGGCCGACGAGAAGAAAAAGGCCGACGAGCGCATCGAATATCTCGCCTCGCACGACAGCCTGACCAATTTGCCGAACCGCGAGACCTTCAGCAGTCTCTTGCGCGAGGCGATCGACATCGCAGAGCGCCATGACCACCGCTTTGCGGTGCTGTTCATTGATCTCGACCGCTTCAAGGTCATCAACGATTCGCTCGGCCACGAGGCCGGCGATCTGCTCCTGCTCGAAGTGGCGAACAGGTTGCGTAGCGCGCTGCGGGCTAGCGATGTGGTGGCACGGCTGGGTGGTGACGAGTTCGTGGTGATCCTTGACCAGTGCGGCGAGATCGACGACGTCCAGCGCATCTCGACCGAACTGCTCGCGGCGCTCGGCAAGCCCATGGAACTGGCCGGCCACGAGTGCCACAGTACGGCTTCGATCGGCATCGCGATGTATCCCGCCAACGGCGCCGACGCGCAGACGCTGACCAAGAACGCCGACATGGCGATGTATCTCGCCAAGGAAGATGGCAAGAACGGCTATCGTTTCTTCTCCAAGGAAGTGACGACGCAGTCGATCGAGCGGCTGTCGCTCGAGAGCGCACTGCGCCGGGCGCTCGAGCGCGAGCAGTTCTCGCTGAACTATCAGCCCAAGGTGGACATGGCGACCGGCCAGATCACCGGCGTGGAAGCGCTATTGCGCTGGACGCATCCCGATCTCGGCAGCATCTCGCCGGCGCAGTTCATCCCGCTCGCCGAGGAAACCGGCCTGATTGTGCCGATCGGCCGCTGGGTGGTGAAGGAGGCCTGCGCGCAGGCCATGGCCTGGCAGCGACGTGGCCTGTTGCCGGTGTCGATGGCGGTCAACCTGTCGCCGCGGCAGTTTGTCGACGAGCATTTGTTGCAGGACGTCGACGAGGCGCTGGCGGCAAGCGGCATGTCGCCGGTGCTGCTCCAGCTCGAAGTCACCGAGAGCATGATGATGCGCAATGTCGGACGTGCGCTCAAGGTGCTCGACGCGATCCAGAGCCGTGGCATTCGCTTGGCCATCGATGATTTCGGCACCGGCTATTCGTCGATGTCGCTGATGAAGCATTTCCCGATCGACACCATCAAGATCGATCGCTCCTTCGTGCGCGACCTGCCGCAGGATTCGGAGGATCAGGCGATCGCGCAGGCGATCATCAGCATGGGCAAGGCGCTCGGCATGACCGTGGTGGCCGAGGGGGTCGAGAACGCCGAGCAGGAGGCGTTCCTGCGCACCCATGGCTGCGACGAGATGCAGGGCTTCCTGATCTCCAAGCCGGTGCCGGCGCCGCAGATGGCCGAGCTGCTGCGGCCGATGGTGCTGCCGGTCGCTCCGCCGCTCCAGCCGGAGACTGATCCGGCCGTCAACGAAGCTGTGGCGCTACGGCTGAAACGCGCTGTCGTCTGACGGCTGCGCGAGCAACTCACGAACGTCGTCTTCCTTGATCTCCGCCTTGCGCGGAAAATCATCCGGCCAGGTCGGCGAGGTTTGCTCGGCGAATAGCGTGAGAAGGGCATGCGTACCTTCGGCAAAGCTCGAGCCGTCGCCCAGGCCCAGCTCACAACACCATGCGTGTCGCATCGGCTCTTGCGCGTCGCACACGGCCATCGCGGGTCCCCACCACCAGGCCGGCGCCGGCGAGCGTTCGTCCTCGGGCACGGCATGCCAGAGGACGAGCTCGTCCATCACGCGCTCGAATTGCAGGCTTGCGGCCTGATGCATTCGCTCCGTGCTCCTTGGGCCGCGCCTGAAAGCAGGCCGCGCGCGGATTAGATCGTGGCCTTCGCTGTGAAGAATCGGCTCGCGCTATTGGCTGAGCTACACGTGCCGCTTCCATCGGCGGCCGTAAGAGCAATATGCGGCGCTCGGGACATTCGCCGGCGCCGACTGTGACAACCTCTTTAGCCCCTCAGGGGCCTGACCGGCAAGTCGTAATACGGGTGCCTAGCGCGACCTCAGCGGATGCGCCTTCTGGTGCCAGGCCCAGGCGGTGCGGATCACGGTCGGCAGGTCGGAATGGCGCGGCACGAAGTTCAGCACTTTTCGCGCGGCGGAGGCGTCGGCGACGAGATAAGTGGGATCGCCGGCGCGGCGCGGCTTGATGGTGTGCGGCACCTCACGCCCGGTCTCCTGCCTGATCGCGGTCAGGATCTCGCGCACCGAAAAGCCGGAGCCGGTGCCGAGATTGAAGCTGCCGCCGGCGTGTCCCTGTTCCAGCAGCTTCAGTGCCGCGACATGCGCCGCGGCGAGATCGGTGACATGGATGTAGTCGCGGATCGCGGTGCCGTCGGGGGTGTCGTAATCGTCGCCGAACACGGCGAAGTCGACATGGCCCTGCAACGCCATCATCGCGCGGGGAATGAGATGCGTCTCGTTGTCACGCAGCTCGCCGATGCCGCCGGCGGGATCGGCGCCGCTGGCATTGAAATAGCGCAGGCAGAATGCGCCGAAGCCATAGGCCGCGCGGTAATCGGCGAGCATACGCTCGATCATCCACTTTGACGCACCATAGGGATTGATCGGCGCGCAGGGAAAATCCTCCGGCAGTTCTTTGGAATCGGCGTTGCCGTAGACCGCGCCGGTCGAGGAGAACACGATGCGCTGGCAGCCTGCGTTGCGCATCGCCTGCAACAGCGACAACGTGCCCTGCACATTGTTGATGTAGTATTTCTGCGGATCGGTCATGGACTCGCCGACGAGGCTCGCGGCCGCGAAGTGCATCACCGCCGTGATCTTGTGGTCGGCAAAGGCGCGCGCCAGCGTCGCGCCGTCGAGCAGGTCGCCGGTCACCATCTCCCCGGCAACGAAGCTGCGATGGCCTGTCGAGAGATTGTCATAAACGACGGGCTGGTAACCGGCTGCGGCCAGGGCGCGGCAGGCATGCGATCCAATATAGCCTGCACCCCCTGTGACGAGGACAGTCGGTCGATCAGTCATGTCGTGTTCTACTCTTCTCAGCGATTGAAGGGCCGGTTACGGCTGAAGAGAAGATAGATCGCGCGGGGGTTAGTGGTCAAATAGCGCCAGAACAAGCGCCGCGGCTCCAGCCAGGTGCGCCAGGCCCATTCCAGCCCGAGCTTCTGCATCCATTGCGGCGCGCGAGAGCGGCTTCCCGATAAAAAATTGAACAGGCCGCCGGACGTCTTGATGACGCCAACATTGGTCAGCAGCGGCGTGTATTCCTCGACGAAGGCCTGCTCGGAGGGAACGCCGAGTGCAACCCAGAGATAGTCAGGCGCCAACGCATTGATCTCCTCGACCTTGGCGCGCAGCGCGTCGCCACGGAGATAGCCGTGGCTGTATCCGACGATCTTGAGCTTCGGATACAGGTTCTGGACTTTCTTGACAGCCGTGGCGTTCTCCTCCTCGCTGGCGCCGAGCATGTAGAAGGAGCGGCCGGCAGCTTCCGCCTTGCGCGCGACGATATGGAACAGGTCCGTGGTCGCGACGCGTTCCGGCAGCGGAAACCAGGATTGCAGTTTTGAGGCCGCCACAAGCGGCTGGCCGTCGGCGTTGATCAAATCGGCGGCGCGGAACAGGCGCTCGGTCTGCGGCTCGGTCGAGCAGCGTGCCAGCACCTCGCCGTTGGCCGAGGTCAGGTACAGCGGGCGGCCGATGCGATGACGCGGGTCGGTGGCCTCGATCATGAAATCGGCAGTGGCTTCCAGGTCGAGCGCGGCCATGCGAAGGCCGCCGACGGTGATCCGTGGCACCTCGGCGGTTGCGGCCCGCCCTTCAGGATTGACGCGGCGCTCAAGCATATTGTTTGCCTCGCTGGCGCATTTGGGCTGCGGGAGTGAGCTCGTCGAGCATCACGCCGACGAGCTTGCGCTCGGCGCCGCCCAGCGCGGTCAAGATTTCTTCCATGCTGTCGTTGATGTCGAGGCTGGTCGGCAGCACCGCCACCAGCGCATCGGCACTGTCGAGCAGCTTGCGGCCGGCGGCCGAGAACGGCATCGCCGGGCCGTCGAGAATGACGAGATCATAGCCGCCGGCAGAGCGCGCCTGTGCGATTGCCTTGCGGATGGCGTCCGTTGCCTTGCCCGCATCGCTCTCGGCCGCCGGCAGCACGGAGATGCCGTTGACGGTCTTGATCTCGCGCGCGGCGTTGCTGCCGATCGAGAGCCAGCCGAGCTTGCCCGGCTCGCTCTTGCCGGGGCGATTGACCTTGTTCGAGATCGTGTGCGCCTGATGGTCGGCGTCGATCATCAGCACGCGGCTGCCGTCGCGCGCCGCCGCAAGCGCAAAGTTCAGCGCGGTCACGCTGCGCCCGACGGTCTCGCCGGCGCCGACCAAGGCGATCACCGGCATCGCCTTGCCGCCGGCGCGCCGTGCCACCGCGGCGCGCATGTCGCGCAAGGCGTTGAGCAGCGTCGTCAGCGGAAATCCGGGGCGCAGTGTCGGCCAGCCCAGTCGGGTGAGGTCGACACCGCCGCCGGTGGCGAGAATGGCGCCGAGCGTGCGGATGACGTCGGCCTCCTGGAGGCGGGCGATCAGCGGCTTTTCGACCAGAGAAAGCGGCGGAGGAGGTGCGGCGGTTTCCGGTCGCGTCCTCGATACTTCCGGCTCCGGCGTGCGCTCGCGGCGGCTCGGTTCGGGGGCGGTCGCGCCGACGAACAGATGCTCGGCCGCGACAAACCAGCAGGCGGCCGCGAGCCCACCGAAGACGACGCCGATCATGGCGAACAAGCTCATCGCCGGCGGGAACGAGCGCCGCTGCGGCACGGTGGCTTCGCCGATGACGCGGGTCGCCGAGGTGTTGAGCGTCTCCTGCTCCTCGGTCTCGCGCGAACGCTTGAAGAAAGACTGGTAGACGTCGCGGCTGGCATCGACCTCGCGCTCGAGCTCGCGCAGGCGCACGGCGGCCTGGCTGAGCTGGACGCTTTGCCGCTTCTGCGCCTCCAGCGCCCGGTTGAGCGAGGCTTCAAAGTCGCGGGCGCGCGTCAGGTCGTTCTTGGCCGACTGGGCGAAGCGGTCGACCTCCTCGCTGATGACGCGTTTGATATCCTCGACCTGCTTCTCGGTCTGACGCAGCGCCGGGTGCCGTGGCCCAAGCTCGGCGGTCTGCTCCGCATATTTCTTGCGGGCATCGGCATATTGCGCGCGCAGGTTTGCAATCGTCGGTGATTGCAGAACCTCGGCATTCGCACCGGCATCCGCCGCCGTGCGCCGGCTCGCCTCGATCTGGTCCAGCCGCGCCTGCGCATCCATGGTCGCCGCGCGGGCCGCGGAAAGCCGCTGGTTACTGGAGGAGAGCTGCTGGTCGCTGATCAGCGCGTCCTGGGTGCCGACGAAATTGTTCTGGGCCTTATAGGTGGCAAGCACGGTCTCGGCGTTGCGCAGCCGTTCGCGCAGCTCCTTCAGCCGGCCGGACAATTCACTGGTAGCGCGCCGGGCGGCCAGAGCCTGCGAGTTGCGAGACTCGGTGAGGTAGGCGTTGGTCAGCGTGTTGGCGAGCATCGCCGCTCTCGCCGGATCGGTCGACCAGACCTCGATGTCGACGATAAAGCTCTTCTCGGTCTTGCGGATGGTGATGTGCCTGTTCAGCGCGTCGAGCGCCGCAAGCTGCACGTCCTTGACGTCCGCGGCGGAGGGCGCGCGGGGTTGGAGGCCGATCAGGCCAAGCAGCGAGGACATCGCGCTCTTGCCGTCACCGCCGCCGAATTCGGGATCCTTGTCGAGATTGGCCTGCTCGATGACCCGCAGCAGCACGCTGTTGGAGGTGATCAGGCGTGCCTGACTCTCCACCATCATGGACATGCCGGAGAGGTCCTGCGCGCGCGGCGTGAGCTCGCGATCGACGAGCTGGAGCTCGCGCGGATCGACATAGAGCTGGGCGGTCGCGGTGTAGCGGGGCGTCAGGCTCTTGCCGATGGTGACGGCAAGGCACGCGCCGATCAGGGCCGCGGCGGCAATCGCGATCTTGCGCCGCCACAGCAGGCTGACGAGCTCCAGCACGTTGAAGCTGGCGTCGGACCTCCGCTGCTGCGGGGCCTCCGACCTGCTCCGGTCTATCGGCTGGTTATAGTCAAGCATGATCCCCAGCTTCCATTCCAACTACCGCGGGCTGAGGGGCTACTCTTCGCTCTACGCCACGCACCCGGGATATAGGTGCCCAATCAACGCAACAGGGAAAATTAACCATACTCACTGAGGGACTATTCACCGAAATGGCAAACAAAGCGTTTAAGTGCACGCTGCGGTTGGCCGCGTCGTTGTGACGCTTTCGATGCGCCGATCCCTCGATGATTAACGAATCGTTACCGTGCATGCCGCCCGGCATGCGCGCGTCCGGCCTCGTAGCGTGACGGCCGGGCTGCACGCGCAGGGCCATTAGCGCTTCCGCAGGATGACGTGATAGTCGCCGCGGCGAACGTCGGTGCCGCGCGGGAGCACGGCGTTCAGCACCGCGGCGCCGATGTCTACGAGGGCGGCGACCAGCGGCTTGCGCTGGCGCATCTCGGGATAGCGCGGGCTCTCGACCTCGCGGCGGTAGATCGTATCCAGGCCGTTGGCTGCGGCAAACGCTTCGAGTTTCGACAGCGTCACCAACGGATGGAAGACGGTCGGGAACGGCGCCTCTCCGGGCCGGCCGGCGGTCTTGATGCCGCGGATGTTCCGATAGAACCAGACATGGAACCAGTGCGGCGAGTATTTGGTGACGACGCCGGACAGCGAGCGCGGATTGGGGGCACCGATCAGGATCATCCCGCCGCGCTTGAGCGCATCGCGGAAGTTCAGAAGCGCCACCGCGACGTCGGGCAGATGCTCGATCACGTTGTAGCAGATCACGATGTCGAAGGTGTCCGGGCCGAAGCGATAGGTCTGCACGTCGCCGAGGATCGCTTCCTGCGCGTAAGCGTTGTTGCGGATCTGGTCTTCGTCGATGTCGACGACAGTGACATGGCTGCGGCCGAGCACGTCCATGGGCAGGAAGCTCGACGAGCCGCCGCCGGCCTCGTAGATCGCGAGGGGACCTTGCGGCAGCTCGCGGCGCAAGACCTCGTGGATGGCAAGCAGGCTGTCACGGGCTTCGCCGGCGACCAGGTCACGCAGTGCCTGGGTCTGTACCGGGGCCTGAGTCCGGGCTGTCGCGAAATCGATCGTGGCTGGCTTGCTCATGTTTTTCGACCGCACATGTTCGACTCAAATTTACAGGAATAATCCCGCATCTCCGAGGAGCAAATCTGATGCCGCTTGGTGTCACCGGTCACGGTGCTTACGGCTGGGTTAATGCGTCCATGCGTTAACTAAAGCATCGCTACATCGTGCCGTCGCTGGCGCGTTGGACCACGAATTGCAGTATCACACGTGAAGAAATTCGACTGGAAAACACGCAAAAGCGGTTAAGCGCATGATGGGACGTCTGCATTGTCGGAACACTGGCGCATGGCGCGGCTTTGCCGCCGAAGCCGGCCGCCCATTTCGGGACATTTGCGTCGCAGCACTGTGCCGTTGCGAGACGGCCGATCCATGCAACCGGCGCAAAGCCTTTTTCGGCGAAAGGCCTTTTCAACATATCTCAGGCATCTAGATCGTCATGACGCTGATCCCGACAGACCTCACCGCCAGCCGGATCTCGGATGCCGTGTGCGATCCCAACCGTGAGATCGCCGCGAGCTCGCGCGTCATCGACCTGTCGGTCGGCATCGTCGTCTGCATTCCCTGCTTCCGCCGCCCGCAGCATCTGCGGCTGACGTTGGACTCGCTCGCCAGCCAGCGCACCCCGCGCTCCTTCGCGGTGGTCATGGTCGAAAACGACGCAGCCGGGCGTGAGAGCGCACCAGTTGCAGCGGAGTTTCTCGTCACCGGCAAGCTCCAGGGCGTCTGCCTGGTCGAGAAGCAGCAGGGCAATTGCCACGCAATCAACGCCGCGTTCGAGACGGCGCAGGCGCTGTTTCCCGCCGCGACCCGCTTCCTGATGATCGATGACGACGAGATCGCCTCGCCCGACTGGCTGGAGCTGATGGTTCGCACCGCGGAGGCAACTGGTGCCGACGTGGTCGGTGGACCGGTGCTGCCGGTGTTCGACGATGGCAGCCAGCCCTGGCTTTCGCGTCATCCTGCCTTCTGTCCGGCCTACGACTACACCGGCGCGGTGCCGCAGATCTATGGCTGCGGCAACTGTCTGATCACGCGCGCTGCATTCGATCGGCTGGGCAAGCCCGCCTTCGATCTCCGCTTCAATTTCCTCGGCGGCGGCGACTGCGACTTCTTCACGCGCTGCCGCAATGCCGGCATGACATTCCACTGGACGGCGGAGGCCGTCATCACCGAGACCGTGCCGCAAAACCGCACCAGCTTCAGTTGGATCGCAAAGCGTGGCCTGCGCATCGGTGCGATCAATTATCGCGTGCAGTCCAAGGCTGCGCAAAGTGCGGCGGCGCGGGCGCGGGTGTTTGCGCAGATGATCGGACGGCTGCCGCTGTCGCTGGTTCGCTCGGCTCGCCTGCTGAAATCGTCGAAAGCCGTTATCGCGATGCATCCCATGATGGTCGCGCTTGGTGCTGCGTTCGCCGCATTCGGCGTCGAGCCAAAGCCCTATGAAGCCTCGAAGATCGTCTCCTGACGCGCTAACGTCGGGCGGCTAGATTCCGAAATAGGACAGGGCGATCTTGATCGCGGACCGCGGTGTCGCTTTGAGCGATCGCCGCGCGACCATGCCGAGATAGGCGAGGGCGTCGCGATACCTGCCGAAGCGGACCGCCTGTGTCGCCGAATAGGTCACGAGATGAATTTCGGCCGCCTGCCGCAGCCGGGGCACGGCGTCGGCGGGCAGCTTGGTCAGGATCAAGTCATCGCTGAAGATGCGCGTGACCGCCGGGAAGAAATCCTGCGGCGTCCGCACCGCTGCATTCATGGTGTTGGCCGTGTGCAGGCGATAGTCGAGCAGAAGTTTCGGCACGAATGCGAACTCGCCGAGCGCGGCGAGGCGGCACCAGCAATGCCAGTCCTCGCAATATTGGAGCGAGACGTCGAAGCCGCCGGTTGCCCGGAACGCATCAGTGCGCACCAGCATGATGCCGCCATTGACGATGAAGTTGCCGCTGGCGAGCCGCTCGAGCACGTTGCCTGACGGCTTGCGGCGTCCCTTCAGGAGATCGCGCCGGCCGATCGGCCGGCCCGCACTGTCGATCGTGTTGTAGTCACCATAGACGAGGATCGCGTGCGGCGCGGCCTCGGCTGCCGCCAGCAGCGTCGTCACTGCGTCCGGCCGCAGGCGGTCGTCGGCATCGAGGAAGATCAGCCAGTCGCCGCGCGCGCGGCGTGCGCCGAGGTTTCGTGCGGCCGAGACGCCAGCGGCATCATTCATCATCAGGCGCAGCCGCGGATCGCGGATGGCCTGCACGAGTGCGATGGTGTCGTCGCTCGAGCCGTCGTCCACGACGATAATTTCGTCGACGCCATTCTGCGTCAGCGCGCTGTCGATGGCTTCGCCGATATAGGCCGCCGCATTCTTGGCCGGGATGACGACGGAAACCACAGGCGGCGTCGCGCGCGCGTCCGTCGCCGTGAGCGCGGCGGTCGGTGCTTCGAGCATGGCGTCGGCTATGGTCAAACGATGGCTCGTCTTTAATGATCTGTTAACCAGGCTGCTTTCGAAGCCGGCAATCCGCAGTCCTGGCTGACGCGGATGATACCCACATAACCGTCAAATCGTTGCTGCGAAGGCCGGAGCGACCGCGGTTTCGTAGATTAGCGTTAAGCCTGTGACGTTAAGTCTGTCGCAGCTTTGAAGAGGTGCGACAGCCGGTCTCATGCGAGAATGTAGACCTGATTGCCGCGGATGGACCCAGTGCCCGCAAAGACATTCGACTACGATCCCGACGCCATGGTTCTGAACCTCTTCTACGAGGACAAGGACGATCGCTGGTTTCCCGGCGACCGGCATCTGCGGCGCATGGCGCGACGCATGCTGTTCGGCGAGCCGCGCATGAGCGGACAACTTCGCGTGTTCCTCAACCTCTGTGCAGGGCTCGACCGGCTCGGCATCCGCTACCGCGTCAACGACTACAGTTACATCGCGCGGCATCCCGAGGAAGTCGCCTGCATCATCGGCCGCATCTTCCTGCTGGATAAGTTCGCCTGGAAGAACCCGATCCTGCTCGGGGTCGCCGCCCATAATCATCCGCTCGACGATCCCGACCTGTTCAAGCGGCTTCCGGTGAAGAAGGTCGTGGTACCCGGCCCGTGGTATGCCGACATGTACCGGCCGTATTGGCCCGACACCGAGGTCTGGCCGACGGGCATCGATACCGATCTCTGGGCGCCGTCGCGTCCGTCGCAAAAGACCGTCGACGTCCTCATCTACGACAAGGTCAGCTGGGATCGCGACCGCTATATGCCGGAGTTGATCGAGCCAATCCGCGCACGGCTCATCGAGGAGGGCCGCTCGTTCACCGAGCTGCGCTACGGCAGCTACAAGGAGGAAGACTATCAGGTGGCGCTGGCGCGTTCGCACGCGATGATCTTCCTGTGCCAGAACGAGAGCCAGGGCATTGCCTATCAGCAGGCCCTGTCCTGCGGCGTGCCGGTGTTCGCCTGGGATCCCGGCGGCCCCTGGCGGGATCCCGACTACTATCCACATCGCGTCCAGTTCGCGCCGGTGTCCTCGGTGCCCTATTGGGACGACCGCTGCGGCATCAAGTTCGCCGACTGCACCGGCTTCGAAGCGCGCTGGGGGGATTTCTGGGCCGGATGTGCCGCGGGCAAATTCGATCCGCGTGGCTATGTGCTGGACAATCTCACGCTGGAACGGCGCGCGCTGCAATATTACGAAATCGCGCGCAGCGTGGCGCGGCAGCAGAAGGTGCCTGCCGCCTCCGGCATGGTGGTTGACGGATGGTTAACGGGGATGGGTTAGACCCGGGGCGTTCCTACCATCCCATATCGGCCTTGAGGCATGGATCGCAGCGCCGCAGACATGACTGACGTCGAGGCCCGATCGTTCGGACACGCAATACGTGACGAGCTTGCGACGCTGAACGTTATGCAGATGGCGCGCTGCCTGGTCGCGATGGTGGCCCTGCTGCTGGTGCTGGTGACGCTCAATCCCTTCCCAGATCTGCGCAGCGAGGACGTCGCCATCGTCGGCAGCGGACGCATGGCGCTGGACTACATCACCTTCGGCCTGTTGGCCGCAGTCGCGGTGCTGTTCGCTCTCGCCACCGATGCACTCTCGCTGAAGACCTTCGTCACCCCGCTGCATCTCTGCTTCGTCGGCTGGATGCTGATCAATGTCGTCTTCTCCGAGAGCCGCGAGGTCTCGATCCAGCGATTCGTGCTCGCCGCCAGCGTGACCTCGCTCGCGGTGCTCCTGCCGCTGCTGCCGCCGACGCAGCGGAGCTTCAATTTGTGCCTCGGCGGCGCCGCGCTCGTGCTGCTGGTGCTGTGCTATCTCGGCGTGGTCCTCGCCCCGCAATATGCGATCCACACCGCGCTCGATATCGCCGAGCCGATGCTTGCCGGCGACTGGCGAGGCACTTTTGGCCACAAGAACGGCGCTTCGCCGGTGATGACCATTTTGGTCTATGTCGGCATTTACCTCAGCGCCGTCGGCTCCTTCGTGATGGGACCTGCGATCGCGGTCCTTGCCGGCATCTTCCTCATCTTCACCGGCGGCAAGACATCGTCGGTGCTGTGTCTGGCCATCTACGCCCTGGCGTCGCTGGTCTACGTCACGCGGAGCCTGTGGCTGAAGCGGATCATCTGCTTTGCGCCCCTGATCGTGATGAACCTGTTGACGGTCGGCAGCGTCGCAAGCCCCGCGCTGTCATCCATCACGCGGCTACTGCCGGTCGATCCGACCTTCACCGGCCGCTCCGACATCTGGGAGTTTGCGCTCTCGGCCGTGGCGGAAAAGCCGATCATCGGCCACGGCTATGCGGCATTCTGGGACGACGTCAGCGAGCGGCAGACCGCCAAGGGCGCCGAATGGGCGGTCTCCGCGGCGCACAGCCACAACAGCTATCTCGATCTCGCCATCACCATCGGCCTGCCGGGCCTGCTGCTCGTCATCCTGATCTTCGTTCTTGCGCCACTCCGCAATTTCCAGGCGACCCAGGCGCACAACCGCAGCAATGCGCTGGGCAAGCTGTTCCTGACCATCTGGCTGTTCGGCCTGTATTTCGGGACGACCGAGACCTTCCTGCTCGAACGGCAGAATCCGGTCTGGTTCATGTTCGCGCTTGCTGTCGCGGGACTGCATTTCCTAGCCAGGTTCCAATGCATCGCGCAGATGGAACCCGATCGCTGACAGCTTGTCGCAGTCGCGCGTTCCAAATCGGGACATGAGAGACATTGTGCGCGCAGTGACGGTATCGGTAACGATAAGCAGCGACGTAACTTGTGGTCTGCGACAAAACATAATCTATCTGGAAATGTTCAGTAACTGTATGCCCCGCGAATGGCGTTTGTCAGCCTCGAGCAACTAAACGATCGGGTGTCCTCCAGCACGTCGGGAATCTCAGTCGATTTCATGCGTGACTGGCGACGGGCCGGGTTGCGCCTAAACGCGGGCCATCGCACCGCTTTCCAGCATGGTTACTGGCTCGACGCCTGGTACGAGGCGTTTCACGGCGTCCCGCCGTTGATCGCCGTGATCTCCGATGCCACGACCGGCAAGGACATCGCGGTGGTGCCGATGATCAGCCACACCAGGCGCGGCATCCGTGTCGTCGAGTTTGCCGATCTCGGGGTCTCCGACAACAACGCGCCGATCCTGGCCTGCGACGCCACGTCCGACACGGCCGGTGCGGAGGCGATCAGCGCGGCGCTGGTCGATGGCTTGCGCGCTCTGCCCGATCGCTTCGACGTGCTGCGCCTGAAGAAGATGCCGGCCCATGTCGGCGGCAAGCCGAACCCGCTGCTGGCGCTTGGCCGTCCCGGATCCTGCTCGCTCAACGGCAACCTCGTGCTGACGGGCGACGACTATGCGGACTACCAGGCGTCGATCAAGCGCATGCAGATGCCGCGCTGCTGGCGCGTGTTCAGCCGCCATGCCGGCGCGCGGTTCGAGATTGCCACGGATGCCGCTCGCGCGCACGAGCTTCTCGACGTGATGGATGTCCAGCAGCAGGAGCGCATGCAGAAACTCGGCTCGCGGTTTGTCCTCAACGACGATGCGCATGCCAGCTTCTACCGCGACGTGGTGCGGCAGGGGGTCGCGGAAGGATATGCGATCGTCTCGGCGCTCGTCTGCGACGACGGCATCGTGGCCACCACGCTCGGCGTCAGATACGGCGCGACCTATTTTCTGTTGCGCATCGGTCATGCCGGCAAGCCGTGGGCGAGTTGCTCGCCGGGGCTGCTCGTGACCGAGCGCACCATGGCGGCGCTGCATGAACAGGGCGTGCGGCGCTTCGATCTCAGCATCGGCAACCACGACTACAAGCGCCGCTTCGGCGCCGAGCCGGTCCCGCTGACCGATGTCAGTGTCGCGCTGTCCTGGCGCGGACTGCCTTACGTGTTGCGCGATCATGCCGCGCAGGGACTGCGGCGCCATCCGAAGCTCGCGGCCTTTGCCGCACGCGCGATGGGCAAGGGCGCACGTTAAAGCGCGCGGCGCCCTGGTTGCAGCGGTTACTCGCATGTCGCAATCGTTGTGCTATCGTCGCCTCCGCAGCCCGGAGGCGACATGGACGATCGTTCGGACAAATATCGCGCGTTCTATGCGCAGTTGATCTGCGCCGCGGCCAAGACCACCGATCCCCGTATCGAGCAGGCGTTTCGCAACGTGAGGCGCGAGACCTTCGCGGGCCCCGGGCCGTGGTCGATTTCGTTCGGAGGGCATCCCTATGTCGTGACGCCCGACGATGATCCCGCCTTTCTCTATCAGAACGCGCTGCTGGCTCTGGATCCGGAGCGCGGCGTCAACATAGGCATGCCTGGCGCGCACGCTTATTGGCTCAGCGGCTGTGGTGTGAAGGAAGGTGAGACCGTGCTCCAGATCGGCGCGGGCACCGGCTACTACACCGCCATTCTCGCCGCGCTTGTCGGTCCCGGTGGTCGGGTCTATGCCTATGAAATCGACGAACGCCTGGCGGCGCTCGCGCGCGAGAATTTGAAAGACATCGCTGAGGTCGAGTTGCGCGAGCGCTCGGGCATCGCGTCTGATCTTCCCAGCGTCGACGTGATTTATGTCTGTGCCGGCGCGGCGCAGCCGGCCATGGAATGGCTCGCGGCGTTGCGACCCGGCGGCCGGCTGATATTTCCGTTGGCGCCGGAGGGTGTGCTCGGCGGCATGCTGATGATTACGCGCCCAAACGAGGGTACGGCCTGGCCGGCCAAATTCTTGGGGCGGGCCCAGTTCATCGGCTGCGCAGGACTTCAGGATGCGGATGCCGGCCGGCGGTTGGCCGAGGCTTTCGCCAAAGGCTGGGAACGTGTGCAGTCGCTGCGGAGAGGGGACGTGCCCGACGACACCTGCTGGTTTGCCGGCGACGGCTGGTGGCTTTCAACTGCACCCGCCTTGGCGCCGCCGGTCGACCTACCACCGCACGCGGATCTCACACAGGCCTAAAGCATGATCCGGAAAAGTGCGCCGCGGTTTTCCGAAAAGATCATGCTCAAAAAATAGCGCCTCACGATCCCGTGCATCCGGCGCAATGAAACCGGCCGCGGGAGGCGCGGAACAGGCTGCGGCAATACCAGCGGCGCGTCAGCGCCTGGACCGGCCTGCGGATCATCTGCGCCATCAAGAGAATTTCGAAAGCCATACGCGTCGCTCCTGCAACGATAGATAGGGCGGCATTCCCGAACGAGAATGCCGCCCAAATCGCATCAGCCATGCAGAGGATCGCGAAGCTTAATAGTGAACCTTAGCCTTGAAGCTTAACCGTGCAGCTTCTTGGCCGTCTCCGCGATTGCGCGCCCCTGATAGCGCGCTCCCGCGAGCTCGTTGGCGCTCGGCTGGCGGCTGCCGTCGCCGCCGGTGATCGTGGTGGCGCCATAGGGTGCACCGCCGGTGACTTCGTCGAGCTTCATCTGGCCGGCAAAGCCGTAGTTCAGGCCGACGATGGTCATGCCGAAGTGCAGCAGGTTGGTGATGATCGAGAACAGTGTGGTCTCCTGGCCGCCATGCTGGGTTGCGGTCGCCGTGAAGGCGCCGCCGACCTTGCCGTGCAGCGCGCCCTTCATCCAGAGGCCGCCAGCCTGGTCGAGGAAGTTCGCCATCTGCGAGGCCATGCGGCCGAAGCGGGTGCCGGTGCCGACGATGATCGCGTCGTAATTGGCGAGATCCTCGATCTTGGCGATCGGCGCGGCCTGATCGACCTTGTAGTAGGAGGCCTTCGCGACTTCGGCGGGAACCAGCTCGGGCACGCGCTTGATGTCGACGGTCGCGCCGGCTTCGCGCGCGCCTTCAGCGACGGCGTTGGCCATCGCTTCGATGTGGCCATAGGCGGAATAATAGAGGACGAGAACTTTGGTCATGGTGGTCTCCATTGGGATTGAGCGAGATGATGGGTTGCTTGGATCGTTACGCCGCGTCGACGAGCACGAGCTCTGAATCTTCCAGGGCCGTGATCTTCAGCCTGGCCTCGCCGCGGATTGCGGCGCCGTCGCGGGCGTTGACGCGCACGCCGTTGATCTCGACGGCACCTGCGGCCGGCACCAGATAGAGGTTCCGTGACCTCTCGGGCTCGTACTCCGCGCTCTCGCCGGCCTTCAGCGTGGTGGCGAGCACGCGCGCATCGGCGCGGATCGGCAGCGCGTCCTTGTCGTTCGCGTCGCCACTGGCGATGGTGACGAGCTTGCCCGAGCGGTCCGCCTTCGGGAACGGCTTTGAACCCCAGGTCGGGTGGCCGCCGCGCGCAGTCGGCTCGATCCAGATCTGGAAGATCCGAGTCTTGGTCGGCTCGAGATTGTACTCGGAGTGACGGATGCCGCTGCCGGCGCTCATCACCTGCACGTCGCCCGCCTCGGTGCGCCCCTCGTTGCCGAGGCTGTCCTGATGGGTGATCGCGCCTTCGCGCACATAGGTGATGATTTCCATGTTGGCGTGGGGATGAGCCGGAAAGCCGCTGTTCGGCGCGATCTCGTCGTCGTTCCACACCCGCAAGGCGCCGTGGCCCATGTTGCTCGGGTCATAGTGGTCCGCGAAGGAGAAATGATGCTTCGCCTTGAGCCAGCCGTGGTCGGCGCCGCCGAGCTTGTTGAAAGGTCTGAGTTCGATCATTTGCGTAATCCTGAATGTCTGATGACCCTTGGATAAGCCTCCGCCTGTGGTATAGAAATAGAAACTGTTGAAACACATTGTTTCCTTAAACATCCTAATTGGTCGGCTCCCATGGCAAAACTCCCGGATTTCGAGGCGCTCGCGATTTTCGCAAAAGTCGTGGAACTACGGTCGTTTGCGGCGGCCGCGAGCGAGCTTGTGATGTCCAAGGCGACGGTGTCCAAGGCGGTGACACGGCTGGAGGAGCGGCTCGGCGCTCGACTGTTCAACCGCACCTCGCGCCGGCTCGCGCTGACCGATGCCGGGCACAAGCTTGCCGAACGCGCGACGCGCCTGCTCTCGGACGGCGAGGCGGCGGAGAACGAGGCGCTGGCGCAATCGGTGGCGCCGCGCGGGCTGGTGCGGCTCGCCGTGCCCATGACGTTCGGCATCAAGGCGGTGGCGCCGCTGTTGCCGGAGTTTTTCGAGACCTATCCGGAAGTCTCGGTCGATCTGCATTTGAGCGATGCGACCATCGACCTGATCGGCGAGGGCTTTGACATGGCGGTGCGGATTGCGCGGCTGCCGGACTCGTCGTTGATCGCGCGGCGGCTCTTCACCATGCCGCGCTTCACGGTGGCCGCGCCGTCTTATCTCAAGCGCCACGGCCGGCCGACACATCCGATGCATCTGGCCGAGCACAAATGCTTCAGCTACGCCTATCTCACCACGCCCAACATCTGGCACTACACCAATGCGGCCGGCGAGCAGGCCAGCGTGCGGCCGGGCGGCCAGCTCCGCGTCAACAATGGCGAAGCGGTGATGCCGACGCTGATCGCCGGCCTCGGCATCGCCGAGCTTCCGGAATTCATCGTCGGTGACGCCATCGCCTCCGGCGAGGTCGAAGTGATCCTGAAGGACTGGAAGCAGGCCGAAGGCGCCGTGCATCTGGTGACCCCGCCCGGCGGCCCGCGCCCCGCACGCGTCGAAGCGCTCGGTGATTTTCTCGCGGCGAAGCTGCCGGGAACGTGCAAGCGGCAGCCGAAGAAGGGCGGGAAGGCGGGGTAGATCCTTTGGTGGGCACGGCGCTTCGCGCCTTTGCCCATCCCACAAAATCTCGCTAGTCTATCGTCCGCGCAAGCTGCCGTAGGGTGGGCAAAGCGAAGCGTGCCCACGACTTTGTCTGAGGGAATCGCAAGTGTCTCGATATCGGCGGGCACAGGGAAGGATGTTCTTCTTCACCGTCGTGCTCGCAGATCGATCGAGCACGTTGCTCGTCGATCAAGCTGATCGCTTGAGACGAATCTACCGAGCCGTCTTTGAGCGCCAGCCATTCGAGACCGTCGCAATCTGTATCTTACCAGACCACCTCCATGCGATTTGGACGTTGCCGGAGGGCGACGTCGACTTTTCATCGCGTTGGAATCAGATCAAAGGCGGATTTTCGCGTGGCTTGCAGGCCGGGCCACCCTCAATGAGTAAATTGAAGAAGCGCGAGAAAGGCATCTGGCAGCGCCGTTATTGGGAGCACGCGATCCGCGACGACACGGATTTGGAGCGTCACGTCGACTATATACATTTCAATCCCGTGAAGCATCGCCTCGTCGCGCGCGTGAGCGATTGGTCTCTCAGCAGCATTCATCGCTACGTCGATCAGGGCATTCTCCCAGCGGATTGGGGAGGGGATATGTGAGACATTGCGGGGCATTTCGGCGAGTGATGGTGGGCACGGCGCTTTGCGCCTTTGCCCACCCTACGGCATCTCGCCTATCTCAAATTCACCCGCGCCGCATCTCGTTAGGACACCTTCACGCCGTTGATCGCGACTATGCGCAAGTCTGGCTTCAGGGTCTCCTCCAACTGCGACTTCAACTCATGAACACGCGGGTCGGTCGAGCGCGCCGCGCAAACCGCGTATTGATGGACGGATTGCGCCAGGGCATGCCGCGCTTCCGGCGTTCGTGTCACTTCTGGCTTTGAAAGCCGCAGGACGATCGCGGCGAGATTCACCAGCATCTCGTCCAGGGCGACGTCGATGGTTGCTAGTTTTCCCATAACGCACTCCCATGGCACACTCCCTTGGGAGGGCAACAATGGCTCTGGGGATGCGTTCCAGACCGGGGCGAACATGGCTAACGCTTCGTAAACGGCTTGTTCTTGCCGATCGCGACGCTAGGCTGGGAGCGAAACAAGAAAAATCGGGGGGAGAGACCTGCCATGGATCGACGCGATGTCCTGCGCGCCGTTGCCGCACTGCCGCTGTTGCCCGCGTTGCCGAGCGCAGCATTCGCCCAAACCTATCCCATTCGCAACATCACCATGATCGTGCCGTTTCCCGCCGGCGGCCAGGCCGATCTCGCGGCGCGCCCGGTGGCGCAGGCGTTGGAGCGAATCCTGGGCAAGGCCGTCATCGTCGACAACCGCGCCGGCGGGGCCGGCGGATCGGTCGGCAATGCTGCGGCGGCGCGCGCCGAACCCGACGGCTACACGCTGCTGATGACGCTGTCCTCGCTCGCGGTGCTCCCCGAGGCCGACCGGCTGTTCGACCGTCCGGTCGCCTATGAAGTCTCGCAGTTCATGCCGATTGCGCGCGTGCTCGCTGATCCTACGCTGCTCGCGGTGCCGGCCTCGGCGCCATGGAAGACGGCGCAGGATTTTGTCGAGGACGCGAAGAAGCGTCCGGGCCAGATCACCTATGGCTCGTCAGGGCCCTACGGCACGCTGCACGTAGCGATGGAGATGTTTGCGAACAGCGCCGGTATCAAGCTGCTGCATGTGCCGTTTCGCGGTGCGGGTCCCGCGCTGACCGCTTTGCTTAGCGGCACCGTGCAGGCAATTGCGGCGGCACCCGGCACGCTGAAGCCGCAGGTCGACGACGGCAAGCTGCGCGTGCTCGGCAATTGCGGCGCGCAGCGTATCGCGAGCTTTCCTGATACCCCGACCTTCCAGGAGCTCGGCTACAAGGATGTCGAGATGTACATCTGGGCCGGACTCTTTGCACAGAGTTCTCTTCCTGCGCCGATCGCGAGCCGCCTGCGCGAGGCGATGGGCCAGGTGATGACGAGCCCGGATGTGCTCAAGACCTTCGATGCCTCGGGCAGCCTCGTCGCCTATCAGGATGCGCCGGCGTTCTCCGACTTCGTGGCGACCGACAGCGCGCGGCTGATCGCAGCGGTCAAGAAGATCGGCAGGGTCGAATAGATTTCGGTCGCATCTTCACATTTTTTTGTTTAGCCAGAACCTGACCGCGTCTCATTGATTGAAGACAATTCAAGAGAATCGAGAAGGACCGGGACATGCGAACAGAGCGAATTGCGCTGGGGCTGGCGCTTGCGGTTGGCGGCATGGTCGCGCAAGGCGCGGCCTTTGCGCAGGAAAATCGCGGCACCGTCGAGCAGCAGATGGCCTGCACGCCGGATGTCTGGCGTTTGTGCAGCGATCAGATTCCGGATGTGAACCGCATTACGGCTTGTTTGCAACAGAACACGCCACAACTCTCCTCCGCCTGTCGGGCGGTGTTCCAGTCCAACAATCAGATGCCGCCGCCGCAGCCCGTCCCGCGCGGCCGGGCAGTGCCGCCGCCGCGCTATAACGCGGCGCCACCGCCGCCGCGACCTGACGATGACGACGACTGAAGCATGATCCGGACCCGAAGGGCCGCGTTAGCGTAAAGTGCGCAGCGGTAGGCGCGAAGATGCGCTCGCACCACCTCGTTCAGCGCTCCCCCTTGCTGTCCGACTCAGGTCGATGTCGGAGCGCTGTCCGCAACAGGGCACCGAAGAGTATTGCTGCGACTGGCCAGTGGAACCAGATCTTATGCATGCCGGTGAAAACGTTGATCAGAATCAGAAAGGTCGACACGGTGAGGGCCGCTGCAACCGGGCGGGGCAGCTTGGCCAGCCAATCCGAGACGGCACCCATCCACGAGGATGGCTCGTGCCCGTCGCGGTGTACGGCGCCAGTCTCTGAACCCGCAACTGCGCCCTGAGTCTGGCGTTCGCCAGGCGGAAAGCTCCTTGCTTGAGCCGTTTGGCCGCTCATGGTCACACGATAGCTGGTCATGGGAGCAATGTTTTTCATTGGACGCTGGCCGAGACAGTCGAAGCCAACAGATAATTTGTTGTGCACTTGATCATAGGCGGAGCTGGAGATGACGATGCCACCGGGTTCGGCAAGTTCTTGCAGACGCGCCGCGATATTGACCCCGTCTCCATAAAGATCGGAACCATCCACCATCACGTCGCCGAGATTAACACCGATGCGAAAACGCATCGGTGGAGGTGGGTCCGAATCCTGGTTGGAAAGCTCCTGCTGAATCTCGACCGCGCATTGCACGGCCTCGACGACGCTGGCGAACTCGGCGATCACGGCATCGCCCCAGGTATTCACGATGCGGCCGTCATGACGCTGGACCAATCCCGCAATGGCCGTGCGGTAGCGGCGGAGCGTCTCCAACGTTCCCGTCTCGTCTGCCTCCATGAGGCGAGAATAGCCGTGCACATCAGCGCACAGCACGGTGGTCAGTCGTCGTTTCACCTTGTCGTCGGTCATGGTTCGTATCGTAGCCTTCCTGACAGGCAAATGCATCAGGCATCCCGCTGCTGCCTTACGCCCTGACCTCGCAGACATCGACCCACTCGGCAGCGGTCAGCTCGGCCATCCGCTCCGGCGTGATGCGCACGGCGCTGTGGGTCGAGCCTGCGGCCGGCACCACGACGTCGAACGCCTTCAGCGAGACGTCGCAATAGACCGGCAGCGGCGACTTCAGCCCGAACGGGCAGACGCCGCCGACCTCGTGGCCGGTGATCTCGGCGACCTCTTCCAGCCCCAGCATCTTCGGCTTGCCGCCGAACTGTGCCTTCACCTTTTTGTTGTCCATGCGCGACGTGCCGGCGGCGACGATCAGGATCACGCGCTCGCCGACGCGCAAGGACAGCGTCTTGGCGATCATGCCGGGCTCGACGCCATAGGCTTCGGCGGCAAGCGGCACTGTGGCCGAGCTGATCGGCGATTCCATCACGGTGATGTCGGGGGCTTTCTCGGCGAAGAAGGCGCGAACGGATTCCAGGCTCATTCCAGTCAGCTCATGCAAGTCTCACGGGCGGGCGACGATCCCCGGGTCATCCCTAGAGATGATCCCGGGTAGCTCGGACAGCGCGCGGACGCGATGATCCGGCGCAAATCCGAGCTCATCCATCTGGGTGCGGATCGCCTTGAACATGGTGAGCGGTGCCACGAGTTCGTTCTCGACGCAAGCCAGCGCCATCGCCTCGGGCGTCACCCGTTCGATCCAGGCGACGTTCAATCCGAACGACTTTGCGCCCGCGACGTCCCACGGATTTGAGGAGACGAACAGAACCTCGTTCGGCGCGGTGCCCAGCACTTCGCCGATCAGTTCATAGGCCTCGGGGCTCGGCTTGAAGATCTTCTTTGCATCGACGCTGATGGTGGCATCGAGCAGGCGATCGAGACCGCTGTTGCGCACGAGCACATCGAGCATGTCCGGGCTGCCGTTGGAGAGGATGGCAAGCTTGTGCGGCTTCAGCCCGGTGAGCGCGCCTGTCGCGTCCGGATAGAGATCGAGATGCAGATATTTCTCGATGACGCGCTCGAATGCGTCGCCCTCATAGGTAAGCCCGAGGATGCGCAGCGTATAGGCGAGCGAGTCGCGCGTGACGGCAGAAAAATCCTGGTAGCGCCGCATCAGCGAGCGCAACCAGGTGTATTCGAGCTGCTTGATACGCCAGACCTGCGTGATGATTTCGCCATAGCCCGGAAACGCATCCTCGGTGATCTCCGCGACCGACTGGATGTCGTAGAGCGTCCCGTAGGCGTCGAAGACGACGGCTTTGAGGCTCATTGGCTCGCTCCTTTGGGATCTTTGCGGGGGCGCACGGACAATACCGAAACGGCCCGGTGCGCGACAAGGTCGGAACCTTCTTCAAAAAATCGTCACCCCGTCGACCTCGCGCAGCAGATTGACACTGCCGCCGGCAGGCGTTTAATTCGGGGCACGGGGATTTGCGATCTCCCCGCGAGGCGACATGCCCAAGTATCGCGTCCTGATCACCAAGGACGCTGCATGTCTTCTTTCATCTCGATCTCATCAGAGAAATTGTCCCGTCAATTGGTGCCGCCAGCGCGCCGACCCTCGTCGATGTCCGTATCGACGAGGGCCGCGCGGTCTATTTGCGCACGCGACAAGACGGCGAGCACCAAGAGCTAGCGAACACACGGGGCACGTTGGGGACGACAATCAAGTGGAGGACTCCATGACCACGAATACCGACCGCCGAGACTTCATTAGGGGCGTGGGGGCCGCCGCGGCATCGACCGCAATACTCGCGGGGACGCAAGCCCTTGCGCAAGCCAATCAGCCAACAGGAGCCAAGCCAATGACATACCAGGCCAAGCCGATGCCGTTCGATCCGAAATCCATTGCCGGCATCTCGGAGAAGGTGCTCGTCAGCCACTACGAGAACAACTATGTCGGCGCCGTAAAGCGACTCAACGCGATCGGAACGCAACTCGCCGAGCTTGACTTCGCGAGAGCTCCGAACTTCGTCATCAACGGCCTGAAGCGCGAGGAACTCGTCGCGTCAAACTCGATGATCCTCCATGAAATCTATTTCGACGGGCTCGGCGGTGCCGGCAAGCCGAGCACACCACTTGCCGACGCGATCGCGCGCGATTTCGGCAGCATGGAGCGGTGGCGCGCGGAGTTCTCCGCCATGGGCAAGGCCGAAGGCGGCGGCTCCGGCTGGGTGATTCTTTCCTACTCGCCGCGCGACAAGCGGCTGGTCAATCAGTGGGCCGCCGACCACACGACGACGCTGGCCGGCGGACGTCCCGTGCTGGTGCTCGACATGTATGAGCACGCCTATCACATGGATTATGGCGCCGCGGCCGCGAAATATGTCGACGTCTACATGGAAGCGATCAAATGGGACAACGCTGCAACACTGTACGATCAATACAGGCGGGAAGCTTAGACGTTGTGCAAAAAATGAGCGTGGCGTTCTTGGGGGCGGCGTTGTTCCCATTGTTGGTGGAAGGAAATGCGATGGCAGAAACTGTAAATTTTGACAACGCAGCAACCGGCGCAGCGCCCGAAGGCTGGACTCTGACGATGACGGGTCGTGGCCAGCCCAAATGGACGGTCGAGGTGGAGTCGACGGCGCCAAGCAAGCCGAATGTCCTGAAACAATCCGGTCAGGCGACGTTTCCAGTGGCGCTCAGGAACGGCACCAGCATCCTAGACGGGTTCGTCGAGGTCAAGTTCAAGGCGATTGCAGGTTCCGAGGATCGTGCGGCTGGTATTGTCTGGCGCGCAAAGGATGCCGACAGTTACTATGTCGTGCGGGCCAACGCGCTTGAAGACAATGTTGTGCTCTACAAGACGATCAAGGGTGTTCGCAGCGCGCTCAATATCGTCGGCCGGAAAGGCGGCTATGGCGTCAAGGTATCGGTGCCACCAGGTCAATGGCATTCCCTACGTTGCGAATTCGCGGGAAAGCTATTCAAGGTGACGTATGACGGCAGGCCGATGTTCGAGGTCGAATCGATCAGGGACGCCGGCATGATCGGCTTGTGGACCAAGGCCGACAGTGTCACCGTATTCGACGACCTGACATACGGTGCGCTGAATTAGGCTAACGTCGGCGTAGGCGTCGAAGGCGACGGCTTTGATCGTCACGCTGACCTCTTCGTTAGATCCCCAGCAGCTTGCGCGCGTTGGCCTTCAGCACCTTCGGCCGGATTTCGTCACGGATGTCGATCTTGGCAAAGTCCGACAGCCAGCGGTCCGGCGTGATCACCGGCCAGTCCGAGCCGAACAGCATCTTATCCTGGAGGATCGAGTTGATATAGCGCACCAGGATCGGCGGGAAATATTTCGGCGACCATCCGGAGAGGTCGATATAGACGTTCGGCTTGTGGGTCGCGACCGACAGCGCTTCTTCCTGCCAGGGGAAGGAGGGATGGGCGAGGATGATCTTGAGGTCGGGGAAATCCGCGGCCACATCGTCCATGTACATCGGGTTGGAAAATTTCAGCCGCATCCCCATGCCGCCCGGCATGCCCGAGCCGACGCCGGTCTGGCCGGTGTGGAACAGCGCGATCGCGCCGCCATTGTTGATCTCTTCGTAGAGCGGATAGGCCATGCGGTCATTGGCGTAGAAGCCCTGCATGGTCGGATGGAATTTGAAGCCGCGGACGCCGTATTCCTCGATCAGCTTGCGTGCCTCGCGCACCCCGAGCTTGCCCTTGTGCGGATCGATCGAGACGAAGGGGATGAGGACGTCGAGATGGTCGGAGGCGATCTCCAGCATCTCCTCATTTTTGTAGCGGCGGAAGCCGGTCTCGCGTTCGGCATCGACCGGAAAGATTACGGCCGCGATGTTCTTCGAGCGGTAATACGCCGCGGTCTCCGGCACGGTCGGCGGATGCTTGTGCGGCGACTTGAAATAGTCCGCCATCTGGGCCTGGAAGTCGTCATAGCCGTCGTCGGGATGGGTGCCGCAGGGCTCCTCGGCATGGGTGTGGATGTCGATGGCGACGACGTCGTCGATATTGGGCAGCTTCAGCTTCGGCATTGGTTTCCTCCCGACCGGTTGCCAAATTGATTATATCATATAACGAATTTAGCAAGGCGTCGTCGCGAGCTGGGAAAATGGCCGATCCGGCCGCTTTCTACTGTGCATGGGGTTGTTTTCCAGAATTTAGTCGGCCGGGGGCGGGGCAGTTAACATTGACATCCGGTGCTCCCATGCCTTAAGAACCGCCCCGTCCCGGGCGGTCGGTCCGCCAGCGGGAAAAATCTCATTTTGCCACATTCGCGCGTGCCGAAACGGTAGTGCCGAACACGGCCTTTCGAACGTTCAGGATTCTGCCATGAAGGTCCGTAACTCGCTGAAATCGCTGCGCGGTCGCCATCGCGCCAACCGCCTGGTCCGCCGCAAGGGCCGGGTCTATGTGATCAACAAGGTGCAGCGCCGCTTCAAGGCTCGCCAGGGCTGATTGCCCTCGCGGACGCCTTGCGCGCGCCCCGCAAGACCACGGTCTCACACGAGTTTGACGCCGCCCTGCTTTGCAAGGGCGGCTTTGCGCGTTTAGACTTCGACCATGGCAGTGAGATTCCTTTTCGCGCGCACCCTGTGTCTGGCCCTTGTTCTGGGAACCGCCGGCGTCGCGCCGGCCTTGGCGCAGGACGCTCCAGCCCCGCAGGCGAAGCAGCAGAAGAAGCTGCCCGAGGCGCCTGCCAAGCTGCCCAAGGTCGATCGCACCAAGAATCTCGATTTCCTGTTCGGCGCGCTGAAGGCCGCGCCTGACGAGGACAGCGCCAAGCATGTCGAGGCGCGAATCTGGGCGATCTGGATCCAGACCCCGAGCGACACTGCGGCGCTGTTGATGGCGCGGGCCAAGGCCGCGGTCGACGCGCAGAAGATCGACATCGCGATCAAGCTGCTGGATGCCGTCATCAAGCTCAGGCCCGACTACATCGAGGCCTGGAACCGGCGCGCCACGCTCTACTACATGCAGAACGACTATGGCCGTTCGCTCGCCGACATCCAGCAAGTGCTGATCCGGGAGCCCCGCCATTTCGGCGCGCTCGCGGGCCTCGGCATGATCATGCAGGAGGTCGGCGACGAGAAGCGTGCGCTCGAGGCCTATCGCAAGGCGCTCGCCGTCAATCCGCATCTCGACAAGATCCCCGACCAGGTCAAGTCGCTGACCGAAAAGGTCGAAGGCCGCGACATCTAGAGCACGATCCGGAAAAGTGTGTAGCGGTTTTCCGAGAAGATCGTGCTCAAACAATAAGTGACAACTCGATCATTTTTCGAGCGGTTGCGGCGCGCGGGGATTAACCACGATCACATGGATCACGCTGCGCGGGCTATTGTCGGCGCGCCAGCAGGCCTACCTGCATGGCAGGAGCACATGCTATGACGCGTTTGATCTTTGCTTGTAGCTTGCTGTTGGCGTCGGGGACGGTGAGCCTTGCCGACGGAATGTTCTGGGTGGTCGGCAATCGCGCCACCGGCAAATGCAACATCGTGACCAGCAATCCGGTCATCGACGGCAACATCTGGTTCGGCGACGGTCCCTACAAGTCCAAGGACGATGCCAAGCTCGCCCGCTCGACAATCCGTGCCTGTCCCGCGCCCACCGCCGACGAGCAAAAGGCCGAGGACGGCACGAACTAGTGCAGGGCGCTGCCGCCGCGCTCAGTGAGGCCGTGATCGGCCGCCGCGGCATACGCCTTGGCAAGCTCCGTCTCGAGATGCTCGTTGATCAGGAGCAGCGCCCGCACGGCACCGCGCAAGTCGCCGTTGCAGCTCGCGACGATCTCGTCGATTGCAGTCTCGTTCGATCTGAAGCTCATCGAAAATCCTCCGGTTCAAACCAGGACAAATCCTGCCGGTCTTTCCCGCGTCCCTGGGGTTGCGAGGAGGATCGGCGCCCATCCGCGCCTAGATGGCGGAACCGACCGTGGCGATTATAAGGAAGGTGCGATGACGGCCGCATGAAGCTGGTCCGAGGCTTGCGTGCCGACGAGTGGTGCCGTTGATTTCATTGCGTTTTTACGGATTTAGATTATGCACATATCCACAGCCCCGGCGTTATCAGTGGCCCGCGCAGCGAAACTGCCGGCCGCCAGACCCGTAGCTGCGATGTGCCCTGGATTGCCCGGACTCTCTCCATGATCGTGATGTCAGTCGTGACGGCGCTGGCTTTGCTGGCGCTGGTCACGCAGGCCGGAATCGTTGCCGTGCAGCGCGCCTTTCCGCCGCAGGGCCGGATGATCGAGGTCGAGGGCGCGACGCTTCACGTCGTCGATATCGGCCCGCGCGATGCGGGCCTGCCGATCGTGATGCTGCATGGCGCGAGCTCCAATCTCGAAGTGATGCGGCATCCGCTCGGCGAACTTCTCGCCAGGGAGCATCGCGTCATCCTGATCGACCGTCCCGGTCATGGCTGGAGCACGCGCGCGAGACGGCAGGATTCGACGCCGGAGATCCAGGCGCGGATGATCAATGATGCGCTCGGCAAGCTTGGCATCGATCGCGCGATCTTCGTCGTGCATTCCTGGAGCGGTGCGCTCGGCGCGCGGCTCGCGCTCGATCATCCCCGCCGCGTCGCCGGCCTTGTGATGCTGGCGCCTGTCACCCATCCCTGGCGCGGCGGCGTCGGCCGCTACAACGAGATCATCGCAACGCCATTGATCGGTCCGCTGCTCGCCTACACCGTCACGCTGCCGTTGGGGTATTTCATCGCCGAGGCCGGTGCGCGCAACGTCTTCCTGCCGCAAATCATGCCGGACGGCTTTGTGCAGGACTCCGCGACGCCGCTGCTGCTGCGTCCGCGCGAGTTCATCGCCAATGCCTACGATCTGGTGACGCTGAAGGCGTCGGTGGCCGCGCAAGTCTCGCGCTACGGCGAGATCAAGGCGCCGGTCACGATCATCGCCGGTGAGCCCGACAAGACGGTGAAGACCGACATTCACGCGCGCCCGTTCGCTGCGATGGTGCCGAATGCCAAGCTGATCGTGCTGCCCGATCTCGGCCACATGGTGCAGAACGCCGTTCCGGATCTCGTGAAGACCGAAATCGAGACGATGATCGGTCAGATCGTTCCCCTGAAGGCGGTGAGCGGCTAGGCGGCCTTCTTTGCGATCGGCTTGGCGCGCTCGATCCGTTTGCGTTCGCGCGGCGAGTTCATGGCATCCCAAAGATCGGTGCGGCGCTGGACGTTCAGCCAGAAATCCGGGCTATTGCCAAAGACGCGGGCGAGAATGAGAGCCGTTGCAGCGGTCACGTTCCGGCGATCGTTGCAAAGCTCATTGACGTGCTTGCGCTGCACACCCATGGCCTCGGCCAGGGCTCCCTGGGTCAGACCAAGGGGGACGATGAATTCCGCTGTGAGGATTTGTCCGACAGTTGCGGGTCTGCGCTTGCTCCACAGCATAGCTTCACCTCGATCGATCGGAACGCCGCAAACTCAGCGGGGTTGGGCGGCCGCCGATTAGCGGCCGCCCCTTGCCCGCCTACTGCTTGATCTTCCCGTCCTTGTCGAACTGCGACACGTAGGTCCAGAGGTTGTTGATCTCCGTCTCGTTCTTGATGCCGGCGAACGCCATCTTGGTGCCGGGGATCTTGGCCTTGGGGTCCTTGATGTATTCCTTGAACTGCGCCTCGCCCCAGGTGATGCCGGAATTCTTGTTCGCGTCCGAATAATTGTAGTCCGGCGCGGTGCCGGACTTGCGGCCGTCGAGGCCGTTGAGCTCGGGGCCGACCTTGTTCTTGGCGCCTTCGCCGATCGCGTGGCAGGCCAGGCACTTGTTGAACGACGATTTGCCGGCCGCGGCATCCTGCGCCATCGCGGCGGATGCTGTGGCAGTGACGGTGAGGATCATCAGCGCGCCAAAAGTCAGTTTTTTCATAGGGTGCTCTTCGTCTCTTTCCCGGTGGGGCTCTTATCTGGTCGGCAAACGTCGGACCTGCCGTTTTTGGCATGGCCCGCTCGGCTTGGACAAGCCACGAAACCATGACAGGTTTCATGATGTCCTACTTGTCCCAGAGCGAACTCGCCCGGGATCGCCACTCCGACTCGGGGATGGCCTACCCAAACCACCGCGGACGTGGTTGATTTGCCGCAACAAATCGATCATGCGGCGCAAGCCGGAAGGATATGTTATGGCCATCATGATGCCGGCAGCCGACCAGGCCGTGCTTGCGCGCCGCGCTGAGATCGTGGCTGCATTGCGCGCGATCGTGCCCGGCGAAGGCGTGATCGACAGCGCCACCGAGATGCGGGCCTACGAGTCCGACGGGCTGACCGCCTATCGGCAGCCGCCGATGGTCGTGGTGCTGCCGGATACGACCGAGCAGGTTTCGCTCGTTCTGAAATATTGCGCAGGGCAGGGCATCAAGGTGGTGCCGCGCGGCTCCGGCACGTCGCTGTCCGGCGGCGCGCTGCCGCTGGAAGACGGCGTGCTGCTCGGCCTCGGCAAATTCAAGCGCATCCGCGAGATCGATTTCGACAACCGCGCCGTGGTCACCGAGCCCGGCGTCACCAATCTCGCGATCAGCCAGGCGGTCGCGCATGCCGGCTTCTATTACGCGCCCGATCCGTCCTCGCAGATCGCCTGCTCGATCGGTGGCAATGTCGCGGAAAATTCCGGCGGCGTGCACTGCCTGAAATACGGCATGACCACCAATAACGTGCTCGGTTGCGAGATCGTGCTGATGAGCGGCGAGATTTTGCGCATCGGCGGCAAGTCGGCGGAAAACTCCGGCTACGATCTTATGGGCGTCATCACCGGCTCCGAGGGCCTGCTCGGCGTCATCACCGAGATCACGGTGCGCATCCTGCAAAAGCCGGAGACGGCGCGCGCGCTGATGGTCGGGTTCGCGCAGGTCGAGGCGGCCGGCGAATGCGTGGCCCGCATCATCGGCGCCGGCATCATTCCCGGCGGCATGGAGATGATGGACAAGCCCGCGATCCATGCCGCGGAGGCCTTCGTCCATGCCGGCTATCCGCTCGATGTCGAGGCGCTCCTCATCATCGAGCTCGACGGTCCCTCCGTCGAGGTCGACGAGCTGATCACGCGTGTCGAGACGATCGCAAACGGCTGCGGTTCGACCACCTGCCAGATTTCGACCTCGGAAGCCGAGCGCAATTTGTTCTGGGCCGGCCGCAAAGCGGCGTTCCCCGCCGTGGGCCGCATCTCGCCCGACTATCTCTGCATGGACGGCACGATTCCCCGCGGCGCGCTGCCGAAGGCGCTGGCGCGCATCCGCGAGCTCTCGGAAAAATACCAGCTCGGCTGTGCCAACGTGTTTCACGCCGGCGACGGCAATCTGCACCCCCTGATCCTCTACGACGCCAACAAGCCCGGCGAGATCGAACGCGCCGAAGCGTTCGGCGCCGACATCCTGCGCGCCTGCGTCGAGTTCGGCGGCGTTCTCACCGGCGAGCACGGCGTCGGCATCGAGAAGCGCGACCTGATGCCGGAGATGTTCAGCGAGATCGACCTCAACCAGCAGCAGCGGCTGAAATGCGCCTTCGATGCGCAGGGCCTGCTCAACCCCGGAAAGGTGTTTCCGACCTTGCACCGCTGCGCCGAGCTCGGCCGCGTCCATGTGCACGCCGGCAAGCTGGCGTTTCCGGATATCCCGCGGTTCTGAGGGCCGGAATGTCCGGCATGGTGGATGTTGCGATAGGTGCCACGGACGAAGCGCCAACCAAGTCGCGAACGAAATCGCGGCTCCTGTTCATCGACAACATCCGCTGGTCGATGATCATTCTCGTGCTGAGCATGCACGCCTGCGACACCTATAGCCCGTTCGGCAATTGGTACTATGTGGACCGCCAGGCGATCGGCTTTGGCGCGGCGCTGGCCTTTGGCATTTACCAGAGCTTCCTCCAGGCCTTCTTCATGGCGGCGCTGTTCTTCATCGCCGGCTATTTCGCCGCCGGCGCCTTCGATCGGAAGGGATTTTCGCGATTTGCGCGTGACCGGCTGGGCAGGCTGGGCTTGCCGACCTTGCTCTACATGTTCGCGATCGGTCCGCTCACGCAGTATTTTCTCTCGCGGACCTGGGGCAATGGCGGCTTCGGCCATCAATGGCTGACCCATCTCAGGGACGGCGAGTGGCTCTCTGAAACCGGGCCGATGTGGTTCTGCGCGGTGCTGCTGCTGTTCTCGCTTCTCTATGGCCTGACCCGCCAGGCCGGATGGCGGGAGCCGCAGGTTGGACTGCGCGGTTCGGCGATCGTTCTATTTGTTGCAGCTATGGCGGCGGCCACCTTTGCCGTTCGCACCGCGATCCATGCCGATGCCTCCGTGCTCAACGTTCACCCCGGCGACATCCCGCAATACGTCCTCATGTTCGCAGCCGGCGCCTTCGGCTATCGCGGCAATTGGATGCTTGGTGTCGCCGAGCGGTCCTGCATCCGGTGGGGATCGCTTGCGCTGTCGCTCTCCGTGCCGCTGTTCGCGGCGCTGGTCGCGTTCGGCGGCGGCTTGAGCGGCGATACGACGCTCTATGCCGGCGGCTTCAATCTCGTCAGTGCCGGAAAGTGCCTGTGGGAGGCGCTGGTCTGCGTCGGCATGGGTCTGTTGATGCTGGCTGTCTACCGCCGCTACTTCGATGCGCAGGGACGGGTCGCCAAATGGCTCTCCGACAATGCGTTCGGGGTCTATCTGATCCATCCGCCGATCCTGATCGGCTTCGCCCTGCTTCTGCACGCGGCGCCGATGGGCGCGATCGCAAAGGTGTCGCTGTTGACGTTGCTTGCGGCCGCCGGCAGCTTCGCAGTGTCGGCCTGGATTATGCGCAAATCGCCGCTGCGCGCGATCATCTAGCACCAGGCACCGCGGCTCGAGCCGCGGTGCTTGGGCCGACAAGGCTTACATCACAAGGCCTACATCAATGCGTATTGCGTGCGCTCGCGCCGTGCCAGCAATGGCAAGGCCTGACCGGCGATGTAGGTCTTGAAATGGGCGCTCTCCTGATGCGCCTTGAAGGCGGCTTCGTCGCGGAACAGCTCGTAGAACAGGAACTGGGCCGGATTGTCCTGGGCACGGCTGATCAGGAACAGTTTCACGCCCGGCTCGCTTTGCGCTTCCGGCAGGAAGCCGCGCAGGATCTCGGCGACCCTGTCGGCCTCCTCCAGCTTGGCCTCCCATTGCGCCACGACCAGAAGGCCGCTGCCGCTGATCGCTTCATCGATCGTTCGCTGGTTCTGTTGAGTCATGATGGAACTCCCTTTCCGCATCGCCCCGCGGTCGCAACGGGCGCGGGGACAATTCGATCAATAGCGAAATTTGAAAGAGAATGGTTCGATGGAGATCGAAGTGAGGATGTCGCGGTGCTCTCTGACCTTCATGGTGAGGAGGCCGCCGACGTGTCGCTGCGAGGCGTCGGGAAATTTGATTTCCGCCTCGAATTTCGCTACCGCCTGATGGGTGGATACGCTCAAGGTACGTGACGCCAAAGACGTCGAAGAGGTGGTGCGCGCGGCGATTGCCAATGAGCAGCCGCTCGAGATCATCGGCCATGGCAGCAAGCGCAGCATTGGGCACACGATGGCGACCAACGCCGTGCTCGATCTCTCCGCGCTGAGCGCGGTGACCTCCTACGAGCCCAATGAGCTGATCGTCACGCTTCAGGCCGGCGCGCCGGTCGCCGACGTACTTTCGCTGATCGATTCCAAGAACCAGCAATTCGCCTTCGAGCCGATGAACACCGCGCCGCTGCTTGGCACGCCGGCGCTCGGGACCATCGGCGGCATGATCTCGGCTGGCCTCGCCGGCCCGCGACGGATCAAGGCGGGTGGGGCGCGCGACCATCTGCTGGGAGCGCATGCCGTCTCCGGCTTTGGCGACAGCTTCAAGACCGGCGGCAAGGTGGTGAAGAACGTCACCGGTTACGACCTCTGCAAGCTGCTGGCGGGGTCCTGGGGCACCCTGTCTGTCATGACCGAGGTTACGTTGAAGGTGATGCCCAAGCCGGAAGCCGAGCGGACGCTGCTGCTCCCCGGGCTCGACGATGCCGCCGCCAACAAGGCGATGACCGCGGCGCTCGGCTCGCCTTTCGACGTCTCCGCTGCCGCCCACCTGCCGAAATCGGCATTCCGGTCCAGGACCGACGGACTTACCGACGGATTTGGCGATATCGCAGGCCAGGGCGAGGCGCTGACCTTGCTGCGGCTTGAGGGCATCACCGCCTCCGCCACCCACCGCGCCGGCTCGCTACGCGAATTGCTGGCGCCGTTTGGAACCGCGACCCTGATCGAGGACGCGGCGTCGTCGGCGCTGTGGGCCACCATCCGCGATGTCCTGCCGTTCGCGGCCAGCGGCGCGCTGGGCGCCTGGCCGGTGTGGCGGATCGTCTGTCCACCGGCGTCAGGTGCGGCACTCGGCGCGCAATTGGTGCGCGAGACCGGCGGCGACGTCATCTACGATTGGGGCGGCGGCCTGATCTGGGCAGCGCTGCCACCGAAGGGCGATGCGCATGCGCCAAGCGTGCGCCTGCGCACCAACGCCGTCGGCGGGCATGCCACGCTGATCAGGGCGGCCGAGGACGTCAGGCGCAATGTCGATGTGTTCCATCCACAAGCTCCGGGCGTCACCGCCCTGAGCGAGCGGGTCCGCGCCGGCTTCGATCCAAAAACCATTCTGAACCGGGGACGGCTGACGCGGGGCACTGCGGCATGAAGACCGAATTCTCACTCGCGCAGCTCGCCGATCCCGACATCGCGGAAGCCGACAAGATCCTCCGCGCCTGCGTCCATTGCGGCTTCTGCACCGCAACCTGCCCGACCTATGTGCTGCTCGGCGACGAGCTCGATAGCCCGCGCGGTCGCATCTACCTGATCAAGGAAATGCTGGAGAAGGACCAGGCGCCGACCGCCGAGGTGGTCAAGCATGTCGACCGCTGCCTGTCCTGCCTTGCCTGCATGACGACCTGCCCGTCCGGGGTGAACTACATGCACCTCGTCGACCAGGCCCGGGTCAGGATCGAGCAGCGTTATCAGCGGCCGCTGACCGAGCGGTTGTTGCGCCAGGTGCTGGCCTTTGTCCTGCCCGACCCGCAGCGGTTTCGCATCAGCATGCAGCTCGCGCGGCTGGCCCGGCCCTTGGCTGTCTTCCTGCCCACCCCGCGGCCATCAGCCACGCCCGGCCTGATCCAGCGGATCAAGGCGATGCTGGCGTTGGCCCCGAACCGGCTGCCGCCGCCGGGCCCCGCCGCCGGCAGCGTGTTCGCGGCGCTCGGCAAGAAGCGCGGCCGGGTCGCGCTGCTCCAGGGCTGCGCCCAGCAGGTGCTGGCGCCACGCATCAACCAGGCCGCCATCAGCCTTCTCACCCGCCACGGCATCGAGGTCGTGCTGGTCAAGGACGAGCAATGCTGCGGCGCGCTCACCCATCACCTCGGCCACGACGATGATGCGCTGGCGCGGGCCCGCGCCAATGTCGCGGCGTGGCAGAAGGAGGCGGCAGGCGAGGGGCTCGACGCCATCCTGGTGACGGCGTCCGGCTGCGGCACGGTGATCAAGGACTACGGCTATCTCCTGCGCGAGGATCGCGCGCTTGCCACTGACGCCGCGCGGGTCTCCGCGCTCGCAAAGGACATCACCGAATACGTCGCCGCTCTCGGACTTGCACCGACGACGCGACAGGACAACATCGTCGTCGCCTATCACTCCGCGTGTTCGTTGCAGCATGGGCAGAAAATCACGGGCCTTCCGAAAGAATTGCTTTCCAAGAATGGATTCGTGGTGAAAGATGTGCCCGAGAGCCATTTGTGTTGCGGTTCGGCGGGGACCTACAACATTCTCCAGCCCGACCTTGCGGGCAGGTTGCGCGATCGCAAGGTCGCCAACATCGCGAGCGTCAAGCCGGACATGATTGCCGCGGGCAATATCGGCTGCATGGTGCAGATTGCCAGTGGCACGTCAGTTCCGGTCGTGCACACGATTGAGCTTCTCGATTGGGCTACGGGCGGGTCGCGGCCGGCATTGAATTCGTCGAGCTGAGCTTTTGTCCCGGGGTGACGGCCGAAGATGCCCGATCGACCATTGTTCGGCGGCAACAGGAGGACCACGATGGCGAAAGCGAAGAAGAAAAAAAGCAAGAAGGCCAAAAAGGCCAAGAAGGTTGTAGCGGCGAAGAAGGCGACGAAGAAGAAGGCTGGCAAGAAGTCCGCCAAGAAGGCGGCGAAGAAGTCGGCAAAGAAATCTGCCAAGAAGGCCGCACCGAAGAAGGCTGCCAAGAAGACGGCGAAGAAGGCTGCGGTGAAGAAGGCGGCGCCGAAGAAGACCGCGAAGAAAGCGGCACCGAAGAAGGCGAAGGCAGCTCCCGCGCCGAAGCCGGCAGCTCCGGTGGCGGCGCCGGCTCCCGAGCCGGCAGCCGAGACAAGCTGGGCGATGCCTTCGTCTTCTGCGGAACCGACGCCGGCCGAGGGCCAGAGCTAGGTCAAGATCAGGCCAAGGCCTGGCTGGGTCCAGTCCCAACCACGATTTGACGGTTACGAAGGCCGCAGCGGTGACGCTGCGGCCTTTTTGCATCGCCGTTACGGCCTGCCGGCGGCTGCCGTTTTTTGAGTCATTTGATTCGTAGCGCGCACGCCTCGGGACCGCAGGCCTGCGTAGAATTCCGGCCCCTCTGTGCACTTTGAAGTGAAAATAATGTGATCGAGAAGCAACACCGTCCGACAACCTTTCGTGGAATCGTCGGAACGCCTAAAAAGTCGGCAGATGCCCGTGTTTTTTGCTTCACGGTTCACGTCCCTCAATCCAGATTGCCGCTGTAACGAGATTTGCAATCAGGTCGGGTGTTTCGGGGGGCTTCCGGAACTCGACCGGGGTCTAAGAACTGGTGATGGGGATCGAAATGAAGAAAGTGGCTTTGTTGGCAACGGCGCTGGCAATGGTGGCGACGGGTTCGGCTTTCGCGGCTGATCTGCATGTGAAGGCTCTGAAGGCTCCGCCGCCGCCCGCGTTTGATCCTTGGGATATCGCCTTCGGCGGCGCGATCATGAACGACTACATCTTCCGCGGCGTGACCCAGTCGAACCACAAGCCGTCGGTCGCCGCCTATTTCGAGCCCCGCTACAACGTCACCAAGGATCTCCAGCTGTACGCCGGCGTGTCCGCGGAGAGCATCTCCTTCGCCAACCGCGCTGCGGCAGAGGTCGACATCTACGGCGGTATCCGCCCGACCTTCGGTGCCTTCGCCTTCGATATCGGCATTTGGGGCTATCTGTATCCGGGCGGGAGCTGCGCCGACAACACCCTCACCGGCGGCATTCCGGGCGGCAACGTCTGCGGAATCAGCACGACCACGATCTTCCTCGCCGACGGCAACGTCATGAAGAAGGACGTCAGCTTCTTCGAAGTCTACGGCAAGCTGAACTACACCATCAACGACAACTGGGCGGTCGGCGCGACCGAGTACTACTCGCCGAACTTCCTGAACTCGGGCGCTTGGGGCAACTACGCCTCGGTGACCGCCAAGTATACTGCACCGAGCACGATTTTCGGCTCCTCGGGCGTCGGCCTGTACGCGTCGGGTGAATTCGGTCGGCAGTGGTTCGGCACCTCGGACGCCTTCTACGGCACCGGTGTCGGCACCGTTTTCGCCAACGGTATCCCCTACAAGGACTACTACACCTGGAACATCGGCGTCGGCTTCACCTACAAGGTGTTCACGCTGGACCTGCGTTACTCCGACACCAACCTGAACAAGGGTGATTGCAACGCCTTCACCAGCGCCTTCAACGCGACCGGCACGACCAGCGTCACCCCGATCAACCCCGGCGGTGCTGGCTCGAACTGGTGCGGTGCGGCGGGCGTTGCCAAGCTGTCGTTCGACCTGACGGCGATGAGCAACCTGAAGTAAGTTTCTTCCGGAACGACTTGACGAGGGCGGCAGAGCAATCTGCCGCCTTTTTGCTTTGTCCGCGAGACTTGTGGGCTTTGCTTCAAGCGCTCTTGTTGGCAGGGCTATCGCAAACGCCGCGAGTTGGGCGTCTTCGGTGTCGTAGGTCTCTCCACAAACTGGTCATGCCCGGGCTTGTCTCGGGCATCCACGTTCTTGGGCACCGTGTGCGCGGGTTGCGCGTCGGTGGCCGGGACAAGCCCGGCCATGACGATGTGGGACCGCTGTGCCCAGAGTCCGCCTCTCAGCGCACCGCGCTCGGTTCGGGCTGGGCCGGCTTGCCGGCATCGCCGAGGACGTGGATATCGCCGTCCTCCACCATCGTCACCTTGCGGGTGTGGAAGGCATCGAGCGTCGAACGGTGGCCGATCGAGACGATGGTGGCTTGCGGCAGCTTCTCCTCCAGCAGCCGATAGAGCCGGGCCTCGGAGGGCTCGTCGAGCGAGGCGGTGGCCTCGTCCAGGAACAGATAGTCCGGCGCATGCAGCAGCGCGCGGGCGAGCCCCAGGCGCTGCTGCTCACCGAGCGACAGCATCCGGTTCCAGTGGCCATCCTCGTTGAGCCGCTCGGCGAGGTTAGGCAGGCCGACCGCCAGCAGCGCGTCCTTGATCTGCTCGGGCGCGAAACTACCGCGCTCGGCAGGATAGACCACGGCATCGCCGAGCGGGCCGATCGGGAAATAGGGGCGTTGTGGCAGCATCATGAGCTTGGCCTTCCCGGGGACGGCGATGCTGCCCGTGCCGAACGGCCAGATGCCCGCGACGGCGCGGAACAGCGTCGATTTGCCGGAGCCGGACGGCCCTGTGACCAGCACCCGCTCGGAGGGGCGGATGGCGAAAGCGTCGACCGAGACCAGCGGCTTGCCGTTGGGCAATTTCACCAGCAACTGCTCGAGCGCGATTGCCGCGCCGCCAGCGGACGGCGCGAGGCCGATGGTCGGCTCGTGCTCGGCGAGATGAGCGGCGGAGCTGACCGACATCTCGAAGCCGTCGAGACGGGCGACCACCGAGCGCCACTCTGCGATCGTGCGGTAAGCTGTCACGAAGAACGACAGCGCATCCTGTACGGTGCCGAATGCCGAGCCGGTCTGCATCATGTCGCCGAGCTGGATGCTCTTGGCGAAATAGGCCGGAGCCACCACCACATAGGGAAAGATCACCGCGGCCTGCCCATAGCTCGCAGTGAAGGTGGTGAGGCGCTTGGTCCGGCTCATGATCGCGTACCAGTTCTCGATCACGGATGCGAAGCGGCGCAAGAGTCCCTCGCGTTCGGCGCTCTCTCCCTTGAGCAGAGCGATCTGTTCGGAATTCTCGCGCACCCGCATCAGGTTGAAACGGAAGTCTGCTTCATAGCGCTGCTGCTCGAAATAGAGGTTGATGAGCGGTGCGCCCACCCAGTGCGTCAATGCCGTACCCAGGATCGCGTAAGCCAGCGCACACCAGACCAGGAAGCCGGGAATGACGAGATCGGTGCCGAAAATATGCAAGGGCGCCTTGTTGGACAGTCCCCACAGGATCACCATGAACGACGCCAGCGTAACGATCGACGAGAGCAGACCCAAACCAATGCTGAGTGTCTGCTCGACGAAATTCTTGACGTCATCAGTGATGCGCTGGTCGGGGTTATCGGCCGCATCGCCCTTGAGCTGCATCCGATAATGCGTGGCGTCTTTGAGCCATTCACCGAGATAGCGTCGCGTCAGCCATTGCCGCCAGCGGATCTGAAGCCACTGGTTGAGGTAGAGCTTGTAGACCTGGAGCGCGATATAGATGGAAGCGAGGATGAGGAAGATCCAAATCTCCCTGACGAAATTATCGAGCTCATACCCCTGAATCGCGTTGAAAAACCGGTTCTGCCACTGGCTGAGCAGGACATTGACCGCGACCAGCACCAACTCCATCGCGATCACCGCGGCCAAGAGGCCACGGCCAGCCCATTTATCCTCCGATCGGAAATAAGGACCGGCGATTCGCCAGACGGTCGCGAGCGTGGCGCTGATGTTCTTCACAGAGCTTTGTCTCCTGCGGGGATGTGCGCAAATGCCTGGAGCCAAATGGCTGAGGCAATGGCGGGAATAAGCGCGCTTAGACTAAAGTCGCAAGTTGTGCAATTTGCGTTGGCTTGTCGCGGCTTGCAACCCTAGCATGGGCTTTAACGGCGCGGGGTGGGGGCCTCCGGGACTTCGCGAGCTTGTGAGCGGGCGGGAACAGCCGCATTCGCAAGTCGTTCGCTTCAGGTTCAAAGGCACACTTCACCACCACGCCAGGCAGGCTCCGCCGTCCACGCTGGCCGGCCTGCCACATAAACGCGTGGGGGAGGAAGACCATGTGGAATCAAGTCTATGATCCGCTGAACAGCCCCGTGCTGTCGACGATCGCGGCGGCGGTGCCCGTGATCACGTTGCTGGTCCTGATCGCGAGCGGACGCGTTCAGGCTCACATTGCTGCCGTCATTGCGGTGATCGTGACCAACCTGATCACCATTCAGGTGTTTGGCATGCCCACGGGCATGTCGATCCGCGCCTCGATCCTCGGCATCGTGACCGGCTTCTTTCCGATCGGCTGGATCGTCCTCAATGTCATCTTCCTCTACCAGGTAACGGTGGCGACTGGCCGCTTCGAGCTCTTGAAGCGTGCGGTCGGCGGCGTCACCGAGGACCGGCGGCTGCAACTTCTGCTGATCGCCTTCTCCTTCGGCGCCTTCTTCGAGGGCGCTTCGGGCTTCGGTACGCCGGTGGCGATCACCGGTGCCGTGCTGATCGGCCTCGGCTTCTCACCGCTCGCGGCCTCCGGCCTGTCGCTGATCGCCAACACCGCGCCGGTCGCCTTTGGTGCGCTCGGCACGCCGATCCAGGGCCTCGCCTCGGTCACCGGGCTCGATCCCTACATCCTCGGCGCGATGGTCGGGCGGCAACTGCCGATCTTTTCGCTGATCGTGCCGTTCTGGGTGGTGTGGGCGTTCGCGGGCTGGAAGGGCATGAAGGACGTCTGGCCGGCGATCCTCGTCACCGGCGTGTCGTTCGCAGTCCCGCAATTCGTGATTTCCAATTTCGTCAATCCCTGGATCGTCGACATCGGCGCGTCGCTGATCTCGATGGGCGCGCTGATCCTGTTCTTGAAAGTATGGCAACCCCGGCAACTCTGGCTGTCGCCGGCGCTGCGCGGCCGCGACGAATCGACCGCCACCATGGCCGCGGCCAAGCCGCTCGACAAAACGCCGCTGACGCAGGGCGAGCTGTTCAGCGCGCTGCTGCCGTGGATCATCGTCTGCATCGTGATGCTGATCTGGGGCAACGGCGGCTTCAAGACCTGGGCGAACTCGATCTTTACCTGGAACTATCCCGTTCCCGAGTTGCACCAGATGATCAACAAGGTGGCGCCGGTTGCGGCTAAGCCGACGCCGGAGGGCGCGGTGTTCGGCTTCACCTATTTGTCGTTCACCGGCACGGGCCTGCTGATCGCGGCGATCATCTCGGGCTTCCTGATGGGCGTCGGGCCCGGCAGGTTGCTGGTGGAATATGGCCGCACCATTCGGCTCTGCGCGATCTCGCTGATCACGATCTCGGCGATGCTTGCGATCGGCACGCTCACGCGTCTGTCCGGCGTCGACGCGACGCTCGGCTTGGCGTTCGCCGCAACCGGGGTGCTCTATCCCTTCTTCGGCACGCTGCTCGGCTGGCTCGGTGTGGCGCTGACGGGATCGGATACGTCGTCGAATATCCTGTTCGGCAACCTCCAGAAGATCACCTCCGAGCAGCTCGGCCTGTCGCCGATCCTGATGGCGGCGGCGAACTCGTCCGGCGGCGTGATGGGCAAGATGATCGACGCGCAATCGATCGTGGTCGCGTCCACCGCCACCAACTGGTACGGCCACGAGGGCACGATCCTGCGTTTCGTGTTCTGGCACTCGATCGTGCTGGCCTCGCTGGTCGGCGTGTTCGTGACGTTGCAGGCCTATGTCTGGCCGTTCACGGCGATGGTCCTGAAGTAGCGGGCGACGCCCAGTTTCGACGCAAATCCCCGCGGGGTTGCTCGTTCCCGCGGGGATTTTTGCGACTTGAATCGACGAACCTTCTCAAAGGCTTCGCCGTCTTATAGAAGACCCGGAAAATCGGGTTGGTCGAGAGGTCTCATGGTTTCGTTCAAGCGGATGGTATGTGCGGCGGCCGCGGTGCTTGCGATGTCCACTGTCGCGTGTGCGGAAGAGGGCTTCCCCTTCGGCACCGAGATGACATTGGAGGCGGTGCCGCAGTCCGGCTCGAAACGGATCCCGAACATCGAGATCGGCGACAATGGCGAGGTCGTGCTGGAGCTCTGGTGCAAGGGCGGCAAGGGCCAGTTTTCCGTTGCCGGCAACACCGTGATCTTCGTCCCCGGTCAGATCCAGGACCGTTCCTGCCCACAGGCAAAGGCCCAGGCCGACGACGATCTCGTCGCGGCGCTCGCAGCCGTCGAGACCTGGAAGCGCCAGGGCGACGTGCTCACGCTGATCGGCCCGAAGCCGCTGCGCTTTCGCGCCAACGGGAATTAGCTCTCTCGCTGTCATTCCCCGCGCAGGCGGGGAATCCAGTACGCCGCGGCTTATCGATTGACGACTGTCGTCTCGGAGTACTGGATCGCCCGCCCCAGTGCGCAAGCGCGCACAAGGCGGGCGATGACAGAGACCTGAGTTTGGCGATCAGCCTACTTCCACACCGACTTGTCGGCGTCCCAGCGCTGGCCCTTCAGCTCCTTGGCCAGCGCCTCGACCGAGCCGTTGTCGTCAGCCTGGTCGCTTTCCTCGTCGGCTGCCGCTTCGTCGGACAAATTGAGCTTTGCGCCGGTGCTCTCATCGGTGGTCGTGGTTGAGGGGTTGCCGATCCAGAGCATCAACTTGTCGGTCGTCCCCGGCTTGTCGGCGGAGACGAGGGCCGCGACCTCGATCGTGTCGGTGAGTTCGAGCGCCGGGAAATCCTGGTTCGGCCGCTTGAAGACGAGCTTGAGCTTGCCGGTGGCGGGGCTGAAGTTTTGCGAGACCGGCTTGGCCGCGAGCGTCCTGCTCAGCACGCCCGCGACCGCGGTCGCGAGCTTGTCACGGTTGATCTTGTCGCCGTCGCGCCAGTCGGCTGCGGCGATGCGGATGGAGCGATCCATCTCGGTCATCCCGGAGGTCCAGCCGGCGGCGGTGACGCCCGGCGTCGCCTTGAATTTCGCGAGCAGCGCGGCCGCGCGCTCCGGATCGACCGACATGTTGATGGTCTGCTCGCCGGCGCGCAGCGCGTCGCAGCCGACGGTCAGGCTCGCCAGCGTCACCTCGATGTCCTGACCCCTAAGGCTCTTCAGGAAGTCGGTCGCCGCATCCAGCTTGACCTTGACCGCGATTGCTTCCGGCGAGACTTCGGTAAAATCCTTCGGCTGCGGCGTGATGCCGTCATCGGTGGTCTGGTTGTCCAGAAATTCCTTCTCGCTGAGATCGGAATTGTCGGGCGAGGCGACCTCGGTCATGACCTGGCCGATGCCGATCTGGCCGCGGAATTCGAAGGTGTCGCCGGTCGGCTTGCGCGCGAGCTTGACGGTGACCGGCGCCTTCTCGCCAAGGCTCGAGGTTGTGCCGGTCAGCGTCTGGCCCGCGACCTGGAGATTGACGACGAAGCGGTCCTTGCGGTCGGAATTCTTGGCGACGGGGTAGCAGACGTCGAGCACGGCCGCCGTGACGATCTTGCCGGACCGCGTCTCCTTCAGGATCACGTCGGCATTGCCGTCCATCAGTCCGTCGATCGAGGTGAAATAGCGCGTCTCCGTGCCACCGGGCGCCGTCGCCTTTGGCGACAGCTTCATCTGGGCGGAGGCGACTTCGGGCGAGACGGCAAGCAGAGCCGCCAAAAGGGCTGTTGAGCAAACCAGAAGCGCGCGCATCGACGAATTCCTCGAGCAATGGAGCATGATTCGGACCCGGAGGACCGCGTTAGCGCAAAGTGTGAAGCGGTTTTCCGAAAGGATCATGCTCAAACAATAGAATCGGCGCCACCGTAGTGGGTTTTGGCCGTCGGTTGAATCGGAAAGCTTGGGCCCAGATCTGTAAAAAACCCAAGTCTGTAAAAAACATAGTCGGCAAAAAAGAAGGCCGCCCGGAGGCGGCCTTCGCAACATTGCATTGGAACGAACGGCCTAGAAGCCGCCCATGCCCCCGCCGCCCGGGGCGGGCGCGGCTTCCTTCTTCGGCGATTCGGCGACCATCGCCTCGGTGGTGACCAGCAGGCCTGCGATCGAGGCGGCGTCCTGGAGCGCGGTGCGCACCACCTTGGCGGGGTCGATGATGCCCTTCTCGACCATGTCGACATAGTCCTCGTTCTGTGCGTCGAAGCCGAAGGTCTCGGACTTGTTCTCCAGGATCTTGCCGACCACGATCGAGCCCTCGACGCCGGCATTCTCCGAGATCTGGCGGATCGGAGCTTCCAGCGCCTTCAGCACGATGTTGATGCCGGCCTGGACGTCGGCATTGGCGTTGGTGAGACGACCGACCGCCTTCTTGGCGCGCAGCAGGGCGACGCCGCCGCCGGGGACGATGCCTTCCTGCACCGCGGCGCGAGTGGCGTTGAGCGCGTCCTCGACGCGGTCCTTTTTCTCCTTGACCTCGATCTCGGTCGCGCCGCCGACGCGGATCACCGCGACGCCGCCTGCGAGCTTGGCAAGACGCTCCTGGAGCTTCTCACGGTCGTAGTCCGAGGTGGTCTCCTCGATCTGCGCCTTGATCTGGCCGACGCGCGCCTCGATGTCGGGCTTCTTGCCGGCGCCCTTGACGATCGTGGTGTTTTCCTTGTCGATCACGACCTTGCCCGCGCGTCCCAGCATCTTCACCGTGACGTTCTCGAGCTTGATGCCGAGCTCTTCCGAGATCAGCTGGCCGCCGGTCAGGATCGCGAGATCCTCCAGCATGGCCTTGCGGCGATCGCCGAAGCCAGGCGCCTTGACGGCGGCAACCTTCAGGCCGCCACGGAGACGGTTGACGACCAGCGTGGCCAGCGCCTCGCCCTCGACGTCCTCGGCGATGATGACGAGCGGCTTGCCCGACTGCACCACGGCTTCCAGCACCGGCAGCATGGCCTGAAGGCCGGACAGCTTCTTCTCGTGCAGGAGGATGTAGGCGTCCTCGAGCTCGGCGGTCATCTTCTCGGCGTTGGTGACGAAGTAGGGCGACAGATAGCCGCGGTCGAACTTCATGCCCTCGACGATGTCGACTTCGGTGACGAGCGACTTGTTCTCTTCGACGGTGATGACACCCTCGTTGCCGACCTTCTGCATCGCCTGCGCGATCATCTTGCCGATGGCGGTATCGCCGTTGGCCGAGATGGTGCCGACCTGGGCGACCTCGGAGGAGGCCGCGACCGGCTTGGCGCGCTTCTCGATGTCCTTGATGACGGCCGCAACCGCGATGTCGATGCCGCGCTTGAGATCCATCGGGTTCATGCCGGCGGCAACCGACTTGGCGCCTTCGCGCACGATGGCCTGGGCCAGCACGGTCGCGGTGGTGGTGCCGTCGCCGGCGAGGTCGTTGGTCTTGGAGGCGACCTCACGCACCATCTGTGCGCCCATGTTCTCGAACTTGTCCTCGAGCTCGATCTCCTTGGCGACGGTGACGCCGTCCTTGGTGATGCGGGGCGCGCCGAACGACTTCTCGATGAGGACGTTGCGGCCCTTCGGGCCGAGCGTCACCTTGACGGCGTTAGCGAGAATGTCGACGCCGCGCAGCATGCGATCGCGCGCGTCTCCGGAAAACTTGACGTCCTTGGCAGCCATGTTCTGCAGTCCCTGTTATTCGCGATGGATCTTGTTTCGTGATGTGTCTTGTGTGTTCGTCGCATCAATTCCGGGACCCGCTAGGGCGAGCCCGGCGGAATGATGGATGCCCGGACCTGATGATCCGGGCATGGCATTCAGCGGCCGTTCAGGCGTCTGGCCTTAGGCCATCACGCCCATGATGTCTGACTCTTTCATGATCAGGAGATCTTCGTTGTCGATCTTGACCTCGGTGCCCGACCACTTGCCGAACAGCACGCGGTCGCCGACCTTGAGGTCGATCGGGATCAGCTTGCCCGCCTCGTCGCGGCCGCCGGGGCCAACGGCGACGATTTCGCCCTGGGACGGCTTTTCCTTGGCGGTGTCGGGAATGATGATGCCGCCCTTGGTCTTTGCTTCGGCATCGATACGTTTGACCACGACACGGTCATGCAGCGGACGAAATTTGGACTTAGCCATGACGTTTCCCTTTGGAGGCTCGGTTTTCCGAAAGCAGCGGAGGTGGGTGAGGGCAGCGCTGCCATCCATCCTCTTGCCGAGGATCGAACAGCGCGCTTAGCAATCGGTCTTCCCGAGTGCTAATAGTGCGCCCGGGAATATGGCTTGGCTGCGATCCTGTCAAGCAAAGGTGGTTAAGCGATTGGTGAGGCGGATATAGGATGATGGCATTGGAAACTCGTTCGGGGCGCCGGCGTATATTAGGACGTCATTGCTCCGCCAGCGGTTTTGCGCTTGGCTGCGGGAGGGGTGCGGCCGTGGTCTTGCTCGGGGGAATGCTATGATCAGTTCAGCTCACGCACGCACGGTTGCCAATCTGGCGGCGGCCTCTTGCCTGGCGCTGCTGCTTGGCGCCTGTGGCGGCGGCTTGAGCCTGCCGTCCTTTTCGTCATCCTCGCCGCCGCCCGCGGCCGAGCCCGGCGTCGGGCCGGAAATGCCGGCGTCGATCCGCGCCGACGAGATCGTCGGCCGCTGGGGGCTCGCCTCGTTCCAGAACCCGGCCGACCGTGCCCGCACCGAGGCGGCCGCCCGGGCCCAGTGCAAGAATCCTTACGTGATCGGCGCCGGGACCTCCGGCGGCGTTGTCATGCATCTGGCCGACCAGGCAACACCGCAGGAATTGCGGCTGAAGGGCTCGCCCGGCGGCAAGAACTATATCGGCCCGTCCGGCCCGACGCCCGGCGAGCAGGACCGCGAGATCGTCTCCTTCGACGGCCGCGTCATGATCACCCGCTTCGTCGACAAGGACGCCGCCACCCGCTACGGCAACATGGTCTACGTCCGCTGCGCGCCCAGGGCGTGATCGGGGTACCCGTCTAACCACTCGTCATTGCGAGGAGCGAAGCGACGAAGCAATCCAGGCTGTCTCTGCGGACGCAGTCTGGATTGCTTCGCTTCGCTCGCAATGACGAACAACAAAAACGCCGGCTCTCGCCGGCGTTTTGCTTTTCCGTATGTCGCGTCCGATCAGTCGAACAGCGCGTCGATGTCGTCCTGCGAGGCGTGGCCGACGTCGCCGGCGAGCTTCGGGCCGTTGAGAAGCTTGTCGTCGTCGCTGCGGGTGTCGACCTGCGCCGGCACGTGCGACTTGATCGCGTCGACGCCGCCCCAGATGTCCATCATCGCATTGATGTGCTGCTCGATGAATTTCATCGTGCCCATGACTTTGCTGATGCGCTGGCCGGTCAGGTCCTGGAAGTTGCAGGCCTCGAAGATCGAGATGACGCGTTCCTGTATGTCGTCGGCCAGACGCTTCTGCTGATCGGCGGACTGGACCTTGGACATCGCACTGGCCGCCTGGTCGATCGATTCAGCGGCTTCGAGGATCTGCTGGGTCGCCTGCTCGGTGCCGCCGACCACGGCGCCGAGCTCGCCATTGACCTTGGCCATTTCGCCGCCGTCAAAGCTCTTGCCGTGCAGCGTCGCGATCTCGCGCTTGGTACGATCGATGGCGTCATGGATGAGGTCGAGCTCGACCTTCAGCTTCTCGCACTGCTCGATCTGAGCCCGGTAGGTCTCAAGCATCGTGCGCGCGTCGGTAAGCTCCTGGGCCGTGGAGGCGTCGATCGCCGCCATGGCTGCGCTGCCGGACAAGGGCGCAGGCGTAATGCCTTTCGCCATCTGTGCGCGGATCGCACGCAGCTCTGCCATGATCTCGCTATGCATCGGCGCTGCCTCCTCAATCATTTCGGGGCTGGGCATCTCGCCGACAATAGCCTCCTCGACACGAAAACGTTTGCGGTGAATAGCCATTAGGAACTCCCCCCACCTCACTCACGCGTCTTTTTAGGCAGAAGCGATTTAACACGGAGTTCACGGCCGGAACTGTTGTGCGGCCGCGCGCGACGCGGTCAAAACCGCCGGTTAACCATGCAATTGCGGTGTTCACCGAAAATAAACGCTGATCGCCAAATTGCCCCTCGCTTGGCGAAATGGTGAATCGAAACGCCGCCTCCGTTTACCAAACAAAACGCCTTTTGCTCTTTATTGACCACGTCGCGAGCGCTGATCAGCAAGCCGCGTTCGACGGCGAATGTAACTAGACGAAACAGTACAGAGTACGTCGATGTTCAAGAAAATGTCTGTCGCGCTGCTTGGCAGCGCTTGCACCTTCATTGCCGGCGCAACCAGCGCCAGCGCCTTCGATAATACGGTGCCGAACGATCCGCCCGCGGTGCTCTATCAGCCGCAGGTGCCGCCAGCGCCGGTGCGTGTCGCCTCCAATGCGAACATGGGCGGCGGCTTCATCGAGTTCCTGTTCGGCGATGGGCCCGGCCGCGGCCCGGCCTATGCTCCGCAGCAGCCGATGTACCAGCAGCAGCCGGGTTATAATGATCCGCGCCGCCTGCCGCCGATGGGCGAGCCGCAGATGCAGGGGGCCGGCCTCCAGCAGGAGGCCGTCGACCCGCGGCAGCGTCAGTTCGATCCGAAATTCGAGAAACAACTTGTTGACTATAGCGGCAAGGAAAGTGCCGGCACGATCGTGGTCGATTCCTCGAACAAGTTTCTCTATCTCGTCGAGGGCAGCGGCCGGGCGATGCGTTATGGCATCGGCGTCGGACGCGAGGGCTTCACCTGGTCCGGCGTGAAGTCGATCACGGCCAAGCGCGAATGGCCGGATTGGACGCCGCCGGCGGAAATGATCGCACGCCGTCCCGACTTGCCCAGGCACATGGAAGGCGGCCCGGAAAATCCGCTCGGCGCGCGCGCGATGTATCTGGGCTCCACGCTTTACCGCATCCATGGCTCCAACGAGCCTTGGACCATCGGCACCAACGTCTCCTCCGGCTGCATCCGCATGCGCAACGAGGACGTCATCGACCTCTACGGCCGCGTCAATGTCGGCACGAAGGTCGTGGTGATGTGAGCGGCTGATGCTCGAAATGAAAACGGCCGCCTCAAGGGCGGCCGTTTTTGTTTGATGGAGCAGCCTTACACGGAATCGTTGCCGCCGTCGTCATTGCCGAAATCGCTGTTGTCGGCCATGTCCACGTTGTCGTCGTAGTTTTGGTGATCGTCGTTCTGATCGTTGTTGTCCCGATCGTTCGACGCCTGATCGGTGAAGCCCCGACGCGAGTCACTGCTGCGGTTCGAGCCGATGTCGTTGAGGCCGGCGTCGCGCGCGAGCGAGCCGCTGGACTGGTCGCTACCGCTCCACGGGCTGCGGTCGCCCGAGGCGTTGGTATCGCCAAAGGCCTGCTGGTGCGATCCGCCCATCATGCCGCGGATGCTCGAGAGCAACAGCGAGCCGCCGACGACGCCGGCTGCCGCCGCCGCTGCCGT